>CAZFLX010000011.1:0-75119 GCA_964519885.1 uncultured Francisella sp. | reverse complement strand
CCGAATAGGCTAATTGTAAGCTATGTTTCTCTCCGGGATTATTAGACCATTACAGACCTATCATCAAATATTCATCATTCAAACCGCTCCGCCTACTAGGCAAAAGCCGTTAGCTTGACTTATGATGAAATCTTTAATTCTATGATGTTAGGAGTCCAATGTGGCTGTAACAGATTGTAATGATTCTAATTCTTTGATGCCGGTTCAAAAACACGCTGAAAAAATATTCGTGGCATATATTCATCGCCTACAGCCTCTGGTTAAAGAGCAGCAGTTAGCACTGATTGACGCTATCCGCGTTGCGCGAGAAATGGTTCAAGATACGAGATTACTCACGAAAATTGCCGAGGACGAGCATTGTGTTCACAGTGCAGAACTAGGGCAAACGCTAGATATACGCACGCAACACTTCAAACGTTTTGTTCTGCATCAATTTATGCATGCAAATCACCTCAATCATCACACAACCAACTCGGATGAAAAACGTTTTTGGTTATTACACTTAATTGACATCATTGAAATTGCCTTAGGTCAGTTTCGATTTCAAGAAGCGCAAGCGCAATGCGATCATTGGATTCATGAACAACGCCAGCAAGGTCAGATCAATTTTCATCAGTTCTTGTCGAATGAGTTAATTATGGTGCACTACGTTACGCTCATGTTTCACCTAGCGATTTTCTTAGAAGCGAAACCAAAACATCGAATTGGCTGGCTATTACACTCTTTGGAATCAAACCCGACCAGTCGGGTTGAGTTTGGCTTGGAGATACACGTCAATAACGATATGCATCCTCCAACACAAGCAGAATCCATTGAATTATTGGTGAATATCTTCGACAGTGTTATTCAATATATTCATCAGCACATGCTAACCGATGTGTTGAAAAATAAATTTCCACAACTTGCAGTTGAGCCTAATGAATTGCTGAAACAATTAATGCTGAATTTTGAATCTGGGGTAGGATGCGACACTTAATTTGGCTTAGCTGAAATCTCGGGCACAAAAAAACCCGTACTGAGACGGGTTGATTTTACAAATTGGTGGCTATGACGGGACTCGAACCTGTGACCCCAGCATTATGAGTGCTGTGCTCTAACCGACTGAGCTACATAGCCATAAACTTAGTTTTACAATAATAACCTGTTTTTTTAAACAAGTCAACAAGCATAGCCGTCAGACAACATATCTGCTAAACTAATGGCATGAAAAATGACTCAGTTAGCATTGTCCAATGGCGCAACAAGCCGCCGCATAATTGTCTGCCGATTGCACAAAAGCTGATGCAAACAACAGGACTGCTAACACTCGCCCTCAGTGCTAACTGTGGTAGCCCGCTATCCGTTAGCCTTCTATTTGAAGGCATAGACGCGTGCTTGGCAGATGAAGCAGCGCGTTTAAAACTTAGTTATCCATGCCAAGGCTGGGTAAGAAGTGTACTGCTTAATTGTCGCAACAAACCCGTACTTTATGCGCGCAGCTTCATTCCTCTAGCTGAAAATGAACAAGAAAGCTTTTTACAACAACAGCATGAGTTTTCTAACATCAGAAACATAGGCACACAGCCCTTAGGCATCTGGCTCTCACAACAAACGCAATTATCTCGCTCTGCATTTGAATATGCCTTAACGGATAGTCATCACTGGCCGCACTGGCAACATCAAAGTAAACCTCAACTTCCCACTCGACGATCCTGTTTTAGTAGTGAATCGAGCAGCCTACTACTGAGTGAAGTATTTTTACAGCTCGGTTAGTTGTGCGTTAAAATGTTACAACACTTCACATAATTTTAGGTTTTTGCATGAATCAACAACTCGAACAAGCCAAATCCGTCATCTCAGAAGAAATTGCCGCACTGCAACTCATGTCTAAACGACTCAATGAGCAATTTGTCACCGCAATCGATCTGATTATGAACACCACTGGACGCTTAGTGGTGATTGGCATGGGCAAGTCGGGATTGATTGGTCAAAAAATTGTTGCCACCATGGCATCAACAGGAACGCCTGCTTTTTCTGTCCACCCTGGCGAAGCCTTTCATGGTGATTTAGGCATGATTAAGCCCGACGATGTGGCTCTACTGATTTCTAACAGTGGTGAAACCGATGAAGTGATTCGCATCCTGCCCTTCTTAAAATATCAAGGCAACCGAATTATTGCCATGACTGGCAAGATGAATTCTACGCTAGCGCAACATGCCCATGCAGTGTTAGATATTTCAGTCGAAAAAGAAGCCTGCCCGAATAATCTCGCGCCAACCAGCTCAACCACCAATACCTTGGTTATGGGCGATGCCTTAGCAGTGGTGTTATCAATCAACAAAAACTTTCAACCCGAAGACTTCGCACGTTTTCACCCTGGTGGCAGCTTAGGACGCAAACTGCTGACAAAGGTCGGTGATGTCATGCATAAGGACAACCTTCCCTTCTGTACGCCAACCAGCAGCTTTAGAGATGTACTACAAACCATCACCGCGGGGCGCTTAGGGGTGGCACTGGTGTGCAACAATCAGCAGCAACTTGTTGGCATTATTACCGATGGTGACGTGCGTCGCGCTTACGATAAAAGTGATGACGTAAAACAGCTGACCGCACAAGAAATGATGACCACCTCACCCGTTACCATTGATGTCAACGAACGCTTTGCCGATGCTGAAGCCTTAATGCATCGCACGAAAATTTACTCGCTCGTGGTTACTGATAAAGAAAGCGTTGTCGGTGTGCTTCAGATTTACGATATGAAGTAAACGGCAAACCCAGTTCACCGAAACTTACTTTTGTTGGGGTCTTCTTTAGGTTGACGAATGCCGCGATCTAACTCCAACAAACAGGCCTGATAGGCCAAAATGTACATACTTCGTTGCAACGCCATATATAATCCTGCCCAACCGTCTAAAAAGCCCAACTTGAACACATAACGACGCACAAAGCGCCACCAAAACATGCTAGCCTTCCACGCACTAAAGCGCGCACCATTGGCATAATCCACCTCAGCCTCAATGGTCGCCAGCTTGAAACTTCTATCCCACCATTCAATCATGGTTGGTGCCATATCGTGACGTACCACGCCTTTAATGGTTTTTTTCGGTAACTTCTCGCAAATATAGGTGTGCTGTACGGGGCAATAGGTCACATGGTGACGATTAACAAATCTCACATTCGCTTCAATCGTGCCACCCCAGGCTAACCAATGACCAAACAAAGAGTTTTGACCTCCCGTTTTGTAAGCTAAATAGTTCATCTCACCATTCAATTCACGACGAATATTTTGCGCCAGCTCAGGTAAGACCACTTCATCCTGATCGGTAAAAAACACCCAATCATGACTCGCCACACTCAGCGCATAATTCAACTGATTACCGTAGCCCGCCCAAGGGTTGGTTTCGACACGAACACCCAAATTACGTGTAATTTCAACCGTATTATCTGAACTGCCAGAATCAACAATCATTACCTCGTCAGCCCACATTAAGCTTTTTAAACACTCTTCAATGTATTTTTCACCGTTGTAGGTCAGTACGAAAGCGGTAATTTTATGAGACACGAACATATCCTTTTGTATCAGGGGTTTGTCTAATGGTTGCTAGTGCTTCATGCCACAACAAAACACTGGTAAACATAAATGCAATCATCAAACCAATCGCACGTAAATTATGTTGCCACGAAAGTTCATGAATGAGCGTTCCTCTAAATAAATCAGATGTGGATAATGAGGTCAGCACAAAGGTCAGCACCAACAACCATAAACCGAATCGACGCAAGGCAATGCTTTGTCTTTGCATCATCCACCATAACGCATAAGCATAAATCGGTGCAATTAAGACTAATGTGGGTCCTTCTGTGCGCGTACTAAACAACAATATCCACGCTAAAGCTGTTATTAAAAGTAACCACAACGCATTCATCGAAAAATTGCCAACACGACGTAATAGCAATACGGGCAGCGCTACCCATAAAGCCGATAACAGTAAAACGACACCATAGCCTTGATGCAAAACCCAGCCAAAATTGACTTCTAGAAAAGGCTTTAATCCTAAAAAGAAATGCCCCCAAGGCTCTCCATAAGTAATGGTTTTATCCATCAACAGCCGTTCTAACCAACTATCGTAGAGCAATGTCGATTGCGATTGCTCCCATATCATAAAAGGAAGCAATAGTAACAGCAAATGCGCCAACAAGGATGCGGCGATGAAACGCCAACGCAAATCAACAAACAGCATCAACATCAATACTAAGGGATAAAGCTTCATATTACTGACCCAAGCCAACAACAAAGCCGCCAGAATCCAACGCTGTTCGACATAAGCTAACCAACCCAGCACCATCACGGACACAACTAAGGTATTAGACTGTAGATAAGTGCCATTTAATTGAAAGTCAGTGAGTAATAAAAAAGGTAAAAACAAAGACCAACCTAAAGATAAAGGCTGGTTTAGAGGTAAATAGCGCAACAAGCCAACCAACGCCAAGGCAAATAAAGCAATCGAAAGAAACTGCCATAGCACAGCTGAAACTACAAAGGGCAATTGCGCAAAACCGATGAGTGGCAATAGAAAAGTCGGGCTAAGTTTATAAAAATCATAACCTTCGTAAACGGCATAAGGGTCTAACCCCTGAAGCCAATGTTGACCCGCTAAATAAAAAGTTTCAAACGCTAACGCATTAGGCGTTTTTTCAACAATCGGTACTGCCAATAAAGATACAACTAATAAGGCGAGAATCACATATATCCATGGTAACGCTTTGGCATGGACAAGGGGTTTAGCTGTGGTAACGCTTGTCATAACTTAGCTTTCAACGCCTGCATCACCATCTCTGGAGTAATGCCTTTCAAACAAATTAAGTCATTGGCACAGGTTTCTTTCACACAAGGACTACACGGCACTCGCGCATTCAAAATAGTGGTATTGGGTGAAGGCGGTGCGATTTCATCTTCATTCGCTGCACCATACCAAGTAACCGTCGGAATGCCAATCGCACTGGCAACATGCATTGGACCAGTATCGTTGGTGACCATCGCTTTTGCCGACTGCATTAACCAAATAGTTTCTCGTAGACTGGTACGCCCTGCCAAGTTCCGCGCCAGCCCGCCCGATAAATGCATCACCGACTCACCCGCTTCGACATCATCTGGACCGCCGACAATCACCACCGTCAGCTTTAGTTCGACCGTAACTCGTTTCACCACTTCGGCAAAACGATCATGAAACCAACGACGTGTCGGTGAAATGGACCCCACCACCATCACCACATAGCCACCAGCGACCAAACCGAAATGCTGAAGCAAGGCTCGTGACTTCTCTTGCTCTTCATCAGCCAAGTAAATGTGGGGCAACAACCCACGCGCATTGACACCGATTAAATCACCCAAGCGTGCATTATGTTCTAAACGGTGGATGACGGACGTGAGCAGCGGCAATTTATGTGTTAGCAACCCACCTCGACCTTCTTTGACATAGCCTACACGTACGGGAATACCCGCTAAAAACGGCAACAAGGCATACTTAAAGGCATTGTGTAACACAATACACACATCGAAGGGTTCGGCTTTCAACGCTGCGAGCGTATGCCACCAAAAATCGGCTTTACGAAAGACCCTAACATCATCGATAAACGGATTGGCCTCATAAATTGCCGCCACTTGTGGCTCGGTAAATACGGTAATATGTGCCGTTTTTCCTTGCAGCTTTAAGGCTTCGATCAACGGCAAGGTATAAATGGCATCACCAATGCGTTTTAATCCGAGGATGGCGATGTTGGGGTTTGCATTATCTTTCATGAATTACCTTGGCAAAGTGTAAGTAACTGAGCCAGTAAACAGCAAGGATCCTGACATTTTTACCTGTACAACAGGAAATAATAAGGCAGCCGCTAGCAACATCGGCATCATTCGTCGATTAAACACCTCGGCAAGCTTGCCATTAGGGACAACTAACAGCAAATAGACAATCATTGGCCAAAAAACAAGTGAAAATACACGCGTAGCATCAAAGGTAAGCGATGCCACCACGACCGCAACGACAAACGCGACCCACAGTATCCAGCGTTTCCCACCTTGCGAAAAAAAAGCTGACGCCAGCCCAAAAAACAGAAACCAAAACAAATCCATCATCGAAAAGAAATACACAATCGCATTTTTAAAGACAGGCTCGATGAAGGTTTCAAACCCTCTGTTCAAAATATAATCTAATCGACCTTCTATCGTACCGAAACCATTTAAACTAAAAAACAACATCAGTATCAGCTTCGCTAACAGCAGACCTAACACGATCAGCGCATAATACTTCAACGCCGACTTAAAAGCCCCCTCTTGCAGTGCATCATTCAGCAACATCAGCCCTAACATGCCCACCACAATCAACGCCTGCTCTAAATGTGTTAAGCCCAACAGCAGCGCTAACACAAAGGACAAACGGCGTTCTTTCCTAAAAATGACTAGCAGAGTCGACAACACAAAGAACCACATGTCCGATTTACCAAACCAAACAACCAGACTGGCAGACAAAGAATAGAGCAAAAAGGCATACACAAAGTATCGGGCTTTATCCTGGGCTTGTAACAGCTTAAAAATAAAAACATTACCAACAATAAAGCCAGCCAAATTCAACAACAAAAACCCTGTTTCATCTCGAATGTTTAGCACATAGGCAAGCATCGGCCCCAAAAAGCTGGTCAGCAGAAACTGTCGATCTGCCGATGTACCTTGATAAGGATTCACAAATAAATTTTGTAACCATGGCACGACTTCATCGCCGTAAGAGTTAACCCCCACCGTCAATAAAATAAATAACAAGCTATAATAAAATAATTTAACAGGTGAGCCATCATTAACCGCACTTACCCACTTGTCCCACAACTTCATCATTTACCCCTAAACGGCTTATAAAACGCTTCATGCGCTAATGCCAACATGGGCTTATCGCCCGAACTATCACCATAAGCATAAATACGCTCATAGTTTGCTAAATCTAACACTTGTTTAATCCGACGCACTTTTTCTACACCGTAACAATTATTACCTTCAAACCGTCCTGTCAACACACCGTTACTTACTGCCATTCTTGTGGCAATCAATTTAAATCCTTGTTGCTCAGACCAAGCCTGTAACCAATACTCTGCAGAGGCGCTGACAATCGCAACCTCATGCCCTTGTGCACGGTGCCATTGTAAACGTGCTTGCGCTTGTGGTCGAATGATTTGATGAATGCGTGTTAAAGCATAATTTTGTCCAACTGTATTCAATCGGTCAATTGTCCAGCCTTTGAAAAAATAACCAAGCATTTTCTCTTTGGCGAAGTCGTTGCGAACCAGCTTAAGCACGTACAAGCCTAATATCGGCGACAACACCAAGATTCCTAATAAAAAACGCGGCAGCCCGACAGCATAGATAATAAAATCGGCCAAGCTGTCTCTGTCCGTAATCGTACCATCAAAATCGAATAGGGCAAGGGTTTTAGACATGATTACAGCTTGGTTCTATTAAAAACAAAGTTTGGCAAATGAATAATGATGAGCATGATATAGCGCCACACCCATTTCACATAGATCACATTCTTCCGTTTGCTGACACCCGTAAAAACCGCTTGTGCCACTTCTTGCGGTGTTGCGGTGAGTTTGGCAGGTAAATTTAACCCTTCCGTCATTTTGGTAGCAACGAAGCCTGGCTTAACCGTCATTACCTGCACGCCCGATTTAAATAAACGGTGTCTTAATCCCGATAAATAGGCAGAAAAGGCTGCTTTGCTACTGCCATAAATATAATTACTGGCGCGACCACGATCGCCTGCGACCGAACTAATACCAACAATAAAACCCGATTGACGCTGTTCCATGTCAGCCGTGACAATTTCGCAGATACTCACCGCCCCTGTATAATTGGTTTCGATCACTGATTGCGCTTGTTTAAAGTCTGCTTGGCTTGACGTTTGGTCGCCTAATAAACCAAACGCGACCACCACCCCATCGGGCTTATGCGCCAGTGCAGCATAAAAACTAGCGTGACTGTCGGTGTCACGAGCATCAAAATGATAGGCGTTGGCTTTTACACCATAAGCAACCTGTAAATGTTGCGCTTCGATTTGCAGTGCCTCAATATTGCGTGACGCCAATTGGATATGCCAACCTGCTTGTGCAAAGCGTCTGGCAATAGCAACGGCCATATCACTATTAGCACCCAGCACCAATAACCATTTTTCCGAACTCACATTTTCTAACATTAGAATCCTAACCTTTCTGATTGGTGCGATTGAAATACTTTGTCGGCACCTAAGTCTTGTCGTAATTGACGAAATGCCTCGACCTTCGGATAGCCTTGCTCGAACACGGCCTGTGACATACGTGCATCTTTAGCAAGGTAGATGCGCCCACCATAGTGCAATACCAAAAGGTCTAATTCGTCTAATAATGTAAACAGCCCATCTTGAATTTTGAAATCTAGGGCTAGGCTGTAGCCTTCAAGTGGAAAAGATAACCAGTTATCATTTTGTGCGCCATAGAGTTTTAATACCGCTAAAAAACTTCCCATGCCAGATTCGCTAATGCGCTGAAGTATTTCGCTTAAACCTTCTTCGCTGTTTGCTTTAGGCAAAATAAACTGATACTGCACAAACCCCTGTTTGCCATAAATACGATTCCATTGTCCAATGGCATCCAGCGGATAGAAAAACTGATCGACACTGACCTGTTGTTGAGAAACCCCTTCTGCAACTTTGCCGTAATACAAAGCATTAAAGGCTTTCACTGACCAACGATTCAAGGCAAAACGAGGAAAGTCCAACGGGATTGTTGGACCCGTTTTTGATTCATAAGCATAATCATGGTCGTGCGCAAAATCGCCGACCATTAACAAACTTCGACCTAATTGCTCGCCTTGAGCTAAACAATCAATCCAAGCGACGGAATAGGTTTCATGTGCGTAACGCTCAAAGGCGACCAAGGTATCGGCTAAATTATGCGTTTTGATGGTGGTTTGCTGAATGTGCGATGAAGTCACGCGTTTGAGATAAAAAGAAGCAGTTAATACCACCCCCGTCAATCCCATACCGCCACAGGTTGCATGAAAGAGTTCGCAGTTTTGTGAACGAGAACAAGTCACCATAGAACCATCAGCGAGTAATAAATCAAAACACTCAACACAAGCACTAAAGCACCCCATATTGTGATGATTCTTACCATGCACATCGGAAGCAATAGCGCCGCCAACGGTAATCAGTTTTGTACCTGGCGTTACCGACAAAAACCAGCCACGCGGTAAAAAAGCGGTAATAATATCACTGAGTAACACACCCGACTCGCAGGTCAACAAACCCGTAGCTTCATCAAAAGAGGTGAAGTGATCGCAAGCCAGCGTGGAGATCATGCTAGATGACAGCGCACTGTCACCATAGCTCCGTCCGTTACCACGCGCAATCAGGGGCTGATCTTGCGTAATATGCTGTGCAAGAGATTGAATACAACGTGGTGTTATTAATTCACCTGCGATAACAGGATAGCGACCCCAACTAGAAAGCATCATTGCTTATCTTCCGATTTAAAGACGTAACGTTTATCCAGTTCGTATTTAATCACGTAGCCAATGGCAAGCCCTAGCGCACCACCAACATATTGTGAACCTTCA
The DNA here is from genome assembly GCA_964519885.1 of uncultured Francisella sp. GTDB lineage: Bacteria > Pseudomonadota > Gammaproteobacteria > Thiomicrospirales > Thiomicrospiraceae. The sequence continues at coordinate 65,506 of CAZFLX010000011.1, read as the reverse complement.
AACGCAAGCAAGTGGTAAAACGCCATTTCTGTTCCCCAAAAAATTAGGGTGGTGAACACGCCCATTAAGCTGTACAAACCAAACCGTGATAAATCGTCTTGTTTGCTATTGGGGGTATAGACAAAAATCCAACGTTTATCAAGCCAATACTTAGTAACTAACCCAGCTAAAGTGCCGAACAATAATGCGACATAAATAACCCACCAGCCAGCAAAGAGTTCAAAGAAAGTATATTGAACCGCTAAATTAACGCCCGTTGCAACAAGAGCAAACAGCAGATACCAAAAGGCCGTTTTCATAGCAGCTTAATGAGCCCAAAACTTGCAACCCAGCCCACCAGCGTCAGTTGTAAGAAACGATCTTTTAATAATAGTTTGGTTGGACTACCACTATTTTCTTCGACAAAGGTAATTTGCATATAGCGCAAGATGCCCATAATCACGAATAAGGCAGTGAGATACAAATAGTCAGAACCGAAACGCACCACCACTTCTGGACTCACCGTATACATGATGTAACTCACCAGCGTGACCGCCGCCATCAGCACCATGGCGGCATTGACCAACTCTAAATTATAGCCATCAATATTTTTACGCGTAGCTTTACCCTGTAATGATAGTAGACAATCATCTCGTCGCTTCGCCAATGCCAAAAACAAGGCCAACAAGAAGGTCACCAACACAATCCACATGGTAGGCGTCACAGCAATCAACACCGCACCCGCAAACACACGCAATACAAAACCAATTGCAATTATGATAATGTCTAAAATAGGGATATGTTTAAGCTTAAAACTATAAAACACGTTCAACAAGACATAGCCAACAACAACCGCTAAAAAAACAGGATTCAGCAGATAAGCACCAACCGAAACCACACCCCACAAGCCCACCATGAACAGAACTGCTTGCGGCTTAGTAATCGCACCACTGGCGAGTGGACGATGGCATTTCGTTGGATGCTGACGATCTTCTTCAATATCAAAATAGTCGTTCAGAACATAAATACTACTCGCCGCCAAGCTAAATAACACAAAGCCTGATAGAGCGACAATGATATTCTCTTCAGTGAAGTGAAACGAGAAAAACAACGGTGCCAACACAAACAGATTTTTAAGCCATTGGTGAGGGCGAAGCAGCTCTAACACACTCAACCACTTCATACTGCTTTCACTCTTGCTTCAATCACAGCTGCAACCCCATCCAACAACGCATAACGCTTGCGATACAGCGAGCGTTTCTTTTGCTCGACTTCTTCAATGGGTTTGTGTGGATAGTCAATCGGCAACACATACCAAACATCATCAAAACCAACACCACCCACTTCTTGCCAGAAGGTTTCGTAATCGAAGCCGATTTTACCTTTCGATTTGGTTTCGTTCTGATATACGTGCCATTCGGGACGTACTCCCAGCACCTGCTGAATCCCAATGGCTTTACACCAGGCCAAAAACGCCATCCAAATAAAATTTTGTGGACGTAGCCCATGCAACTGTTTGGTAAAGATTTTATAGGTATCTTTATGATCTTTTACCCCTTGCACACCTGCTACCCTAGCGGTATCACCATCTAGCACAAAATTAATGAAATAGGCTTCATCATCATTGAGCAATAACTTCAAACTCAGTTGCCCTTCGAAGCGCATACGATTGTCATACTGCATTAACAAGGTTACCTTCAACTGTTCAAACGATTGCTGCCACAACACAGACCCTTCATTAAAATAGCCACTCATCGTATTGATTGATTGCGATTGCGCCAAACGCACATAATGGCAATACAAGGCATTGAGAATTTGCTGTGGTTCTGAATGTCCTTTGAATAAAAACGCATGAGCGCGAAACATATAAAACAAAAATGGATGTGCGACCAGCAACTCACCTAAGCCAGCAGCCTCAAATTTAGTTTTAATGTTTAACAGATAATGACGTGTTTCAGCGTCAAACAACCACCAACCCAATAACTTTAATTTTTTATCCCAAGAAAGCGATGATGAAAGCGCTTGTATTAATGCCTTCATGATGCCGTTACTCTAGGTTGCCACAAAGTCGCCATCATAAAGACAAACCAATATGAGAAAGCTTGCACCAGCAAGTAACTATCCGTCAGCATCACAATTAAGGTTAATGTGACAAACGCCCAACGCCAATGCGCATGGCCATCTTTTTGCACAATAGCATGGCGAATAATACTTGCCCATAACCATACAAAAATCAAAAAGCCTAGTACGCCAAAGCTCGCCAGCTCAAATAGATACTGATTGTGTGGCTGATTATGACCCGTTCCTTCGCCCCATTTACCCATTAAGGTTTCTGGCGGTACCCGATCACCAACAAACTGATTGTAGGCATCGGGAAAATCGCCAATACCGACACCCAACCACACGTGCTCTGGAATCATTGCCAAGGTATTTTGCCAATAAATAAACCTTGCATTGACCGAGCCTGTTTTCGTTTCATCATGTGTTTGAATTTCGTGGATAGCGCGATCAACACGGGTCTGAAAGAGATCACTGCTTTGATAGGCGATACTGAAGATCAACGGCAAGGCAATCGCACCAGCCAAGACGCCTTGTTTCAACCGTCCTTTGTAGGAAAAGTATTGCAACAACAACAATCCCATTAAGGCAAAATAAGCAATCTGTCCAATACGTCCACCGGTAATAAACATATTAATCGTCATGGTAATGATGAACAACACAAATAGCCAACGCTGCCAAGAAGCAACGGGGTTAAACAGGAGTTGATAGGCCATGAAATAAATGGCTAAGGCTAAAAAAGGATTGTACTCCCAATGCCCCAAAAAACCCGCTGGATCTAAAGGATCAATACCTGGAATGGCTAACCAATGAAACCATACTGCATAAGAGGCAATCTCAGAAAGCGTCATAGCGGCAATAAATGCCGAAAAATACCAACCAAGATGTTCTTTTCTCACCACGGTTAACAGCAAAGGAAATAGCAAGAAAATCGCGTGACGCTCCGCCATATGCTGCCCCCAAGCCATATCTTCTGTCCATAACAAAGACACAGGATAAATCAACGCAAAAGCAAGCATGGGGAAAAATAAGGGGTGTTGTCGCATTTGCTGCCATTTGCGTGTAAAATCAGCTTCAACCAACCACAGCACCAAAATCACTAACAAAATGAGATTAGGCGCTGCCGATGAAATCGGCAAGAAAAACACAAACGCAATCAGTAAATAAGATTGCCAAATACCTAACTTACTTTGCCACATGACACTCAAGACTTACAACCCCTGCTCTGTCAACCAAGTTAAATAAGCTTTAGTTCCTGTTGCGACATCAGCAAATGCGTCTGTGTAACCTGCGGTACGCAAGCCTGCCATATCGGCTTGAGTGAAGCTTTGGTAGCGACCTTTTAAGTGTTCAGGGAAATCAATGTACGTAATTTCACCCTTGCCATGATAAGCAATGACTGCTTCAGCAATGTCACGGAAAGGCTGCGCACGCCCTGTACCTAGATTGTAAATGCCGCTAACACCTTGTTGCCAAGCCCATAAGTTCACCTTAGCCACATCTTCCACAAAAATAAAGTCTCGCGATTGACCGCCTGCTTCATAACCATCGTAAGCACCAAACAACTTAGGATTTTCACCTTTCAGAATCTGCTGATGCAAATGGAAGGCAACACTGGCCATACTGCCCTTATGCTGCTCACGCGGGCCATAAACATTAAAGTAACGGAAGCCAACAATTGGCGCTGTTGCTTTAGGTAACACACGACGCACATGCTGATCGAATAAAAATTTAGAGTAACCATAAACATTGAGCGGTTTTTCGTTTGCCAAGCCCTCACTAAATACAGGACCATCGCCATAAACCGACGCCGAAGAAGCATAAAAGAAGGGAATATTCTGACGTTGACAGGCGGCAAGCAACTCTTGCGAGTAGGTATAGTTGTTATCCATCATATACTGACCGTTCCATTCGGTGGTTGCCGAACAAGCCCCCTGATGAAACACCGCTTCAACGCCTTCCAAGGCGCGTTGATCGTTCACCACTCGCTGACGAAATACGTCTTTGTCTTGATAATCAGCAATCAGCAAATCAGCAAGGTTACGGAACTTAGTACCATCGGTTAAGTCATCGACCACCACAATATCGGTATGACCCTGTGCATTTAATGCTTTAACAATATTGCTACCAATAAAACCCGCGCCACCTGTGACGATAATCATGCCTGTTACCTCTATTTACTAACCTTGCTATTTTAATCATTTTAGTCTGCTTTATAAACGAAAAAGGGAGCTAATGCTCCCTTTTAAATCAAAAACGATTCTACTGCTGGGTTAACCTCGCAATTGGTTCGCAATTTTCGCCACACGCTCACCATAGAGTTTAGCCGTGGCTAAGTCACCGGCATTGACTTCATCGACACCCGCATCCGACGGAGTTTGCATCATCGCGCCGGCAAAAGAACCAACATAGTTAATATCGTCACGCTTAGCAGACTTGGCATTAGAAGGCATCAAACCTGTTCCCACCCAAATCCCCGAGTGCTGCATGGCCAGAGTGATAAAGAACTGCAAGGTCGCATGTTTGTCGCCGTTCATGGTCGCTGAATTGGTAAAACCACCAAAAACCTTATCTTTCCACTGTTGACTAAACCAAGGCTTAGAACTGGCATCAGCAAACTTTTTGAATTGCCAACTGACACTCCCCATATAAGTCGGTGAACCAAAGATAATGGCATCCGCTTCGTTCAACGCCTGCCATTCGGCTTCAGCAATATTACCTTCTGCATCAATCGCCACCAATTGTGCATTAGCACCTGACGCGACTGCCTCCGCTTGTTTTTGCGTATGACCATAACCACTGTGATAAACCACCACGACTTTTGCCATTTATAAAACTCCTCATTAAAAAATAATTTATACCCAGCTTATCAAAACCTAAATTTATGACTAATCGGCACGATTAATCCGCTGCAAGATCAAACACTAATACTTCAGCACCTTTTCCCTGAGCTAGCGTTAATAATGATTCCTTCTCAATCATTAAAGCGTCACCAGCATTCAATTCAATATCATTAACGCTTAATTGACCTTTAATTAAATGCACATAAGCTTTTCTGTGCGGATTAAGTGGCAGACTCGCTTGTTGCTCGGCATCGAACAGACCAGCGTACAACCTCGCATCAGCGTGAATTTTCAAGGCACTATCCCCTCCTTCAGGCGAAGCAATCACCCTTAGGCAGCCTTGTTTACTCATAGGATCAATCGATTTCTGTTCATAACTGGGCTGAACACCCAACTCATTCGGTTCAATCCAAATTTGAAGAAAATGCGTTTCAGCGTCTCGCTCAAAATTAAATTCACTATGCTTCACACCGCTACCAGCACTCATGCGTTGCACATCACCAGCTGGAATGGATTCAACATTACCCATGCTATCGCGGTGCGCTAAAGCACCCGATAAGACATAACTAATGATTTCCATATCACGATGACCATGCTCGCCAAATCCCTGACCTGGCGCCACACTATCTTCATTAATGACTCTAAGATTACCCCAACCCATAAAACGAGGATCGTAATAACGCGCGAATGAAAACGAATGGTAACTCTTCAACCAACCGTGATCTGCGTAACCTCTTTCGGAAGACTTTCTTAAATGCATCATAGGTTATTACCTCTTGATACTTAATTGAATTAGTTCGGTTGTTTGTTGTCTAACGACCAAGCGCCAGCACCTAAAGCCGTAACCATAAATAAACCACCGGCAATGCTCAGGTTCTTCATAAACATTAATTGTTGCATATAGACTTGATCGGCTGGAACTGACCAAAAGGCATGAAAAATCAACGCTGCCAAAATGGTAAATCCACCCAATAAAAAGGCAGCAATACGTGCTTGAAAGCCTACCAACAAAGCAATACCCGCGACAATTTCCAACAAAATAGTCAATATAGCCACACTATTCGCCATCGGCAAACCATAAGCAGCGATATAGCCTACTGTGCCGTCAAAGCCAGTGATTTTTGAAAAGCCCGCCGAAATAAAAATAGCTGCTAACAAAATGCGCGCAACCAAGGTAAAAGGTCCTGATAATCCGTTCATGTGTCTATCCTCTTATCGATTAAAAGTGTGATTCAATTTCGTTAATAAATGACTAAGTTGCTCCAATTCAACATCACTCAACTGACCAAATGCCTGTTGTAAATGCGCCAAATGTTGGGGGAAAATAGCCTCAAATAGTTGCTGACCTTCAGCCGTTAAACCAACCAGTTGGCTGCGTGCATCATCGGGATTGCAGCGCGTTTCGAGCAGCCCCTTAGCCACCAAGCGTTCGACCACACCCGTCAAAGTGCCTTTCGTGACCAATGTTTGCTCACCCAATTGTTTAAAGCTCATGGCTGGCTGATTACCTAAGGTCGCAATGATGTCAAACTGCGTCATAGTTAAATCGAACCGACGAATATCATCCGTCGAATAACGATTAAACCCTTGATAAGTGGTCACCAAAGCAGCTAAGGTTGGCAAAAATTTCATTGTTTTAACCTCAGTTAAGTCCCTCTGGTGATTAATATAGTACTAACACGTACTATATTCAACTCATTTATTTAAAAAGACAATGAGTTATTTTTCACTTCAATAACAAAGATTGTGATGATGGCATCAGCAATAAAAAAACAGACAATAAAAAAGCCAGCGTATGCTGGCTTTAATCAATGACAAGCGTTCAATTTAGAAAGGAATATCATCATCTAAATCGGGGCCAAAAGCGGGGGGTGCTGAAGCAGCAGGACGATTGTTTGCAGGCGCAGCAGAGCGCGCAGGTGCGCCACCACCATAACCACCCATATCACCACCATAACCGCTATCGCCCATTTCGGCATGACCACCACGGTTATCGTTGCGACCACCCAACATTTGCATTTGACCATTCACGTCTAACACCACTTCAGTGCTGTAACGCTCCTGACCAGACTGATCTTGCCATTTGCGCGTTTGTAATTTACCTTCTAAGTAAACTTGACTGCCTTTCTTCAAATATTGACCAGCAATTTCCGCCAATTTACCGAAAATCACCACACGATGCCATTCAGTACGTTCCTGACGATCACCGCTTTGTTTATCTGTCCACTGTTCCGAAGTCGCCACATTCAAATTGGCAATGGCATTACCATTGGGCGTATAACGTACCTCAGGATCACGACCCAAAGTACCAACTAAAATTACTTTATTCACACCGCGCATACATCACTCTCCAACACACTTTACGTACTATTAACAATAAAAAAACAAACTCGACTGACCTAAACTCGACCAGACAAGTTTTTGCAGTGTACACCAACTAAATACCAATTAGCTAGAGCAAAAAGCAAAACATTAACGCGTTACCCAATGAATTAAGTTGTCTTCACTAACTTGTGTTTTATCAATTTTCAGATAAGCACGCACACCCACGCTATCTACCCAGGCTTCTCTAACCCCTTGAATCGACATCAGTGCCTGCTTGGTTGCTTCAGGCGTTTGTATATGTTCATCACGCAAGGGTAAAACAAAGCTGGAAATGCGATCAGGGTTGACCATACCCCAAGCAATGGCGAACCAAACAACCGTCAATCCAATCGCCGCAGCAAAGACGGCATCGAAACTCCCCCAGCCCAGCAAAGCACCGCCCAATAATCCACCTAAGAAAGTACCGAAAAATTGACTGGTCGCATAAACACCACTGGCTGTCCCTTTGAGATGTGCAGGCGCAAATTTAGCAATTAATGATGGCAGAGAAGCTTCCATAACATTAAAGCCCGTGAAAAATACAATCAGTGCCAACACCACCATCCACAAATTATCATGACCTGCCCACAGCAAGGCTTCTGACAACATCAACAACCCAATCGACAGCAGAAAAATCGGACGCAGTTTGGCTTTTTTCTCACCATAAATAATGATTGGGGTCATCAAGGCAAAAGACACCAACATCACAGGCAAATAAATCTGCCAATGTTGCATCACATCAATTCCTGCCGATTGCACCAATGCCAAGGGCACGGCAATAAATAAAGCGGTAAGCAATAAATGTAAGGCAAAAATACCGAAATTGAGTCGCAATAAACCCGCGTCTTTCAACACCACACCCAGCGCAGAGGTGTCTGCCTGTACATCGCGACTTAATGGTTTAATTTCAGGGTCAGAAATCAGCGTGTAAAGCACCACCAACCCGCCTAATGCCATTAAAGCGGTAAGCCAGAAAATACCACGCACACCCACCAGTGCATCTAAGGCAGGACCAATGACCAAGGAAATGGTGAATGAAAAGCCAATACTGATACCCACCAAAGACATGGCACGCAACCGCACCGTTTCGCGTGTTAAATCCGCTAGCAATGCCAACAATACCGCAGAAATAGCACCAGCCCCCTGTAAAGCACGACCCACCATCATCCATTCCAAGGTAGGCGCCAGCGCACAGACCACCGACCCCAAAGCAAATAATACCAAGCCAATGGCAATCAGCGGTTTACGCCCAAACTTGTCCGACCACATCCCGAAAGGTAACTGTAATAACGCCTGACTTAAACCATAAATACCCATGGTTAAACCAATCATCATCGCAGACGCCTGCGGAAACTCACCCGAAGCAAAGAGTGCAAAAGTCGGTAAAATCATAAACATGCCGAGCATACGGCTGGCGTATAGAGCCGCCATTAAGCTGGCTGCGCGCTTCTCATCTGGGCGCATGGCTAAATCATCTATTGGCGGTAAGGCATTAGCCTGCATAGTGGTGTTCCAAACAAATCTGATTCTTAATCGCGTAAGTATAGCAAAGCTGTGCCGCTTGCTGAAAAATTCCGCTATACTTATGAGTCACATTTAAGCGGGGCAGCATCGGCATTATGGATAACTTTATCCGCATTCGTGGCGCACGAACTCACAACCTGAAAAACATCGACCTAGACATTCCCAAAAACAAACTGGTGGTGATTACTGGCTTATCGGGTTCGGGTAAATCGTCCTTAGCCTTCGACACCCTCTACGCCGAAGGTCAACGTCGCTATGTCGAAAGCCTGTCAGCCTATGCGCGTCAATTTTTGTCGATGATGGAAAAGCCTGATATGGACAGCATTGACGGCTTGTCCCCTGCTATTGCCATCGAACAAAAAGCGACCAGTCACAATCCGCGATCTACCGTCGGCACCGTCACTGAAATTTACGACTACTTCCGCTTGCTCTATGCCCGCGTTGGCACGCCACGTTGTCCGACACATGGTTGCGATCTTCACGCACAAACCGTCAGTCAAATGGTCGATCACACTCTGGCTTTACCCGAAAACAGCCGCGCCATGATTTTAGCGCCGATTGTGCGCGATAAAAAAGGCGAACATAAAGAACTGCTGGGCGAGCTGGCTGCTCAAGGCTACTTGCGTGTGCGCATCGACGGCGAACTGGTAGAGCTTGACCGCATTCCCGACTTAGATGGCAAGAAAAAACACAGCATTGATGCCGTTATCGACCGCTTCAAGGTGCGTGAAGACCTAAAACAACGCCTGGCTGAATCTTTTGAAACCGCACTAAAGTTAGCCAACGGATTGGCAATGGTCGAACCCTTATCCGCCGATGATGGCGATTTCAAACTGCTGTTTTCCAGCAAATTTGCCTGCCCGCATTGTGGTTATTCGGTTGCCGAACTCGAGCCGCGACTCTTTTCATTCAACAGCCCGCATGGTGCTTGTGGCAGTTGCGACGGTTTAGGCAGTGTCGAACGCTTCGATATTGAACGCATTGTCGCTCACCCCGAACTGCCCGTTGGCAATGGCGCCATTCATGGCTGGGATAAACGCAACGCCTACACCAAATCGCTATTACAAGCCTTAGCTGAACACTATGCTTTTGACTTGGAAACGGCTTGGCAAGACCTGCCTGCAAGTATTCAACAAAAGCTACTACATGGCAGTGGTAATGACCGCATTGCCTTGCCCGGTGGTCGTTATTCCGATGCACCGCGCCCGTGGGAAGGCATTTTGCCTTGGTTTGAGCGTCGTTACCGTGACAGCGATGTTGAGTCGGTGCGTAGCGAGCTGGCACAACTACGTGTGGTTCAGCCATGCGCCAGCTGTGACGGCACACGCCTAAATAAAACTGCGCGTCATGTCTTTATTGCCGACAAATCGCTACCCGAACTAACACGCCTATCCTTAACCGATCTGCACCAGTGGATTAGCGAATTAACCCTGACAGGTAGCAAGGCGCAAATTGCCGACAAAATTCTGCAAGAAATTCGCAATCGCTTAGGCTTCCTCATTCAAGTTGGCTTGTCCTATTTAACGCTCGAACGCAGTGCCGAAACACTGTCAGGCGGTGAAGCACAACGCATTCGACTGGCTAGTCAAATTGGTTCAGGACTGACGGGGGTGATGTATGTGCTGGATGAACCCTCTATCGGCTTGCATCAACGCGACAATGACCGCTTATTAGAATCCTTGCGACGCTTACGCGATTTAGGCAACAGCGTCATTGTCGTTGAACACGACGAAGATGCCATTCGACAAGCTGACTACCTGATTGATATTGGCCCAGGTGCAGGCGTGCATGGCGGACAAATCATCGCCCAAGGCACGCCCGATCAAGTCGCCCATACCGCTGCTTCACTGACAGGACAATATCTGCTCGGTGCGCGTCGCATTGAACTTCCCGAACGTCGTCAACCCAACGGCAAAGAGCTGATATTAACAGGTGCGAGTGCGCATAACTTAAAAGATGTCACCTTGCGCATTCCTGCAGGACTTTTCACCTGCATCACGGGAGTTTCGGGTTCAGGAAAATCGACGCTGATTAACGACACACTTTACCGACTGGCTGCAAACGAACTTAACGGTGCTAGCCTACACCCCGAAGTCTACACCAGCATCAGCGGACTGGAACATTTCGATAAGGTCATTAACATCGACCAAAGCCCGATTGGACGTACACCCCGCTCCAATCCCGCTACCTACACAGGACTCTTCACCACTATTCGTGAGCTACTAGCAGGCGTTCCCGAATCGCGCGCACGCGGTTACACGCCAGGACGATTCAGTTTTAACGTTGCGGGCGGGCGTTGCGAGGCTTGCCAAGGCGACGGTGTGATTAAGGTCGAAATGCACTTTTTACCCGATATTTACGTGCCTTGCGATGTCTGTCATGGTAGCCGTTACAATCGTGAAACACTCGACATTCAGTATAAAGGCAAAACCATTGCCGATATTTTGGACATGACCATTGAAGACGCGCTGGTGTTTTTCGATGCGGTGCCCAGCTTAAAACGCAAACTCAGCACGCTGATGGATGTTGGCTTGTCTTACATTAAATTAGGACAAAGTGCGACTACCCTTTCTGGTGGAGAAGCGCAACGTATTAAGCTGGCGAAAGAATTGTCCAAACGCGATACGGGTAATACCCTGTATATTTTGGACGAACCCACCACTGGGCTACACTTCCACGATATTGAACTGCTACTCACCGTATTGCATCGACTGCGTGACCACGGCAACACCATTGTTGTTATTGAGCACAACCTTGATGTGATTAAAACCGCTGATTGGCTGGTCGATTTAGGTCCTGAAGGCGGTAGTGGCGGTGGTCAAATTATCGCCGAAGGCACACCCGAACAGATTGCCGCCTGTGAACACAGCTGGACAGGCAAGTATTTAAAACCCTTACTAAAACAAGGATAAATCCATGACCCCACAAGAATTTATCATGGCACTGCAAGCGGGTGCACCTTTTGATTTTGAAGACACCATTGATGTGATTACGGCTAATTTCAACTATACACCCACAAGCTTCAAAAATGGCCTTTCTGAAACGGCCATTATGAATGAAGCAGGCAAAAACGAAGGTTCTTGCAAAATTTTTGCCTTCGCACAATTCATGAATCTAGACGCCGAAACTACCTTGCGTTGCTTCGGGCGCTTCTACCAAGATGTCCTCAACACCCCTGAAGGTAATGACCACATGAATATTCGTAATTTTATGAAAGACGGCTGGGCGGGTATCGCCTTTGAAGGTCAGGCACTAAAAGCTAAGGCTTAAATCAGCCTAGTGAATTTGACTGGTGCTGGAGATATTCAGCACCATCACACCAGACACAATTAAAACAATGCCAAGCCATTGCACCCCTGTCAGGGTTTGTTGATAAAACAACCAAGAAAACAAGCTAACCAATACAATACCAACCCCTGCCCACACCGCATAAGCGATACCGACTGGAATACTTTTTAATGATATAGACATGCCATAAAAGGCAATCGCATAACCGATAACCACAATCAACGAAGGCAACCAACGTGTAAATCCATCACTGGCTTTTAACGCCAGCGTTGCAATCACCTCAGCAACGATGGCTATCGACAAAACCAGCCATGCATTCATTTTTTATTTGCTTTCGCTTTAATCCTAGCTGCATTACCAATCACCAGCAATGAAGATAACGGCATACCAATGGCTGCCATGAGTGGCGTTAATTTAGCCGATACCGCCAAAGGCACCATAATCAGGTTATACAACAAACTCATGGCAATATTTTGACGAATGGTGCGCAAGGTAATGGTCGATAATTTGATGGTATTCAATACCGAAGTCAATTGATTGTTTAACAATACCACTTCGGCACTATCGACCGACACCTCAGTACCCGATCCCAAAGCAATACCTACATCGGCACGCACCAAAGCTGGGGCATCGTTAATACCATCACCGACGAAGACCACCACGCGCCCTTCTCCCTGCAATGAACGTACCACCGCTTCTTTATCTTCGGGTAGCACTTCCGCTGTTACCGAAATGCCGCCCAATTGCTGTGCGAATACCGCAGCAACGGCGGCACGATCGCCCGTAATCATCGACACCTGAATACCACGCGCTTGCAAAGCAGCAACCACTTCAATCGCATCATCACGCAAGCTATCGGCTAAGGCAATGGTCGCAACTAATAGGCCATCACAGCTAACACAAACACTGGTAGCACCCATATTCGCTTGTTCAGCCAACCAGTCACTGGTCGCTGACGACAATGTGATGCCTTGCGCCTGCATCCAACCGATACTACCCGCCTGCCATAGCTGACCCTCAATTTGCGCTTGCACGCCACGCCCAGACAAAGACAAAAAGCCTTCCATGTTTATCGGGTGGTGAGTTAAAGGAGCGGCAAAGGTGTGCAAAGCTTTGGCCAAGGCATGACTCGAACGGCTTTCTAGCGCAGCAACCACCGCCCACAGACGTGACGCATCTACCTGATCTGTCCAACGCTGATGTGCTACCACAGACATTTCACCCTTGGTTAGCGTTCCTGTTTTATCAAACAGCACATGGGTGGTATTCGATAACTGCTCTAATACCGCACCATTTTTCACCAACACCCCCCAACGCGCCGCCACACCCGAAGCCACCGCAATCGCCATAGGTGTTGCCAATCCAAAGGCACAAGGGCAAGTAACAATTAATACCGCTGTTGCCGCCATAATGGCGGTATCCAAGTTTAGCGTTAGCCACCAATAAATAAGTGAGAAGGTTGCCAAGGATAAGGTGACCGCCACAAACCAAGGAATGACGCGATCAGCGGTGCGTGCAATCGGCGCCTTACTGGCTTGCGCATCTTCCACCAAACGAATGATTTTTCCTAAAGCCGACTCAGCGAGAACTTGACGCACTTCGATTAACAGAGCACCATCTTGGTTATGCGTTCCCGCCGACACCTTTTCACCCAAGCGTTTATGCACAGGCACCGACTCACCCGTCAACATCGACTCATCGCAATGTCCTTCACCCTCAACAATCACCCCATCAACCGGTACGCGATCACCTGGATGAACCCAGACTAAATCCCCAGCTTTCAATAAACGAACCGCGGTGAAGCGCTCAGAACCATCGGCCATGCGCTGACGCGCAATTTTAGGTTGTAATGACATGAGTCGGTGCGTTGCATCAACCGCCTTGCTCTTAGAAATAGACTCTAAATAACGCCCCAGCAACAGGAAAAACATGAAATCAACGAGGGTATCAAAATAAACCGAACCACCCGACTCCGGCACAAAGGTGACATAAAGCGAATAAAAATAGGTGGTTAAAATACCCAAGCTAATGGAAATATCCATTCCCAACCGACGACCACGCAAGGCTTGCCAAGCGCCAACAAAGAAAGGCTGACCCGAATAGAATAAGGTCGGCGTCGCAATACCTAAAGCGACCCAATGGAAAAACTGCTGGAACTCAGAATCATCCGCACCGAAATACAAAGAGATAGACAGCCACATGATATTCATCATGGCAAAAGAGGCAAAGGCAAAACGATACAGCAAGCCTTTGTTATATTTCTCCAAGGCTTGTTGACTCAGTTGCGGATCATAAGGTTGGCTTGCGTAACCCAGCTCGCCTAAAATTTGCAAAATGCGCGACAACTGAATGAGGTTATTGTTCCACTTTAAACGAATGCGACGGCTCGTAAAGTTGACATAAGCACTGACAATACCAGTCTCTTTGGCTAAACGATGCTCAATTAACCAGACACAGGCAGCACAATGAACACCCTCAGCCATCAATTCGATTTCCCTAACAGACTGACTGATATCCGTAAACTGGCTCTGCACCTCGTCATGATCGAACATGGCTAGGTCTTTTGGCATCACGGGTACAGGCTGACGCTCATCATCCTTGTCCGCTTTGTCGTAAAAGCTCGACAATCCCGCCTCATAAATAGCCTCGCAAGCACCCGCACAGCCGTGACAACAAAACTGCTTAGACGCTCCAGCAATCTTCCTTTCAACCAGCGCCTCATCGGCAATAGGTTGACCGCAGTGATAACACGCTTGACTCATAACGCTAACTTAGGGAGCTGGATCAGCAACCATCAGTTCACCTGAAATACTGCTCTTTTCACTGCCACGCTTCACTTCTGCAATCCACACCCACTTACCCTTTTTAGGCATAGCTAATTCTGTCTGGTAACGCCCCAACGCATCAGCAGGTGTCAATTTTGCAACAAAGTCTTCTTTTAAATCGGAAGGACGATAGGCATACAACTCAACACTATCAGCAACAATCGCTTGACCGCTCTTATCCACCGCAGTCAGTACAATAGGCACTTTAACCTGTTCTTTCAGTTGCGGCCATTCAATGCTCAGTTGCCAACCCAGCAGTGCTTCTGCTTTGCGTTCAGCGAGAATCGATTCAAAATTAGCACCATGTTTATAGGGACTTGAATTCACCATACCAGGATTGGTCACAATCGCCATACTGACCATAAAAAAGTTCACCATCAGCACAATGATCAAGATAGCCAACCAAAACAAAATAAAAGGATTCTTCCAAGGCTTATGCCATGTCTTAACGGGCTTTTCAACGGGTAAAGCATCACTCATGGGTGCATTTCCTTTTTACTCAGAGGATATAAAACAAACCCAGCCGTTATAGACTGGGTCATTTCTTCAATCAGGATCGTAATGATGATTACTTAGGACCCACAAACATACTATCATATTTCTGACGAATAGCGGGATTATTTATATCCACAGCCTCAATCAATAAGGGAGTATTAGCACCCGATAAGGCCTGCTTATCGGCTTTGACAAGCAAGGTCGTAGCACCCACACTTCCCGGCGCCACTTGCAAGGGCGCATCATTACCTTCAACACGCAAACCATTAATGCCAGAAGCCGACACATTCACCATCATCACTTTATCCGTTTTATTCACCACTTTAATGGTTAATTTATTCTGAATCGTCCCATCAGATAACATCACGAATAACGGAGAACGCTCATGCAACACATTGAGTTTAAGCGGTGCAATGGTTGCTAAACCATAAATCAATACGCTGGCAGCCACTGCCATAATACCCGTATACACAATCACGCGCGGACGCTTGTAAAGTGGCGGTAATACTTTACCCTCGAACTCCTCTAGTGAAGCATAGCGAATCAACCCCAAAGGTTTATCTAGCTTTTTCATCACCGAATCACAGGCATCGATACACAAACCACAGGTGATACAACCAATCTGCTGACCCTTACGAATATCGACCCCTGTTGGACAAACCGCCACACACAGATTACAGTCGATACAGTCACCTAATTTAGGCTCTTCTTCACCCGGACGAACACGTTTCATACGACCACGTGGCTCACCGCGATCTAAGTCATAAGTTGGCACGACGGTTTGCTTGTCAATCATCGCCCCTTGAATACGCGAATAAGGGCAAAACAGCGTACAAGTTTGCTCACGCAATTTCGAAGCAAATAAAAAGGTGGTAATGGTTAAGCCTCCAATAGCCCACCAGGCAAACCCACCGATGTTTCCGGCAAATAAATCTTGCCAAAGTTGGAGCGAATCGGTGAAGTAAGCAACAAAGCTAAAACCCGTTAAGAAAGACAAGAGCACAAATACCGCATTGGTAGCGCCTTTAAGTCGAAGCTTTTCACCATTCCATGGAGCCTTATCGAGCGCCATACGTTTATTTGGTCCACCTTGAATTTTTTCTTCAATCCAAGTAAACACATCCATCCAAACGGTTTGGAAGCAAAAATACCCACACCAGACTCGTCCTGCCAGCGCTGAAGCCGCTGCTAAAGCCATGGCTGCGAACAACAAGATTGACGCCAACATCCAAATATCTTGGGGAAGGATGGTAATACCAAAAATGTGAAACTGACGATTTGGCAAATCAAACAGCAAGGCTTGACGGTCATCCCAACGAACATAAGGCAATAAGAAGAAACTCAACCATAAAAAAGCACTAACGTTCTTAACTTGGCGAAAAAAACCACCAATACGTTTAGCATGAACCGTTTTCAAATCCGTTGAAACGGTTAACATTTCTACGCCAATTTCATCTAGTGTCTTAGAAGTTCCTTTGACCACATTTTGAACGCGAGCCGCATCTTCCGCCGGCGCCATAGTATTTTTTTCTGACATCTTATAACCTAAGTTTATGTAGCAAAGCCGCAAAATAACAACGGCTCAGTAACCTGAGCCGTTAATGAACCGAAACAATGAGCACTCTTAACTGCTCGCTTGATCTGAGCTACTGCTACCACTAACAATACGCCAACCCCAAACCAGTAAGGTCAACACACTGAAAGCTAAGGCACCTAATACTGCCCAGAGTACGAAGTCGTTATTTAAGCCACCAAACATAACATTTCTCCTCATTAAGTTTCCTAGCTACTTCACAAGAAGTACCTAGGAATCAAGTCGTAACGATACTTATTTACCACCACCCAAACTGTGGACGTAAATTGATAAACGTTTAACTTCTTTGTCGCCCAAACGTTCTTGAAAGGCTGGCATCACCGCATAACGAGTGTCTTTCTCACCCATAGCATTAACGCCTTTAGCAATGGTTTTGATCACTTCAGCACGTTCGCCTGAAAAGCGCCATACTTTGTCGTTCAAACGAGCAGCACCCAACACAGGCATACCTGAACCATCGGGCATGTGACAACCGGCACAGCCAATGCTGTTATAAACTTCACGACCGGCTGCAAAAGCTTCGTCTTCAGCTTTGCCATTAGACATAGCGATAATGAAATCGGCAACATTACCAATTTGTTCAGCACTCAACATCGCACCATAGGCTGGCATATTACCGACACGACCCATGACCAATGTTTGATAAATGGTATTCACGTCACCGCCATACAACCAATCATCGTCGGCTAAGATAGGGTAATTCACATTACCTGCACCACCAGCACCATGACAGCCGGCACAGTAGTCACCAAACAAGGCTTTAGATGTCGCTACGGCGTAATCCACCAAGTTTTTATCAGCTAAAATTTCTTCTACTGTTTTCTCAGTTAAGGCTTGTTCTTGCGCAGCAAACTTTTCAGCACGCCACTTATTCAGCGTTTCGAAATCATCTTTGTATTCCGTCATTGCAGTCCAACCCGCTAAACCTTTGGTGTGACCCGTTGGTGTCGGAATGGTTGGGTAGTAAAGTGCATAGAACACGATCATGATAAAGCCCGCATAGAAGGCCATCATCCACCACAAGGGAGGCGGATAGTCTAACTCGCGTAAGTCTTCGTCCCAAATGTGGCCGGTATTGCCTTCATTTGGCCATGGATTTTCAGTTGCCATAACAGGTCTCCTCAAATTCTTAATTTATTCGTCATCACGCAGCGGCGTCATGCGTTGTGCTTCTAGTTCTTTAGCATTTTTAGGGCGCAACGCATTAAAAAAAGTCACCGCCAAAGCGACAAAGATAATCACCGTCAATATCATGCCACCCCAATCTTGAGCAGTCAGTGCTGCCCAATCGGTGTGGAAGTAATTTTCGATCTTACTCACGATAAACCTTGTTATCGTCAAGTTTAACCATCGTACCTAACACTTGCATGTAGGCAATGACGGCGTCCATCTCGGTATAACCCTTGATATGTTCATCGGCGTTATCAATATCTTCTTGCGTGTAAGGTACACCCATCAAACGCATGGCTTCCAAACGCGCTTTCATGTCACGCTTAGTATTGAAGAAGTCATTTTCAATCGAATTTTCAGCCAACCATGGATAAGCCGGCATCACTGATTCGGGCACTAAAGCTTGTGGGCGCATTAAGTGCATGGTATGCCATTCGTTAGAATACTTACCACCGACACGAGCCAAATCAGGACCTGTACGCTTAGAACCCCATTGGAATGGGTGATCATAAATTGACTCAGTACCCAATGAATAGTGACCATAACGCTCACGCTCATCGCGGAACGGACGAATCATTTGGCTATGACAATACATACAGTGTTCACGCAAATAAATGTCTTTACCTGCCAACTCTAAAGGCGTGAAGGGACGAACACCATCACCTGCTTTCCAGTCAGAAACCCAATTTCCAGATTCATCTTTGTAGAATAAACGCTTATCACCACGTTCCCACAACAAATCTGGGTGTTTCAAATTACCTGCTTCATCCTTAGTGGTATGTTCGTAGGTATCATCGAGATAAAATAAAGGAACAATTTCGACAATGGTCGCAACCGACACAGCCAGTGCCGTTCCGAACATTAATGCAAAAACATTTTGTTCCAACCATTCTTGTAGATTTTTTGGCTTTTGTGCTGCCATTTCATGAACTCCTCAGTATGTACCAAGTCGAAAGTGTTCAGACTTGGTACAAGTGTTATATCAAGCGTGTGCTAATTGAGTTTGGCGAGCATTCGCCATGCGAATGGTCATCACCATGTTATAAAGCATCACTGCCGCACCGGTAGTAAACAACATACCGCCAATAGCACGCATGACATAGTAAGGATGCATAGCGGCAACCGACTCGGCAAAGGTGTAAGCCAAAGTACCGTAGTCGTCATAAGCACGCCACATCAGACCTTGCATGATACCTGATACCCACATAGCGACGATGTAGAATACTGTACCAATGGTAGCCAACCAGAAATGGAAGTTAATCAGTGACATAGAGTACATTTCAGTTTTCCACAATTTCATGGTCATGTGGTAAACCGCACCAATAGACACCATTGCCACCCAACCTAAAGCGCCTGAGTGTACGTGACCGATTGTCCAGTCAGTGTAGTGTGATAAAGCATTAACTGATTTGGCTGCCATCACAGGACCTTCGAAGGTCGACATCGCGTAAAAAGCTAGTGACATGATCAAGAAGCGCAGAATGTAGTCAGTACGTAAACGATCCCACGCACCTGATAGCGTTAACATACCGTTCAACGCGCCACCCCATGATGGGATAATCATCGCTAAAGAAATCACCGCACCCAATGAACCTACCCAATCAGGTAAGGCTGTGTATTGTAAGTGGTGAGCACCTAACCACACATAACCAAACATCAAGGCCCAGAAGTGAATGACCGACAAACGGTAAGAATAAATGGGACGTTGCGCTTGCTTAGGCACGAAGTAGTACATGATGCCGAGGAAGCCTGCCGTCAAGAAGAAACCAACCGCATTGTGACCCCACCACCATTGAATCATGGCATCTTGTACACCACTGAACATAGAGTAAGAACGGAACAAGCTGACTGGAACAGAAAGCGCATTCAATACCCATAGGTAGGTAACCATGATTAACAAGCCGAAGAAGAACCAGTTAGCCACGTAAATATGAGGGACTTTCTGCTTATCACGCTCAGCAATAGTCATGGTGAAGTTGAAGGTGAACAACAACCAAACAATGGCTACAGCGATATCCAAAGGCCACTCTAGCTCATGGTATTCTTTCGCTTGCGACATACCCAAAGCCAAGGTAATGACCGCCAACAACAAACCTGCTTGGAAGGCAAAAAACTGAATCCATGCCAATTTATTGCTGTAAAGTGGGCGACCATTGGTACGTTGCACAATGTAGAAAGCAGTCGCCATCAACACGTTACCGCCAAAGGCATAAATCACGGTATTGGTATGAATGACACGCAAACGACCAAAGGTAATTTCCGCCGTGTCAAAGTTTAAAAAAGGCCACGCCAATTCTGACGCTGCATAAGTACCAAAAAAGGTACCAAGTACCAAAAATACAATAGCTGCTAAGGTAAATGCCTTAACTACGCCATCGTTATATTGCGGTTTAACCACCGTGTCCATATGCGATTTCCTCTCTAATTGAACACAACCTAACATGCCGATTCGTCAATTGCATATTTTAAGCATACAACTGACTGCACGAGCTTATCCTCTTCTGATGACTAGTATATAGTTAACTGAAGATTTTATAGACGAACATGGGAGCCAAAAGAATCAAAACTTAACCCCAATCAAGTTATGTAACCTGAAAGCTGGGTGGGTCTTTTCACTTTAGTACCGGGTATTCTAACCAGATACGACAAGGCTACCAACTCAAAAAAATTTATCGTCATCATTAATTTTTATTATGAGCACAAAAAATTACTTATCAAACTTGTTTTGAAGAATATTTGTTCACTGTCACGCTTAATTTATTAAAAATGTTAAAATAAGCCTAATTTTGTTAGTTACCTTGGAAGCTAGAGTGATGCGCACCGCTCAAATTGAACGAAAAACCTTAGAAACTCAAATCAAAATCGACATTAACCTCGATGGTACTGGCAAAGCCAGACTCACTACAGGTGTTCCTTTTTTGGAACACATGCTCGACCAAATCGCCCGACATGGCATGGTCGACATCACCATCGAAGCCATTGGTGACAACCACATTGATGACCACCACACAGTTGAAGATATTGGTATCAGTCTCGGTGCTGCTTTAGCCAAAGCTGTTGGTGATAAAAAAGGTATTGCCCGTTATGGTCATGCTTATGTGCCCTTAGACGAAGCCCTATCTCGTGTGGTGATTGACCTGTCTGGTCGTGCGGGATTGCAATTCCATTGCGCCTTTACCGCCGAACGCATTGGCAATTTCGATACCCAATTGGTGCAAGAGTTCTTCCAGGGTTTCGTCAACCATGCCCACGTAACCTTACATATTGATAACGTGCGTGGCATCAATGCACATCACCAAGCGGAAACGATTTTTAAGGCTTTCGGGCGTGCTTTGCGCATGGCTTTAACTGCCGATGAGCGTATGGTAGGTATCTTGCCGTCAACCAAAGGCGCACTATAAATGTCGCTACGTGAAATTGTTGTCGTTGATTATGGCATGGGCAACTTGCGTTCGGTCAAACAAGCCTTAATGCATGTTGCACCAACCAACACACGAATCAGTGTAAGTGAAAACCCGACCCAAATCGCCAATGCTGATGCGGTGGTTTTTCCAGGACAAGGCGCAGCCAAAGCCTGTATGAAAGCACTGAACGGCATTGAAGGCTTACGTGAGTCGGTGCTTGGAGCCGCTCAACAAAAACCCTTTTTGGGCATTTGCATGGGCATGCAAGTGCTGATGTCGCATTCGGCAGAAAACGAAGGGGTCGACTGCCTGAATGTGTTTAAGGGCGACGTTTTGGCTTTTGCCGACCAACCTAACTGGAATCCTGCGCATAAAATCCCGCAAATGGGCTGGAATCAGATTGGACATACGCAAGCACATCCGCTGTGGCAAGGCATCGAAGATCAGAGTCGTTTTTACTTTGTACACAGTTACTTTGTTCGCCCTAGCAACGACAAGCTAACCGCTGGCACAACTGACTTTGGTCTGCATTACACCTCGGCGATTGCTCAAGGTAAGCTGTTCGCTATTCAAGCTCATCCCGAAAAAAGTGCCGATGCTGGCCTACAATTATTACGCAACTTCTGTGCGTGGAACGGAGAATAAAACATGCTACTCATTCCTGCTATCGACCTGAAAGACGGTCAATGTGTTCGTTTAAAACAAGGTCGCATGGAAGATGCCGACGTTTTTTCTAGTAATGTGTTAGACACAGCAACACGCTGGGTTAATGCGGGTTGTCGCCGTTTACACATGGTTGATTTGAACGGCGCCTTTGCTGGCGAACCAGTCAATGCTAAAGCAGTATTAGAAGTGACCAAAGCCTTCCCGAATCTGCCCGTACAAATTGGTGGTGGTATCCGCGATTTTGAAACCATTCAGCGTTATTTAGATGCTGGTGTGAGTTATGTCATTATCGGTACAAAAGCGGCGAAAGAGCCTGAGTTCGTTGCTGCTGCTTGCGCTAAGTTCCCTGGCAAAATCATTGTTGGCTTGGATGCACAAGACGGCATGGTCGCCATCAATGGCTGGGCAGAAATCACTGAGCATCATGTCATCGACTTGGCGAAGCGTTTCGAAAACGATGGCGTGAATGAAATCATTTACACCGATATCGGTCGTGACGGTATGATGCAAGGGGTCAATGTCGAGGCCACTCAAGCTTTGGCGGAAGCAGTGAATATTCCGATTATTGCTTCGGGCGGCATCACGAATTTAGATGATATTCGTGGCTTATGTGCCGTTGCCAGTAGCGGTATTTCAGGCGCGATTACCGGACGAGCGATTTATGAAGGCAGCTTGGACTTTGCGCAAGGTCAGCGTTTAGCCGATGAATTGATGGGGCGTAACTAATGGCACTGGCAAAGCGCATTATTCCCTGTTTAGATGTCGATAACGGGCGCGTGGTTAAAGGCGTTAATTTTGTCGGTATTCGCGATGCGGGCGACCCAGTTGAAGTTGCGCGTCGTTACAACCAGCAAGGCGCGGACGAGATCACCTTTCTAGATATTACCGCTACCAGTGATGATCGTGAAACCTTGGTGCATGTGGTGGAGCAAGTCGCCAGTGAAGTGTTTATTCCACTGACGGTTGGTGGTGGTATTCGTACCTTAGACGACATTCGTAAAATGCTCAACGCTGGTGCGGATAAGGTGTCGATTAACAGCGCTGCCGTTTTCCGTCCCGAATTTGTGCAAGAAGCCAGTGACCATTTTGGTTCTCAGTGCATTGTGGTTGCCATTGATGCCAAACGTGTCGATGACCATTGGGAAATCTTTACCCATGGGGGTCGTAAAGCCAC
Source organism: uncultured Francisella sp. (assembly GCA_964519885.1). Lineage (GTDB taxonomy): Bacteria > Pseudomonadota > Gammaproteobacteria > Thiomicrospirales > Thiomicrospiraceae. The sequence goes on along the minus strand of CAZFLX010000011.1, from coordinate 42,122 downwards.
TGGCATTGATGTCGTTGAATGGGCGAAAAAAATGCAGGCCTTTGGTGCAGGTGAAATTTTACTCACCAGTATGGATGGTGACGGCACCAAAAAAGGCTACGATTTGGCTTTAACTCGCGCTGTGTCGGATGCGGTTTCAATTCCGGTCATTGCCTCGGGTGGAGTTGGCAATTTACAAGACTTGGCGGATGGTATTACCCAAGGCGGCGCTGAAGCGGTATTAGCGGCCAGTATTTTCCACTTTGGTGAATATACGGTACAACAGGCTAAACAGCACATGCAGGCTCAGGGCATTGAGGTTAGACTTTAATTAAGCTCTCTGAACTTGAAAAGGAAGATGAATGATGACAGAAATCTTAGCGCTGCTTCTGGTTGCTGCAACAATGGCTGTGTTGGTGTATCTTGCCCGGCATGATGCCAGACAAGACTAGCGCTCTGAAAAAACCTAGCTCACCACTTTAGCAAATAAATCGTAAGTATCGGCATCGACAATATCAACTTCGACAAACTCACCAACGGGCAAATGAGCGCCATTTTTGATAATGACCGTGCCATCAATTTCTGGAGCATCAGCAGCCGAACGAGCAATCGCGCCCTGCTCACCAATGGTGTCTACCAATACCGTCATGCGTGAGCCAATTTTGGCTTTCATCTTCTCTTCCGAAATGTCCATTTGCAGCGCCATCAACTCTTCCCAACGCTCTTGCTTAACCTCGTCTGGTACGGGTGGTGCTAAGTCATTAGCCACTGCACCCTCTACGGGTGAGTAAGGGAAACAACCAACACGATCCAATTCGGCTTTATCTAAGAAATCCATTAGCAACTCAAAATCTTCATCGGTTTCACCTGGGAAGCCAACAATGAAGGTGCTGCGAATGGTCAAATCAGGGCAAATATCGCGCCATTTCTTAATGCGGTCGAGCAAGCGATTCACATCACCAGGACGCTTCATCATTTTCAAAATGCGTGGGCTGGCGTGTTGGAAAGGAATATCTAAATAAGGCAAAACTTTGCCTTGCGCCATTAACGGGATGATGTCATCGACATTCGGATAAGGATAAACATAGTGCATACGCACCCAAATACCAAGATCACCCAAGGCGCTGGCCATGTCGTACATATTGGTTTTGAGTGGACGACCTTCCCAAAAATCTAATTTGTATTTGGTATCAACGCCATAAGCACTGGTATCTTGCGAGACCACGAGTAACTCTTTCACCCCCGCATTCGCTAGATTTTTCGCTTCGGTCATCACATCGCCAATTGGGCGAGAGACTAAATCGCCGCGCATACTGGGAATAATACAGAAGGTACAGCGGTGGTTACAGCCTTCAGAAATTTTTAAGTAGGCATAATGCTTAGGCGTGAGTTTAACGCCGGTATTCGGTAACAAGTCGAGGAAAGGGTCGTGAGGTTTGGGCACATGGGTATGCACATGATTCATCACCTGCTCGTAAGCTGCTGCGCCAGAAATGGCCAGTACTTGCGGATGTTCTGCCATAATCACTTCAGGACGCGCACCTAAACAGCCGGTAACAATCACTTTGCCATTTTCATTCAGCGCTTCACCAATGGTATCGAGTGATTCGGCGACCGCAGAGTCAATAAAACCGCAGGTATTCACCACCACCAAATCTGAACCCGAATAGTCAGGAGAAATTTCATAGCCTTCACTACGCAACTGCGTCAAAATGCGTTCAGAATCTACTAGGGCTTTAGGGCAGCCGAGGCTAACAAAACCAATTTTCGGTGCGTGGGTCGAGGCCATATCACTTCATCAAATTAAAATTAAATTAGTGAAATTGTATCACAGATTCTTCAGGCAACTTGAGTTTGCGCCGATAAGTCTATCAAGAAAATCAGTCGCTTTTCTTGCCAGGCCAGCGCTGCAATGCCGGGCAATCGACAAGCTTGAACCAGTAAACTGGGCAATGGGTAAATAGACTCGATAGGTAGAGAAACCAATTCAACATCCGAAGGTGTCTGCCAGGTTAAAAGCGCTTGATTGGCTCCAAGCGCGCGCAATAAGCTTGACGTTGTTTCCTCTTGCTCAGGCAAACCTAGCCATGACGATAATTTAGGTGTTGTCTGATCCACTTCCGAGAAACCTTGGAGTGACAAAACTTGATGAGCCAACAGAGCCACTGTCACGCCAGCAAAATCAATCAGCACACAATCCAGCTGATCCTTCACTGATGCGGGTATCATGCCAATTCCTTCGCATAATCGGCTAGCAACCGCTGAATATTCAACACCGCTAATGGTTGTTGTTGGTAGGTCATGACATGGCTGACATAAGGTTGCAAGTGAATGGGTAGGCTTGAAGGCGGTGGTTGCAGTTCGCTTTCACTGATTTCGATCATATCAATCAAGGCTTCGATACGAATACCAGTTCTGATCTCTTCTGTTTCAGCGATCAACACAAACCCAGCGCTCAGTTCTGTGCTAGGCATTCCGGTGCGTAAACGCTCATGAAGACGGATCACTGACTCAATGCGTCCGCGTAGGTTTATGACACCTTCGATAGAGTCGGGACAACCTGGTACCCAGCAAACGTCAGGATCAGAGAGAATTTCACGCAGATAGTGACCAAAAATGGCGAATTTTTGTTCGCCAATGCCAATAATCAACAGTTGCTGAATTGGTTCATCGACATCGACTACCTCTTGATTCATTTCTCGTCGTTGCGCCAACAACTGGGTCAGTAACGCATCACTCATGAGCGACTCCAATCGACCGACATGAGCTCGCCAACAGTTTGATTGCGACCTTGACGCTTGGCACGATACAAGGCTTGATCCGAAGCTGCGCGAAGGGATTCAATGGTCGTATGTCTAGGATAACTGGCCACTCCGGCACTAAAACTACAGGTAAAATCGCCTTGCGGGCTATTAAAAATGATTTTGGCAAAGTCTTGACGCAATAAATCAATCAACTGCATTGCCTGAGACTCTTCCGTTCTGGGCATGACAATCGCAAACTCTTCTCCGCCATAACGACCAACAATATCCGAATGACGAAGACGTTGTTGCAATACCCGCGACATAGCCAATAACACCTGATCCCCGATCGGGTGACCATGTTCATCATTAACCAGCTTAAAGTGATCAATATCAATCATGACCAAACATAAATTGGTCGATTGGTGAATCGCATTGTTTAATTCATTACCAATAAAGGCCGTGGTGGTGGTGTGATTGTACAAGCCCGTTAGACTATCTTTGGCCATGAGCATACGCAAAATGCGCATACGTTCAGCCCGAATAGCAACGGCTGCCACCAAATACTCTGGCACCACGGGTTTGGTCAAAAAACCCTCAGCGCCAACGCTCATGGCTGAAAATTGACGCTGTCGATCGGTTTCACTGGATAAGAAAACAATCGGCAAACTCACATACTCTGGAATTTGACGGATCATTTTGGCCAAATCTCTGCCAGTACAGCTTGGCATATACATATCCATCAAGATCAAATCGGGACGAAAACTCGCAAGACGCGCAAGCAACTGCTCAGGATCACTTATCTGCTCGGTAACCATGCCAGATTGCTCTAAAATAATGGCATGATAACTGGCGATTTCAGGCTCATCGTCCACCACGATAACCCGGTAGGGTTCTGGCGCTTTGGGGGTAGTAAGACTATCCAGCATCGCCACAATATCTAACACACGTGCTGGCTTTTGAAAATAGGCCGAACCACCCACTTGCACGGAACGTAATCGGGCTGAAAAATCCTCTCGTGCCGACAGGAAAATGGTGGGAATTTCGGTGTGCAGTTGCTTGAACAGGTCTTCTAACAGTTCCAAGCCCGCATTTCGCCCTTCTGGAAAATTAATGTCCATGATAATGACATTGGGTGCTTGGGTTAAGATCGCTTGTTTTAACTGCTCTGTTTGGTAGAAAGTAGAACACTCATAGCCAAAAAAGCCCAATTGGGTTGCCAGTTGTTCCGTTGCCAACTCATCATCGTCACACAAATAAAGTGTTTTATGGGCCTCTAACTGGGTTTGCGACGAAGCGCTATCTTGCCCAAAATAAGGCAGGTTAGACATGGCATCATGTTGAATTAACTCTTGAGTGGTGAGTTTATTGATTTCCACTGCAAGGGATTTTAGGCTTTCTGTTAACACTTGCATCCAATCGCTGGGCAACTCACCCTGATGGGTAAGCAATCGATTGGCAATATCATCACCGGCCAGAATCGCGTCTGAAAGATTTTCAAAACCAAAAGAACGGCTAGTACCTTTGATACTGTGAAAAAATCGATGAATATTGGCAACCGTTTGCTCGTTATGTGACTCGGCCAACAACCTGAGTGCCGCCTTGCCTTCAATTAATCGAGCCGGTAACTGCTCAATAAAACGCTGACGAAGGCGTGCGATTTTTTCTTTAGCCTTAGCCAACTTAATGTATTTATCGTCATTCATTGGCATGATTAATCCCCTTGTGAGGTACGCAAAACACGACTGATCACTGCTGGTAAGTGTTCATCTAAGTTGTAATCTTTTAGCACGCAAGCGCTTAGTCCTGGTTCTTGCTGATGTAAGGGCTCTGGATCATCCCCCGTGAGTAAAATAAAGGGTAACTGACTGCCTTGGGCTTTGAGCATTTGATATAACTCGATACCTGATACCATAGGCATATTCATGTCACTAATGATCAATTTAATCTGTTCATTCGCTTGGCATTGCTCCATCGCATCTAGTGCGTTTTCAGCCAAACTGACTTGATAATCGAAGGCTTCAAGCGTTGCTTGAATCATTTCTGCAGCGAAGGCGTCATCATCTACCACTAAAATTTGCATTGTTTTTCCTATTCGTGGGCTAACTTAGGCTAACAGGGCCTGTAGGGTGTTAATCAGGTTGCTTTGATCAAAATCGCCTTTAACAATGTAAGCATCAGCGCCTACTTGCATGCCCCTGCGCTTGTCGGCTTCTTTCTCACGCGAGGTAATGATCATAATCGGTTTGTGACGATAACGTTCGTCTTGGCGCAACTGAGCTGTTAAGGTGAATCCGTCCATATTAGGCATCTCCACATCGGTTAATACCGCATCAAATTCCGTCAACTTGGCTTTATTTAAGGCATCGACACCATCTTCAGCCAGCGTTACGTGATAACCATAAGCTTCCAACACATCTTTTTCAATTTCGCGTGTATTTAAGGAATCATCTACCACCAGCAAATGTTTAGCAGAAGCTTGTTGCGGCTGATTATGGGCTTCAGTTATCGTTTGAGATTTTCGACTGGCTTGTGCTAAAGCAAACAGCGCAGGGGCATGGAGCACATTAACCAGTTGATTATTACCTGTTACCACCATGCCGGCAACGCGCTGATTAAAAGCCAAGTGTTCGGGTAAGGGCTTAATGACCAAATCACGCTCATCAATCAGTGAATCCACCACCAGCGCCAACTTTTCGTGATTCAACTGCACTACCAATAATAACAAACTGGTTGGTTGATCTGCTGATGGCAAACCCAATAAAACAGCCAACTCCATTACTGGCACAAACTCGTTGCGCAAAATCATCACGCGGCGTTCGGCAATATCCATTAAGCTAGACGCCGGAATGCGCAATAGTTCAACAACATACTGGGCGGCAAAACCCCAGATTTGTTGGGCGGCTTTTACCATTAACACACGCATTACCGCCAGCGATAGCGGCAGACGCAGTTGAAAAACACTGCCCTGATTTAACTGGGTTTTAACATCAATACTGCCATGCAGATCATCAACAATAATCGACCTGACTACATCCATGCCGACACCACGCCCAGACAAGTCGGTAATGAGGGGGCTGGTTGAAAAACCGGGCATAAAAATAAAATCAATAATCTCGGCTTGCGAAAGCCCTTCTACTTGCGACTCGCTAATTAAGCCTTTACGAATGGCTTTGTCTAGCACCGATGACAAGGCAATACCTGCGCCATCATCGGCTACTTCGATCACCACCCAACCCCCATCCTGCTTGGCAGATAAACTGATCTTACCCACCTCAGGCTTACCCAGGGCAACACGTTGTTCGGGCGATTCAATGCCGTGATCAATCGCATTGCGAATTAAATGTACGATGGGATCACTCAGTCGATCAATCAATTGTCGATCTAACTCTATCTCTGCGCCTTGAATGACACTGGTCATACGCTTACCCAGAGACTGACCCAATTCGCGCACCAGTCTTGTAGCAGGCTCAAACACCATCCCTAAAGGCAACATACGCATTTGCAGGGCTTTATCCAGCAATTCCGTCATTTGCTGTTCTTGATACTGAACATCGTCTTTCAGCGCTTGTTGAAAACTGCGCAGTGACTGTGAAGCTCCTTGCATAGACTGACTCATGCCCAGTTGATGCACATCGACTAATCGCTGACGCAAGCGGCTATGGCTGGAGACCATTTCGCTCATCAACGACAAAAGCTCATCCAACTTATTCAGGCGAATCCTTACGGTTTCGGCTGTTTTCAATGTAATCGCCGGCGCTACATCAATAGATGCTTGCAGGCCAGTTGACGACTCCAGCTTTGGCGCCACACTATTCGAGTCTGACTGTTCAGGCAAAGGCTGTTGATTACTGGTCGTATCCTCTGCACTGGGCGACCCTGCCGTTAACAAACGCTTCAGCGATTCAACCAAAGGTGCATGACTGAATGTGAGTTGTTGGGGGTCTTTATGAGTGGCCAACTGATCGACAAGAGCTGCCAAGGCATCAACACCCTGGTAAAGCAAGCCGATAACAGAAGCATTCCACGACAGTTGACCATCTCGCATCGCCGCTAACACATCTTCAATCTGATGCGCCAAATCGCTCACGGGCATCAATTTTAGCATACGAGCCGAGCCTTTAATGGTGTGTGCCGATCGGAACAAGGCATTCAGTTGCTCAGCACTTTCATTACCCTGTTCGATCAACGACAGACCTTCATTTAAGCGTCGTAAATGGTCGCGCGCTTCTTCGATAAACCTCAACACAAACTTAGTTAAATCAATCGCCATGAGACTTGACCTCCAAGCCTTGCGATAGTTTCTGGATATGGTGCTCACAGAGAAAACGTAATTCAGCCGTCGAAAAATCGAGTGGCACCAGCACCAAACCAGCATGTTCAGGATGCTGTTCAATGAGTTGTAACGTGGTTCGATAGGCACGTAAGGCTAATTGGGGGTGATGCTTCTTATAACTGTCTGCCAAATAATAGTGTGCTAACCAACGATCGCTGTGGGCATATACCGCTTTTTTGAACCAGTCAATCGCTTCATCCAACAGTTGTTGCCACTTTGCCAGCAAGCCCAACAGCACTAAAGCATCCAAACACCAAGGCTCCTTAGCTACTGCAGCCAATAGTATGGGTTTGGCCTCAGCCCAGTGCTTTCGATTCATCAATACAAACGCTTTTAGCAGGCTTAACTGCAAATCTTCACCATGCTCAAGCAACAAAGCATCAATCAGAGGCTCAGCGAGATCGTAGCGCTTTTGCGCCATCCATTCGAGTAGCTGCTGCTTGTCTGCATTGGTGGTTAAGGGACGTAAGGGAATAGGAGCTTGTGTGGGTTTTTCTGGATTGGATAGGGGCAAGGCTGGTTTAATCTCGGGTGCAAGCGAATGATTGGCGGTTTTGGTAAAATAAAAAACACCCTTTTGCTCTACCAGTGACAAAACGCCTAAGTCATTGGCTAAGGTTTCTGCACTGCCAATCAACAACACGCCTTGATCGGTTAATAAACGACTCAGCTGTTGTTGAATGATTTTGCGCGTTGGCGTGTCGAAATAAATGGACACATTGCGAAAGAAAATAACGTCAAACTGACGCAGTTCTGTCGTCATGGTCGGGGCAAACAAATTCAGCTCATGAAAACTAACTTGCTGACGCACCGCTTCTTTTAACTGAAACACACCATTGACACGATCAAAAAATCGGTGTCTTCTTTCCACCGATACCCCTCGAAACGAAAATTCGTTATAACAACCTTTCTTAGCCTTGGCCAATACTTGGCTATCAATATCGCCACCAATCACCCTAAATTCCGCTAATGCGGCTTCACCAAAGCGTTCAATCAATGCCATCACAATCGAATAAGGTTCTTCACCCGAAGAACAACCCGCACTCAAAATACGAATAGGCCTGTCATCCGACGCGGCTTGCCGTTGAGGAATCAACACATTAACCAATAAATCAATGTGCTCAGGCTCACGAAAGAAGTAGGTTTCATTGATGGTCAGTCGGTTAATTAACTGCTGAAAACTCTGCTGGTTTTCCGATAAGCGCGCCAAATAAGCATCGGGAGAATGAATGCTTTCAAGCATCATGCCTTCTTTAATCGCCGCACTTAACTTATCCGAGCTGTTAGCATCCTCTAACATTAAACCGGTGCGCGCTTTAATTAGGGTTTGAAAAGGAGACAACAGCAGCACCATGACTTAACTCACGCCAACAAGGCCATCATGCGTTCGGGCATGGCTGTTAAAGGTAATACTTCACGAATCACGCCCGCTTCAATCGCCAAACGATTCATGCCAAAAATAACCGAACTCGATTCATCTTGCGCCCAAGTAACTCCCTGCTTTTGATAAATATCACGCATACCTTGAACCCCGTCTTTCCCCATACCGGTCAGAATAATGCCGACGCTCCGTTGTGCGAATTGGCTGGCCACCGAGCTTAGCAAGCAATCGCAGCTGGGATGGTAAATGTCGCGTGTGCTGGGTGGTGTCAGCAGTAAGCGCCCTGCCGACGTAATGGATAAGTGTTGCTCTGAAGGAGAAACATAGACCACCCCTGCTTGTAATACATCGCCCGACTGAGCCAAACACACCCGCAAAGGGGTTAGTTTATCCAACCAATCCACCATACCTTGAGAAAAACCAGCCGCCATGTGTTGCGCCACCACAATGGGGGCAGGAAAACTGGCTGGCAAGGCAGCCAAGAGCGTAGCCAATGCCTGTGGACCTCCTGTCGAACAAGCTATGGCATACACGCGCGACCAACTAGGTAAGGCTGTCGTCGCTGCCGAATCAAAACGAGATGGCGGCATGGAGATTTTCTCAGATGTATCGGCACGTAAGGCGCGGCGTGTAAAGACCGAAACGCCAGCCAACAACCTAACCTTGGTCACCAACTCAATGGCATCGCCTGCATCAATTGTCGGCTTACTGATGACATCTAAGGCACCGCGCAACAGTGCATCATAAGCAACCTTCGCATCAGCCACGCCACTTACCACCAAAATCGGCACCGCCCGACGCGTCATGATGGCATCAATGGCAGCCAAACCGTCCATTTTGGGCATGTGCACATCCATGGTGATAACTTGCGGTGCTAAATCTAAGGCTAAAGCCACCGCCTCCTCACCATTGCGCGCTTCCGCAATCACTTCTATGTCATCGTCTTGTTCTAAATACTCACGCAACAAAGCTCGAGATAAAGCGCTATCGTCGGCAATCAGTACCCTGATTTTTTTCATGCTTCAGTGCTTCTCACCAGCTTAAATTGATGCGTCAATTGCGCCAAAGTTTCGGAAAGTTGCGTCATATCTTGACTAATTTGGGCGATTTTATTGATCGAGCCAGCGGTATGTGAACTGGCGGTAACAATTTCACGCAAGGCCACCACCACTTGGTTACTGGCTACTTTTTGCTGTTGAGTAGACAGTGAAATTTGTTGCGCTGCGGTACTGGTTTGGTTAACGGCACTCACAATTTCATTGAAACGTTCCGCAGTCACATTACTCGCTGCAGTGCCCGCTAAAATGCTGTTAGCCCCTTTTTCGGAATTAATCACCAACCGACTGATAGCATCCTGAATTTCGTTAATTTTGCTTTCAATTTCACCCGTTGAATCGGTCACACTATCAGCTAAACGACGAATCTCAGCAGCCACCACCGAAAAACGTTTACCCGCTTCACCCGCACTGGAAGCTTCTAAAGCGGCATTAAAAGCAATCAGCTTGGTTTGATCCGCTAAATTGGTGATCAGCGACATGACTTTACTGATTTGCTTCGACTTGTTACCCAATTCGATGATTTCCTGCAAACTGGCTTGGTTATCATTACGTATGTCTTCCATACGTGACAACACCGTTTGCATCGCCTCAGAACCCTTGTAAGAGTTACTCATGGCTTGATTGGCCACATCAACCACCAAACCCGAATGCTCAGCAATTTGTGTTGAAGAGGCTGACAACTCTTCCATGGTAGAAGTAATTTCTGCCACAGATGAAGACATTTGCGACGCCGTTGCCGCTTGCCCTTCAATAGCTTCGTTAATTTCATGCGCACAGGTGTCAACCGCACGGGTATTTTCTGACACTTCTTGCACCATGCGATGCAACTGATTGCGCATGTCGTTAATGGCAGTCGCCAAATGTGCCAATTCATCATTACCAGAGACGGGTATGGCGTGTGTTAAATCGCCATTGGCAATTTGTTTGACATTACCAACGGCTTTTTCTAACCGATTAAGAATATAACGCACAATCAACCAGGATAAGCCCGCCGCGAACAGCAGTACCAACAGCGTAAACCAAATCGCTTTATCACGCTCTTGCATTAACACAGCAATGTTATGTTCATTATTCATGGCAATTTCGACCACTCCAATGGCCTTACCCGAATAGTCTTTCACAGGATGCGCAATCACCGAATGCGCCACCCCATTTATGCTCATTTGCGCCAACTGAGATTCGCCCTGAAACGCCTGTCTGAGCTGTGACTCTGGGAACAGTGGACGACGATCGGTCAGCGTTGAAGCCACCGTCTTGAACGTGGAATCGGTATAAAGATACATAGCCACATCGACTTGATTATGGGCTTTAAACTGATCAAAAAACGATTGGCCGAAATTCATACCAAATTCGACAGAACCGATGGGTTGCTGCTGGTGAAAAACCGGCACTATGCCACGAATACCCAAACCCGCAACGCCACTTTCAAGCCCTCTAAGTGGACGTTTGGATTGATTGGTATCAACGACTGAAAATCGAAAGCTCGATAAATCATCGCCAAAAACTTCGGGTTTATGAACGCGTAAAAAAGAAACGGCTGGTGGCGTATGGAACTGAAATTGATCAACACCATATTTTTGTTTTAGGCTACTGAATGCGGGCACAAACATACCAGCAAGCGCAGAACGATCGCCCGCAGCAAACTTCTGCTGTACCTGCGGCATATTGGCGACCAAACTGCTCATACTCTCTGCTAAACGGCTTTCACTGACAATGGCATTTTCTAAAGCTTGCAGGTGAATTTTAAGCTCGGCTTGTTCATTATGCGCAATCAATTGACTCATTGATTGCCAATTAGAAAAAGTAAGTAGAAACGAGATTAAGCCGATTACCAACATCATCGGCAACATGATTTTAAAACGCAAACTGAGTTTTTGCACCATCATCTGTGAACCATCCAGCGTAACCATGAAGAATATAAGTCGATTATACGCAATTATTCATTAAATCGTTGATGGATCACAATAAAAATAATTAATTGTTGCCCTTAAAAAACTGACAGACCCAAGTCGTCAGCAAGCCATGTGTTAATGGACTGCTATGCAAGGAAAAGAGCAACTTAATCGACGGTGTTAATATCGCGAAGGCGATCAAACTGATGTTCCGTCAGTAACTGTTCAGCCAGCGACAACTTAGCCGAAAAATGGGTTGGATAATGAGTAATAGGCTGTGCTAACACCACCGAATGAGACAATTCGAATAACCAGTAAGGCTCATCACTGGCAACCAAGCGTCCCGACTGTTCTACCGTTAACATGTGTCTCGGTAGCTGTTGTACCGAGGTCACGGCATACAAATGGGTTGCGTTGCGCTCGGCAACACCCGTTTGCGTAATGCCGATCGCAAGGTAGGCAACAGCTTGCAGTTGTTCGTCGGCATAACTCTGTAATGAACTGGCAGGAATGTGATACCAACCCGCTGTCCCCTGTTCAAAACGTCGGTTGTAATCACTGTTTCTCTGGGCTTTGGGTGCAGCCGAAGCCAGTAAAATTAATTCAGCAGGCTTAGATTCTGCAGCACGCGGTTTATGTACGGCTTGTTTTTTTGCTTGCTGCTTTAACCACTGCTGACAATCACAGGGTTTTGGCGCTTCTTCAACTAACGACCGAGCAGAAGCACGTAAGGTTTTTAACCATTTCAAATGCGCTGTTTTTTGGGCAAGCGAGTTATTCATATTCAGTCTTGCTCACCCGCATAAGCATTCCACTCTGCTAAGGTACGATCTAACGCACTGGCATCATAGTCACCCGTCAGGTAAGCCGTGCCCAATGCTTTGAGCAACACCAAGCGAATATGCCCTGCGTCGGCTTTTTTATCCACCGACATCATATCTAAGAACTGCGCTGGCTTAATTTGGGGTGGCGGATATAAAGGTAAACGCGCACGACTGATTAAGTCTGCCATGCGATCTAAATCGGCATCGTTAATATTGCCAATCAGCTTGCTCATATAGCCCGCCATCATCATGCCCGCACCGACCGCTTCGCCATGCAACCATTCGCCATAACCCATGCCCGTTTCGATAGCATGACCAAAGGTGTGACCTAAATTCAGTAACGCACGCACATCGGCTTCTTTTTCATCAGCAGCGACAATATCGGCCTTGTCTTGACAAGAACGTGCAATGGCATAGGCTAGAGCCGCTGGCTCACGTGCCAGCAAGGCTTCCATATTCGCTTCTAACCAAGCAAACAAAGTGGCATCGCACAACAAACCATATTTAATGATTTCCGCCACCCCAGCCGACAACTCTCTGTCTGGTAGGGTGTTGAGCGTGAGGGTGTCGATCAACACCACTTTTGGCTGATGGAAAGCACCAATCATGTTTTTACCCAACTCATGATTGACGCCCGTTTTCCCTCCCACCGAAGAGTCAACTTGCGACAGCAAAGTGGTGGGAATTTGAATGAAATCGACACCACGCTGATAAATAGCGGCGGCAAAACCAACCATATCGCCAATAACACCACCACCCAACGCGACCAACATACACTTGCGGTCAAAGCGATTTTCTAACAGTGCGGTGAAAATTTTATTCAACTCAACCAGGTGTTTGTATTCTTCGCCATCATCTAACACGCAGGTCGCCACCGTTTTGCCCGTACCGGCAAACAACGCCTTGGCCTGCTCCATGTACAAAGGCGCAACGGTGGTGTTCGACACAATCATTACCTGTTTTGCAGGCACGTGCGGCAAGACTAAGTCGGGACGAGACAACAAGCCTTCACCAATATGAATGGGATAAGAACGAGCGCCCAACTCGACTTTCAAGGTTTGCATCGACGATGACATTAGACTCTCACTCCCTTTGCTTCTGGCCAGCCACGCTGGGCTAAGGCACTCAAAATTTCTTGTACCACACGATTAATCGATTTACGTTCAGTATGCAACACAATATCCGCCACTTCACGGTAGAAAGGCTCGCGTATTTTCATCAGTTCAGACAAAACCTTCTCTGGGTCAGCATTTTGCAATAACGGACGCGCCGTATCGTGACGGGTGCGTTCGACCAACTGCTTCACCGACGAAGATAAATACACCACTGTGCCGTAAGCCTTTAGCTCAACCCGATTCTCTGGCAGAATCACCGCACCACCACCCGTAGCTAACACCTTACGACTTCCGTGCTCGACTAAATCGGCAATCACCTGCGCTTCACGCTGACGAAACCCAGCCTCACCTTCGACATCAAAAATGGTGCTGATGCTCACTTTCAACCGTGCTTCGATTTCATGATCGGTATCCATAAAAGGCAAGTCGAGCACCTGCGCCAAACGCTTACCCACCGATGATTTTCCAGCGCCCATCGGGCCAACTAAAATAATGTTACGTTTCTTATTCATGCATAATATTGTATCCTATTCTCTTTTATCTCGCTTGATAACTCGCATAAAAGGAACAAAACATGCGTGGTCAGTTATACGTCATTTCAGCGCCTTCAGGGGCAGGCAAAACGTCATTAGTCGCCGCACTACTCCGTCAAGAACCCAAAGTCAGAGTCAGTGTTTCTCATACCACACGCGTAGCACGCCCAGGCGAACAAGATGGCGTCAACTATCATTTTGTCGACAAAGTCGAGTTTGAACAACGCATTAGCGCAGGTGACTTCTTAGAACATGCTCAGGTTTTTGATAACTACTATGGCACCTCACAACAGGCAGTCGAAGCCCAACTGAATGCTGGCTTAGACGTGATCTTAGAAATCGACTGGCAAGGCGCACAACAAATTCGTCGTTTGCGTCCCGATGTCATCAGTATTTTCATTGTCCCGCCTTCGATTAAAGAATTACGCATTCGTTTAACGGGGCGTGGTCAAGACAGTGAAGCGGTGATTAATCGTCGTATGAGCGATGCGGTGAATGAGATGCGTCATTACAGCGAGTTTGATTATTTAGTCGTCAATGACGCTTTCGACTTGGCTTTGGCTGAACTCACCACCATTTTCCGTGCTCAGCGTTTGCGCTTGCATAGACAAGCAGCTACCCACCAGGAATTACTGGCCGATTTAACCCGTTAACGACACAAAAGAGACGCAAAAGATGAACAAAAAAAGGACGGCCACTGCCGTCCTTTTTTACCTATCCAGCAGACAAAACTTAACTCAGTAGCTTTTGACCATTCAATTGAAACTGAGCAACACGAGTTGCCACTTCATCCGCCTGATCTCGCATGGTTTCAGCTGCTGCCGATGTTTGCTCAACCAAAGCCGCATTTTGTTGTGTTGACTGATCAATATCACTAATCGCTTGATTCACCTGAGACACACCAGCACGCTGTTCGCGCATCGCCGTGGCGATACTGGCAATGGCTTCATCCGTTTCTGCCAAGCGCGTTTGAATAGCAGCAAAGGCATCAACTGTTTGCGCTACCAACTGATCTCCTGCATTCACCTTCTCAATGGTGCGATCAATCAACAGTTTAATATCCTTCGCAGCATCCGCCGACTTACCCGCTAGCGCACGCACTTCACTCGCCACCACGGCAAAACCACGCCCATGTTCACCAGCCCGCGCTGCTTCGACTGCCGCATTCAGTGCCAATAAGTTGGTTTGGAAGGCAATGGAATCAATTAAAGAAACAATAGCGGTTATTTGCTGATTCGCTTCACCAATTTCACGCATGGCTTCAACCGTCTGATCCATCAAGGCGACGCCTTCTGTTGCAGCTTGCTGCGTATTATTTGCCAATAAACGAGCCTGTTCAGCATTATCCGCCGTTTGCACAATCGCTTGCGTCATTTCAGTCATGGCACTGGCGGTTTTTTCTAACGACAAGGCCTGTGTTTGCGTGCGATTCGACAAATCGTTATTACCATTCGCCACTTCAGTTGCCGCATTCGACACCACCGCCGATGCACGAGCAATACCCAACATACTTTCTTGCAAACTATGAATACCGTGATTAAACGCTTGGGCAATGCGACCCAAATCTCCCGCATAATCGCCTCGAATGTGCACACGTAAATCACCTTGCGCCATAGCAGACGAAGCTGTAGCCAACTCGTCCATGCTGGCTCGCAAAGCTTTAACCGAACCATTTACACTCTCTTTCAGCGCCACCCATTCACCCTGAACTTCGACACTCAGCTCTTTGCTAAAATCACCTGCCGCAACCGCACTCATGCTATCACTAATTTGTTTCACGATATCGCTCAGCACGGCTAAGGCACCATCAACCTGTTGTCGCATTTTGGGTTCAACATCCGATGGCATACGATGATTGAACCTACCTTCAGTTAAGGCGGTCATCGCAACCGAAAGACCCTTCATATTATTTTGTAATGTCTCAACTGCGTTATTTAAGTTGTGTTTCAACACACCCAAATCTCCGGGCAAATCATCGGTAATTCTTTGTCTAAAATCACCCTGAGCAACCTGTTTCAACACCCCATTAACACCAGAAAGTGAAGTTGATAAATTCGACAACAACTGATTCACCGCCGTAGTCATCTGTCCAATTTCATCGCCCGCTTTGACGGGTAATTGACGGGAAAATTGTCCATCACGAGCAACGGAAGCCAATTGTTTTTGCATCTCAGCAAGTGGTCGCGTCACTTGGCGGCGAACCCCCCAAACCACAACCCACATGATACCCACTACCAGCAACACGATAATGCCGTCAAACAACCAAACAATATTGTCTAATTCTTCCAATCGATCCGCTAAAACAGATTTATCAAAGCCGATTAAATGGTAACCAATTAAGTCTCCGGCGGCATTGTTAATGGCTTCGACACTCACCACTCGCTGACCATCTTGCCAGACACCGTCCTGCGCCGCGGCAATCACCGCATCGACATCTAGGTTGGCGTACCACTGCTGAACTGGCTCGCGAAAATGGTTATTGTGTGCAATCACATAACTCCCAAAAGCCTTATTTTCTTTACCTTTTTTATAAGTTTCTAAGGCTTTAGCGTTGAGCAACGCAATGTGGAATAAATTCTGTTTGATCATATCGTCATTGATAGAACCAAAGCCAGAACGAAATTCAAACACACCCACTCGTTGACCCTCGTAATCTACCGGTACCATGCTCGACAACACCAATCCACCACTAGACAAATCAATGCCTGAATGGGCAGGCTTAGCCCCCGACAACACCTCTTTAACACCGGCCCGATAGGTGGCATCTTTACCACGCCCAGAATCAGGCTCTTTTACATAAGAGCGATAGAGGAACTGCCCTTGTCCATTTAGCAGTAAAAATTGAATGTTTTTGTAATCGGTGGCTTGCGCAAAGGTTTTCGAAATTCCTGACAGCACCGTGGCCAACTGCTCATGATCTTGATTGGCAATTAAGTAGCGCATTTGCGGCGAGTTAGCTAAAGCAACAGCAGAAGCCGTGCCTGAACTCAATTTTTCATTCAAGCGGGTGGCATAAAATTGTTGACCAGCGACACGAAACTCTTTAATTGCATCTTCTGCCAAGTTTCGCTTAACCTGATCAACCACCACGAAAGCGACAATAAATAAAATAACGGCAACCGCACCTATCCACAACAACAACCGTGATGCAATGCTTTGCATAGATTAACCCCTTATTTCATTGAATCTGATAAAAGTAAACAAACCACCAGTCAGCCGAAATCAACCGCTTCAAGCTTTATCATGCCGTCATTCATCACATAAACGGCTTTTTTACTAAGTATACCCGATTACGAAATTCAAATCCAAAATGTCCCCTCAAATTATAATGATTAATCCCGCCTTCACTCAGGGTTTCTAACCAAAGCTCATCTACCTTACCAACAAGCACATCCAAAAGAACCACTTTCGTTATAGCAATCAATGGGGTTTTCAGTTAAAATAAAAGGTCAAATTTTAGGAGTGTGGCAAAACATGGCTCGCGTAACCGTAGAAGACTGCCTAGATCAGGTAGAAAATCGTTTTGAATTAGTATTGGTGGGTGCAAAACGCGCGCGTCAGTTAGTACGTGGTGGTTCGGCAACGGTTGAATGGGAAAACGACAAACCAACCGTGGTTGCTCTGCGTGAGTTAGCAGCGCACCAAATTAAACCCGAAGTGATCATGAGCGACGAAGAAACGCCTCCTTACTTCTATTAAGATCATTCAACATGAAAGCCGGTCCCGATTTGTTATGTGGTGCTTCACCACTACCCAGCAACACAGACGGACTGGCAGATCCGGATTGCTTAACGCAACTGCTTTCTAAAGCAAATTACCTATCAGACGCTCAACAAAATCAACTTCGCCAAGCTTTCTGGTTCGGCGCTAAAGCCCACGAGGGTCAAACGCGCAAAAGCGGCGAACCCTACATCACCCATCCCTTAGCCGTATCGGGCATTCTGGCCGATATTCATTTAGATGTTGACAGCTTAACGGCTGCTATTCTTCACGATGTGGTCGAAGATACGCCATTTAAGAGCCAAGACATTAGTGAAAATTTTGGGGATGATGTCGCCAACTTAGTGGAAGGCGTTACCAAGTTGGGCAAGCTGGAGTTTTCGAGTCCGCAAGAAGCGCAAGCTGAAAATTTCCGCAAAATGATCATGGCCATGGCGCGAGACCTGCGCGTTATTTTGATTAAACTCGCTGACCGTTTACACAACATGCGCACCTTGGGTAGTATGCGACCCGACAAGCGTCGTCGCATTGCACGTGAAACACTCGATATTTATGCCCCGATTGCAGCGCGTTTAGGTATTAATGCTTGGCGCATGGAATTAGAGGACCTGTGTTTTGTCGCCAAATATCCTTGGCGCGCTAAAACATTGTCCGAAGGAGTGAAACGGGCACGCGGTAATCGCAAAGAACTGGTCGAACAAATCACCAACAGCATTCTGCATCGACTCGAACAAGAAGGCATTGAATGCAGTGTCTCGGGTCGGGAAAAACACCTGTTCAGCCTGTTCAAGAAAATGCGCCAAAAACATCTTCACTTTAACGAAGTGATGGATATTTATGCCTTTCGCATTGTGGTAGAAAATGTCGATGCCTGTTATCGCACACTCGGCATCGTTCACTCCCTTTATAAGCCTTTACCTGGTCGCTTTAAGGACTATATCGCCATTCCTAAAGCCAATGGCTATCAATCCTTACATACCGTACTTTTTGCTACACAAGGCGTGCATATCGAAGTGCAAATTCGCTCGAAAGAAATGCACGTGGTGGCAGAGCACGGCGTGGCGGCTCACTGGTCTTATAAACTGAATGGCTCTTCTAAAGTAGCAGCCGCCGACCAACGCGCGCAAGAATGGGTGAAACACCTACTCGAAATGCAACAAAGCGCCGGTAACTCGCTCGATTTCTTAGAAAACGTCAAAATCGACCTTTTCCCAGACAATATTTATGTTTTCACCCCCGAAGGCGATATCCGCACCCTGCCACGTGGTGCGACGGTGATAGACTTTGCCTACGCTGTCCATACCAGTCTAGGACATCATTGTATTGGCGCACGTATCGATCGTGTACCGGTGCCGTTAAAAACCCAGCTTCACAATGGTCAAACCATCGAAATCATTCGTGGCAGTGCGCCAGCTCCCAACCCAAATTGGTTAGATTTTGTCACCACCGCCAAAGCGCGTAGCCAAATTCGTCATTACCTAAAAGGACAACACAGTGAGCATGCTGTAGCCTTGGGTGAACGCTTACTGCGCAAAGCGCTGCATGTGCTGAACATTACTGAAGCGCCGGTGACGCCTGAACAGCAACAACACATCTTGGCTGAATTGAAAGTCAAAGATTGGAACGAATTGCTCATGGCCATTGGGTTGGGTAATCGACTGCCTGCTTTGGTAGCGAAACAAATCGCCGACGGCTTAACCGAAACCGATGCTACGCCAACACAGCCTATGCCGCTCACCATTTCGGGTACAGAAGGATTAGCGATCAGCTATGCGCAGTGTTGCCACCCAGTACCAGGGGATTGCATTATGGGCTTTATGAGCAGTGAACGTGGGTTGGTCATTCACCGCACCAACTGCCACAATCTGACCAATTTCCGTAAACATCCTGAAAAATGGATTGAAGTGCAATGGGAAACCGAATTAGACAGTGAATTTCAAGCCGCCATCACCGTCGAAACTCGCAACCGCCGCGGTGTATTGGCTACCATTGCCAATGCCATTGCCGTGGAAGGTTCTAATATCGAAAGCGTCAGCAATGCCGATAAAGACAATCACCATAGCGTGATGCACTTCACCATTTCCGTCGCCAACCTAGAACAACTCGACCGCGTGCTGAAACGCCTGCGCAATATGGGTGATGTACTCAGCGCTGAACGGGATGCGAGTTAGCGCAGCGATTTAATCAACTCGATAAACGCAGGGTTGGCAAAGGTCAATCCAAATACCATCAAACCTATCAGCACTTTCATCAGAATTTGCATCTGCTTCATTTCAGCACGAACTTCACTAATTTCGGCACGAACAAACTCTTTGGTTGCCAATTCCGTACGCAAATCATTGTAAAGCCCTGCTCTTAACTGCAGTTTCTTTTCGGTAATCGACTCAACGGCTTTATCATCAATGGCTTGAATAGAAGACTCGATAGCACGAGCAAACACCTCTGTCTTTTGTTTATCGCCCAAGGCTTCGAGCAGTAAATCAAAAATATTTCTGGGTAAGGTATAAGTCATGACCAACTCCTAGCTTTTATATAGAAATATTGTATCACAACGCCTCAACAGCAAAACGGACGAATGCCTTAAGAGTTAAGCTGCTTATGTTCGTTTAACAATATCTCGACTAGCCCCTCAACCACACGCAGGTCTTTGGCTGATAATTTAGCCAGCTTATCAACTAGCGGGATGAGACATTCATATTCTGCACTGAGCAACAGCAAGTTAGCAGGCACCTGATGACTGGCCGCTAATTGCGCCAACTTATTGACGGTAAATTTCTCACCTTCACCAAAGCGCAACCACTGAGCCGAAACACCTAACCAGTCCGATAACATCATAATCTTATCTTGGGTCGGATAAGCTTCTGCAAACAACCACTTTCTTACCGACTGAGGCGTAACCGACAGTTGCGGCAACTTACGGTTAAGTATACGAGCAATTTCTGTTGGGCTATTGACGGGCAACGCCAAGCGCTGTAACTCAGCGCAAAGGCGATCGCTAAATCGTTGTTTTTCTTCAATCGTAGATAAGTCCATGATCATTAATATAGTTATTAAAAAATAACCATTGGCTACTATAAATCTATTTATTAACAACTATTAGCTGCTGTAAGATACACATCGACTGCTCAAGTCACTACTGACGGAGCGGATTTTACGTATTTACAAGGAAATTTCCGATGAAGAAGACAATCCTTGCAGCTTTGGCTGCGTCTGTATTATCAACTGGTGCTGCTAATGCGGCTGGTTTCAATGGTCCTTATGTTGGCTTTGATGCGGGTTATACAACCTTAAAATCTGAAGGCTTAGCAAGCACAATCGGAAGTGAGCTAGAAGACTCAAATGTAAACTTTGGTTTTCAATTGGGTTATGGCGCAACTTTGGGTGGCAGCTTCTACTTGGGTGGTGAAATTGGTTTACGCAATAATGCTGGTGATTTTGGTAGCAAATCTTTTACAGTCGCTGGAATCCCTGCAACTGCTGAAGCAAAAACCTCCGCAGCTAAAATGTTTTCTTTAATCCCTGGTTTTGTTGTTTCACCAAAGACCCTGATTTACGCCCGTATTGCTCGTTTAAATACTGATGTTGAAGTAACGTTAAAGGCACCAACTTTAAACATAACCGAAACTAGCACAAGCAACGGTGATGCCAATATTTATGGATTAGGTGTTGACTATTTAATGACAAACAATCTGTCTGTTAAAGCAGAAGCCAATAAAATTTCTGCTGATGATGTAAACGGTACATCATTTAATGTAGGTGTTAACTACCGCTTCTAATCGTTGGAAATCCTGATTTCAACAACCACGAACCCCACCAACTCGGTGGGGTTTTTATTTTTATTGATATTCAACATCAAATTAGATACTATTTGTTCGACTTCATTTGCGAAATCCACAACAAACGAGATAAACATTTATGAAAATCTTAGCACTATCAGCACTGATTGCTGCCGCTATTTTGTCTTCTGGCTGCTCAACACTCACTGCTAGCGGAACAGCGCAACCAGTCACTGTATTGACCTACACTCCTGACGGCAAAGACTTAAACGAAGCGAAATGCGAACTGGTTAATGATGAAGGTTCTTGGGCATTAGTCACTCCTAACACATCAACTATCAATCGCTCTAATAAAGATCTTTTTGTAACTTGTAAGAAAGAAAGCTTTGAACAAGGTACAGCGAATGTAGTTTCTAAAACCAAGGGAAACATGTTTGGTAACATCATCTTTGGTGGTGGTATCGGCGCAATCATCGACCACAACAACGGCAGTGCCTATGAATATCCCGCAACCATTAAAATCGTGATGGGTAAATCACAACGCATTGAAGAAGGTACATCTCAAGCAGTTGAGCCGAGCAAAGAAACGAAAGCTGAATAAAACATTTAATTTCAGATGAAGTCAAACCAACCCCACCAACTCGGTGGGGTTTTTATTTTATCGCGAAGTTAGGCTAATTCCCGTAAAATAGCGTCATGAACATTCTATTACTTGTGGCGATTGGCTTAGTGGCTGTCGCACTTTACATTCCGCAATGGCACACTCAAAGGGTGTTAAAACGCTTCAGCACGCCACATCCGACCCTACCGGGTACAGGTTCTCAGTTTGCTGAACATTTACTGAAACAACAAGGACTAGCCCATGTTCGGGTCGAAGAGACCACGGATGGTGATCATTACGATCCGCTCAGTAAAACAGTGCGCTTATCGCCCGACAACTTTCACCGCAACTCATTAACTGCGATTGTGACTGCCGCTCACGAAGTGGGACATGCCATTCAAGACGCTCAGGGTTACGAAGCCTTACAGCGTCGTACCGAATTAATTACCCGCGCACAAACCTTTGCGCGTTTTTCGGGATGGGCGTTAATTGCACTGCCTATATTGTTAGTGGTGATTCACAGCCCCATTTTGGCAGCTTTAGCTTTTGCCATCGGTTTTGTTTCGCAGTTTGGTGGGGTGCTGGTCAATATCACCACCCTACCGGTTGAGTTGGATGCTAGCTTTAATCGCGCCATGCCGCTACTGGCACAAAGCAATTTATTAAGTCCTAAAGAACTACATTCGGCTAAACGCATTTTACGCGCTTGCGCCATGACTTATGTGGCGGGTTCATTATCTAGCTTATTGAATTTGTGGAAGTGGATGAAAGCGATCCGTCGTTGATGCGCCTTGCAACTGAGCGGTCAATAATTTACGTCCCGCTTCAGATTTAGATTGAACCGCATACAAGTCCGATAAGGCTACTGCAACCTGCGCATTAGGTGCCAACTGCAAGCTATGCAATAAATTCTGCTCTGCCTGCTCTAACATGCCTTGTTGCTGCGCTAATAATCCAGACAACCACCATAGCCCTGGCTCGTTAGGATAGGTTTTTAACCACTGCTGTACTTGCTTTAATTCACGATAAGGATCTTGTCCAATTAAGGCCGCCAAGGTGGTTAGCAGCTGTGCATCCCAACGTTGTTCTAAGGCTTTCACCACCACTTGCCATAAACTGCTCGAAGCACCCCACACCAAAGCCCGTTCGACATAGGCTTTAGCAATCAACGGATGACGTTGTTGCGAACGCGACAGGGATTTCCACTCAACTTCTAACAGCTCACGATTGTCGGCACGACTGAGCGATTGGGCCAATAAGGTCGATTGCAAGGCAAGATAGCGCGCACGCGATAAAGCTTTTTTGGCTTCGGGCAAATAACCGGCAAGGGCTTGCCAATCGGCTAGACGCTCTAAGGCTTGCACACGCATGGCTTTTAAAGTGCGCTGTTTCGGGTAAAGCGTTTGTAGGGAATCAATTAATACCAAGGCTCTTTCGGGTTGTTCATCCATTAACCAACGACTGTGCAGTAGCTGAATGGTAAAAGCTTGATCGGGTGCTAAGGCAAGAGCCTTTTCAATATAAGCATCTCGTTGCATCCATTGATGCTGGGCTTGTGCCAACTGTGCTGCCAGCAAAAATCGCAACCATTGGCTATCATCCTTGCCAGATACCAAAGCTTTCATGGCTTTATCGTCTTCCTGCAAAGCCAGCGCTTGTAATCCTTGAGCCACTTGCTTCATGGGTAAGGCAGCGCGTTTACCATCTCGCCAACGTTGCCAACGTTCCGGTAAGCGCCAAATGAGTAACATAAAGCGCATCACACCATAAATTAACGCAGCAGCAATTGCTAACACGAGCAACAAGAAACTTACCGAGGTTTCTATGAGCCAACCCGACCAATTCACTGCGACATAGCCCTGCTCACTGACGGCAAACATCGCCAAACTGGCACCCAATAGCGCCATCAATCCCCAAACAATCAATCTGATCATGGCTGTTTCACAACTTCGGGTTGCGCAAGGTAAGCACCTAAATGAGTCCATTCAGGTTGTGACCAACCCGTCCAAGTCTGCCAAGTTGTCAGTTGTGCAGACATGCCTTCTGGAACACTCACCGCCATCACCGCCAATAACTGCGCCAACTGCTGGCTTTCGACTTGTACCAAACCCGGTTGATTGGTCTGCAAACCCCAACGCAATTGCGCCAGCGCCATACTGGCTTGGGTTTGCCATAATGTCGCATCACGCAACTGAGTCAAACGACTGGTATCGACTTGCTCGGCGGGGGTAATGCGAATAAACTTCATCAATCCCTGCCACCATGAGGCCACTTGAGTGTCACTCACTTCAGTCGTTGGCTTGATTAAGCCGTCAGCAGAGGCCGGCGCATAGTAATCCACTAAGCCTTGCCAAACACGCCATGTTTGTTGATCGAGCAGTGCTTCGCGCTCAACCGATAAACGACTTAATACCTGCGCCTCTTGCATTAAGGCTTGACGCAAGGGATGACCGACCTCCACGCCTTGTTGCGCCAATAATGACTGCCATGAATCAAGGAAGTTCATCATCCCCTTAGGCTCTACCGACAATAACGATAGACCTTGCAGCTGTGCGGCCATGAGCTTAACGATGTTCACATCGGTGACTTGCCATGACTGATGCTGTTGACGCTCTTTCAAACGCGCATCGACTTGCGTCAACAGCTCTGCCAACTCCCCACGCAACCCCAGCGAAAGGGTCTGTTGCTGTTCGAGTAACTTCTGCTGTTCTGCCTGCCATTGACTGTATTGACTATCTAGCTGTTGCTGAGTTTGTTGCCTAGCCTGTGCTTGACTCGCTTCTAACTGCAACAGTCTTTGCCCCAACACCATCACTACCGTTAGCGCCAACAGTGCTAAAAAAGCACCCAACACCCCCGTCCACACTAGCCATTTAGGTGACTTAGCCGGCGGCAAGCCTTCGACCTTAGGAAGAGTTTGTTCGCTAGACTTAGGCTGTGTTAATACTGCATCATTTGCCAGCGTCGTATTTGTGTTTTCCATACTATTCTCCTAAAGTCTTTAACCCACAGGGAGTCATCGACAAGCCTTGGCAGCTTCAATTAATCCTTGAGAGCTCATGATTGTTGCCACCTGAATATCACCCTGCCAACCTTTAGCACGAGCAAAATCGGCGATGCGCTCACTCATTACAGCCAAAGACAAGGTCATTAGCCGACGACGAAATCCCGCCGGGGTGGCGTTCATGGCACAGGTTAGACTTTCGGCACTGGCCACAGTCACTACGGCTTGTTCTTGTTGCAAAAAGGTGGTCAACATGCCTTGATCTACCGGTTTACAGACGCGACGGTACAGCGGAATTTCCGTCACCAACGCACCACGTTTAGTCAACTGTGTGCGCAACGTGGTACGCCCGCCTTCGCCCTTCAAAATCACCACCACTTTGCCTTCAGTGTGCGCCAACACTGGCTCGCTTAACAAGCCTTCAGAGTCACTTTGTGTTGGCACAATCGGCTCAATACCAATCTGTTGCAATGCCTTACCGGTTGCAGCACCTACCGCCATATAGGTCACATTTTTAGGCCAATGAATGCCCGACTTTTCCAAACTGGTCACGGCATATCGGCTGGTAACAATCACAATATGTGCTTGCATCAGTTGACGCAAAGCTTCGTGCGCTGGCGATTGCCAAAATATATCCATCACTGGCATTTGCCAAGGCACCATACCCGCTTCCCGCACCAACTTAGCCATCGCTTCACCGTCGGGATTGGGGCGCGTTACCCACAACTGCCGCACTAAAGCACTCATAAACGACCGTAAACGGCATCTAAAATAGATTTAGCACCCTTCACTAACAACTCCTGTGCTAAGTCTTCACCCATCATTTCTGCATCCGCAGCACTGCCTTTGCGCTCTCCCCGAATAATGGTTTTGCCATCTAAGCTAGCCACCAAGCCACGCAACCAAATCTGCTCGCCTTGCCAGATAGCGTAAGAACCAATCGGCACCTGACATCCCCCTTCGAGTGCCGCATTCATCGCACGTTCAGCACGCACACAAGCTAGGGTCGTCTGGTCATTTAAACAATCGACAAAACCTTGTGTACTGGCATCGTTTGCCAGGACTTCGATCGCTAAGGCACCCTGAGCCACAGCCGGCAAACAAACCTCAGCAGGGATAACACTGCGGATACGCTCAGGCATATCCATGCGCTCTAAGCCTGCCGCAGCTAAAATAATGGCATCATACTGCCCTTCATCTAATTTACGCATACGGGTATGAATATTGCCACGCAAATCGTGCAACTGTAAGTCGGGACGTATAGCCAACAGCTGGCTTTTACGACGCAAACTAGAAGTGCCAACAATCGCGCCTTGCGGTAACTCATCTAAATTGGCATAAGTATTAGACACAAAGGCATCTAGGGGATTGTGTCTTGCCAGCACCGCCCCAATGGCAAAACCTTCTGGCAACACCGCTGGCAAGTCTTTCATGCTGTGAACGGCGAGTTGAGCATTGCCGGCAATCATTTGCTCTTCTAACTCTTTAATAAACAATCCTTTACCGCCAATTTTTGCCAAAGGAACATCCAGCAACACGTCGCCTTGGGTGCTCATACCAATCAACTCAATGGCTAACTGTGGGTGTTGTTGCAGCAATTGCGCCTTAACAAATTCTGCTTGCCACATGGCTAATGGGCTTTTGCGCGTGGCGATGGATAACTGATTCATGGCAATTCCTTGGTAAACAACTTTTATCTATTCTATAATAATGTCATGAAAATATCTCGACGTTTACTCTTATCTGCGGCACTCCTTTTTCCCTTGATGGGTACAGGAGCCTGTAGTGCTGCCAAGCCTTCGGACTTAATTACCGTGACGGATTTATCCTCCCTAGCGCAAGAAGCTGAAGCCATGCGTTTGCCTATTTTGTTATTTGCCACGGCACCTAACTGTCGCTATTGCCATCAGCTAGAGCGAGATGTCATTCAGCCGATGCTCAAAAACAAACAGTACCAGCAAAAAGTGTTAATGCGTCGCTTGGACCTTGGACATGACACCATTGTTGATTTTGACGGTCAAAGCAAAGATATCATGGCAGTTGCCAAACGTTATAAAGCGCAACTTACGCCCACTATCGTTTTTTTAGCACCTCAGGGCGAAATAGTCGAGGATCATATTCTCGGTGTCGTTGCCGATATTGATCAATATGGTGGTATGATTGACGCTCGCCTAAATAGTGCCTTAACCAAATTGGGCAATCCTGCCCGCATCGTTCATTAACCAGCAACCAAAGTGATGGAACCATGACCTCATCTTCGCCTCGTGTTTATCGTTTAAGTATTGCTTGCCCCGATAAAGTGGGTATTGTGGGTAAAGTGTCTAGTTTTATTGCTTTGTATGGTGGCAATATTACTGAGGCTAATCATCATTTAGACCAAGATGCTGGCTGGTTTTTTATGCGTACCGAAATTGAAGCGGCCTCTATGCCCTTCGATGTCGAACAATTCCGCACTGCCTTCGAACCGATTGCGCGTGAATTTGACATGCAATGGAGCATTAGCGATTCGGCACAGAAAAAACGCATTGTGTTATTGGTGAGTCATGAAGCCCATTGTTTGCACGACTTGCTCTATCGTTGGAAAGCCAATGAGTTAGATGGTGAAATTGTTGGCATCATTGCTAACCACCAGGTACTGGGAGAAATGGCCGGCTGGTATAATGTGCCCTTCTTTTACATTCCCATTAGCAAAGAAAATAAAGCTGAAGCTTTTGCCGCCTATGAAGCCCAAATTGATGCGCTTAATGCTGACGTGATTGTGTTAGCGCGTTTTATGCAAATCATGCCGCCCACATTGTGCCAACGTTACCACGGACGCATGATTAACATTCATCACAGTTTCCTCCCTTCGTTTATCGGTGCTAAACCCTATCATCAGGCTTTCCAACGCGGCGTAAAACTCATTGGTGCAACCTGTCACTATGTCACTCAAGACTTAGACGAAGGTCCGATTATTGAACAAGATGTGATTCGGGTCACACACCGTCATAGCATCGAAGATTTGCAGCGTCTAGGTCGTGATGTCGAGCGTAATGTATTAGCGCGTGGATTAATTTATCATTTAGAAGATCGCGTGATGATTCACGGCCACAAAACAGTGATATTATTAGAAGGTTAACAAGCAATTCAATGGTAGGCTGACGCATTCATGACTATTCGTAAAAGTGGTGACATACTCACCGAACTCAAAAGACTGAATCGCCTACCAGAAATTCCGCACACCTTAAGCTTATTCGAAGCGGCTTGGAAAAATCCAACGAAACACATTCAAGAACTGGCCAACATTGTCGAAGCCGATACGGCTATTAGTCAACGCATTATGGATACCGCCAACTCGATTTTGTTTCGTGGTGACGGCAAAGTACTGACCATCAGTAATGCCGTAACACGTTTAGGCATTATCGAAACCCGCAACATTGTTCATGCTATTAGTTTGCATAGCACTTTTACCAGTCCACTAATCGATGCACGTAAATTTTGGCGTCATAGCATCACGGCTGCTTTTGCTGCTAAAAAAATTGCCGAATACATGAATAATCGCTTTAAATGGCAGGTTGATCCGGCAATGGCTTTTTTAGCTGGTCTATTACATGAAGCTGGCAGTGTGCTAATGGCCAGGTTCTTTTTACGAGATTTTGAAATTGTTAGAGAACAATCATCAACATTCGATGCATTTATTGACAATGAATCAAAATTACTGCACATGAACCACGCTGTATTGGGTGCCGCCTTATTTAAAAGTTGGGATTTACCACACGAAGTGATTATGGCCGTTGCAGGGCATCATCATCCGGCACGTATTCATGCCGATCATTATCCCATTGCTTATGTAACCTGTTTGGCAGAAGGCGCTTGCTGGCTAATTGGAGAAGGCAATGGATTTGTTGAAGCAAATATCAACCAAACGTCACAACACCTGCTTGAACAACTCGAAAAACACCGATTAACGCGTGATCATTTAGCATTTTTAGCCAAACAAGCCCAAGCCGATAGTGAATCGTCTAACATGCTGGGCATGTTCTAACGCTCTGAATGCTTCGCACGCATCGCAAAGCTTGGTTGCCAATACAGCAAACCCCTAAGCCCATTCACCAGGTCGCTATCATCGGTGCTGGTATCGCTGGTGCAGCCTTGGCTGAAAGCTTGGCTCATGCAGGGCTAAGCGTTGATATTTTTGAGCAAGCATCGGAACCAGCAAGTGGTGCTTCAGGCAATTTGGCAGGAAACTGTCTACCGATTATCGATCAACGCCCCCACAACCCTTATGCGCAATGGCATTGGCTGGCTTGGCAAGCTACCCTTGATTGGTGGCATCAACAACCCAATCGAACCGAACTAGGCAATTTAACCGGTGCTGCGAAATGGTCTCATAACGCTAAAACCTTGGCGGGTTGGAAGGTTTGGGCTGAACAGCATGATGCCAGTCAAGTTTATTGGATGGACAACTTACCCCTGCCCCATCAACCGGCTGGACTCTGGTTTCCACAAGGGGGTAGCCTTTACCCCAAAGCTCTGGTTAAACGCTTACTGACTCCCCGAAACATTCAACTACACACCAACACCTTAATTAGCCAAATTCACCACACAGGTGATGCTTGGCAACTGATTTCCCAGCAACAAACCTTTACAGCGGACGCCATCATCATTGCCAGTGGTGCACAAACCTCACTCGCTTTTGCGGACTGGGGAAGTATATTACAACTCAATAAGGGGCAAGTGTCTCATTTGCCGGTTTCGGCATGGCAAAGCCTGCCAGAGTTTGCTTTATCTTACGGCGGCTATGTTGCCACCACCGCAGAGGGCATCAGCTGTATCGGTGCCACCTTTGAGCAACAGGCGCCTCTAGGACTAACTGAAAGCGGACATCGTCATAACTTAGCCTTACTCAATCAAGCTTATCCGAATGCTTTGCATGACAATGTTTTTCCCAATCAAGGACATAGCGCTTATCGCGCTAATACCACCGATCATCTTCCCTTGGTGGGTCCGGTAGTGGATATTCCCGCTTATCAAGCCGCCATTCAGGCACGGTGTCATCAGCCAGACACCATTCCCGATCTATCTGCTTTGCTACAACCGCATCTGTGGATGAGCATTGGACATGGTTCACATGGCTTAACCTCTGCCTTCTTAGCCGCCAAACTCATTCGACAACAATTGCTTAATCAACCTAGCGATTTAAGTCTTAACTTACAACAAGCCGTGCATCCGGCGCGCGCCATTTTTCGCCAGACTTGTTACCCAAACTAATCAAATTCGGTTAGTATCTACGCTTTAACTTATTTTGCTTGAGTGAACCCATTTATGAACTTATTAGCTCTCAAAGTATTTTTACTATCGCGCGTTTTTTTAGGCAGCTCGACCCTTATCATATTGTTGTTAGCTGCGATTGCATTTAATTGGATGGATAGCTACAACCTGGTACGCAAGGGTCTAGTCACCAGCATTGAATGGGTCGATACGCTCAACGAATGGGGCAGCAAAACCCAACATACTGCCGAAAAAGTCAACGAAGCGATTAACAAAGCACAACAGGAATTTCAAAAATAAGCTAACTGTGTGACCAAACGCACAAAACCCAGTACAAAAACACACAAACCTCTTGACGCTGGTGGTGCTTATTCCCTATAATTATCTTGTCGCCGATTTAGCTCAGTTGGTAGAGCTACTGATTTGTAATCAGTGGGTCGGGAGTTCGAGTCTCTCAATCGGCACCAAATTTATGTATATAAACAATCTTTTATGTTCAATCACGAAAAACCGCTTTAAAGCGGTTTTTTGCGTTTTAACGACTGATAAACCTGTTTCCCGCTAACTATCTACTAACAATTGACCAACATTTCTTATCGTCACTTTGCCGATTTAGGCCAGCTTAAATGCTACAATCAGCATTCAACTTTGTTCAGGATTTTTTATGTCATCCCAATATGCTGTCCTTGTTCTCAAACCCAAAACCGATAAACGCATTCGTGCCGGCAATTTGTGGATTTACAGTAACGAAATCGACACAGCACAAACCCCGCTGAAAAGCTTTGAAAATGGCGAAATAGTTTGCGTACTCGATGCTCAGGGTAAAGCACTGGGTATGGCCACCATCAACCCACAGTCCTTGCTGTGCGCACGTTTATTAACGCGAGAAGTTCGTAGCATTGATGTCGGTTTTTTCATCGAGCGCCTAAAAACGGCATTAACATTACGCGAGGCGCTCTACGATATGCCCCATTACCGCTGGGTGCATGGTGAGGGCGATTTTTTACCTGGCTTAATCATCGACCGTTTTGGTGATGATATTGTTGTACAATTCGGTAGTAGTGGTATGGATGCGCTGAAAGAACCGATTTTGGCTGCTATTCAACAACTGGTTCAGCCTAAGTCTATTATTTTGCGTAACGATAGTCGTGGACGCGATTTAGAAGGACTTGAAACCCAAGTCGAAGTCGCCTATGGATCAGTACCAGAATACTTATCTCTGTCCGAAAATGGCGTTACTTTCAAAGCGCCAGCACTGACAGGGCAAAAAACAGGCTGGTTTTACGATCATCGTAGTATGCGCGCGCGCTTACACAGCTATGCACCGAAAAAACGCGTACTGGATGTCTTTGCCTACTTAGGTTCGTTTGGCGTGCAAGCGGCGGCTTTTGGGGCAGATTCGGTGACTTGCGTCGATGTTTCACAGCTTTCCGCAGAATGGGTAGCGCGTAATGCTGCTTTAAATGGCGTTGGCGATAAGGTGAACAGCATTACAGGCGATGCCTTTGATGTCATGACGCAGCTATTAGCCGACGGGCAAAAATTTGATGTGGTGATTGTCGACCCGCCTGCGTTTATTCCCAAAGCCAAAGATCATGCCAAGGGCTTGGCGGCTTATCAAAAACTCAATGCATTGGCGATTCGCTTGCTCAACGTCAATGGCGTGTTATTTTCGGGCAGTTGCTCAATGCATTTAGGACGCGATGAGCTATTAGCCAGCATTCAAAAAGCGGCTCGTGCCAATGACCGACGCGTACAGTTGTTGGAAGAAACCCATCAAGCCCCCGATCACCCGATTCATCCTGCCATGAAAGAAACTCAGTACCTGAAAGGCTTAATTTGTCGGGTATTGATGGGAGAGTAACAAAACGCTCGCAATAAAGCCTCATATAAAAAGCCCCGAAAACATCGGGGCTTTTCATTAACTGAACAGGAAAATCCGCTGTTTTACAACAACACCTTCTCTACGCAACCATTTTTAATCTGCTCGATGAAGCTTTCTTGCCAACCTGTTTGTAAAATAAACCAATGCCAACCACTCATGTATTAAACTGCTTTAAAAACGATGACGAATCGTAAACAGCAATACCACAGCGATAAAAACCAGCATCATTGGTAATCAAACAATCGCAACGATGCGCTTGTGCACAAAGACACTGTAACACATCTTCAAAATCAATCGCTGTTATTGCTTGTTGACAGTGCTCAATGGCAGCACGAATCACCGCTTCGCCAAAAGAAACAATCGACCAATCTTCTAACATCACCTGAAAAAAAGCCAACACACGTGGCTTATCTTTAGCAATGTAGTAAATCGTCGTCAACATATCTTCACTTAACACAACCTGATAATCTCTTTCAATCAAGTAACGTATTAGTGCCACGGCATCGACATGACGTGGACGTTGTGCATCTAAAAAATCGAGCAGCACATTAGTATCTAAATACACCTTCATGCACGTCGCTCAGTGAGCTCTTGAATCGATAACTGCTGTGTTTCGCCTGTTAACATGCCACTAAACTGCATCAGTTGTGCCAGTTTCAAAGATTTTTCTTGTGCTAACTTATTTGCTAAAAAGCTTTTAACCGCTTCGGCATACTGAGAAGGAATAAAAACCCCTTTATAATCATGCGATTTTTTATCTTCAATATCGATGTAATCAAAGCTGTTTAACATTGCGCCACTACGGGTTAAATCACGAATACTCATGCTAATATGATTCATGGCTACCTCCTCTTCTATGACTTTATCGTTTAATTATTGTCAAAAAAACACATTTCGTCAATAAAAACAATGAACCAAGTTACAGCAACACCTTCTCAACACCGCCGTTTTGAATGCGCTGGATAAAGTCTTCCTGCCAGTTAGCCCCTAACCAGTTAGCCGCCATTTCCACCACGATATAATCGGTATCAACACCCGTGGTATCAGCATAACGATTCAAGCCTTGCTGACAGGCAGGGCAAGAAGTCAACATCTTAACTTTGCCCGTTTCTGCTTTACCCTCTACGCCTGTTAGGTCTTTCACGCCAGAGAGAATTTCTTCTTCTTTGCGGAAGCGTAACTGAGTGGCAATGTCGGGACGCGACACCGCCATAGTCCCTGCTTCACCACAGCAACGATCCGAATCAATCACTTCAGAACCCATCAAGGTTGATGCCACTTTAAGCGGGTTATGAATTTTCATCGGCGAGTGACAAGGATCGTGGTACAGATACTTCACGCCCGTCGCTTGATTGAGTTTCAAGCCTTTTTCCATCAGGTATTCATGAATATCCATGATGCGACACCCAGGGAAAATCTGCTCGAATTCGTACTTCATTAACTGATCTAAACAGGTACCACAAGACACCAATACCGTTTTAATATCCAAATAGTTCAGTGTTGTCGCCACGCGATGGAACAAGGCGCGGTTTTCCGTGGTAATTTGTGACCCTTTAACCGCATTTCCTGCCGCCGTTTGTGGATAACCACAACACAAATACCCCGGCGGCAAAATGGTTTGTGCGCCTGCTTCCGACACCATCGCCAAGGTTGCCATACTAATTTGGTTAAACAAGCGCTCCGAACCACAACCAGGGAAGTAGAACACCGCCTCCGACTCTTCAGTCACATTGTTGTTGGCACGAATAATCGGAATATAGCTGGGATCTTCCAAGTCTAATAAGGCGCGCATCGGCGGTTTATTCGCCCCCGTATTCAGGGGTTTACGCACAAAATGCACCACCTGCTGTACCACGGGTTGCGGTTTATTGGTCGAGCGCGGAATATCGCTGGCTTTACCCAACAAGCCCAACGCCTTAAACGTATAATGTCCTAACTTCTGTGCCGTCGATGCCCAACCAATCAGCGTTTTACGCATTAAACGCACAGGGAAAGGGTTCTTGCTATTGAGATACAAGAAAGCCGCCTTGGCTGCCCAAGCGGTGCGTTTTTGTCCTTTTTCGGTAAGGATTTTACGCATACGCATGGTGACATCACCAAAGTCGATATTCACGGGGCAAGGTTTGGCACAATGGTGACAAACGGTACAGTGATCCGACACATCATTCATGGCATCAAAATGATGCACCGATACACCACGGCGTGTTTGCTCTTCGTACAAGAAGGCTTCAATCATCATGCCTGTGGCAAGAATCTTGTTGCGTGGCGAATAAAGGATATTAGCACGCGGAATGTGCGTTTGACAGACAGGCTTACACTTACCGCAGCGCAAGCAGTCTTTAATGTCGTCATTCAGCGCATCTAATTCGGAAGCTTCCAAAATCAAGGCTTCTTGTTTGACCAAATCAAGCGACGGCGTATAAGCATTGTGCAAGCCAGAACCTGCCATCAGCTTACCACGGTTAAACCAGCCTTTCGGATCGACTTTCTGTTTGTAGGTGGCAAAAGCTTCGACCTTATCCAATTCGAGATACTGCATTTTGGTCAAGCCAATGCCATGCTCACCCGAAATCACGCCATCCAAGGATTTCGCTAAGTCCATAATGCGATCGACCAAGCGGTCGGCTTCTTGAATCATGACGTAATCGCTAGAATGCACAGGAATATTGGTATGCACATTGCCATCGCCCGCGTGCATATGGGTGGCGACAAACAAGCGCACATTACGTTGACGGGCATGAATGAATTGTAACTTCTGCCATACCGCATCATATTCATGACCAGCAAACAGCTTTTTCATCGTCTTAGCGATTTCTTGCTTATAAGAAACGACAATTTCACGACGCAATAAGGCTTCAAACAGCGCTTCATCTCGTTCGGCTAAGGCGCTTTCTTCCTCGGACAAGAGGTGCTTATGTTGGTTAATTGGCTCGTCCATGTGGTCGAGCAGTCCTTGCCAACGCGCACGCACTTGGGCAATATGCGCTAAGGCTTGGGCTTTTTTACCCTGATCACCCAACCAGAATGCTTGGCTATCATCCTTATCGCTAACCTCTTCCACTGCCACCAACTTGTCGGCACGCTCCGTCAAAAAATCAGCGCACATATCCAGCGTTTGCACTTTGTTTTTAATCGATTGCTCGATGTTCAGGCGTTCAATACCACGGTTGTAATCGTTCAAACGCGGAATCGGAATCACCACGTCTTCATTAATTTTGAAGGCATTGGTATGCGCGGAAATAGCCGCCGTACGAGACCTGTCTGCCCAAAAACGCTTACGCGCTTCGGGAGAC
Organism: uncultured Francisella sp.; assembly: GCA_964519885.1. Taxonomy (GTDB): domain Bacteria; phylum Pseudomonadota; class Gammaproteobacteria; order Thiomicrospirales; family Thiomicrospiraceae. The sequence goes on along the minus strand of CAZFLX010000011.1, from coordinate 6,734 downwards.
GTCGCCATAAAAGTTTCTGCACCACGTGCGCTGGCCATAGCAATCACTTGATTGCACACCTCGACCAAGGCCGCTTCATCATTACTGGCAATATCGGCCAATAAAATCATTTTCGGACGCTGACGACGATTGGCTTTGGTCGCGTATTTCACCGCTTTAATGTAACGCTCATCGAGATGTTCTAAGCCAGTCAACAACACACCCGTTTTGGCGATTTTATCCATGTGCTGGGTGATTTCATCAATCGCTGGCACAGCAAGACTTAAATCGGAACCAAAAAACTCGATACACAGGGTGCGCGTGTACTGACTGTCGGGATAAAGCACAAAGCGCGATGAGGTAATAAGTCCGTCACAACCTTCTTTTTGAATACCAGGCAAGCCCGACAAGAATTTATCGGTCACATCCTTACCCAATCCGTCTTTACGCAGACTCGCGCCAGGCATTTCAATGCGCTTGGCATTACCGAGCGGTGTGACGCCATCGGTAGAAATTTCTTGTGCAATAAATACCACGCTTTCTTGTTCGTGAATTTTGCCCAGATTATGCTTGTGGCGTGTCACTTCTAACCAAGTACCGCGTGGCGTGACCATTTTCCACGACACCAGATTATCCAGCGTCGTCCCCCAACGCACGGCGCGTTTACCGCCCGCATTCATAGAGATGTTACCACCGATGGTCGAAGCATCAATTGAGGTTGGATCGACGGCAAAAATCAGACCATGCTTGTCGGCCAAATCAGCCACGCGACGCGTCACCACACCCGCACCAGCACGCACGGTAGCGACCTTCTCACCTTCCAATCCCGGCAATTGCATGTACTCAACGCCAGAGAGGAACTCGAGTTTTTCAGTGTTAATCACTACCGCTTTGCTATCCAGCGGAATCGCACCACCCGTGTAACCCGTACCACCTCCGCGTGGAATCATCGGTAGCTCAAGCTCGATCAGCGCTTTAACAATATCCAACACTTCTGCTTCAGTATCAGGCGAAATGACGGCAAGTGGCAGCTCAACGCGCCAATCGGTGGCATCGGTGGCGTGGCTAACACGGGCAATACCCGAAAAGTCGATATTGTCGGGGTGCGTGACTTTGCTCAGGCGTTTCATTACCTTAGCGCGCAAATCACTTTGCTGATCTAAGGCACGATCGAAATGATGAACGGCATCAGCAACCCTATTCATCAATTGACGCGCCATCTCGTTACCGTTCAAACGCGCTTCCACTTGTTTCAAGCGGTGATGCATAGCATCAATCAGCTTTTGACGACGTTTGACGTTTTCGAGCAAGTCATCTTGCAGATAGGGATTGCGATTGACCACCCAAATATCGCCCAGCACTTCAAACAGCATGCGTGCCGAACGCCCCGTGGTGCGACCTTCGCGCAAGTCATTCACCAAACGCCAGCCATCCTCGCCTAACAGACGAATAATAATCTCACGATCGGAAAACGACGTGTAGTTATAGGGGATTTCTCTGACACGATCCTGTGCTTGCATGCGACGAGCCTCGGTGTTGACGAAGGGAAAAAGGGTTATCATTTTAACACAAACCTTAACAAGGTATGAAGCCGTAAGGCGGAGTGCGCATTAAGCCCACACAATCCATAACCCCAGTTAAACTTCATCGGATGATTTGCTGACAGGGCGCTGTGTGATCTTGGCTGTTTTATTGTTATAGTTAGCGTCTACAGGGGAACTTAAAACATGAAAACCGATGAGAGCAAACTACGCCTCGACAAATGGTTGTGGGCGGCACGTTTTTACAAAACCCGTAGCCTCGCCACCGATGCGGTCGATGGTGGCAAGGTCAAGCTGAATGGTCAGCGCACTAAGCCATCCCATGCAGTGAAGGTCGGTGATACCTTAGATATTGTCATTGGTGAATACACATGGTTGATTCATGTGATCGCACTTAGCGACAAGCGCGGTTCTGCGTCCATCGCGCAAACTCTGTACCAAGAAGATAGCGATAGCCATGCCCGCCGTCAGGCACAGGTTGCCGAGCGTAAACAATTAGGGCAAACGCACCCTGTTCGCGCACCCGACAAAAAAGATCGGCGAGAGATTGCGAAATTGAAACAAACGGGGTGGGATGGTTAGGGTTAAACGCTCACCGTTTGTGTAGTGCGATTTGACCTGATTAGCTTAGCATTGCACCCAATACTTGAATCAGGTCGGCAAATGCCCTGTTTTCACCAAAATCACCGTCAGCTCTTCTACAAAGGGATGATGTTGGCTTAAATGCGGACTGCGCATCCATGTATACTTGGGATAAGCACCGTGTTCATCTTGAAACACGCCCGATAACACCAGAATTTCTTCACCCATCGGGTGTTGATGCGTCTTAAAGGCAGAGCCGGCATCATAGCGCACAATGCTGGTGGTCCAACCCGATTCGGCCTGCGCTTTTTCTAAAGGTTTACGCCAAACTCCGCTGGCAGGGCTGGCCACCCAAGGAACTTGGGCGTTTTCTACTGCCACACGTTGTGTGAAATCCATATTCAGCATCATCAATAACATCCTAGCTAAAGTGAACTTACGTAAGCTTGATAATATGCGCTAAAGCGTGTCGTCACGTCAAGTTCACTAGCCAATGCGACACTAGCTATAAACCACAGGTATAAATATTGGGCAGCTCTAATAACTCAATGGGTAGGAGGTCTGGAGGAAGGGGTTGCTAAAAATAGCATGTAACCCATTGATTAGCTCCCTTCCGACAGCTAAAAAACAAACTTGGGGAAATCTAAAAACAAGCATACGCAGTCTCGGAACGAAAAGCGAGGCTTTTAGAGGTTCCCTATTGTTAATTTGAGAATACTTTGGGTTTCTTTGGCTTCTTCGGTTTTTTAACCTTATCCGTCAATCGTGTGATGGGGATGGCTTGCGTCGGTACAAACTGAGCCAGTTGATGACGTGGCAACTGTTGTTTAATCAGGTTTTCTATGGCTGATAACAACTCAGCTTCTTCAGCACACACCAAAGAAATCGCCTCACCATTGGCACTGGCGCGCCCTGTTCGACCAATCCGATGTACATAATCTTCCGCCACATTGGGTAATTCATAGTTAATGACATGCGGTAGGTCTTTAATGTCGATACCTCGCGCCGCAATATCCGTAGCCACTAATACACGAATATCATTCGCTTTAAACTCGGCTAAGGCACGGGTACGCGCTCCTTGGCTTTTGTCGCCATGAATGGCGGCAGCAGGCACGTCTTGCTTGAGCAGATATTTGGCTAGACGGTCGGCACCATGTTTGGTGCGCATAAACACCAACACTTGCGACCAGTTGTTGCTTTTGATCAAATGCGTTAGTAACGCCGTTTTGTGGGTTTTATCCACTTCATACAAAGATTGCGCTACCGTTTCGGCGGTGGTTTTTTCGGGACTGATTTCAACCTGAATGGGGCTTTGTAATAAGCCCGTCGCTAACTCACGAATGTCAGCAGAAAAAGTCGCTGAAAAAAGCAAGGTTTGACGCTTTTTAGGCAATAAATTGATGATTTTACGAATATCACGAATAAAACCCATGTCGAGCATGCGGTCGGCCTCGTCTAACACCAACACTTCAACTTGCGAAAAATGCACCGCGTTTTGACTGTACAAGTCTAATAAACGTCCTGGCGTTGCCACCAACACATCTAAACCGCCACGCAGTTTCATCATTTGCGGGTTAATTTTCACGCCACCATATACGACTGCCGATTTTAGTGACAAATACTTGCCGTAACTTTCAACATTGTCACCCACTTGAGCGGCTAATTCACGAGTGGGTGTTAACACCAAGGCGCGAATATGATTCGATTTTGGCTTAAACCCAGTTGCCAATCGTTGCAACAGCGGCAAGGTAAAACTGGCGGTTTTGCCCGTTCCTGTTTGTGCTGCCGCCATCACATCCTGACCGGTCAGAACAGCAGGAATGGCTTGCTGTTGAATGGGTGACGGGGTGGTGTAGTTTTTTTCGCTCACGGCACGTAAAAGTGCTTCGGATAGGCCTAATTCGGCAAAAGACATTGAAATACTCGCTTGATTCGGGACGCAAACCCAGATGAAAGCTGCGCCACTAAAAATAATGGTTTAGTATAACGGTTAATCTGACAAAATGCGCCAATTCAATAGTAGACAATCTATGTTGAGTTAGAATACCCAAGGCAATAATTTATGACTACGCTGTTGATAATCGGGATAGTCTGCAAATCGACGACACAGTAGGGCTTCTTCGTAGTGTAATTTCAATAACAAGGCGAGCACTAACACCAACAGCCAAGCCATGCGTGTTGGGCTAAGATCGGCTAACACCATCGGTACCATCACCCACAGAATCGCTGCATACATCGGATGCCGAACCCAACGGTAAGGACCGTGTTCAACGAGCGTTGCATCATCACGCGGATCGGGAATGATGTTGAAGTGCCCCAAGTGCATCGTCTGCACAGCCCACAACCCCAACAACACACCTACTCCCTGAGCCGCCCACACAAGCCAGTGACCCGACAACCAAACGCCCGTCATTAAAATTGCACCAATACTGCCAAATTGCAAGGCAACCAGACCGTATGACCAGACGGGGTGCGGTAACGCGTGATGCCAAAGTTGTTTCATTGCAAGTCCGTATTGTTAGTGATGATTGTTATAGTAACCTTATACTCCCCAATCCCTTGGTGCGCCAGCCACACACTTACGACAACCCAGCTGCTGACCAATCATCGACTGGCGCCCAGCTTCCGTTGCTGTCCAAGGGCGATTGTTCCAAGGAGGGTTATGACGCACATGCTGATTGTGTCCACAGGCGAGTTCTGCCACCCAGTCACCATCGTCATCTAAATGATAACCGACAATGGCTTGAGCGACAGCTGGGAAACTATCCGCAACACTGGACAAGACTAGGCACCACCACCCAATGCCTTAAACACCGCCACTTCGGCGACTTTTTGCGCACGAACTAGACTCACCAACAGTTGCTCGGCGGCTTGATAGTCTCGTTGTGCATCTAGCACGTCAATATAACCGACTAAGCCCCGCTGATAACGCAATTCTGCAACACGCAGGCGCTCTTTTTGACTGGTTAGTACCGCTTGTTGACTAACGATCTGCACATCATAACCTGTACGATTGACCAAAGCATCGGCGACTTCACGAAAAGCATTTTGCAGTGTTTTTTCATATTCCGCCACCGCTGAAACCTGTCTGGCGGCACTCACATCTAAATTGGCTTGAGTACGACCGCTGTTAAAAATAGGCAAGGTGATTTGCGGCACAAAGCTCCAACTTTCGCTGTTATTTGCGAATAGCCCATTTAACTCATTGCTAGCCGTTCCGTAATTAGCCGTCAAGCTTATGCGCGGAAAAAAAGCTGCTCGAGCCGCCTCGACATTAGCCTCAGCCGCTTTTAAGCGTAACTCGGCCGCTTGCACATCGGGGCGCTGTAACAGACGTAACGACGGTGTATCGGTTCTTAATGTCTGACTATCGGCTTGTTGACGCAGCGATAAGCCTTCGGGCAGTTTCAGGCTATTCATCGGCACACCCACCAACACCGACAAGCTGTTTTGTACCAAACTATGCTGACGCTTGAGATCGGCTAAATCGCGCACCAAGCCATCCACTACAGCTTGTGCTTGCAAGCGGTCGGCATCATTCGCTAGACCAACTTCAACCCGTTTTTCAACCAACGACAACCATTCAGCGCGGTTATCTTTCGTAGCGGCTAATTGTTTGGCTCTATCCTCTAACTCTAACAATTGGTAATAATTGTTAGCAATATCACCAATCAGTGATAACTGTACCGCTTTGGCATTAGATTCACTGGCTAAAAAAGTGGCTAGTGCCGCTTCATTTAAGCTGCTAATGCGTCCCCATAAATCCAACTCATAACTGGGCAAGCTAAAACCGACTTCACCTTTAGTCAGGTCAAAGCGTTTTCCCGAAGGGGAAACCGTACCTGGTGTACTGCTGCGTGTGCCTGCCACATTCAAATCCAAACTGGGGAAACGGTCGGCACGCACAATGCCATATTGGGCACGGGTTTCGGCAATACGAGCAGCGGCCACACGCAGATCACGGTTATTGCTTAATGCCGACTGAATCAGTGCTTTGAGTTGCGCATCGGAGAAAAAACTTTGCCAATCGGGTAAGCTCACCTGCATTTTATTGCTGGCGGGCACCACTGCCGCATCGACTTTAGCGGTTTCTACCGATTGCATCGGCGCACATCCCGATAAACCAGCTATTAATAAGCCACCCAACAACAGGGTTGAAAAAGATGGGCGCAATCCACGAAGCGAACCAAATGTTGCTACCGACAAAGTCATCTTTGTGTGCGATGAAGGTAATAACGCTCTCATCGGCTGTTCACGATGGGTACCCCTGTTGGCTTCGCCACCAGACCCAACGGAACAGATATGTTCGCTTGCCTTACCTTCACCCTGTTCTGACGTTTTCATAAATCGTTTAACCATGACTCAACTCCTTCTCATGATCAATCGGCTTACCACCTGGGAAGAGCTTACGAATGATGAGATATAACACAGGCACCAATAAAATCGCCAAGAAAGTCGCCGACAACATACCACCCGCGACACCCGTACCAATGGCATTACGACTCGCAGCCCCTGCCCCGGTTGACAGCGCCAGGGGTAATACACCGGCAATAAAAGCAATCGAAGTCATGATAATTGGACGCAGACGCAAGCGGGCAGCTTCGACAATCGATGCGACCAATTCCTTGCCTT
>CAZFLX010000010.1:0-76577 GCA_964519885.1 uncultured Francisella sp. | reverse complement strand
TCTAAGGGTTGGTTTTTATTCGCTTCCATGCGCTCGCGCATACGATTTTTCATCACTTCAATCGCTTGCTCGCCGGTTAAACCCTTGTTGAATACCAGCTCGTATAACTCATATTCTTCGCGCATAGCCGCATACTTAGCCATCTTCTCACGGAAATTATTCCATGTACTTTCATCAACTGTACGGTCTTCATGAGAAATAATGTCTGATAAACTAGATAAGCTTTTAGAAACATGTTGTAAACGTTGACTTAACTTGTCATAAAACTGGAAGGCAACAATACTGGCTGTCACTTTTTCCGTTAACACCTGGCTTTCTGCCAGCAAGCGATTCTTAAGCTGGGCAATATCCGCTACTTCATCATTCAACACCGACTGATTCAGTTGTTGCAAGCCTTCACGCATAAAGTTGAAGGTATCAATCAAGGTATCAATTGAGTAGCTACCTTCCGTCATAGACAAATCAATTTGTGCAATCGACAAATTGAGTGCCATGATAGTCTGACTCAATTCCTTCCATTCTAAAACATGCTTTACTTCTGGCACTGACATGAATCTAATTTCCCTTATACTGTGGCGTTTTTTCTAATGGTTATTATACGAGATTTATTGGATCAGAAGAGTTCTATGTCTCCTTCAACTGGCTTAGTATCCACACTCCGACGATATTGCGCTTCTTGATCGACCAAGGTTTGGGTATGCATCGCATTCAGCTTGCGCACCCTAACCCGCCCTGTACTGGGAAAATAAATCACCTTGCGCGGATAAATATCGCCAATATCTTGCGAGACAATCCGAAAACCTTCGGTGTACAAATAATCAAAGGTAAAGCCTATGTTATACCAACCTACGTTGGTCATTTGACTCATGATGCGACCGCCACCAAAAATTTTAAACTCCAGTCGCTTGCGTTGCGCTCCCAACTTTAACAGCGCATTAATCATATTTTCCATCGCATAGTTGCCGTAACGATTGGCATCGGCCAATTCTGCCCGCACGGCACAAGATTGTTGCTTTTCCATCGGTAACATAAAATGATTCATACCGCCAACACCTGCAACGGGATCACGCACACAAGCTGAAACACACGAGCCTAATACCGTTTCGATTTTTTCATTCTGCTGAGTGACATAAAACTCACCTGGCAGAATTTTAATCGACATTAAATTATCACTCGGATCAATGGATTTTTGCATCGTGATCACTCTTTGCCTAACGTCTGGCTTTGAAAAATTGTCGTAATTGCGCCGCAGCGCGATCAGCCATTAACCCTGAATGCAACTCGCATCGATGATTGAGCTGCTCATGTTGCAACACATTAAACACCGAACCTGCCGCACCCGTTCTAGGCTCGGGCGTGGCATAAACAACCCGTTTCACTCGTGCATGAATCATCGCACCAGCACACATGGTGCAAGGCTCTAAAGTGACATATAAGGTTGCATTCACCAGTCGATAGTTTTGAACCTGTTTCGCTGCGTCTCGCAAAGCAAGCATCTCGGCATGGGCGGTGGGGTCTGATTGACTAATGGGTTGATTAAATGCCGCCGCCACACAAACCCCATCAATCACCACCACTGCACCCACTGGCACTTCACCTAATGCTTCTGCTTGTTCGGCCAGCTGTAAGGCCTGCTCCATCCAAAAGGCATCAACCCCCAACTGATCTAGGTCAGCGGGGGCTGATAAACCGATTAAAGATGATTGAGCAATAAGAATCACTGCAATAAATCCGTCATGAACGGGCAAGATGGCGAGGCGCAAGGCGCACAGAACAAGGAGTGTACACTAAGTACATGACGCTGTTCGAGCACCGCAGTAACAAAGCCAGATGTCCGTGTAATAGGATTTACTCCCATTCGATGGTAGCAGGCGGCTTGCTCGACACATCATAGACCACGCGCGAAATACGTGGGATCTCGTTGATAATGCGCCCTGATACTTTTTCGAGCAACTCGTAGGGTAAGTGCGCCCAACGTGCGGTCATAAAATCAATCGTTTCCACCGCACGCAAAGACACCACATAGTCGTAACGACGGAAGTCCCCCACCACGCCCACCGACTTCACCGGCAAGAAAACAACAAAAGCTTGCGATACCTTATCGTACCAACCACTGTTATGCAGTTCTTCAATGAAAATGTGATCAGCCAAACGCAAAATGTCAGCATATTCTTGTTTAATTTCACCCAAAATGCGCACGCCCAGGCCTGGCCCAGGGAAAGGATGACGATAGACCATATTGTAAGGCAGACCTAATTCAACCCCCAGTTTGCGCACTTCATCTTTGAACAACTCACGCAATGGCTCAACCAATTTGAACGCTAAATCGTCAGGCAAACCACCCACATTGTGATGCGATTTGATAACTTTCGCTTTGCCATTTTTGGTGCCTGCCGATTCAATCACATCTGGGTAGATGGTGCCTTGCGCCAACCATTTCACCCCAGAAGCCGCCATCGCACGCGCTTGTGCTTCGAATACATTAATAAACTCACGACCGATAATTTTACGTTTCGCTTCAGGATCAGACTCACCTGCTAAGGCGGTCATAAACTGTTCGGTGGCATCGACGCGAATGACCTTAATGCCCATGTTTTGCGCGAACATCGCCATCACGGCATCACCTTCTTGATGACGTAACAAGCCATGATCGACAAACACACAAGTGAGCTGATCACCAATCGCCTTATGCAACAAGGCAGCCACAACGGATGAGTCCACACCACCTGACAGTCCCAGCATCACCGCATCCGAACCCACCAACTCGCGCACACGCGCAATTTGGTCTTCGATAATGTGCTTGGTGTCCCACAACTTAGCACAGCCACAAATGTCCGCCACAAAACGTTCTAAAATGCGACCGCCTTGCTTTGAATGGGTGACTTCTGGGTGGAACTGAACCGCATAAAAACGACGCTGCTCGTCCGCCATACCGGCAATTGGGCAAGTGTCGGTACTGGCCATCAGCTTAAAGCCTTCGGGTAGCGTGACAACCTGGTCACCGTGACTCATCCACACGTCTAACAAGCCATATCCTTCGGGGGTGACTTCATCTTCAATGTCTTTTAATAAGTTGGTGTGACCACGCGCACGCACTTTGGCATGACCATATTCATGCGCATCGGCTGGCTCGACCTTACCACCCAACTGTTGTGCCATGGTTTGCATACCGTAGCAAATACCCAATACAGGCACGCCTAACTCGAAGACTGCCTGCGGGGCTTTTAGTGTATCTTCAGCATAAGCGGACTCAGGCCCACCCGAAAGAATAATCCCCTTAGCACCATAACTGCGAACAAAATCATCATCCACATCACACGGGTGAATTTCGGTAAACACGCCAATTTCACGCACACGACGTGCAATCAGTTGGGTATATTGCGAACCAAAATCGAGTACTAAAATTTTGTCGTCATGGATATTCGATTGAGACATGTTGTTTCCTTAAACGCGGTAATTCGGCGCTTCTTTAGTAATGGTAACGTCATGAACGTGGCTTTCGACGATACCGGCATTGGTAATACGCACAAAGAAAGGTTTGGTACGCATTTGCTCAATCGTAGCGCAGCCTGTATAACCCATACTAGCACGCAATCCACCCGACATTTGGTGCAAGATGGGCGCTAGAGGTCCTTTGTAAGGCAAACGCCCCTCAATACCTTCTGGCACTAATTTATCTTCCGCATTGGTTGATTGAAAATAACGATCTGATGAGCCTTGTGTTTGTGCCATCGCGCCCAGAGAACCCATGCCACGGTAGTTTTTGTAAGCTCGACCTTGATAATATTCAATTTCACCTGGTGCTTCATCGGTACCCGCGAACATTGAACCTAACATCACGCAATAAGCACCCGCAGCTAAGGCTTTAGCCACATCGCCCGAATAACGAATACCACCATCGGCAATTAGGGGTACACCCGTACCTTCTAGTGCTTTAGCCACATTGGCGACAGCCGAAATTTGTGGCACACCCACACCTGCCACAATGCGTGTGGTACAGATAGAACCAGGACCAATACCCACCTTAACGGCATCCGCGCCCGCTTCAACTAAGGCTAAAGCCGCCTCACCTGTGGCAATATTGCCACCAATGACTTGCACTTGTGGGAAATGATCTTTCACCCAACGCACGCGATCAATCACCCCTTGCGAGTGACCATGCGCCGTATCGACAATCAGTACATCAACGCCCGCTTCGACAAGTGCCGCAACACGCACATCGGTACCTTCACCGGCACCGACGGCAGCTCCAACGCGTAAACGACCATCACTGTCTTTACATGCGTTAGGATAATCTCGCGATTTACGAATATCCTTAACGGTAATCATGCCACTGAGTTTACCCTGCGCATTGACCACCAAAACACGTTCAATACGATGAAGATGAAGCAAGTCGAGTACTTTTTCTCGCGAAGTGCCTTCAGGCACAGTGACTAATTTCTCTTTAGGTGTCATCACCGTAGCAACGGTAGCCGAGGTATTTTTTTCGAAACGCAAATCACGTCCGGTCACAATACCCACCAATTCACCATTGTCAACAACTGGCATACCGGAAATATTTTCTTGCAAGGTGATGGCTTTAACTTCTGCGATGGTCGCGTTTGAAGAAACGATAATCGGATCACGAATCACGCCACTTTCATATTTCTTAACTTTCGCCACTTCAGCTGCTTGCTGTTGTACGGTCATGTTTTTATGAATAATACCAATGCCACCCTCCTGCGCTAGCGCAATCGCTAAACGCGCTTCGGTAACGGTATCCATAGCAGCAGAAATGAATGGCACATTCAGCGTGATGTTACGCGTGAGCTTAGTTGCCAAGCTAACGTCTTTCGGTAAAACCGTAGAATGTGCTGGCACAAGCAACACATCGTCGAAAGTAAGGGCCTCTTCAAGAATACGCATATTAGTTCACCTGATTAATTATGATTATGACGTGATAAAAAAGTTTTTCTGCCTGTTGGCTCAATCTACCGTAAAATAACGCATGTTATTTGTATTTGTGGCACCATACAGTTTATAGTGACCATTATATAATTCAACAGGCTTCTGGGCAAATTGCCCTAGCAAGATTAACCTTCTCAGTGGAGAAAAGATAATGACAAAAACGCTCACATTAACTACCTTACTATCTCTTGCACTACTAACCGGCTGTGCAACCACTGGTGACGTTGCTCAAGGAACCGGTAATGCAGCATTTGATGAAGCAGCAAAAGTGGCTATGGAAAAAAATGCTAAAGCCATGAAGGCAGGCTATGCATGGACTTCTGCTGGCGTCAAAACCAAGTATGACCCTAAAACTGAGGCTGGGAAAGCATTTAAAGAAAGTGGTCGTAAATTAACTTTGGTTGATGTGGCTTTGTTTGAAGGTGAACAAGCACTGAAAAAAGGCGATGAAAAAACGGCGATGAAAAAAGTGAAGGAAGCCAACGAGTTAGCTGATTCACAATTGTCACAAATGACAATTAACAGCGATTACAAAATCCTCTGGAAATAAGTCGCTCTTGACGATAAAAAGCCCGCTGACTTAGCGGGCTTTTTTGTATTCTTACGCGTCTCATTATTGAAATGCCAAAGGCACAAACGCGACTAACAACACCGCTGATGTCAACACTAGCTCAACCTTCATATAATCACCCCGACTAATAGGCATACCTTTTGTGTCAAATAGATTTGACTACGATAAAGTTACTAGCTAACTGTTTGACGTCAAGCTAAATGCCCATAGTTCTGCTATGATTAAACAAACATCACTAGAAGCATCCTTATGCCCCATCACCATCATCACAGCACACCAACGGAAATGAATCATCGTTTCCAGTTAGCCATTCTGCTCAACCTAGCATTTGTTGGCATTGAAGCCTATTTTGGTTGGATGGCTAATTCGCTCGCCTTGTTGGCCGATGCCGGACACAACTTAAGCGATGTGGCAGGATTGTTGTTAGCCTGGCTAGGGGTTTGGGCAACCAGTTGGAAAGCCAATCAGCGTCATACCTATGGTTGGCAAAAACTCTCTATCATGGCCAGTTTGCTCAACGCCGTAATGCTAATTGCTGCCATGGGATATTTGGCTTATGAAGCCTTCTCCCGCCTAGGTCACAGTCATGAACTGCAAGGCGAAACCATGGTGTGGGTTGCATTGGTCGGCATTGTCATTAATGCGCTCACTGCATGGCTGTTTTTGAAAGACAGTCACAGCGATTTGAATATGCGTGCCGCCTTTTTACACATGAGCGCGGATGCGCTGGTGTCTTTGGGTGTCGTCATATCTGGTCTACTGGTATTGTGGCTGGGCTGGGATTGGATAGATACCTTAGTCAGCTTAATTATTGCTGGGGTTGTCGTCGCTGCTACTTGGTCAGTATTCACACAATCACTGCACTTAAGTTTTGATGGCGTGCCTGCTCAAATTGACTATCATCAAGTTGAACAACAACTATTGTCTTTACCGGGAGTGATCGCGGTGCACAATTTGCACATTTGGGCAATGAGCACCCATAGCAACGCGCTCAGTGCGCACCTAGTGGTCGATGAAACAGTCTGTCACGACGACATATTAACTCAAGCCAGACATCACTTGAAAGAAGCGTTTGACTTAACGCAAACAACCTTGCAACTCGAATCAGCCAGTTACGCTACACACTGCCAAACGCAAGCCATGGTTACAGAGCCGCACGCTGAACACCATCATCACAACCACTAGGTTTTAGCGTTTCGCACACACTTATCCCCAACCTTGCCAACAAAAGTTGGGGATAACTCCGATTACCCTACCTAGTAAAGCAACTCAGCCTCAATGCCTAAACGTGCGATCGCACTCATCCATTCTGGTGTGGGCAATAAAGACAAGAGTTCTGTACTCCCTTGTTGGATTAAAGGTACTTGCCAACCTGCTTGTCGCCACGCAAAACGTACCGGCTTACCTTGCTCATCGTCACGCGCACTGGCTAAGAGTTGCAACAGACCTTGTGCATCCCAATCGGCATCAGCATGAAGGGTCAACATAACGGCTTTCGCTTGCTCGATGTAGGCTTGCTCAAAGGGAATAATGCGCGAGGCACGCAAACGCGCTTGACCCGAATAGCCATCCAGCGACAGTTCACCATCAACCACCACCAAATCATCCACCGCCAGTTTGTTTAACACCTCACCGCCCAAGTCACCAAAAGCTGACACCTCTAACACTTGATCTTGATCTTCGATGGCGACAAACACCATGCGATCACCACGTTTACCAATTTTCGTGCGTAAGGCATCAATACGACCCGCTAATAAAACCTTCTGTCCACCGCGTTTACCAAAATCGGCCGCTTTAGGTTCGGGCAATGTCGCTAACGTATGGGCAAAACGACGCGCACGTTCACGCACAGCATCGAACGGATGACCACTTAAAAAGAAACCTAGCACCGCTTTTTCTTTGCGCAGCACCTCATCTAACGGTGTTTCATCACAGGCATCATATTCACAGGTAGCCACCACATCTTCCATGGCAAAGGCATCGCCGAACAGGTCGTTCTGACCACTGGCAATCCGCGCCGCTTCTTGCTGGGCATGATCTAAAGCTTTAGTTAGATTAGCGTGTAAAGCCGCTCGATGGCTTCCCAACTCATCCATTGCGCCAGCATCAATCAGTGCTTCAATCATACGACGGTTGAGCTGTTTGTTGGTGCGCACACAAAAATCGAACAGGTCTTTGAAAATACCATTCGCACTGCGCTCTTTCATTACCTCGGCCAGTGCGTCTTCACCCGCCCCCTTCACCGCACCCAGCCCATAACGAATGGCATTCACCGTTTGTACCGAAAAACCCACCGAACTTTCATTAATCGATGGTGGCAACACCGTCAAACCCATCGAGCGACACTCTTTGAGCATGTGAACGACTTTGTCGGTGTTATCCATATCTGCCGTGAGTACTGCCGCCATTAAATAAGCGGGATAATGGGTTTTTAACCAAGCGGTTTGGTATGAAACCAAAGCATAAGCAGCCGAATGCGACTTGTTAAAACCATAGTTAGCGAACTCTTCCATAATGTCGAAGGTACGCCCGGCAATTTCAGGATCAATACCATTGGCTTCGGCACCAACACGGAAGGTTTCGCGCTGACGAGCCATCTCCGCCGCATCTTTTTTACCCATAGCACGACGCAATAAGTCAGCGCCACCCAGACTATAATTCGCCATAATCTGCGCCGTTTGCATCACCTGCTCTTGATACAAAATCGTACCGTAAGTAGGGTTCAAAATCGGTTCTAAACACGGGTGTAGGTATTCAACTTTTTGGCGACCGTGCTTACGGTTAATAAAGTCATCGACCATACCCGAACCCAAAGGACCGGGACGGAACAAGGCCACCAGTGCGACAATATCTTCAAAGCAGTCAGGCTGTAAGCGACGAATCAAGTCCTGCATACCACTCGATTCTAACTGGAATACCCCGGAGGTATTGCCAGTTTTAATCATGGCATAGGTTTTTTCATCATCTAACGGAATACGACTAATATCAACGATCGGACCATCGGCACGCGCCTCGCCCGTTTCGCGCATCACCGCCGGTAAGTTGCCTTGGTTAATACCTTTAACCGCCCAATCAATAATGGTCAGCGTACGCAATCCCAAAAAGTCGAACTTCACCAGCCCAACGGCTTCGACATCGCTTTTATCAAACTGAGTCACCAAGTTACTGCCATCGGCTTCACAATACATGGGAGCAAAGGTCCATAAGGGGCGCGGACCAATCACCACCCCACCCGCATGACGACCGACGTTACGCGCCAAGCCTTCCAGCTTCAGCCCCAATCGTAACAAATAAGCGACATCTTCATCGTTTTCGAACTTATCTTTTAATTCCGGCTCTTTCTCAATCGCATCTTTTAACGTAATGCCCAATTCATTCGGAATGAGTTTAGAAATACGATCGACAAAACCATAAGCAAAACCCAGCACTCGCCCCACATCACGAATCACCCCTTTCGCCGCCATGGTACCGTAGGTAATGATTTGCGACACATGGTCTCGACCATAGGTACGTGCCACATAATCAATCACTTCGTCACGCCGATCCATACAGAAATCCACGTCAAAGTCGGGCATAGATACCCGCTCGGGATTAAGGAAGCGCTCGAACAGTAAATCGTAAGGTAGTGGGTCTAAATCGGTAATTTTGAGCGCATAAGCCACCAGCGAACCCGCTCCCGAACCCCGCCCGGGTCCAACCGGAATACCATTATCTTTTGCCCATTGAATAAAGTCGGCAACAATCAGGAAGTAACCCGGAAAACCCATTTGGTTAATGGTTGATAACTCAATCTCTAACCGCTCTCGATAGGGTTTGGCTTTCTCTTCAAAGTCTGGCGCTTGCGTATCAAACAGAATCGCTAAGCGCTCATCAAGCCCCTTGCGTGAGGTGTAAGCGAAATACTCATCAATGGTCATGCCATCAGGGATAGGGAAATCGGGCAAATAATTTTTACCCAAGGTCAGCGACAGATTACAGGCTTGTGCCACCGCTACCGTATTAGCCAACACCTGCGGCATATCAGCAAAAAGCTCACACATTTCATCTTGAGTGCGCCAATACTGCTGCTCGCTGTGGCGCTTAGGACGACTGCTATCATCCAACACATAGCCTTCGCGAATACAAACACGCACTTCATGGGCTTCAAAGTCATCGGGCGTGGCAAAACAAACATGATTCACCGCCACCATCGGCACACTCGACTGCGTCGATAAAGTCACTGCCAGACCAATCCATTGTGCCTCCATCGTCCGACCCGTTCGACTGACCGACAATAACACGCGTTGCGGCATCAAGTCGGTCCATTCCAGCAAAACGGGGGTGGCTTCAGCGAGTCCTTGCGTCAACGCCGTTTTACCCAGCATTGAATTTTGTCCCAGCATCACCAACAAGCCTTCATGATGCGACTGCAACCAAGACCACTGAATCACTGGCTCGCCCGTTTTTTGCCCTTCGGTATAAGCACGACTCATTAGATAAGACAGGTTTTGATAACCGTCATAATGCAAACACAAGAAAGTAACCGGACTGAGCGATCCATCCGCTTGTTGAACCTGCATATCCGCACCGGCAATTGGCTTCACCCCAGCCGCTAAGGCCGCCTTGTAAAACTGAACCAGTCCGAACATATTGTTATGGTCAGTCAAAGCTACCGCCACTTGACCATCCTTCGCTGCCAGCTTACATAACTGCTTTACGCTCAGCGTTGAATCAATTAATGAAAACTCAGAATGAACCGCCAAATGCACAAAACGGGGGGAAGTAGGAAGATCGCTCATAAGCTTCTCGAAAAAACAGATGGCGGTATTATAACATGAGGGAACTAGGGGATTTTACTCCGCCCACAACTCATTAAAATCAAGCTCGACGGAACAGTTATCGGTAATGGTGAAGCTAAACACCTCATAAGTAGCATCGGTGATTTTTCGATACTTACCTTCAATGCGCTCAAAAATATGTGCCACATTATCCGTTGGATTGACAAGCAGATACCAGCGCACCCCTTCCCGTTCATAAAGATCAAATTTAAGCGTTCGATCTTTGTGAGCCGTACTGGGCGATAAAATTTCTACAATGAGTTGTGGCGCACGTGTTAAGTATTGCCCCGATGCTTTAGGACAAATAATTAAATTATCGGGTTGCACCACCGTGTCTTCACTGACCTTCCAATCGACCGCTTGCAATGCTTGGCAATGCCCGCATTTTCGCAATTGCTGAGCCAACTTCCAATGAAGCATTCCGGTCAAAGATTGATGGCGAATATTGGGCGCAGGCGACATGGCAAATGGAACACCTTCAATCAACTCCCAATCACCTTCCCACCGCGCATAGTCATCATAAGTATAATGAGGGAGATAATCAGTTTTTAATAATGCGCTCATCGTGCACCTCTAATGTGTTAGACTCAATAGCATTATAACAAGGCAAGCTGCTAAAACAATCCCTGCTGCGCCAACACAGCCTGCACTGGCGCAAAACTACGTCGATGTTCTGGCAAAGCACCATATTGGGCTAAAACGGCAAAATGCGCTTTGGTCGGATAGCCCTTATGTTGATCGAAACCATAATGAGGATAAAGCTCGTGCAAGGCTTGCATTTGTGCGTCGCGTGCAACCTTAGCCAAAATAGAAGCCGCACTGATTGCTGGAACCGTTAAGTCCCCTTTCACAATCGCTTGGCAAGGCATGGTCAAGCCCTGTGGACAACGATTACCATCCACCCACACGCCCTCTGGTTGCACTGCCAATCCTTCCACCGCACGACGCATGGCAAGTAAACTGGCCTGTAAGACATTCATCTCATCAACTTCTGCTGCGGTGGCTTCTGCCACGCACCAAGCAACGGCTTGTTGCTGAATCTGCTCAACCAAGGCCAAGCGACGTTTTTCACTCAGCTTTTTGGAATCGGTTAAACCCGGCAAGTTAAAATCATCGGGCAAGATCACCGCAGCAGTCACGACCGAGCCAATCAGTGGCCCTCGCCCTACTTCATCGACACCCGCCCAACAAGCACTCAGATAGGTCTTATCCACGTCGCGCTTGCCACCATTGAACCAGTTGTTCCACTGCACTTTGCGCTGCATTGTGCTTTAATTGATGATGAATCTCATCAAACACGGTTAATTGGGCTTGACTAGCCTTTTCGTCAGTCAACAAAGGCAGTAACGCATTCGCTAAATTACTGGGGGTGGCTTGATCTTGTAACAGCTCAGGTACAATCCCCCGATTGGCAATAATATTCGGCAAAGCAATCCATCGTGTGCGTAACAATCGACTGATAATGGCGTGCGACAACCAATGCATTCGGTAAGACACCACCATCGGCGTGTGACACAATGCCGTTTCGAGCGTTGCCGTTCCCGAAGCTACTAGCGCCACATCCGCCGCCGTTACCACTTGCCGTGCACCTTGTTCGGCAACGACAAAACGCACTGATAAATCGCCAGCAGACGCCATCAAGGTCTGCTTCATGCGTTTATGCAAACAGGGTACCAACACCACTAAATTTGGCTGTTGTTGCTTGAGTTCAGCAATCGCTTGCCAGAACACAGGGGCATTATACTGCCATTCTCCTCGACGCGATCCTGGCAATACCGCCAACACCTGCGCATCCGCTTCGATACCTAAAGCTTGGCGCGCGGCAAGCTTATCCGCAATTAATGGCAGTTGATCGGCCAAGGGATGACCAATACTCACCGCTGGCAAATCATGCACCAAGAAATAAGGCGGCTCAAAAGGAAATAAACACAGCAATCCGTCTGTTTTTTCAGCCATTTTGGCGGCTCGACCTGGACGCCATGCCCACACGGTGGGTGCAACTAGATGGTAACTCGGAATATTGCGCTGTCTTAAAAAAGATTCAATGTCAAGATTGAAGTCGGGACCATCAATACCCAACACCAAGTCGGGAGAAGCTTCAGCGAGACGCAGTTTAATCTCGGTTTGTAGGCGTTTCAAACGTCGGTAGTGCTTCAGCACTTCCAACAAGCCCATCACCGAAACCTGCTCCATCTGCCACCAATCTTCAACGCCCTGAGCACGCATTAACGGGCCTGCCATACCCACCAAACGCACACTCGGATCTTGATATTTCCAAAACTGAGCCATGCTCGCACCCAAAGCATCTGCTGAAGGTTCGGCAGCTAACAACACCACCAGTTTAGGAGAATCAACGAACGATGCCACGAGTCGCCGATTGTAAAAAAGCAATCAAAGGTTGCAACACATCGGTGGGATCTTCTTGAGCCAGCATCGACAGAATAGCACTTTCTAATGGTGTGCTTGAGCGATACAAAGTACGATACGCGCGTTTAATCACTGAAATCTGTTCAGCGCTAAAACCACGACGTTTGAGGCCTTCACTATTAATGCCATGCGGACGTGCTAAATTACCCGAGACGGTGACAAAAGTCGGCACATCTTGATTAATGACACTACCCATGCCACAGAAACTATGCTCACCAATACGACAGAATTGATGCACAAGGGTATAACCGCCCAAAATAGCGTAGTCTTCAACAATCACATGACCGGCCAAAGCAACCGCATTGGCAAAAATGGTGTCATTGCCCACGACACAATCATGGGCAATGTGTACGCCGGCCATGATCCAATTTCGACTACCAATGGTGGTTTCACCGCGATCTTGAATGGTGCCACGATTTAAGGTGACATTTTCCCGAATGGTATTATCATCACCGATGACCAAACGTGTTGGTTCGCCACGATATTTCTTATCTTGTGGCTCTGCCCCCACTGAAGCAAACTGAAAAATATGATTACGCTTGCCAATCTGCGTTGGACCATCAATAACGACATGAGGACCAACCACTGTTCCTTCATCGATTCGAACACCCGCACCAATAATCGAAAAAGCGCCAACACTGACATTGGCTGCCAGTTCAGCTTTGGGGTCGATAATGGCGGTCGGGTGAATCAAACAACTTCCCTCTCAGCACACATTAAATCAGCACTGGCGATTAATTTACCGTCAACATGAGTTTCAGCGTTAAACTTCCACACACCACGCTTGGTCGAAACCACCTGTACATGAAAATCTAAGCGATCACCGGGAACCGTTGGCTGACGGAAACGACAATTATCTACACCAACTAAATAGTAAATAGAATTTTCGTTCGGCTTACTAGCACTAGATTTAAACGCCAAAATCCCTGTCGCTTGCGCCATAGCTTCAATAATCATCACCCCTGGCATAATCGGATGATCTGGAAAATGACCCGTGAACTGTGGCTCATTAAAGGTGATGTTTTTATAACCTTTCAGGTATTCCATTTCTTTCATTTCAGTCACGCGATCAATCAATAAAAACGGATAACGATGAGGTAAATACTGAAAAATATCTTCGATGCGCATGATCATTGGTTAAACCCTTTCGGCATAATTTGGTATTGTTGTTTCTTATAAGCGACTATTCTAATCGCTTACGGGTTTTTGTGCATCTTCTGTCGATTCAGCAACGCGTTTTTCTAACTGTTTCAGACGTCGTGCCATGGCATCGAGTTGCTTAAACCTTGCCACGTTTTTACGCCAGCTGGCGTTATCATCAGCTGAAATATTGCCTGAATAAACTCCGGCTTCATGAATGGAATGACTAACCATGGTCATGGCCGTAACATGAACATCATCAGAAATAGTTAAATGGCCTGCAATACCTGCCAATCCTGCGACAGTGCAGCGCTTACCCACTTTGGTACTACCTGCAACACCCGAAGAACCAGCCATAGCTGTATGCTCTCCTAAGGTGACATTGTGGGCAATTTGAATCAAGTTGTCGAGCTTCACACCGGCTTCCAACACTGTGTCTTCAATCGCCCCTCGATCTAAACAGGTATTAGCACCAATCGAAACACGATCACCAATCATGACACGTCCTAACTGAGGCACCTTAACCCACTCATGGCCATTTTTTGCCCAACCAAAACCTTCACTACCAATTACGGCGCCCGATTCAATCGTCACCTCATTTCCCAACACACAATCGTGAAGAATGGTCACATTGGGGGCAATCCAACACCCTTCACCAATCACCACACCACGATCGATCACCGTGTTAGCACCAATCACTGAATGGGCTCCAATTTTAGCATGGGCATGAATCACAGCCCCCACATCTACACTCACACCTTCTGCTAAACTCGCAGAAGCATCAACATACGCCTTCGCATGCACACCTACCCTGGGTTGAGGTTTGGGATGTAGTAAACTGGCGGCTTTGGCATAAACCAGATAAGGATTAGCAGCGATCAAAGCATTACCCGACCAAGCATCGACATCTTTTGGTGACAAAATGACAACGCCAGCATGACAGCTGGCGAGATAAGTTTGATATTTACTGTTAGATAAGAAGCTCAGTTGACTGGGTTGCGCTTGAGCCAAAGTCGCTACTGAATTAACCCGATAGTCACGGTCGCCACGAAGTTCGACTTTTAAGGTGTCAGCCAAATAGCCAAGAGTCAGTTCCATATCCACTCACCAATTAAGGCTTATTCAAATTTTTACGTTTGTCCGCTTCACTGGCTAAATAATTCAGCACGGTTGGCGTGATGTCGATACTGTCTCGGGTGTAAGCGATACCATCGTAAAGCACCAAGTCATAACCATCACGCTCACCAACCGCTTTAATGGCGATATTAACCAAATCTTGTAATTTAGACAGCTCTTCATTACGACGAATATTCAGCAACTCCTGCACGTCATTACGACGACGCTGTAAATCGCGCTTTTTCATCACGATATCACGCTCTTTCACATCGCGTTGCGCTTCACTCATCACCGCTTTGCTTTTCTCGTAATCTTTGGCTAACTTATCAATTTCATCATTCAGCTTGTTCAACTCTCGTTGTTGCGGCGCAAACTCACGCTCCAACGCAGCAGAAGCATCCTTTGCTTGTGGTGCCTGATCTAACAATTTAGCCACATTCACCACACGCACCTTGACCTCTTCAGCAAATACCGACGAAGCAGTCACCGATAACATAGCTGTTAAGAGTACACCAGAGAACCAACGTACATTTTGCGAACGCATCTTATTTATTTTCCTTATGCAAACAAAAACTTTTTATTAAAAAGGCACACCAATGGTGAACTGAAACTCTTGAGTTCGGTCATTGGTTTGCGGATTCAGTGGCTTAGCATAGCTAAAGGTCAAGGGTCCAATTGGCGTAATCCACGAGAAACCCAAACCTGTTGATAATCTTAACTCATCCGCCTTAAATTTGTCAGGGTCAGGGAAGACATTTCCGGCATCAAAGAACCAACTGAGGCGCATATTGCTGCTGTCTTCAATAAACCAAGGACGGAAGTTAAGTGCCGCCGAAGCTACCGCTAAGAAATCACCACCCAATGCGCGACTGGTTCGGTCTATGTCATAATTGTAAAGCTGACCTAAACTGTAAGCCTCGTAACCACGAACTGTTTGAATACCGCCGGCATAATAACGACGGAAGAAAGGCAAGCCATAACCATCTAAGTTTCCATAACCCTTACCATAACCCAGTGTTCCGGTTAGACTTAGGCTACTGCGTTCGGTCACAGGCAGATAAAACTTCTGTTGCACATCCAGTTGATAGTAGGTCAGATCACCCACCGGTGTCGAAACCGATAAACTACTCGAATGGTAATGACCTTTATTCGGGAAATAAAACTCATCACGGCTATCATGCACATAACTGGTTTTTAATGAAATATCATTAAATTCCCTACCCTTGCCATAAAACTGACTGTACTGACTAACGAGGTTAGGGTCACTTGAAGTCAATCCATTCAGTGCCGGGTCATTGGTAGCGAATTGATTTAAGCGATAACCAAAGCCAGGAGTCGTCGAGTCATTTTCCCCTTGGAAAACCAGCTTCAAACGCTCAGCTTGTACACCGAAATTAATCCGATCTTCTTCACTGAGTGGAATACCATACATCACCCGCGCACCAATGGTGTTGGTACTGTAAGGTGCTAAGTACAGATATTCTGCATCAATTTCGCGCCAGAAAAAGCCCGCACTTAAACTATCGCCATCCGGGGTAAAATAAGGATTGGTAATGTTAATGTCATAGTTTTTACGTGCCGATGACGAAGAAATACTAAAAGTCGCGTTGTTACCGGTACCAAAAATATTGCGTTCAGACAAACTGAACCCTAACAGCATATTTTCGACCTGCGAGTAACCAATCGAAGCGGTAATGGCGCCGGTTGGCATTTCTTCGACTTTTACTACCAAATCAACCTGATCGGCGCCAACACGCTGGGTTTCAATATCGACGGTTTTGAAAAAGCCCAAACGCTTCAAACGGGTTTGCGATTGACGCACCGCCGATAGGTTATAAGGGGCTGCTTCAAACTGACGCAACTCACGACGCACGACATGATCGCGTGTGCGGTTATTGCCCTTCACTTCGATACGACGCACATAAGCACGGTTGCGTGGATTCACGTCGATGGTTAAAGCAACTAAGCCTTTTTCTTTGTCTAGCTGCGGCTTAGGTTCTACCTCGGCAAAGGCATAACCCTGTTCAGACAGCTTGTCTTTAATGGCATTGGTTGAATCGGTAATTTTATTGCGTGCAAATGAATCGCCCGTTTTGAACTTCAGCAACTCCGTCATCGCCGATTCGGTCAGTACCGAAGCACCCGAAAACTTCACCTCACTGATGCTGTATTGACGCCCTTCATTGATATTGATGTTGACATAAACCCGAGTTTTATCCGATGAAATACTCACTTGCGACGACAAAATACGAAAATCGGCATAGCCTTTATCCATATAGTAAGAACGCAAAGTTTCTAAATCGGCTTGTAATTTGGTTCGTGCATACTGGTCGGCATCGGTTAACCAAGACCACATGGTGGGTTCTGATAAGGACAACAAAGCAACCAATTTGCTTTCATCAAAAACTTGATTACCGACAATGTTAATTTTGGTAATACGCGCTAACTCACCTTCTTGCACCTTAATCGTGATGCCGACGCGGTTACGATCTAAGGGTTCCGCTTTGGGTTCAACCACCGTGGCATAGTAACCTTGGTTTTGATAGCGCTGACGCACATCTTGCGCAATACGGTCTAAATCCGACTCATTGAGAATGCGACCCTTCTTGATACCAATCACTTCCAGTGCTTGTAACAGCTCTTCTTCTTTAATCAGCTTAGAGCCTTCCAGCTTAATTTCGGCAATCGAAGGACGTTCAACCACTTTAATTTTTAATTGGCCATTGCTTTGGAATACCTTAACATCACTAAAAAACCCTGTAGCAAATAAAGACTTAATCATGTCTTTCACTTGCGCTTTAGAGACTTTATCGGTTGCTGGAACACTAATGTAACTTAATGCCGTTTCAGGCGTAACACGCTCTAACCCTTCAAACTCAACCTTAGGTGCGGCATAAGCTAAAGTCATCAGACTCATTGCCAAAAACGAAGCACCAACTTGAACCTTCTTTAACACAATCAGCCCCCAAACAGGCGTTTTAAATCACTCGAAATCGCCAGCAATGTTAACCCAACGATCATAACCATGCCGATTTTTTGCCAAACCAACAAAAAAGACTCAGAAAATCTTTGTCCTCTCACACCCTCAATCGCGTACAAGAGTAAATGCCCACCATCTAACAGTGGCAAAGGTAGTAAGTTTAACACGCCTAAGCTCAGACTCAGTAGTGATATGAACTGAAAAAAACGCAACCAACCTTGATCTAGGCTATTTCCGGCAGCTTGTGCGATACCAATAGGACCCGACAACTGCTCCAATCCCGATTGACCTGTCACCAAGCGACCAATTGCTTGCAAGGTCAGCAAGGTTAAATCGATTAACTTCTGCGGTGCTTGCGTCAGTGCATCCGTAAAGTTCAAACCTTCATTCGACCACCAACGCTGATCTAAGCCTTCCGGCAACTGGGGGCGCACGCCCAAAAAGCCTTGTACTTGACCATTATCCAATAGACGACTACCCACTTCAAAAGTAAAGGTGAGTGGTTGACCTGAGCGATCTACACTTAACTCGACTTTTGCGCGCGGATTCTCCCGCACCCATTGAGACAACTCAGCAAAACCTTCTACTTTCATAGCGTTCAAACTCAGAATACGATCGCCAACACGAAGCCCTGCTTGATCGGCAACACTACCCGACTCAACCGCTGCCAATTGAGCTGGCAAAGGTGGCATACTCAACGCCAATCCCCAGTGCTGCAATTGCTGTTGTGGTTTTGACCAAGAAACCGCTCGCCAAGGTTCCGCATCGACCATGACCTGTTTTTGAACACCCTGCCAATTGCTGAGCGAAAAATTGAGTTGATCCTGAGAGGACAACTGACGCAAGAGTTGAATCGGCAACTGCTCGAACTGATTAATACGCACACCGTTAATGGCTTCAATTTGCCAGACTTCATCACCCGAAACTTGCGCCCAAGGCGTTCCCTGTGCACCGGGCGCCACCCAGGCTTTGGGCGACTGCAACCCCACCATCAACACCAACACCATCAACACATAAGCCAGTACAAAGTTAATGAAGGGACCCGCAAACACAACCAGCGATTTTTTCCACAAAGCCTGCTGATCATAGACCTGATTCAATTGATGTGGCGGCACTTGATGTACACGTGGGTCGGCAAACAGCACATAACCCCCCAAGGGCAACCAAGCAAATCGATATTCCACATCGCCCACTTGCTTCGACCAAATGGCAGGACCCATGCCAATCGAAAAGCGCACCACGGGAATACCCAAACGACGCGCACTATAAAAATGCCCCCATTCGTGCACGGCAACAACAATCACCAATGCCAACAAGAAACCTAATACACTCGTCACGATAACATCATCCCTTGCCAGAGCAACCAGAATAACGGAATCGCCAACAGCAAGGCATCAAAACGATCTAACCAGCCGCCATGACCAGGCAGCATATTTGAACTATCTTTAACACCGACCTGACGCTTCAGAGCCGACTCAAATAAGTCACCATAAATAGACAAGAAGCTGACGATCAGCGCCAACACCATCATCGACCACCATGGCATATCGGTTTGCCAAGCGACAAAAACCGACAAGAGCACGGCTAAACTGACTCCACCCACAACGCCTTCCCAAGTCTTGCCTGGGCTGACTTTTAACGCTAGCTTGGTTTTACCAAAAGCTCTACCGCTGAAATAAGCACCGGTATCCGTCACCCACACCAAAGACATGGCGTAAAGCAACCAACCAACACCTAACGCCTCAACCAAACTCAATACCGACCAAGCAAAGTTACTTAACCAAAGCACCCCAAAGCCCAAGGCAAGTGTCGACCAGCCGGCAGGCCATTCTCCCTGACGGGCAAATAAACGCACAGCAATTAACACCGCCAGCGTTAACATTAATGTATAGATTTGCCAAACTAATGTATGCGTTAATTGCAACACATCAACCAGTGGTAGCACAAAAACGAATACAGACAAACCCAAATAAATCAAGCGCTGGCGTGGTTCGGTTAACTGAGTGAGTCCCGCCCATTCCCAAGCCATCAGACCATAAATGCTTAGCACCAACACCGGGAAGCAACTTAATGGCAACACAAACAAAAAAACGATGGCTACTGCTAAGAGTACCATCGCTGTCAAAATACGCTGTTTAAGCAAGAGAGTTTCCTTGAAGAATCTGTTCCCCGGTCATACCGAAGCGTCGCTGTCGTCGATTGAAATCTTGAATGGCTAGGTCTAGGGCATCACCATCAAAACTCGGCCAGAGCACATCGGTAAAATAAAATTCGGCATAGGCTAATTGCCAGAGCATAAAATTACTGATGCGTTGCTCACCACCGGTACGAATAAGTAAATCAGGCTCCGGCAAATCCGACAAGCACAGATAAGGAGCAAGCTCTGTCTCGTTAAGCGACATGACATCCACTTCTGCATGGTCTTTAGACCAAGCCTGAACCGCTTGAATCATATCCCAACGACCACCATAATTGGCGGCAATGGTTAGCACTAAACCATCGTTAGTCGAGGTTTTCGCTTGAGCATCGATAATTTTTTGCTGAATATCACTCGAAAAACGGTGTAACTCGCCAATCACTCGCAACTGAACGTTATTGTCATGAAGTTTAGCCACTTCCCGCACCAATGCCCAGCCGAATATATCCATCAGCTTGGTCACTTCTTCGGCAGGGCGACGCCAGTTTTCGGTTGAAAAGGCAAACAGCGTTAGTGCCTGAACGCCTCGTTCACGACAACGTTTAACCACTTTACGCACACTGGCTAATCCTCGCTCATGACCGAGAAAACGAGGCAAGCCTTTCGACTTAGCCCAGCGTCCATTGCCATCCATAATGATGGCAATATGCTGAGGAATAATCAAGGAGTCGCTAGACATGCCAATCACTAAACTTGCATCAGCTCTTTTTCTTTCGCAGCCAAAGCCGCATCCACATCAGCAATGGCTTTATCGGTCAGTTTTTGAATCTCATCATTACCACGACGTTCATCATCTTCACCTATAGCTTTATCTTTCAATAATTTAGCTACTTGCTGATTGGCGTCACGACGAATATTACGCATTGCCACACGTCCATGCTCTGCTTCGGCTCGTGCTTGCTTAATCATTTCTTTGCGGGTTTCTTCCGTTAATGCAGGTAATGGAATGCGAATATCGCCATTAGACGAAGAAGGATTTAAGCCTAGGTTAGCTTTAATAATCGCTTTTTCAATCGCTGGCAACATGTTCTTTTCCCAAGGCGCGACTTTTAAGGTGCGTGCGTCTTCAACGCCAATATTCGCAACCTGACTCACCGGAACCATACTACCGTAGTATTCCACTTGAACCGGATCTAAAATACTCGGATGTGCACGACCAGTACGGATACGTTGAAGTTGATTCGCTAAAGCATCCATGGCTTTCGCCATGCGTTCTTGTGCGTCTTTTTTAATATCGTTAATCATGGATTTATCACTCCTTGGTGACGAGGGTGCCGACATCTTCGCCACGAACAATGGCAGCTAAAGCACCTTCGCTAAACATATCAAATACTCGAATAGGGATGGCTTGTTCTTGACACAACACAAAAGCTGCCGTATCCATTACCGCCAGTTGCTTTTCTAAAGCTTCACGATAAGTGAGACGAACATAACGTGTGGCTGTGGGGTCTTTTTTCGGGTCGGCGGTGTAGATACCATCGACTTTGGTTGCTTTCAATACCAACTCACACGACAATTCCGCCGCGCGTAATGCCGCAGCGGTATCGGTAGTGAAATATGGCGAACCCGTACCACCCGGTAAAATAACGACCTTACCATCTTGAAGCGATTGACGGGCGGCAAAGGCATCAAAAGCCGGTAAAGCACCGTCCACACCCAGACCTGAATAGACAGCGACGTTAACACCGAGGCTATTCAGCGTATCACGCAAGGCCAAACCATTCATCATGGTGGCTAACATACCCATTTGATCTGCAGTGGCTCGATGAATCCCTTGACCCACCGAAGCCGCACCACGGAACAAGTTACCACCACCAACAACAATCGCCACTTGCGTGCCTTGCTGTGCTAGCTGTGCCACCTGACGACAAACCCCGAGGAGAACCTCGGGGTCATAGCCAAATCCTGCACTACCAGCCAGCGCTTCTCCGCTAAATTTCAGCAGAATGCGTTTGATTGGTACTGACATGAATTATTTGCCCTGCATGGCAGCAGCAGTAGCCGCAACTTCAGCAGCGAAGTCAACGGTTTCTTTAACGATGCCTTCACCCACTTCTAAACGCACAAAGTGCTTCACGGTAACGTTGTTTTTCTTCAGCAAGTTACCCACAGTCGTGTCAGGATCTTTAACGAAAGGCTGGCTTAATAAAGTCACTTCTTCCATGAATTTACGGATAGCGCCTTCAACCATTTTTTCAACGATATTGGCTGGCTTACCGCTTTCATCGGCTTTCGCTTGCGCAATCGCACGCTCACGCTCGATGGTTTCTGCTTCAACGCCCGACGCATCAATCGCTAATGGACGGCTAGCCGCAACGTGCATGGCTAGGTCTTTACCGAAAGCTTCATCGCCGCCTTCTAGGTTAACAACGACACCGATTTTGTCGCCATGACGGTAAGTACCAATCGCACCGCTTGTTTCGATGATTTCAAAACGACGGATGCTCATGTTTTCACCAATTTTGGCAATCAATTCACGACGACGCTCATCAACTGTTTTACCATCGGCCATTTTAGCCGCTAACAGGCTGTCGATGTCTGTTGCATTGCTGTCAAGCGCCGCTTGAGCTGCTGCGTTAGCGAACTCGTTGAACTCATCACTCTTACCAACGAAGTCAGTTTCACAGTTAGCTTCAACAATCGCGGCGCGTTTTTTGTCGCTGCTCATGACGATGGCAATCGTACCTTCTGCTGCCGTACGGCCGGCTTTTTTGTCTGCCTTAGCCATGCCTTTTGCGCGCAGTAGGTCAACTGCTTTTTCCATGTCGCCGCCTGTTTCGGTCAAAGCGCCCTTACATTCCATCATGCCTACGCCAGTACGTTCACGTAACTCTTTTACCATGCCTGCAGTAATTGCCATTTTTTTTATTCCTTCATCGTGGATTGTGATTGAAAACCGCTGAAACCAGCCATTCTCATTGTATGCTTGCGTCTATGACGCTTTTATGAAAAAAAGGGGCTTAAGCCCCCTTCTTTCTTGAGCTTGAATCAGGCCGCTTCTGCAGTCGCTTCAACAAACTCGTCTTCTGCTGCCGCACCGGTTGTGATGCTGGCTTTTGCTTCTAAAATCGCATCTGCTGCAGATTCTAGGTAAAGCTTGATGGCACGAACGGCGTCATCGTTACCTGGGATAACGTAATCAACTAACGCTGGATCGTTGTTGGTATCAACCACACCAATCACAGTGATGCCTAGTTTCTTCGCTTCTAGAATCGCGTTGTGCTCAACACCCGTGTCGATAACGAAAATCGCATCAGGCATTTGACGCATATCTTTAATACCACCCAAAGAACGCTCTAAACGCTCTAATTCGCGTGCTTGCATTAGCGCTTCTTTCTTAGTCAAACGCTCAGCGGTGCCATCTTGTAGGTTGCTTTCAAGTTCACGTAGACGACGGATTGATTGTTTAACAGTTTTAAAGTTAGTCAACATACCGCCTAACCAACGGTGGTTCACATAAGGCATACCGCAGCGTGTTGCTTCTTCTGCAATCACGTCTTGCGCAGCACGTTTAGTACCCACAAACAACACTGTACCACGAGCCGCAGCGACTTTGCTCACAGCGTTTAACGCATCGTGAAACATTGGCAGAGTTTGTTCTAGGTTTACAATGTGAATTTTGTTACGCGAACCGAAAATGTACTGACCCATTTTTGGGTTCCAGTAACGTGTTTGGTGACCGAAATGGACGCCTGCTTCAAGCAGTTGGCGCATAGATACTTTAGCCATGAAATTTTCCTTTTCTTGGGTTTTGCCTCTACATTCCCCGACCTTACTAAGCCTTGCGGCCACCCAGTAAGCGGTGACGGAATATATGTGGAGTGTTAAAATAGTCCCTAACGGGAATTCAAGAGCGCATTTATACGCTATTTTGAAAGTTTTTTCAAGTTTTCTTTTAGGAAGCCTCTCACGCATGAGCGATACAACCACCGATGCCAGCAAGGTCATTATTAAAAACGCCCAACAAATAGAAGGCATGCGCATAGCAGGTAAAATGGCCGCTGATGTGTTAGTGATGCTCTCCGAATACATTAAACCGGGTGTCAGCACCGACGAGCTTGACCGTCTGGCTTATGACATGATTGTCAATCAACAACAAGCCGTACCTGCGTGTTTAAATTATAAGGGCTTTCCCCGCTCCATTTGCACCAGCATCAATCACCAAGTCTGTCACGGCATTCCGGGAGATAAAAAGCTCAAAGATGGCGATATCGTTAATATCGATGTAACCGTGATTAAAGATGGCTTTTTTGGTGACACCAGCATGATGTTTGAAGTGGGTAAGCCCACCATTCGTGGCAGTCGAATTTGTAAAATTGCCCATGAGTGCTTGTGGGTCGGCATCAACTTGGTAAAACCAGGTGTGACGCTGGGCGATATTGGTTATGCCATTCAGCGTCATGCTGAACGTAACCATTGTTCAGTGGTTGAAGAATATTGTGGACATGGTGTTGGCTTAGCTTTCCACGAAGAACCTCACGTCATGCACTATGGTCGTCAAGGTGAAGGCTTGGTACTCGCACCTGGCATGACCTTTACCATTGAACCGATGATTAATTTGGGCAAAAAAGACATTAAAGTGCTGCCCGATGGTTGGACGGTGGTGACAAAAGACCGCACCCTATCTGCGCAATGGGAACACACCCTTGCCGTGACAGAAACAGGCGTTGAAATCCTAACCTTACGCCCAGGTGAAAAACCGCTATGAAAGCGTCACTGAATGACAAGCCCTCATCTTTCACCCTCAACCGATGAAGTTATAGAGGTATCTCATGAATCCCACTGCCCCACTGTTGGTTCAATCCTTACACAATCGTAAAGAATCTATCCGTGTGGGCAGACAACTGCTGACGAATTTACAAGAACAACAATGGTTGCGCTTTGAAACTAAAGCGCCCATTCAACATCTTATTAGTGAACGCACTAACTTTATCGATCAACTACTTCGCCGTGTCTGGAAGCACCATATTGGTCAAACGCAACGCTTATGTTTAGTGGCGGTAGGCGGCTACGGACGCGGTGAATTGCACCCTTTTTCGGATATCGACATTCTGATTTTGATCCCCGAAGACGGCGTCACTGTTATAGAACAACAACAACTGGAAATCTTTATTACTTACTTGTGGGACATTGGATTACAGGTAGGTCATGCTATTCGTAGCCTGAAGGATTGCTACGAAATGGGCAAGTCGGACTTATCCACTGCCACTAACTATATTGAAGCGCGCTGGCTAATTGGTCATTATGAAGACTTTGATCAACTCAGACAGCTGTGGCGTAAACGTGATTTTTGGCCCAGTCGAGCATTTTTTAAGGCCAAAATTGATGAACAGGTTGCACGTCATAATAAAGCGCATGATGTTCTCGCCCAACTAGAACCCAATATTAAAGAAAGTCCTGGTGGTTTGCGTGACATACACACCATTGCCTGGGTGGCTAAACGTCACTTTGATGCCAACAGTTTGCAACAACTGGTCAGTGTCGGTTTTTTATCCGTTAACGAATATAACGACTTAGAAAGAGCCATGCGCTTTCATTGGCGTGTGCGATTTGTATTGCACCATATCAGTCAGCGTAAAGAAGAACGCCTACTGTTTGAATATCAAAAACGCCTTGCTGAACACCTTGGCTACAGCGCATTAGACGGCAAATTAGCGGTTGAAAACTTCATGCAGGATTATTACCGCAATGCCAAAACCATCCAACGTTTAAACACGCTATTACTTCAGCACTTTCGTGAAGAAATATTTGCCTCCCCTAAACCGAACATTAAAGCAATTAATGAACACTTTTGTCTAATCGACAAATCGCTTAACGTGAATAGCGAACAAGTTTTTATTCACAACCCCATACAGCTGTTACACTGCTTTGTGCTGTTGACTGATCCCCGCATAGACGGCATTCGCGCTCAAACCCAACGCATCATTCAAAACTATGCCCATTTGGTCAATGAAGCTTTTTGTCAACAAGCTGAAACCTGGCAAGTCTTTCGCCATTTGCTTGTACAACCTCAGGGAGTGACGCGCAGCTTGCGTAGTATGCACGCATTAGGACTGTTAGGGAGATTGTTACCGGCTTTTCATCGCATCACTGGGCTGATGCAGTTTGATCTGTTTCATGCCTACACTGTCGATGAGCACACACTCTTGGTGGTACGCAACCTGCGTGGTTTTTTAAGACGCACCCCCGAAGCCCTAGCTTCTTATCCGCTTGCTTGTGAAATAGCGCAACAGATAGCACAACCCGACATATTATTGTTATCTGGTTTGTTTCATGACATTGCTAAAGGTCGTGGCGGTGAACATGCTGTGCTGGGGGCTGAAGATGCCCGTGAATTTGCACAACAAGCGCAGCTTAGCGACACAGAGGGGCAACTGCTGAGCTGGCTGGTCGAGGCTCACCTACTCATGTCACACACCGCGCAAAAAAAAGACATTAGCGATACAGCCGTCATTGAGCTATTTTGTCAGTCAATTGTCACCTTGGAGCGATTGAATTATCTTTACCTGCTAACTGTGGCCGATATTTGCGCCACCTCGCCCGTCGTTTGGAATGGTTGGAAAGACAATCTGCTTAAAACCCTCTACCATCGAGCCAAGCATTACTTTGAAAAACAACCCCAGCACGACGACCAACAAAAAGCCACGCTGGCTCATTTCAATCACAACGAGCAACTTCGCTTAAGTCAATTTTGGCAAAGCCTAGCTGACACCCATTATCAACAACAGCAAAGTGCCGACGATCTTTTTAGACACGCCAAAGTCTGGCTTGAATCGGATCATCAATTACCTTTTGCCTCGCTAGACAACTCGCCGGTTAAAGGGGTCACGAGTTTACTGATATTCGCAGATGATCACCCCAGTGCATGGTTAATTTTAACTGCAGCCTTTGCCCAAGCTAAATTGAGTGTTGTCGATGCCAGACTTTATACTAGCAATCACCAGCAAGCACTGATTGAGCTTAAATTTTTATCACCGCCCCACTGGCCAAATGATGAGCAACAACAATGGTTGACGAGTTTATTGGCGGCACTCAAACAACATCAACTTCCCAACTCGCCGAGTTTTCATAAGTTAAATCACCGCCAACAACAATTCATCATCAAAACACAAGTAACTGTCAGCGCACAACCACCCTACAGTGAAGTTAGCCTGATAAGCCGAGACAGACCAGGTCTACTTTACCGATGCGCCCTAGTATTTCATGAATTGGGTATCA
Source organism: uncultured Francisella sp. (assembly GCA_964519885.1). Classification (GTDB taxonomy): domain Bacteria; phylum Pseudomonadota; class Gammaproteobacteria; order Thiomicrospirales; family Thiomicrospiraceae. Next base: position 49,164 of record CAZFLX010000010.1, on the reverse strand, counting down.
ATTTGATCTCGGCACGTATTAGCACGGCTGGGTTACGTGCCGAGGACGTGTTTAGGGTCAGCACCTTGGGCGGCACTCAGCTTGATGACAAGCAAGCACAACAGCTCGTTTTGTCGTTAGAGCGAATTCTTGATTAAAAGCCCAATTAGACGACACACACTGATTATTGCGTAACAGCAACCAATTCCACGCCATTACCATCGGGGTCACGACAAAATAAGGCGTCTCGTCCCGAACGACTCAAGCTAAAGGCAATATTTTCTGCTTCCAATCGCTGTCGAATGGTTTGTGTAGAAGTTACCGCCAGCGCTATATGGCGATCCCGACCAACATGCTCAGGTGCCACACGCAAAGCATCTGGGTTGGGCAAGCATAACAAATGAATCGATTGATTTGCTCCTACTGCCAACCAAGCGCCATCAAATCCTAAATTAGGCCTTTCCTGTAACGGCAGACCTAATAATTCATGATAAAACCTAATGGCTTGCGTCAAATCGCTTACCAGCACACTAACATGATCCAACCCCACAACCATACTCCTACCTCCGTTAGCTGCAATTATTCGGTATAATAGCGCAATTATCTTCACTATTCGTTTTTTAAAACAAGGAAAGTTTCCATGAGCGAACAACTCAAGTCCATTATTGAAGCCGCTTTTGAACGTCGTGCTGACATTAACCCTAAAAATGTCGATGCAGAAAGTAAGGCCGCTGTTGAACAAGCGCTACACCTGTTAGATACCGGCGCCATGCGTGTTGCAGAACGTCAATCGGTTGGTAAATGGACGGTAAACGAATGGTTGAAAAAAGCCGTGCTATTATCTTTCCGCATGGAAGATAACAAAGTTATGCCAGCCGGTGGCAGCATGCAGTTTTATGACAAAGTACCGACTAAATTTGCTAACTATTCAGAAGCTGACTTCCAAGCAGCGGGCGTTCGCGTTGTACCACCTGCGGTAGCGCGTCGTGGTAGTTACATTGCACCGGGTGCTATTTTAATGCCTTCTTATGTCAACATTGGTGCTTATGTTGACAGTGGCACCATGGTCGATACTTGGGCAACCGTTGGTTCTTGCGCACAAATTGGTAAAAACGTGCATTTATCTGGTGGTGTGGGTATCGGTGGTGTGTTAGAGCCATTACAAGCATCACCTACGATTATCGAAGACAACTGCTTTATCGGTGCGCGCTCAGAAGTGGTTGAAGGGGTGATTGTCGAAGAAGGTTCGGTGATTTCAATGGGTGTATACATCGGTCAATCAACGCGTATTTACGATCGTGAAACGGGTGAAATCCATTATGGTCGTGTACCCGCGGGTTCGGTTGTGGTATCGGGCAACTTACCCTCTAAAGATGGTAGCTATAGTCTTTACTGCGCTGTGATTGTGAAAAAAGTCGATGCCAAAACTTTATCTAAAGTGGGCATTAACGAATTATTGCGCGATATTTAAGCATTCCGCAACTCACGCCATTAAAGCCGACACCATCAGTCGGCTTTTTTGTTATTTGCTTGGGATTGCATTCGTTAAAATCTTTGCGCATAATAATCCGCAACTAAGTAGCCAACGAATACGCATTGAAAGGAAGCGCAATGGATAAAACCCTGTCTCATGAACAGGTTTCCGCCTATCTGGCTCAATTGGGTCATGAAATGCGCTCACCACTGCATAGTATTCTAGGCTTTACACACATGCTTAGCGAATCTTGCGAGCAAGAAACTCACTTAGCCTGGCTGAATCATATTCGTAATGCCGGCCAACACTTACTCGAACTCATCAATGATATTATTGATATTGAATTGCTCAATCACCATCAAGTGACCATCGCTGACGAAGCCATTGATATTTATGAGTTGGTTAACACCATTCAACAACTGTTTCAGCCACAAGCCTTAATTGGACAATTAAATCTCAGTTGCAGCATGACTGAAGACTGTCCGCGCTTTTGGCGAGGCGACAAACGCAAACTCAAACAAATTCTGATTAATCTGATTGCCAACGCCATTAAATTCACCCCGCCACAAGGTCAGGTAACGGTTTCTATCAGTCAAGTCACCAGCGGACTTAGAATTAGCGTTCAAGACACGGGTATTGGTATTAATACCGATGCTTTATCGCAACTTTTCACTCCTTTTTATCACAATACCAGTGCGCTAAATCAACAAGGAGTAGGCATAGGCTTATCGATCACTCGTCGTTTAATAGAGCTCATGCAAGGGGAAATTTTAGTCAGCAGCCAACCGGACGATGGTTGTGAATTTATTGTCGTTTTACCGCTTAACATTAATCAACAAACCTGGATTGAATCCCATACCAACGAATTACCCGAACTCACGCACAGCACCCGAGTGCTGTTGATTGATGATGATCGACTCCATCACGAAGTATTTCATGGCATGGTTCAATCTCTCGCGATGATCGTTTACAGTGCGCTAGATGCCGACCAAGCGCTGGCCTTGTATGCAGAAAAACAACCACAACTGATCCTCATTGATTACCGTTTACCCGACAGTGATGGGCTAACCTTAGCTAAAAAACTGCGTCACCTTGTCAACCATTATGAACGTCAACAACAAACCCGTATTGTGATGCTAACGGCACAATCGCCCAAGCATTTTCAAAGCGCGCTGCAGGATGGCACCCTTGATGCTTGGATGAGCAAACCCATGCCATTAGATGCCCTGATACGCCTAGCCAATGAATGCCACCTAAATCACTCCATTCAAGCACAACAAAACGCCCCAATAACACCAGAAACGGAACAATCGCACGGAACCATTTGTTTAAGCATTGATCAATTACCCAGCTATTTACGCAATTTGTGGCCAGAATTTATCAGTGAATTGGTTAACGGAATCAGCTATTGTCAACAGATGCTCAGTGCCAACAAAATGACCGAATTAATGACCAAAGCCCATCAACTTAAAGGGCAAGCGATGGTATTTCAGCAACGTCCGCTCATTCAACTACTTGAACAGCTTGAAGAAAACGCGCAAAATAAAGACAAATCCGCTTGCCAACACCTTCTCACTCAGGCGTCACACATTCAACATATCCCCAGGAGCTCTGTATGAAATCAACCCGTATTGCAATTATTGACGATCATCGAATTGTGACTCAAGCCATCTCGGAACTTCTGGGACAATTTAAAGACTTTAAAGTCGTGGGCGTTGGATTTGATGGTAAAGACGCCTTAGAGCTGGTGGTGAGTCAAAAACCAGATATCTTAATTTTAGATTTACAGCTACCCAACCTATCGGGAAGTGAACTCTTACCGATTGTCAAAAAAGCCTACCCTAATCTAAGAGTCATAATTTTAACGGCTTCACAAATCAAACAAACTTGGCAAAAAGTATTAGCACTTGGAGCAGATGGTATTGCGCTAAAAAGTGTCGCTTCCGAGGTGTTGGTTGAAGGCATTCGTGACGTGATTGCTGGCGGCATGTTTATCGATCCCGACATTCAGCAAGAGCTATCGCGCAGTGATTCGGGGGTTTTCTTATCCCTACCGGTGGGATTGGCAGAACAATTAACACGACGTGAGCGAGAAATTTTACTGTTAGTGTTGAATGATCTCACCAGCAAGCAAATTGCCGAAAAATTAGATATTTCAGACAGAACTGTCTCGAAACATCGTGAGAACATTTACCATAAACTAGGTGTTAATTCAGCCGAGGAAATTCTACCCATCCTGCAACAAATGATGAGCTAATCTTATCCATCAGCCATAAAAAAGCCCAACCAGGTTGGGCTAAGCGGGCTACATTATGGAAAGAAGCAATTGCTTCTGACACAAGACCTATTTGAACATAAACCGAACAAAACCGACTTGATTCAAATCAAGTCTTTACCTATCGGCTTTTTAATTTAATCATTTGACTGTGATTGAAATAAAAGCCTAAGCACTGCGACATCTACCGCTTTGTTCTTCAGCATTGGCTAAGGCTTCTAGCCGCATAGGTTGATGAATGGTTAGCTGCTTTTGCCGCCACTCGACAATCCCTTCATCACTAAAACGCGCTAACACACGTGAGACAGTTTCTGGTGTCAATCCTAAATACAAGGCCACATCTCGATGTAACAAGCCTAAACGGAAGGCTTCATCATTAAACCCTCTTCGGGCTTGTCGCTGCGATAACCATAAAATGAACAGTGCAATACGCTCTTCGGCACTTTTACGCGACAAGAGTTCCGCATGCATACGCTCGTCACTCAACTCTTTACTCATAATCGACAATAGCTGACGGTTGAGTGTGGGCAACTGTAATGAAAGGCGCTCTAATTCCTTGAAAGGAATTTCACAGACGGTAGACGTATCAATAGCGATGGCGGTCGAAACATGCCCTCCACTAGAGAGTGCATCAACACCTAAAATATCACCGGGTAAATAAAAGCCAATGAGCTTATCTTCACCATTGGCATGTGGGGTAAATACTTTAAAGCCACCGGCTTTGACGGCGTAAACGGACTGAAAAAGCTGACCCGTGTGAAAAAGTGTTTCACCCTTTTGCAGGGCGGGTTTGCGTTTCACCAAGGCATCTAATCTGAGCACTTCGCTTTTGTCTAGCCCCAATGGAAAACAGAGTTTTTTTAAACCGCATTCATTGCAATTTGCATTAAACAGTGGCACAGGTTGTGTCATAAGTAGCCCAACATACGAATTATGAGTATTTTAGTTGATTGTAATCAAGAATCACCGATAAGTCGAGATGGCTAGGCTAGTTTAATTTAAGTGATCAAATGAACGCGAGTGACGATTCGATACGTTGAATATCTTCGGGCAAATCGACTTCTAATGAATCATACTGAGTCACAGCAACACGAATCTTATGTCCATTTTCCAGTACGCGTAATTGCTCTAATTTTTCGACTTCTTCTAACAGTCCAGGTTTAAGCTGGTTAAAGTTATCGACGAAGGCTTTGGTATACGCATAAACCCCTAAATGTTTATACACAGGATGTTGCCAGTGATCTCGTCCAAAGGGAATGGCTGCACGAGAAAAATAAAGGGCATTCCCCAACGCATCAAAAGTCATTTTCACATCTTTCGGATCATGAATTTCGCGTGGATCGGTAATGGCATAGGCTAAGGTAGTCATGGCAAAAGAGCCATCATAGTCTTCGAGAAAGGGACGAATCACATCTTCTACGCTTTGTGGGTGCACCAATGGCTGATCGCCTTGCACGTTAATAATTAAATCGTCACTGGCAAGCCCTACCTGTGCGGCGGCTTCTGCTAATCGATCTGTACCGGTATGCGCAGGTAACTTGGTCAGCACCACTGGCGCTCCTAAGTGCGCCACCGCATCAGCAATGCGTTCATCATCGGTAGCGACATAAACGCCATCTAAGCCACTGGCAGCCGCCACGCGCTCGTAAACATGCACGATTAATGGTTTGCCGGCAATTAGGGCTAAGGGTTTGGCAGGAAAACGGGTAGAACCGTAACGCGCGGGGATAAAAGCGATTTTTTTCATAAAACCTTACATTCGCTTATAGAGCGCACGCAACTTATCGTCGGTGACTTCACGTTCCCAATCGTCGCCATAAACGTTTTGCCACAAGGGTTTCATGCCTTTACAAATGGTAATCATGCGGTCGATGTCGTTTTCTGACCAAGTTGCCGCCAGGTTTTTCGGGATGTCGATATTGTGTTTCTTGACCATTTCACGAAACTCTTTCACACCATCGCTGTAGTAGCCATCGAGTACATCGAAAGCGATACAGTTGCCAATACCGTGGTGATAACCAAACACATACGACAAGCCGTAAGACAAGGCATGACACGCACCGACTTGTGAGTAGGCAATACTCATACCGCCCATGTAACTCGCCATCATTAGCTTTTCATCACTTTCTGGATGATCTTCTAAATAGACTTCACGGCATAAATTCAGCGACTTATCGCCAAACGCACGGGCAAACTCATTAATAAAAGTACCGTTTAAGGCTTCGATACCATGAATGTAACAATCCATGCCTGTGTAGAACCATTGGTTTTTTGGTACACCTGCAATTAGCTCAGGATCCATCATGATTTGATCGTAAACGGTGAAGTCTGAATTTAACCCCAACTTACGCTCAGGGCCTGTCAGTACTGCGGTACGAGAAGCTTCTGCGCCCGTTCCTGATAAAGTCGGGATACCCATGTGATGTACTGCAGGGTTTTGAATCAAATCCCAGCCTTGGTATTTGGCAGAACCGCCTTCGTTGGTGAGCATTAACGAAACCGCTTTGGCCAAGTCCAACACTGAGCCGCCACCGATACCAATCACGCTATCTGGTAAGCTTGGTGCGTGAGCTTTAACCTGATCAGTATAAGCATCGACCTGAATGGTGCTGGGTTCTTTATTCACATTTGCCCAAATAATCAAGTCTTGCGCTTTAACGGGAATACGCTTAGCCAGCTCACGATTCTGATGAATGTCATCGACAATAAACACCACCCAACCACTGCCGCCTTCACGTTGCTCAGCGAGAATATCGTCTAATTGATTAAACGATCCGCGACCAAACACCATGCGTGGCACACATTTAAAATTACGAAACTTTGGTGCTGACATGGTTATGCTCCTGCAAAGACTTGGTTGAGTTTTTCGATACGAGCGGCAATATCCGCTTCCGTCCAGTTAAGTTTAATCAGCATAGAAATACTGCGACTCATCACCGCATCCGACGCTGAAGTATCTAGCTTGGTGTAGTCGGGCAAGTCAGCATTCAAATGAATCGGCAACTTGGCAGCACCGACCATATTTTGAATTTGTGGCCAGTTTTTAATGTAATGCCAATTATTCGCATACCAGTAGAAACAACCATCCACACCCGCATCTTTCAATTTTTGATTAATTTCTAAGGTACGCGCTTCGGTGGGCAACATAAAGGTTAGGAAACTACCTTGATCGCCTTCTGGGTCAGGAATACGACGGAAAGACACTTCACTAAATTGACTTAACGCCTCTTTAATCATGGCTTTGTTTTTGCGTTGCACCGTCACCATATCATCGAGTTTACGTAACTGAGCCACGCCCATCGCCGCATTCAAATCGGAAATGCGATAGTTTAATCCCATAATCGGATGACCTTCTGCGCCACGATCATTACCTATGTGATCATGTCCGTGGTCAGAATACCTGTGCGCGTTGGTGTAAATGGTTTCATTATTGGTAATAATGCCGCCACCCTCACCACAGGTAATGGTTTTCACCGAATCAAAGGAAAAGCAACCGACATCGCCAATACTGCCCAAGGGTTGGCCTTTGTAGCTACCGCCAATCGCTTGGCAAGCATCTTCAATCACCAATAGATTGTGCTTTTTAGCAATGGCTAAAATCGCATCCATATCGGCCATGCTACCGCACATTTGCACCACGTTAATGGCTTTAGTGCGTGGGGTAATTTTGCTTTCCACACTGGCTGGATTTAAGCAAAGTGTATCGTCCACATCGGCAAACACAGGAATCGCACCCGCTGCTACCAAGGCTTCGACACTGGCAACAAATGTAAAAGTAGGTACAATCACTTCATCACCTGCACCCACACCCATGGCATGATAAGCCACAGACAAAGCACCTGTACCGCTCGAAACTAAATGAGCGTATTGCGTTTGCATCCGCTCACACAACATAGCTTCCATTTCACGTGCTTTCCAGACGTTATTACGCACGCCATCGAAGTTGTAACGGAAGATAAAGCCCTGATCGAGCACTTGATTGATTTCTGCCTTTTCTTCGGCGCCCATCCATTCAAAACCTGGCATGAAAGTGTTCCTGATGTGATTCGCAAATAATAGAGTGATTTTAGCCCTTTCTCAGTCAGGGGGCTAGGGTTTCAGCAAACTTTGAGCGCGACTGATGAAGAATCTATCGCAAAGCCTTGACGTTATAACAAGAAAATCGTTGCTAAACCGAGAAAGGTTAAGAAGCCCATCACATCGGTAATGGTCATGAGGATCATGCTGGCAGACAAGGCAGGATCAATACCAAGCCTATCTAGCACAATCGGAATAAACACCCCTGCACCGACCGCTAGCGTCATATTAATGGTGAGCGCAGCGGCAATAACCGCCCCAACACCCGGCTCAAAGATTAACCAAGCAACCAATCCCATCATGCTTGCCCACAGCAAGCTATTCAACAGCCCCACACCCAGTTCGCGACGCAGTAACCAACGCATATTAGATAAACTTACCTGACCTAGCGCCAAGCCGCGCACGGTTAGCGTCAGCGTTTGACTACCCGCCACGCCGCCCATACTGGCAACAATCGGCATCAGAATCGCCAAAGCGACCAGCTGCGCAATACTGGCTTCAAACTGACCAATCACCCAAGCGGCTAGCGATGCCGTACACAGGTTAATCCCCAACCATAAGGCACGACGTTTGGCACTGGTAATAACGGGCGCGAAAATATCCGCTTCTTCATCCAAACCCGCCATGCCCATCAGGGCACGCTCAGATTGCCCACGAATAACATCTAATACATCATCAACCGTGACACGTCCAATAAACTTACCTGCCGCATCAATCACTGCCACCGAAACCAAATCACGACGGTCAAATAGGTGCGCCACTTCATCTTCTTCCATGTAGGCAGAAATGGCTTGCTCGCTGGCATCCATAACCGACTCGACACGCGCACTACCTGGCTGAGTGACCAAGGTGGACAAATGCAATTTGCCTAAATAATAACCTTCTTCATCAACGACCATTAAGCCATCGGTTTGGTCAGGCAAGGTTTTATGGCGACGCAAGTAACGCAATACCGTGTAAATATCAATGTCGGCACGCACTTCGATGGCATCGAAGCGCATTAAACGCCCTGCTGTACCTTCTGGATAGCTTAAGGATTCTTCCACATCGGCGCGGGTTTCTTGGTCAAGCTGTTCCAGTACCGCATCGGATTTGGCTTCAGGAACGTCTTCTAATACATAGGCGATATCATCAGCATCGAGCGGTTCTAACGCATCCACCAACTCTTGATGCGGCATGATGGCAATCAGTGATGCCCTAACTTCATCATGCAAGTGTAATAGCACATTACCCTGCGCAGAGTTGGGAATCAACTCCCAGACTTTCAGACGTTGATGTGCAGGCAAAGATTCAAGTAGCACAGCCAAGTCGGTTTCATGTTCAGCCTGAAGTAAATCGGCTAAAACATCATAATGCCCTTCTTCTAATAAGGGCATTACCTGAGCCAGTAATGGCTCATCCCTATCGCGAATGACTTCTACCTGTAGTCGTTCAGACATTGGTCATGTCTTCATCTACGCTGACAATGGCAACCGATTCAACGCGACGATCTTTCATCGCCATCACCGTCAACTTGAGTTGTCCTTCGTGTAACGCATCACCCACTTCAGGCATACGTCCCAAGCGCTCCATAAACAGACCCGACAGCGTATGCACTTGTAAGGCATCTTCAATCACCAAGCCCGTTAGCTTATGCACTTCGTCTAAATCCGACAAACCATGAGCTTTCCAGCCATTTTCAGTGACTTCAATCGGGTACTCGGCTAAACGATCATCTAGCTCATCGCCAATGTCGCCTACTAACTCTTCCAGCACATCTTCCAGCGTGATTAAGCCGACAATTTCACCATACTCATCCACTACCATCGCCAGATGGGATTGGTTACCGCGCATTTGCTCGAATAACTGGGTGGCATTTAAACTATCGGGCAACATCAAAGCAGGACGGCAAAAATCTTTTAAATGCGCCCAAGGTTGCTGATCTCCTGCCAACAGCGCTCGATAAAGATCTTTCACAATCACCACGCCATGCACCTGATTGAAACCATCTTCAATGACAGGGAAACGAGAGTGTTGGGTATCTAAAATTAACGCCAATAAACTTTCAGCAGGGTGATTAATATCTAACGCATCAATATCATTTCGTGGCGTCATCAATTCTCGTGCCGTGCGATGTTCCAGTTCAAACAAATTGGTCAGCATATCGGCTTTTTGATGACCCATTTCACCACTAGCTCTAGACTGATCGATAATGCCCTTAATTTCTTCGTCGGTAAAGACCTCTAAATGACTGGCAGGACGCACTCCCATAGTTTTCAGAATGAGCGCCGACACCTTGTCTAAAACACGCGACAGCGGGTAGACCATGAGGAAAAAACCTCGTAAAGGCCAAGCGACCCACATAGCCACTGGCTCTGGCACACGAATGGCCAGGTTTTTCGGTACTTGTTCACCAATAACAATATGCAAGGCCGAGAAAATAATAAAGCCAATTAAAAATGCCACGGTATGCATGATTTCGGCAGGCAAGCCCAGCATAACAAACAAGGGTTCAATCAGCGCCGCGACAAAAGGCTCACCCACCCAACCCAGCCCTAGCGAAGCCATGGTAATCCCCAACTGACAAGCCGCCAGATAAGGCTCAATATTTTGGTGAATTTGGTAAGTCAGACGACCTGTAGCACTCTGATCGGCCAGTTGATTCAATCTAACTTGCTTGGCTTTCACCAAGGCAAATTCAGCGGCAACGAAAAAAGCGTTAATCGCTAGTAATAATATGATTTGGATTAGGGTAATCCAGTGCGCAGTTTGTGTTTCCATAGCCATCATCTTAACGGTTTTTTATGAAGATTGCATGACAAACATCCGTCAACCAGTCTTGCGTAACAACATCAGACCATCACGTAACGGCAAACATACCGCCACCGCATTGGGCAATTGGCTAGCTAATCGATTGAATTCATCCACTGCATCGGCACGGCTAGAACGTTGCTCGCTGGTGACATGACCACCCCACAAAATATTGTCCGCGACCAGTAACCCTCCTTCGGAAAGCAAGCGCCAGCAGCTGGTTAAATAATTTGGGTAACGATGCTTGTCGGCATCTAAAAAAATGAAATCAAAACTGGCATCACTTTGCTCTGCTAACCATTCATGGGCAAAACAGGTCACACAGGCAACCTTATGTCCGTGCGGACTTTGTGCTAAAAACGGGGCGGCAAAATCTTTACTGAGCGGATTCGCATCAAGGGTAATCACCGATCCGTTATCAGGCGTACCTTCAGCCATCGCCAACGCAGAATACCCGGTGAAAGTGCCAATATCTAATACACGTTTTGCTTGCCCCAAACCCACCAATAATTTGAGCAACTGACCAACACTGCGTCCCGATAAATTCACTTGGTAATCCGCACGTTTTTCGGCGGTAAATGCCGTAAGGGCTTGTAACTCGACTGACTCAGCAGAACAGTGAGCTTCACAATAATCAGCAATATCTGGCGCTAAAAAAGTACGCGGCGTTTTGCTTTCTTTGACTTTTTTAGTGAGGGTTTCGCTCACGCCACAACCCCTTCGCCACGACGGAACACCCATTGCGTTTCAGTTGAGACTTCAGGCGCATAAGTATAACCAGCAAGGTTAAACCCTTTAAGCTGTTCAACTTGTGTCACAGCCTGTTCAGCAGCATAACGCACCATCAACCCACGCGCCTTTTTGGCGTAGAAACTGATGATTTTATACTTACCCGCTTTCTCATCCTGAAAAACAGGCGTAATAATCGGTTCTTGAATGGCTTTGGTTTGAATCGCAGAAAAGTACTCGGTTGACGCTAAATTCACCAATACGGGCGTTGCTTGTTGTGCCAACAAAGCATTCAGCGCCTGCGTTAACCTATCTCCCCAAAAAGCATAGAGATTTTTACCGCGCGTATTGGCAAAGCTGGTGCCCATTTCTAAGCGATAAGGCTGCATATAATCGAGCGGACGCAGCAAACCATACAAGCCCGATAAAATACGCAAATGATCTTGCAGCCAATGAATTTGCGGTTCGCTCAAGGTGTTAGCCGACAAACCTTCGTAAACGTCACCATTAAAGGCGAATACTGCTTGTTTGGCATTAGTCGCTGAAAAAGGTCGCTGAAAGTCACGATAACGCTGTACATTCAACTCACTCAATTTCACCGACAGATCCATCAACTTAGACACATCTTCGACCGACAAGCCACGTAACTCATCAATTAATTGTTGTGACTGATCTAAAAAATCACACTGAGTTGCTTCGTTAATCGGAGGTGGGGTATCCATATCCAGCGCTTTAGCTGGGGAAATAAGCATGAGCATCAATGAGTATCCTTTGATAAATAATCTTCCAAGTATTGTAACCGCTGCACCGTTCCTACATCCAGCCAAAAACCCGCGTGTTTTTCTCCCGTAACACGACCTGCTTGCATCGCTTGGCGCAATAAAGGGGCTAATGGAAACTTATCCGCCTGACAGCCAACAAACAATTTGGGAGAAATTAACGACACACCCGCAAAGGTTAAATGGGGTTCATTGATAACCAAGCCCGATGAAGTTAAACGAAAGTCTCCCCTGGGATGATGCTCTGGATTATCCACCAAACACAGATGCGCCAGCATGTCTGTTGCCAAACCTCGCTTTACCAAGGCGGCGTAATTCATATCTGTAAACACATCACCATTAATGAGCAGAAAAGGCGCATCACCCAGCAAGGATAAAGCATTGAAAATACCGCCACCTGTTTCCAAACCCAGCTCGCCCTCAGCCGAGTAATCAATCTTCACTCCCCAACGGCTACCATCACCTAAAGTTCGCGGGATTTGTTCACCCAACCAGGCATGATTAATGACAATATTTTTAATACCCGCACCGGCTAAAGCTTCAATATGCCAAACGATAAGTGGCTTACCGCCAACTGGCAATAACGGCTTAGGGGTATGGTCGGTTAACGGGCGCATACGCTCACCTCGACCAGCGGCTAGAATCATCGCCTTCATCTGTTATAAAACCTCAATTGCCTCACCCATAATCTGCATTAAACACGTTACAATAGAATCTCAATTATACAAACACCCTTATGGAGAAAATCACCATGGCACAGATCACCCTGGGCGGTAACATCATTGAAACCTGTGGCACACTACCTGCCGTCAACAGCAAAGCACCAAACTTTTGCTTAGTCGCTGGAGACTTATCGGAAAAAACCTTAGCCGATTTTGCGGGTCAAAACCTGATTTTGAATATTTTCCCCAGCATCGACACAGGCGTTTGCGCCGCTTCAGTGCGAATGTTTAACGAAAAAGCCAGCAGTTTGGCTAACACCCAAGTACTGTGTATTTCTGCTGACCTACCTTTTGCGCAAGCACGTTTTTGCGGTAGCGAAGGTTTAGAAAAAGTGGTTAATCTTTCTTCTTTCCGCAGCAATTTTGGTGCTGACTATGGCGTGACTATTACCACAGGCCCCATTCAAGGCTTGTTATCGCGCTCAATTGTGGTTATTAATGCCGACGGCGTGGTTGTTCACACCGAACAAGTTCCCGAAATCAAACAAGAACCCAATTATATCGCGGCGATTAACGCGCTTACAGTTTAATCCGCCTCCCTGTCACCAACGATTTGTTGGTGACAGAAACACGTTAATTCAACCTATCACCAACGCGCTGCTCTAACCAATCCGCTAATCCCGACAATTCAGGGTAACGACTGGCAACACTTAATACATAGTGCAATACCAACGGCATGTCTTTCAAGTAAGCGGCTTTGCCATCTCGATGATACAAACGCGCAAAAATACCCAACACTTTTAAGTGGCGCTGCACACCCATCCAATCAAAGGCACGCACAAACCCAGACCATTCATCTTTGCTGAATTTACCCGCAGCAACCAACGCCAAAAAGTAGAAACGTAGCCATTCACTCACTTGAGCCTCATCGTAACGCAGGTAAGCATCTCGCAATAGGGACACAGCATCGTAAGTTAAGGCACCACGCACCGCGTCTTGGAAATCAATCACCCCCAAACGACCATCATCAGTCACCATTAAATTACGGCTATGATAGTCTCGATGCACCAACACTTGCGGTTGCGCTAAAGCACTACCACTGAGTAATCGCAACCATTGTTGCCACTCGCTCTGTTCAAACGAAGACATAGGCGCGTCGCAATGTACTTTCAACAACCAATCAGGCAACAGTTGCATTTCGCGCACCAACAAGGGCGCATCGTAAGCGGCCAAGGTTTGCGCAACCTCAGGTTGTTGCGGATGCGTTTGCCACGCCGCTAATTGCGTCAGCGCTTGTTGATATAGAGCATCAATACGCGTTTCATCACTCCTAGCGACCGCTGTTGCTAGGGTGGTATCCCCAAAATCTTCCAACAACAAAAAGCCTTGTTCCACCGACTGAGCATAGCAAGCGGGAACTGCCACCGATAAACTCGCCATTTTCTCACGCACCTGCAAAAACGGGCGCACATCTTCCTGTGGTGGTGGCGCATCCATCAACATCGCCGTTTTATCATCAGCACCTTGCCAACGAAAATAACGCCTAAAACTGGCATCTCCTGCTAAAGCTGTTAGCTGACCTTCTCGCCAAGCGTCTTGTCGCGCTAACCATTCTTGCATCGCTTGCGCGCGAATATCTTGCATAATTTCTCCGTAAGCCGTCATTGCCTGATAAAATACTGGTTTTATCATATCATTTGCAAGTTGATGTTGCCTTTTTCTCGTACAATCGCTGGCTTACTATTGGGGTGCGCATGCGTCTCTGTTGCTTATGCAGAGGATGTTTGTCGCTACTCATGGTTATTTTCGCCCGATAGTTGGCAATTATCTGCGGGACAGAAAGAGCTTGTCGGCGATCAACTCAATCATCCCAATGCTGACTTATTTACGCTAACGGGTGATGCCAGTGTCACCTTGAGCGATAAAAAACTGAATGCCGACTTGATACGCTACCATCAAGAAACAGACAAGGCTTATGCTTTTGGTCATGTGCGCATTCAAAACCCACAATATTTAGCCACAGCCGAAAGTGCCGAGCATGACGAAAAGTCTCAAACAACTCAACTTGAACAACTTAATTATCAGTTAGTTGAAAACCGCGCTTGGGGTACTGCTGACAGCGCCGTGGTGACACAAAATAATGAACAAGTCGCTTTGCACAAATTGCGCTACACAGGTTGCCCGATTGGTGAAGAATCTTGGTGGATGTCGTTCGACAAGCTGGTGGTTGATGACAAAAGCAAATTAGCCACAGGCGATCATGCGGTATTACGCTTTCATGATGTACCCGTATTCTACTTCCCAAAATTTCAATTTAGTACCGCCGAAAGAGCCTCGGGCTTTTTAATGCCCACCATTGCCACCTACTACAATGAAACCGCTGGGGTTGGCAGTACCAAATCGATTGTCAAAATCCCCTATTATTTTAATATCGCACCCAATATGGATGACACCCTCACCGTCATTCAAGTGGCGGATAGAGGCCAAGCGATTGATAATGAATTTCGTTACTGGTTCAATCGTCAACGTGGCGACTTAACCACGACCTTCTTGCGCGATGAGACCACGCGCCAAGATCGCTATCGCATCTGGTGGAATGCCAATCAAACTCTTGCCAACAACTGGCGACTGAATTGGTCGTGGCATGATGTTTCCGATCCCGCTTTTTATCGCGAAACCCAACTCACCGATTTTAATCTGCGCAATATGCTCTATTTACCGCGCAATCTCAGTTTAAATAAGAGCTGGAAACATCAACAACTGAGCATGCAATTGCTCGACTTTAAGCAAATGCTTTATGGTCAGCCCTATTACAGCGCTCTGCCAACCATACAATATAACGGTAGGTTAGAACCAAGCAACTCCGCCTTTTATGGCAGTATGAACACTGAGTTTAGTCACTTTCTGGCACCTCAAGCACGCACACCGATTCCAGTGGGTAATCGCATACATTTAGCGCCCACCCTAGGCTTCGATTTATGGAAGCCTTATGGTTTTCTACGCGGCAAAACACAGTTGCTCATGACCCAATACGATTTAACCGATAGCAGCAACAATCAACTCACCCGAGTACTACCGCTAGCGAGTCTGGATGCAGGTGTGACCTTTGAAAAACCACTGAGATTATTTGATCAAGGTTATGTACATACCCTAGAACCGCGGGTGAAATACCTGTATGTTGGCACGCAAGACCAATCCCAATTTCCTGTTTTCGATACCATGCTACGCAACTTTGATTATTTGCAACTCTATGCCGACAATCGCTTCTCAGGACTAGATCGTATCGGCGACACCAATCAAATTACCAGTGGGTTATTTAGCCGACTGTTCAAGGAAAGTGGCAAAGAGTTTTTAGAAGTCGGTGTGGGTCAAATCACCTACTTCCAAAATCGACAAGTCCAACTGGCTCAGCAACCCGCCGACACCAACGACTTTTCAGATATTATCGTCACCGCATCACTCATTCAAAACCGTTGGCGAGCCAATCTGACGCAACAGCTTGACAGAGAAACGAAAAAACTCATTCAAGAAGACACCAGTTTGCAATACCTCGCCGATAACGACAATCGTCTTGTCGTGCGTCATCGCTTACGCCAAAAGGGAACCCCTTTAGAAGACGAGCAAACCACTTTGGGCGGCAAACTGCGCTACAACGGACTGCTGAGTAGCATGCACTTTGTCAACTATAACCACACCAGTCAACAACTTCGCGGGGCGGTCAATGCCCTGCAATATGACAGCTGTTGTTGGGCAGCACAATTGATTTGGGAACATAATCTCTATATTAACCAGGTGCAGGATGATATTATTCGTCTGGCATTTATCTTTAAGGGACTCACCACCTTCGGCAGCACGGCTGGCGATAAAGTAGATTCTCGACTTTATTTTGAATGAGGTTGAAACCACATGAACACCCCCCGTTTGCTCACTCTTACTGGCTTGTTAATGAGCAGTTTAGCTGCCTCGCTTACTTGGGCAGACGATTTACTCGACCGCAGCATTGCCATCGTCAATCGCACCGTCATTACCGAATCGGAACTGATGAACGAAAGCCGTGACATCGTACGCAATTTGTCAGCGCAAGGCGTGAGACTGCCACCCGCACAAGAGCTTTATAAGCAAGTTTTGGAGCAAATGATTCTAAAGCAAGCACAAGAAGATTTGGCTAGCCAGTTAGGCATTCGCATTCGTGATGAAGAAGTCAACGAGCGTCTACAAGCCATTGCGCAACAAAACAACCTAGACTTGATTACCCTGCGTCAACGTTTGGAAACGCAAGAACCTGGTAGTTTCACCCGTTTACGTGACTCGGTGCGTGATGAATTGTCGATTGAAGAACTACGCAACCAAGAAGTGGTACAACGTATTCGCGTCACGCCTGAAGAAGTGAAAAACTTCGTGAATCGCAAACTAGGCACAGGCGGTAGTACAACTAAATATAAAGTTCAACACTTACTCATTGCTTTGCCAGAATCTCCTTCTCCCGAACAAATTTCCGCCACGCGTGAGAAAGCTAACATGGTGTGGCAAAACCTAAAAAATGGTGAAGATTTTGCACAGCAAGCCATTCGCTATTCTGCCGACTCTAAGGCCTTATCAGGTGGCGACTTAGGCTGGCTAGAAACGTCAGAATTACCTGGATTTTTAGAAGAAACCATTACTGCTCTGAGTGAAGGTTCGATCAGTGAACCCATACAAAGTGGTTTAGGCTTTCATATTGTAAAAGTGAATGGCATCGAAAAAAATAACACTGCCGCCATTCCAGCCGATGTAGAACAACAAGCCATTCGAGTGCTGCGCCAGCAAAAAGGCAATAGCCTGTATGAGCAATGGTTACGTCGTGTACGCGATGAAGCCTATGTCAACATCCTCGCGCCCGAATACAAACGTGATGCCAACTAACACCATGACTGATTTTGTACTACGCATTGCCATTACCCCAGGTGAACCCGCGGGTATCGGTGTTGATTTGGCTGTTGAATTAGCACAACGCAACTGGTCTCATCAACTGGTGATGATTGTCGATCCTGACCTGTTGCGTGCCAGAGCCGCTCAACTTGGCAAGCCCTTACGTATCACCCCATTCGATGCACAGCAACCCGCCATGCCGAGTGTTGCCGGTGAAGCCTGTGTGTTAGCCGTGAGTCTGAACACACCTTGCCAAACAGGACAGCTGAATCCTGCCAATGCCGCTTATGTGTTAGCCACTTTACAGGCGGCGGTTGATGGGCTGACAGATAACACCTTTCAGGCTTTAGTAACGGGTCCAGTGCATAAAGGTGTGATTAATGATGCGGGTATCCCCTTTACCGGTCATACCGAATGGTTAGCCGAAAAAGCAGGCAATCTGCCCGTGGTCATGATGCTGGCTTGCCCCAGTTTACGGGTCGCTTTAGCCACCACCCATTTGCCTTTGCGTGAGGTGGCTGACGCCATTACACAAGACAGTCTTAAAACCACGCTATCCATTTTGCATCACAGCCTAACGCATGACTTTGGCATTGCGCAACCACGCATTCTCATGTCGGGACTTAATCCCCACGCGGGCGAAGGCGGACATTTAGGACGCGAAGAAATCGAGGTGATTGAACCTGTGTGCCAGTGGGCACAAGCACAGGGCTGGCAGGTTTCTAAGCCCTTACCCGCCGACACCCTCTTTACGCCGCCCTACCTAGCGCGCACCGATGCGGTACTCAGCATGTATCACGACCAAGGCTTAAGCGTACTGAAGCACGTCGGTTTTGGCAATGCCGTCAATATCACCCTCGGCTTGCCCTTTGTGCGCACCAGTGTCGATCACGGTACAGCGCTGGATTTAGCGGGTACGGGTAAAGCGGAAGTGAGCAGTTTTATTTATGCCATCGAAACCGCGATTAATATGGCACAACAATGTGCAAAGGCGATTGTATGAGCCATCAACATAAAAAACGCTTCGGTCAACACTTTCTACACGACCAATCGGTACTGGAGCGCATGACCCACGCCATAGCGCCACAACAAAGCGATGTCATGCTCGAAATTGGGCCTGGTGAAGGTGCGCTCACCGACCGCCTAATTGACCAAGTGAGTCGCTTCACGGTGGTGGAAATCGACAATGATCTGATTCCTACCCTTAACAAACGCTATGGCAATCGCGCGCATTTTACCATTGTGCATCAAGACGCTTTAACGGTCGATTATGCGGTGATTGCCAATCCATTACGCGTGGTCGGCAATCTACCCTACAACATCTCTACCCCACTGATTTTTAAACTCTTGGAAGCGCGTGACAGCATCACAGACATGCACTTTATGTTACAAAAAGAAGTGGTCCAACGCCTAGCCAGCGAACCCGATGGCGAACACTATGGTCGCCTGAGCGTGATGGCACAATACTACTGCGCCATTGACGACTTGTTTCATATTGGTCCTGAAGCCTTCGATCCGCCACCGAAAGTTGATTCTGCTGTGGTGCGTTTAGTGCCTTATCGTCAACTACCTTTTGTGGCTTCCAGCGAAGCCGTCTTTGCACAAATCGTCAAACAGTCCTTTTCTATGCGCCGTAAAACCCTGCGCAACAACCTTAAAGGCTGGCTGAATGCCGAGCAAATTGAGGCTTGCGCCATCAACCCAGGGTTACGTGCCGAGGTGTTAAGTGTCGACGATTTTGTGCGTCTTAGCGATTGTTATGTTCAGGAGTCTCAGCCTCAATGAGTGACCAATACCTTCCCCTTGCACCGATTCGGATTGAGGTAGAAACTCAGTACTTGCCCGAACAATCGATTCCGATGCAACATCGTTACACCTTTGCCTATCAAATCACCATCGTCAATGAAGGTGAGCAAGCCATGACCTTGCGTCGACGCTACTGGCAAATTACCGACGACAACCAAAAGGTTGAAGTGGTGCAAGGCGCTGGCGTGGTGGGTCAGCAACCGACACTTGCTGCCAATGAAGGCTTTGTTTATGCTTCTGGCGCGCAAATTGCCACACCCTATGGTCAAATGGAAGGCTATTATGTATTTGAAGATGCACAGGGTTACACCTATCGTGCGCCCATTGCGCCTTTCCTACTCAGCATTCCACGGACGCTACACTGATGTCGGATTGTGCGAAACGCTATGTCATTGGGGATTTGCAAGGCTGCTTCGCCAGTCTTGAACAATTACTGGAAGAAGTCAACTTTCGTGAAGGCATTGACCATGTCTATTTATTGGGTGATATCATTAACCGCGGCCCACAATCGCTGGATTGTCTGCGCTGGGCGGCTCATACACCCAATGTGAATAGCGTCTTAGGCAATCATGACTTCCACCTATTGGCGGTAGCTACCGGCAACGAGCGTTACCACAAATCTAGCGACACCCTGTTACCCATTCTAAACGCACCAGATCGCGGGGTGCTGCTAGATTGGTTGCGCCATCGTCCCTTGCTCATTAACCTAGAAGATGTTAATACCACCTTAGTTCATGCCGGAATTGTGCCACAATGGTCACTCACCCAAGCTCAATTCTGGGCGCATGCTATCGAACAACGCTTACAGGCAGATGATTGGCAGTCCTTTATTCATCAGCATCTGTACGGCAATCAGCCAGCGCATGAAAAGGAAGCTGAAACCGATATCGAACATCTTCGCTACGCCATCAATGGCTTTGCCCGTATGCGCCTGTGTCAAGCCGACGGCAGGTTAGAGTTTAAGCACAAAATGGCTGCTCACGCGTCAGCGCCTAAGGGCTATGCCCCCTGGTTCAGTTGGCCCAGAGTAGATGATAGTTGTGGTCGCATTCTATTTGGTCACTGGTCAACGCTCAGTCAAGACACCCACCTCCAGCCACACCCCAATGCAATTTGCTTAGATAGTGGTTGCTTATGGGGAAAATCACTCAGCGCATTGTGCCTCGAAAGTCAGGAAATTATTCAGATTCATTGCCCACAATATGCTAGGCCAGGTCACTGAGCATGAAAGCCACTTCACCACCCAATCCACAAGAGTTACTGGCAAAACTGAGTGCAGTCGAACTTGATCGGTTGAATGTTCAACAACAACTGATTCAGCTTAGAGCCGGAAAAGACCTTAACTTTTTTATCATTCCCGTTACCGTTCTCATATTACTAGCCGGTGTCGCCATAGGCTTAAGTATGAATAAAATGATCTGGGGTTTTGTCGGTGGTGCAGCTTTAGCATTATTGGTAGGCTATGCCTATCACCTGTGGGATGTGCAATGGCAAAGCGCAGCCACCAACCAAGTGTTGGCTTACGTTAATGAATTAGAAGGTGAGGAAGGTTTCTTGCCTTGGTTTAAGCCGCTGTTGGCGAAACAAAACTATCGTCGATTATTTTACAAACTCAGCAAGCAAGGTCAGGTAGAAATCGATGATTATGTGCGTGCCATTAAACGCTTACAACAGAAAGACCGTGAGTTTTTACTCAGTCAACTGCAAGCACTTTATCCAGAAGCTGCCCCAGTAACTGACGCTCAATCCAGTTAGACCCCCTCCTAGCCTCCCCTTTATCAAGGGAGAGGTTGTTGGGGGTACAAGAGTTAGCTTAACAACTTAACTTTGCCAGAATGAGACTGACCTAATTCAAACACTTGCACACGCGCCAACATTTCACTCGCCTGTTCACGTAAGGTATTCGCCGTATTAGAAATTTCACTGATCAAGGCATCATTTTGTTGCGTCCGCCCATCCATCTCATGCATTTTAGAACCAATCAATTCCATGCCATTGCGCTGCTCACTAGTACCTTGCGCAATACGCTCGATGGCGCTATCTGTTTCGCGCAAACGTGCTTCGATAGATTGGAATGCCTTCACCGTTTCCGCGACTAAGGCATCACCACTAGCGGTTTTTTCAATCGATTGGTTCACAACCGCCTTAATTTCTTGAGCCGCTTGTGCCGATTTTTGTGCTAAGGCACGTACTTCACTCGCCACCACTGCAAAGCCTCGACCATGCTCACCAGCACGCGCAGCTTCCACAGCGGCATTTAAGGCTAACAAGTTAGTTTGGAAAGCAATCGAATCGATTAGGCCGACAATACCAGTAATCTTTTCATTCGCTTGACGAATATCCTGCATTGCCTGCACTGTCTGGTTCATCGTCACCACGCCCACTTCCGACGCAGTTAGCGTATCTGCCGCCAATTGACGGCCTTGTTCCGTTTGTTGCACATTGCTCTGCAATAAGGCTAAGACCTCACGCATCGACAAGAGTGCGTTTTGTAGATCCACTGCTTGCTCGTGGCTACGATGAGAGAAATGCTCATTACCAGCAGAAACCTCCTGACTCGCCTGCTCAACGATTTGAGCGGCATAAGCAATTTCCATCAAACTCGATTGCACCCGATCCATGCCCTGATTCATCGCTAACGCAATATCATTCAACTCACCAGCGTATTGACCTTGCATACGTGCCACCACGCGCCCCTGAGACAAAGCCTGCGCCAACTGCAAAATATCATTCACCGCTTTCGACAGTCCATCTGCCATTTGGTTAATGCTATCACTTAAATGACCTAAATCACCTTGAGCATTCACGCTCACACGCGCACTAAATTTACCATCAACCAAATCATGCATGGTACGGTTGACATCGGATACGACGGCATCTAAACGGCTGGCGGTATCGACACTTAATTGAACCATCTCACGATAACGTCCCAACAGACGGTCATTCACACTATGTACGCTAAAATCGCCTTGTTGCAAAGCCGTCAGCGCATTAGTTAAACAGTCCATGCTGGCCGAAATCGCATCCGCCGACTCGTTAACCTTATCCTTTAGATGCAACAAATCACCCGACAATTGGCCATGCACACGTTGACTAAAATCACCGGTCGCCAAGCCATGTACCACTTGATTCACCTCGGATAATGACTGACCAACTTGTGCAATCAACGCATTGAACGCCTGTGCACTATCCCCTAGCTCATCATTGCGCTTACCTAAAGACACACGCTGAGTAAAATCAGCACTGGCGGCGATTTCACGCATTTTATTGGTTAATGCCGTAATGGGTGAGGCAATCGAGCGTGTGAGCAACACACCAACAATACTGACGAAAATCGCCATTATTGTCGCGATGATAAATTGTAGCGCATTGGCAAATTTCAATGCTGCTGCCAACTCCTGTTCAGACTGTCTTAGGTTCTGTTCTTGAATTTGCGTAAACTCATCAATCAACTTAAAGAAACGCAACTGAATGTCACGCATGGAACCATAGAGAACGTCTGTTGCCTCTTCTTTCATATCGGCGTCAAGATTACTTAAGAACTCGCCCAAAGCGGTATAGGTTTCGACACCATTAGCACGAATCTTATCAATCATTTCCGCTTCGTGAACAGACAAAGGTAGTTCCGACAATTGTTTTAGACGTTCGCCATAACGATCGGCCGAATCCCTCATCTTCTGACGTTCTTGTTCTAATTGTTTGGCATTTGAAATAATGACGAGATTACGTTGAACTTCAGCACGCACCGCTGATTCATATTGAATTTGACGCGCCAAGTCATATTTGACGCGATGCTCGTTGAGCATTTGATTAACTTGCGACTCGACTTGGGTATTCATTACCAAAGTAATGGCTGATCCAGCTGCTACCAATACAAAAACACTGACAAATGCCAGCGTAAATTTTCCTTTAATCTTCATGAGCTATCCTAATCTTATCTTTTTTATGGTGGTATTTTTAGGGTTTTCGTTGCCACCTCTGCCAGCTAAAGGCGAAGGCATGACGCTCATCGGCTGGGTGAAGTTGTTGATCAACTAACACCCAATCCTCGGTTTGCCATTCAGGAAACCAAGCATCAGCATGGGGAAGTTTGGTCGCAACCTGTGTCAATACTAATTCAGTCGCCTGCGTAAGACAAGTGGCGTAAATTTCGCCACCACCAATAATCCACACTTTTTCTAAGCCTTGCTTGTCTAAGCTTTGACAAAGCTGTTGCCAATCATCAGCCACTTCGATACCTTCAGCCATCCAGTTGGCTTGACGGGTGAGCACAATATTGCGACGATTCGGCAAGGGACGACAGCCGAGCGATTCAAAGGTTTTACGCCCCATCACCACCACACCACCCTGGGTAGAAGCCTTGAAAAACTTGAGATCATCGGGTAAATGCCACGGCATCTTGTTGTCAAAACCTATGGCGCGATTTTCATCTAAGGCGGCGATTAAGGCGATGTTCATACCGCCACCTTCGCTGAAATGTGTGGATGCGCTTGGTAGTTTTCGATAACAAAATCATCAAACGTGTAATCAAAAATACTGTTGGGTTTACGCAAAATTTTGAGGGTTGGTAACGCATAGGGTTCGCGCGTTAATTGCAGTTGTGCTTGCTCAATGGTATTGCGATATAAATGCACATCGCCACCTGTCCAGACAAAATCGCCCACTTCCAAATCACATTGTTGCGCGATCATGTGCGTTAATAAGGCATAGCTGGCAATATTAAAGGGCACACCCAAAAACACGTCAGCACTACGTTGGTAGAGTTGGCAATTTAATTTGCCATCACTCACCTGAAATTGAAACAAGGCATGACAAGCGGCTAAGGCCATGCGCCCCTGTTGCACATTGGCTTGCGGTGAAATGCTTTCGTCGGGTAAGTCTGCAGGGTTCCATGCCGAAACAATCAACCTACGACTATTGGGGCGGGCTTTGATCTGTTCAATCACTTGCTCGATTTGATTGATTTCACCACCATCGGGGGTTGCCCAGCGCGTCCATTGTTTGCCATAGAGTGGGCCTAATTCACCTTCTTCTGTTGCCCATTCATCCCAAATACGCACGCCATTTTCTTTAAGATAAGCCAAATTGGTATCACCACGCAAAAACCACAGCAACTCAATGGCAATAGATTTCCAGTGTAACTTTTTGGTGGTTAATAAAGGGAAACCCTGTTGTAAATTAAAACGCATTTGATGCCCAAACACACCAATCGTACCTGTGCCAGTACGATCATCCTTGGCTGAACCTTGCGCTAAAATTAAGCGTAATAAATCATGATACTGTTGCATGGCGCTTACTCCAGAAAAAGATTAAGAAGAGTCCACCTGCAATCATCGGCAAACACAGAATCTGACCCATGGTGAGCCAATCCCACGCCAAATAGCCCAGCTGAACATCGGGCATACGCCAGAATTCGACGAAGAAACGGAAAATACCATAACCGAGTAAGAAGAGTCCTGAGACAGCACCCCGTGCACGCGGTTGACGTGAATACCACCAGAGCAACACACCCAATACCAGCCCTTCTAATATGGCTTCTAATAATTGGGTTGGATATTTTGGTACAAAGGCTTGTAGCTGCGGATCGTAAACCAACATCGCCCAAGGACTATGTTCAGGTGCAACCTTGCCCCATAATTCACTATTAATGTAGTTACCGATACGACCGAAAAACAAGCCAATGGGCACAAAGGGCGCAATGAAATCTGTCACTTCAAACAAGGATTTATGAATTTTATGCGCATAAACCCATACCGCCGTTATTACCCCCAACAAGCCACCGTGGAAAGACATGCCACCTTGCCAGATTTTCAGCATATCCAAAGGTTGATCGAGATAGTGGGCAAAGTCGTAGAAGAAAATATAGCCCAAGCGCCCGCCAAGAATGACGCCTAAGGCAGCGTAAAAAATCAAATCACTCACCTGATCTTTGTGCCAACCACGCCAGTCGTCTTTGGTGCGCGATACGCCATAAAACCAAGCGCCTAAAAATCCCAATAAATACATCATCCCGTACCAGCGCACTTGCACCAAGCCCAAATCGAGGGCGACGGGGTCAATGGTTTGATAAGTCATCATAACGGCTAATCCTTAATTCAACCCATGTAAAAACAACACACATAGCAATAAACTCATACTTTCATTCAATTCAATGCCAGCACCCAAGGCATCACCCGTTTGACCAGCTAATCGCCAACGCAACCAAGCATGCCACAACAGCATGGGAATAAAGACCAGCAATAAGGGCGGCGCGAGCAACAAAGTGGCGACAATCAGCAAGCCAAAGCCCCAACCTAACTGCGTCACCTTGCCTTGCCAGGCAAAGGTTTCGCCTAAACCTGGCTTAATGCTGGGCAGGCTCAACGACCACCAAGCTGCACCAAATCTCGCCCAAGCCGCAATCAACACCAGCCACCACGCGGGCATTTCAGCATAAGCAAGCCAGGTTAATAAAGCGAACTTAGCGAGCAGTTGCAATACCAATGCCACCACACCAAAACTGCCAACATGCGGGTCTGAAAGCACTTTATGGAAACGCTCTTCGTTAGCATGGGCTGCTCCGAGCGCATCGGTGAGATCGGAAAGACCATCTAAATGCAAGGCACCCGTCACCCACACCCAGACCAATAATCCGAGTAATCCTGCCACGAGCGGATGAACCAAATTTCCCAGCCACCAGAAACCAGCTACTAGCCCCCCTACCATCACACCAGCGAGCGGAAACCACACTACTGCTTTCGCCATATCACTGGGTTGAAAGTTGAGCACCTTCGGCATCGGCAAGCGTGTCAGGAAGGTCATGGCTAAAATAAAACCAACAGGCAATCTCACACAGATTCCAACATCGTTAAAATAAATTCATTATAATTGAGAAAGCATCCCAAAACGAGAATCCGCATGAGCTTTATCCTAGACCCGCGCCTTGAACAAGACAGTATTTTTATTACCGACTTACCTCTGTGCCAAGTAAGGTTAGAAAATGTACGTGATTTTCCCTGGCTGATTTTAGTGCCTCGCGTTGCTAATCTCACCGAAGTGCATCAACTCAGTGTTGAATACCAAGCGCAACTGATGAGCGAGAGTAGCCTCTGTGCTCAGGCATTGAACCAGTGTTTTGCACTGGATAAAATCAATGTCGGTGCTTTGGGTAATGTGGTGTCGCAACTGCATTGGCATGTTGTCGGTCGTCGTGCTGATGATGCCGCTTGGCCACGCCCTGTATGGGGATTTTCGCCCACCGACAACTGGACACCCTGTGAAGCTGAAGCCATTATCGCTCAAATCCAGCAAGCATTAGGCTAAGCAAGAAATTTTGTCTTATATTTGTACAATTCAAAAACCCTGCTAACTATGATGTAATGACGTAATTATCTTAAGAGCGTCACTCATCATGGCTAAAACTGAGTTCAAAGGTAACAAAAGCCACCTAGACAGCAAAATTTGCATCGTTTGTGCGCGTCCATTCAGTTGGCGAAAAAAATGGGAAAAATGCTGGAACGAGGTCAAGTATTGCTCAGATCGTTGCCGCGCACAAAAATCGAAAGCTGTCACACCATGAGCCAAATTATTCTCATTTTGGGCGATCAACTCAGTTTAGACAATCCCGCTCTGACTCACTTCAACCCGGCAGAAGATCAGCTACTGATGATTGAAGCCAGCGAAGAATCGACCCATGTGTGGAGTCACAAAGCACGCATTGTCTACTTTCTCAGTGCCATGCGCCATTTTGCTCATCTGTTGCGCCAGCAGTTTGGTGAAGCGAGCCTGGATTATTGGGCGCTCGAACAGCATTCACACGCCAGCCTAGCCAGCGCGCTGATTGAAGCTATTAGTCGCCATTCTGCCAGTCAAGTGGTGTGTCAACGCCCAGGTGACCTGCGTTTAAGTCAGGCGTTAGAAGCCGCAGCACAACAACACAATTTCAGGTTAGTGTGGACAGAAGACGCGCACTTTCTGTGCCGCCCGACTGAATTTGCACAATGGATGAAGGGCAAGAAACAACTACGCATGGAGTTTTTCTATCGTTGGATGCGCCAGCGAACGGGCATACTCATGCAAGGCGATGAACCTGAAGGCGGTCAATGGAATTACGACAGCGACAACCGCCAATCCATTCCCAAACAAGGCCTAGGCTGGATAGCACCCCCAAAGACCTTTGTGCCTGATGCCATCACACAATCGGTAATTGAACGGGTTGAAGCTCGTTTTGATACGCATCCTGGAAAATTGGATCGATTTAGTTATGCTGTTACCCGTGAACAAGCCTTACAGGCACTAGATGACTTTATTCAGCATCGAATAGCCGATTTTGGTCAACTGCAAGATGCCATGTGGACGGACGAGCCTTTTCTGTTTCACTCGCTTATTTCAGCACCGCTCAATTGCCAATTATTACACCCCAAAGGTTAAAGTAAATCAGCACATTACGGCAAGAAACTAAATCAATTTTAGAGAAAGGCGGATCGCGTACCAAATCTTGTCGGGCAAAGACCACGCGCTCACGAATGCGCTTGCTGACTGTATAAGTATCGTCACGCACGACAAAATAATGTTCCAACATATCTTGACTGACATGGCGAATGGTATTGGGCAAGTAAATGCCCCGTCTCGCGTGGGATAAGGCATCCATATCAATATCGGTAGCAAACACCTGAAAACCATAACGATTACCCAGTTTACTTAACACCTTATCGGCGACCATAGCGATGGAATAAGCCTCTTCACCCGTGGCGCAACCTGGCACCCAAATGCGCAGTGGTTCTTGATCCAAATTACGCTTCACCATATCGGTAATATATTGCTCTAACAACGCATAAGCATCAGCGTCAGCATCGCGGAAAAACTCCGTCACTGAAATAAGAATATCTTTGAACAATAATTCCACTTCACTGGGCGAACGTTCTAATAAGGACACATAATCGGGTAAATGTTCTAGCTTATGTACGGTCATGCGTCGTTGGATGCGACGTTGCAAGGTGTTGGGTTTGTAGTTGGAAAAATCACAGTCAGTTTGTTCTAGCACCAACTGGAAAATACGATCCATGTCACTTTTTGCTACTGCGACCGTTTGCATACGATGACGGAAATTAGGATTAGTGGATAAAGACGCCAACTCTTGGGCGATTTGTGCTGGCTCACGCACCAAGTCTACCAAGCCCGTATCTATCGCTGAACGTGGCATACCATTGTATTTCGCCGATTGCTCGTCTTGAGCGATGGTAATACCACCCGCCGCTTTAATGGCACGCACACCGTGCGCTCCATCCGAACCGGTTCCCGATAAAATGATGCCTATCGCCTCTTCGCCGACCGACTCAGCCATGGAGGTAAAAAACAAATCTACCGAGGGCTTGGGACCAATGTGAGAAACAGGCTCTAAATACAGGGTTTTGTTCCGCATCACCACATTGTGACCCGGTGGTGTGATGTAGATGGTGTTGACTTGGGGAATCAAGCCATTGGTGACATCTGCAACGGTTAAGGATGTCGATCTGGCAATCAATTCGCGCAACAAGCTAGGATGTTTAGGGTCCATGTGCTGAGCAATGATGTAACTCATGTTGCTGTCGGTGGGCAGGGCCGCCACCAAACTACGCAAAGCTTCTAGCCCACCTGCAGAAGCTCCAATACCCACAAACAGTTGTTTGATGCTTGGTTCAGCGTCTATTGAAGCCAACAAGTGGTCATGAATCATAACAATTCTTCCAAATTAATCTGTATAGGACAATACTATGACACTCCAACCATAATCACAAGCTGAATTAAGTGAATCGTTTAATCGCCTCGCGAAATTGATCAGAGTCCATTGGTTTTGGTAAAAAACCATTCATACCAGCTTGCCGACATGCTTGACGCGTTTGCTCATCATCATTACCCGTCATAGCAATAATGGGTGTGTGAATGCCCTTAGCGCGCAATTTTTGCGTCACTTCGGTACCCTCAATGTCGGGTAGACACACATCCATAAAAATCAAGTCGTAACGACTATTCGAGGCTTTTGCTACCGCTTCTTCGCCACTAGATGCCACCTCGGCGGTATAACCTGCTTTGGCTAGCAATCCCAACTCAACCTGTTGCATGAGAAACTGATCCTCAACCAATAAAATACGCGGACTCATTAAAACTCTTGCCAATCGGTTGCTGAATGATTCGATACCTTGGCCGACTTAGCCTGACTAGGCAAGGCCAACTTAGCCGGTGCTTGGCTGGGCGCTAGGCGTTTTGGCTGCGCAAAGGTCTGACCCACATTAAAGAAACGCACATTTTCCATCAGCGCATCAGCTTCTTGGCTGAGTTGCGCCACCGCTGCGGTGGTTTCTTCGACCAAGGCCGCATTTTCTTGCGTCACCCGATCAATGTCATCAATGGCTTGGTAAACTTGACCAATGGCAACGCTCTGCTCACTGGTCGAACGCGCCATTTCATCCATCATGGCCGCAACCGATTCAATCGAGGTGGTAATTTGGCTGAGCATCTCGCCCGATTTATCTGCCAATCGTGTACCGGCACTAATGCGTTGTACGCTGTCACCGATTAAACTCTTAATGTCTTGCGCCGCATCAGCAGACTTGCCCGCCAAGGCGCGAACTTCCGAGGCAACTACGGCGAAACCTCGACCATGTTCGCCGGCTCTCGCCGCTTCAACAGCGGCATTTAATGCCAACAGGTTAGTTTGGAAGGCTATGCTGTCAATCATGGCAACAATATCGACAATGCGGTTATTAGCCTCTTGAATCGACTGCATAGCGGCAATGGTTTGTTGCATCACCTGCATACCCGATCCCGCTTGTTCCTTCATTTGATCCGACAACTGCGCTACCTTACCAGCACGGTCGGTATTGGCTTGCACCGTTGACTTCATTTCTTGCATGGTCATACTGGTTTGCTGCAAGGCACTGGCTTGCTCTTGCACCCGACTCGACAGGCTGTGGGCACCATCGGCAACATTATTAGCCTGTTCTTGCACAATCGCCGAAGAGGTTACTGCTTGCGCAATGGCTTGCTTCACTTTTTCTGCCGAGAAGTTAATGGCATTTTTCAAAGCGTGCATTTGACCTTTGAAGGTACCCGAAGGCAAGGCTTTGGTGAAATCGCCTGTTGCTTGAGACTCAATCACGCCATTAATAGAATCGAGCGCATGTTGAATCACCGCCATCGACTCGTTGACATTTTGTTTAATGCGATCGTAAGTACCCGTTGCTGGCGAGGTAATCCGCCCATTGAAGTTACCCAGCTTCATACCTTCAAACACACTAGAAAGTTCGGCAACGACGGTTTCTTCTACCGTTCTGTCAACCCATTCAATGGCATAGCCGACAATGGTTTGATTGACCTTGATGGGTTGTACCGTTAACGACAAATACACATCGGCAATTTTAATTTGCGCGGTATATTGTTCAGTAATTTTTTCCATCATTTGACGTTGATGAGCTGGGTTTTTATGAAAAATATCCATATTTGAACCCACTACCTTAGCGACACTAAACTGCGGCAACTCGGTGCGCAGTTTTGGCTCTAAATCGGTGAACATTTGACGCAAACTGCGGTTAATTTTGGTGATATTAAAATTACGATCCGCCACCATTAAGTTGGTGGTGGCAGTATCCATCGCCGTGAGCATAATCGCATTGGCTTGTTCGGCGTCGTAATTATTCGCTGCAGCTTCACCAACACGGGTACGGATTTGATTCAGCGCAAAACCCCAATAACTGCGGTCGTTAATCGGTTGTTTATATTCACCATTCGCCAAGGCTTCGACTGCACTGCGCAAATGCTGTGGCACATCGGTGGTGCGGTAATTACTGTAAGCTAAATAACCCACAGCCGACACCCCAAACAACATCATCACGGCTTCTAACGCAACTGAAACTTCAATACCCGCAAAGAAAACGACAAAAGGCAACAGCGTGGCAAGCACTGCAACAATACCCATTATCTGATTGCGCAAACGGGTGTCTTGAATCTGTGTACGAGGAAATGGCTTAGTGCCTGCTTTGACCGCAGCATACAGACTTTCGGCTTCTTGTATTTGCTGTTTACTAGCAGGATAACGTACCGATACATAACCCGTAATACGACCTTGTTCGGTAATCGGAGAAGCATTGGCAATCACCCAATAATGATCGCCATTTTTGCGTTTATTTTTCACCAAGCCTACCCAAGGACGCCCGGCTTGAATGGTATCCCAAAAGTCTTGAAAGGCTTCTTTGGGCATATCGGGATGACGCAAGATGCTGTGAGGACGCCCCTGTAATTCTACATCGCTATAACCCGAAGCATCTTTAAAGCCCTGATTGTAGGTGACGATATTACCTTGTAAATCGGCGGTGGACAAAATCACCGTATTATCTGGCAATGTGTATTCTTTATTCGTCACGTTAGACATCGTGAAGCTCCTTTCAATAACTTCATATCGAAACTGAATGTACTTTTCAGTAATTATCAGAGCATACTAGCACAAAATTTCAATAGTCATAATTAATTTTTTAATTGTTTAGGCATGTTGTTGATAACGACGAATTTCGTCTAAGCATTCTTGTATTTCTGATGTTAATTGCACTAAACCATCACGAACCTGCTGCTCTTCTGTTTGTTGGTATAATGCTTGTGACATTTGTTGCAATGAAACCAGTAATAAATTACCGGCCGCCCCTTTCAGGGCATGTAACTCGCGTTTTATCTGGTCAAAAGACTGCTGTTCACCAAACATTTGCTCGAATTGAGCGTAATGGGCAGCAAAGGTAGCGAGCAACGACCTGACCAAAGCCTCTGTACCAAATAAATTAATCAGTTGGTCAATTTTAAGATGATAAAAAGCGATTTCTTCGGGTAAATCTGCCGGAACAATGACTTCAGGTTTAGCGTTAAGTGTCACCTTCAAATAGCGTGACAACACCTGCTGTAACTGTGGCACGTCTATGGGTTTAGCCAGATGCTCATTCATTCCGGCTTGTTTAACCCTTGCACGTTCTTCGGGCAGCACTGCCGCACTCAGCGCCACAATGGGTATTTTAGCGTCTCTTTGTCGAATCAATCTAGCCGCTTGATAACCGTCCATGACCGGCATTTGCAAATCCATTAACACCAAGTCGTAATCTTGCTTAGCTGCCAACTCGACCCCTTCGGCACCATGATTCGCTACATCCACCCGACATCCATAGCCTTCTAAATAACCCAAGGCTACCGCTTGGTTAACGGGGTTATCTTCACACAACAAAATCTTACCCTGGCAACTAAAATGATGATGACCACGGCGAATTTCTGCTAGGGTTTGTTGTGGTGTTTCGGCAATGGGTAGCGATAGGTCGAACCAGAAACGGCTGCCGATATTCACTTCACTGCTCAGTTGCAAATCGCTCTGCATTAAAGAAACCAGTTGTTTGGCAATCGCCAATCCCAAGCCTGTACCGCCATAGACGCGGGTAATCGAAGCATCTTCTTGACTGAATGCCCTGAAAATTTTATCTTGGTTTTCAGGCGCTATGCCGACACCGGTATCTTGAACCTCGAGGCGAATTCGTGCCTGCTGTTGCTCTTGTGTGAGCAATACCGCCTTAAGCGTGATCGAGCCATTATCGGTAAACTTAATGGCATTACCGACCAAATTATTCATCACTTGGGTTAAGCGAAACACATCTCCCGACAGATAGGCGGGTAACTGCTCATCCAACTCCACTTGAATTTGGAGTCCCTTGCGTTGGGCATTAATGCCAAAAACATGAGCAACGTCGTCTAGCAATTGAGCCACAGAAAAAGGCACTTGCTCTAAGCGCATCATGCCCGCTTCCATTTTAGAGTAGTCTAAAATATCGTTTAAGATACTCAATAGCCCCTTGGAAGCATCAAACACCCTTTCTAGTTTTTGACGTTGATCTGGCGATAAATGGGTTTGCAAGGTTAAGTCGGTTAGGCCAATAATGCCATTGAGCGGTGTGCGAATTTCATGACTCATATTGGCCAAAAATACGCCTTTGGTGTGGTTGGCATTTTCGGCTTGTTGCTTGGCTTCTAACAAACTGGCTTCGCGTTCTTTTTCGGTAGTAATGTCAACATCAGAACCCACCATGCCCACCAATACACCATCTTCAACATAGGGCACAGCCGAGCTGCGAATGTACTTTTGGCTGCCATCATTCAATCGAATGCGAAACTCTTCAGCAAACCGAGACCGCGTTTGCATGGCTTGTTGAAAACTTTGTGCGACCAGCTTGCGTTGCTCTGCCACAATCATATTCAACCAGTAGGGATAAATCGCTTCGTAGGGTACAGTGGCTTTTAACTGGTAAAGTTCGTACATGCTTTCATCCCATTCGAATTGGGTGTCGGCAAAGCTCCAATACCAAGTGCCGATACCGCCTGCTTTTGCTGCTTCGCGCAACTTAAAGGTAGTGCGTCTGAGTTTACGCGTGGCATTGGTAAGGGCTTGTTGTTGCAAGATTTGTTGTTTTTTGAGTAACACCAAATCGATGGCTTCTTCAAAAACCTTACTTAGTTTTTCGCGCGACGCTGGCTTAACAATAAAACGACTCACGCCCAAATTAATGGTTTTCAGCAAACTGTCTTGGTCGGTTAAAGCAGAATGAACGATGATAGGCAACTCAGGATTAAACTGATGCACCTGCTGGATGAGGATAAAGCCGTTGGCGGCAGGGAAATCAATATCGGTGATAATCAGGTCGGGTTGATGACGCAGGTACAGACGCAAGGCATCTTCAACATTGGTGGATAAATGCACTTTTGCCACCAAATTGCTCAGCAAGGTATTGTAGGTGGCACGCAACGCTGGCGAGTCCTCTACCACCAATACACTTAACTGTGTCTTATTTGGTTGAATCACACTATTGCTGTCGCTTATCACTCACCAACCCCTGGCCAACATTACGCATTAATAAAAACGTACTAAATAACTATATCTAATCTTAATTGAAGCACAAGAAAAAATCAGCTATCTAGTAAAAAATCGGTTAATTGCTGACTTGTTTCTAATCATCCTAACCGAATAAAAAGTGCTATGTAAACAAATAAACCGCTAAGCTTATCTCGTTTTAAATTGTCTGGTCATAGTCACCAATCCCTGTGCGCCCTCCTCAATCATCATCGAAGTCGATTCAATGTGTGACGACTCTCTTGATAAATGACTAGCCTGATCAGTCATGTCATTCAAATTATCATTCAGCGTAGATAGCGAACTCGCAACCACCTCAGTCGAATCACTAATCATACTGATTGTATTACGCATTTTTTGAGTTTCATCTGCAAAAGTCACTAGGGCTTGTGCAGTTTTTTCTAAATAACTCGCACTATGGTTCACTTGTTGCGTAGACTCACCAATCAAGTGTTTGATGTCTTTAGCAGCATCAGCTGATTTGCCAGCCAGAGCTCTCACCTCACCGGCTACCACGGCAAAACCACGACCATGCTCACCTGCTCGAGCGGCTTCAACAGCAGCATTCAGCGCGAGTAAGTTGGTTTGAAAGGCAATTGAATCCACTAGGGTCACAATATCACCAATACGTACCGAGGTCACTTGCATTTCACTCATAGCACTAACAGCTTGATCCATGACCTGTTGCATTTCATTCAACAACACTCCCTTACCTGTTGCAATTTGGTTAGCAGTGACAACACCCGAACGAACATTTTGTACATTATCGGTAATAGTTTGCGAAGAATGTGATGCTATGTGAATGGCTGTTTCTACCTTGTCTTTCGCGGTCACCAACGCAGAGGCGTTATCTTTTAGCCTTGCCGCTTGATCGATAAAAGATTGAGTATTATCTTGCACTTGAGATAAAGCTTGTGCCAGGTTAAGTGTCGCTGTATTCAGCGAGTTAGCTAACTTGCCAAAATATCCCGGACGCTGCGCAGCTATGCGCGTCAATTCACCCTTAGCCATTTGATCGATACTGCTTCCCACATCATCAATGGCACTGGTTAAGGTGTTAATCGACGCCATAAAGGCTTCAGCCGCTATCCCAAACTCACCTTTTCCGCTCAATTTAACCGTAAAATCTCCTTGAGACAAAGCTTCCATTGCCGCAACCAAATCACGATTAAATTGTCGAATTGACGAAACTGCTTCTTTAACCGATTGGCGATCATTGTCAGAAATTGACAAATCCCCTTGGCTAATTTTATTCATCGTAGTATCGAGCATCTTACCGCTATCTAATACTGCCTTAGCCGCATCCACTACGCCATTATGCATGCTTAGCATCATACCTTTAGCTGAAGACGGGACTTGAATGGCTGCTTCAATAGCACTAGTTTGATGGCTGGCAACCGCGGCTAACACTGATTGGGAATCTGCCACACCATCACGAATATTACCTAGCATGGCGTTAAACGAGTGTTGTAAAGAGGTAATTTCATCGGATAGATTACCGTTCAACTTGACTGTATCAAATTGACCTGTACGTTCAACATTCATCATGGTTTGAGATAGTGCCGACAAGGGTCTAGTTTCTCGACGAACGAGTATATAAACAACCGCAGACATCGCCACACCAGCTCCCAGCAATAAGACAATCAACTGTAACATCAAGCTAGAAATCTGAGCTTCCATCGTCGATTGTACTGAATCATATTCTTGGGTAAACTCTTCAGGATAAGAAGAGGCAACGATGGTTAAGCCATTAGCCGTTTTCACATAACCTGACACCTTGGCTCTCGGTGCTTCACCTTCTTTATCGGCACGGGTGTAGTAGAGTTTTTGTGGTTTTGACGTGGCAGTGGTAACCATTTCTTTGAAATACTCAACACCGTAAATGTCTTTGTTCGCTAAAACATTCTTACCTTCAGATTTCGGGTGTAGTTTCAACACTCCTTTATCATCTAAAATAAAAATATAACCCGTTGTACCCACTTTAACACTGCCAATCGTTTTCTTCATTTGACTAATTTCTTTACTAGCATCATAACCAATAAAACTGGCACCGATCACTTGCCCAGTTTCGCTCACTATGGGTTCATAATGCGTCATGTAATCTTTACCAAACAAGCTGGCAAAGCCTGTAAAGCTTTTTCCAGACAAGAGTAATTCGTAAGCTGGATGCTTTCTATCTAGCTTAGTGCCATAGGCTCGAGAGCCATCCTCCTTCTTTAACGAGGTCGTAACGCGAACCAAGTCATCACCATCTCTGACAAATAAAGTCGCAACATTGCTGGTAATTTGTGTATAGGAGTCAACGCCTTGAAAATTCCCATTCACCACAGCACCATTAACCAGCAACGCGTTAACAGAATTGCCGGCGGTATCAACTTTATTGCTCGATATGTTCATCTGACTAATCGGTAGAATAGAGTTGAAATGTTTCCAAGTTACTTGAGCGTTAATTTCCAAGCCTTGATAAACAGCATTAACCAAGTTTGCCAAAGACCCAGCTTGACGCATCACTCTGTCTTCTAACGAAAGTTTAGTTAACTCCGACAGTTGCTCGCCCGAACTATTGGCGAATTGCGTCATGCTCGATGCCGTGTAAGCACCAATACCACCAAAACCTAATGCCATAGCAACGGCAATTGGAAGCGTAATTTTATTAGACAGTTTCATGAGATTTCCTTTTCCAAGATATATTTCTTGATATTTTGATCATAAATGAGTGGTGCTAGGTCCCGCTTTCGAATACTGCTAACTTGTTCGTTTGAATATAAACAAAATAAATCTTAATGACAAGCAAAACCAATGTTTTCAAAAAAACAACTCATTACCAACAAAATCTAAGGATGGTCTAAATAATGCGCTTCGCTTTTTGTCCAGACTTCCTATTGTCTATTTCTTGGTTGGTGAAAGGGAGTAAATCAATCGGTTACAGGTTTTTACAGTGCAGCTTTTCCCTCAATCCCCCAACCCTTTTGTGTTTTTCAAAACTTCCTTAAATAATCTTCGAGAATTTGCCCGTGGCTTTTTCGCGATTATAAATATCGAACAACATCGCCATGCTGCGCACCATCATGCGACCAACGGGTTGTACTTCCATGCGTGAACCTTGCATCACCAGCAAACCATCAGCAACAAATTCTTTGAGTAATTCACGCTCTAAGGCAAAATAGCTCATGCCATCAATGCCCCAAGCTTTGCCAAATTCGACAAAGTCTAAGGCAAAGTCGCACATTAAACGCATGATAATGGCACGACGAATTTCATCGTCACGTGTGAGCGTCACGCCACGGAAAATCGCTAATTCATTGGCATCGATGCGAGCCGTATAATCTTCCAAGCCTCGTAAATTTTGCGCATAGACATTATCGACCATTGAAATACTGGTTGAACCCAAAGCCACCAGGTCACAGTCAGCATGGGTTGAGTAGCCTTGGAAATTACGATACAGCTTGCCTTGGCGTTGTGCAATCGTCAGTTCATCATCGGGTTTGGCAAAGTGATCCATGCCGATATACACATAACCCGCTGCTTGTAGGCGTTCAATGGTACTGGCCAGCATACGCAACTTCATGTCACCGCTGGGCATATCAGCTTCGTTCATGCGTTTTTGTGCTGGGAACATGCTGGGCAAATGCGCGTAGTTAAACACGGTTACGCGGTCGGGGCTAGCTTCAAGTACCTGATCTACCGTGCGAATAAAGCTTTGCTCGTTTTGTAGAGGCAAGCCGTAAATTAAATCGACATTTATCGACTTAAACCCATATTCGCGCGCAGCTTGCATTACCTCAAAAGTTTCTGCCTTGCTTTGAATACGATTCACTGCCTTTTGAACCGCTGGGTCAAAGTCTTGCACCCCTAGACTCATGCGATTAAAGCCCAATTCACGCAACAACTTCACCGTACCCGTATCTGCTTCGCGTGGGTCGATTTCGATGGAGTACTCCCCTTCATCATCGTCACGCAGGTGAAAATGACTGCGAAACTGATCCATCAGCTCTTTCATTTCATCGTTACTAATAAAGGTCGGCGTTCCGCCCCCTAAATGCAACTGATCGACGACACGTTTGCGGTCAAACAATGCTGATTGCATTGCCATTTCGTGATACAAGCGTTCTAGGTAAGGTGCAGCACGTGAACGGTCTCGCGTGGGGATTTTATTGCACGCACAATAGAAACAAGCCGTGTTGCAAAAAGGAATGTGGGCGTATAGGGAAAGCAATCGATCGCTCTGGTTAGCCCGCTGAATCGCTTGCTGATAATCTTGGTTGTTAAAGCCTTCGTGAAATTGAACCGCTGTCGGGTAAGAAGTGTATCGAGGACCGACGCGGTCGTATTTTTGAATCAGTTCGGGATCGAAGGTAAGGGATTGTTGCATGGTATCTTTCCGTTTAGGTTCCGCAGTCTTGGAATCATAACAGAAAGCAATAAGCGAGATGACAGTCTTAATGCACTAACTGCTGCGTGGCTTGCGTTGAATCAAGTTGCGATTCTGAAGCGGTAAAGAAATGAGATTGCACGTAGGTTAGGGTTGCTAATAACAGTAGCGCAGCAACATAAGCCCAAAGCGGTTTTTTATGGTGCGATTGATTGTTCATGAAGACTCCTTTTGGTTGTTGATATAAATTTATTCTATCACAACTAAAGTTTTATTTATGACAAATCTGTCATAAAATTGGGTTCATTCACCAGACAACAGGTTTTGACACAAGACTAAACGATTTCTTCCCTCACTTTTCGCCCGATACAAAGCCTGATCAACTTGACTGTACATAATGTCGTTAGAAATTGATTTCAAGTCTTGCCAATAACATGCACCAATCGAAATGGTCATGTAATGCAGAGGTGCTGATTCATTGGGAATGTGCAGATTCAATACCGTTTGCCTTAATGACTCCAAATGCGCCATAAATCCCTCGATGCATTCACAGCTCGTCAGCAACATAAACTCTTCGCCACCCATGCGAAAGACGTAATCATTGGCTCGATTGAAATGGCTTTTCATCACCTGCGCCAAAGCTTTCAGTGCTTCATCCCCTTGCTGATGACCATAAACGTCATTAATCAATTTAAAGAAATCGATATCCATACTCGCCAAGCACAAGGTATGGTTTTCTCGCTGTGCGCGACGGATTTCCTGCTCAACGATTAGATTAAACTGACGACGGTTATACAATCCGGTTAATTCATCGACGATCGACAACTGCTCAATGCGTTTTTTATCGGTGATATCGATGCGCGTCGCCCAGACTTGAGTCACGCGCCCGCGCCAATCTTTTTGCGGGGTAAGTGTTAAGATTGTCCAAAACAAAGTGCTACCGCACCCCTTTCCACTACATTCGCCAGACCAAGTTTGACCAGCTTGTATCATCGTTTGCATCAACATAAGTCTATCTTGTGGAAATGCCTCACCCATTAATTCAAGCGCAGGCTTGCCAATCAAATCTTGCGCAGAACAACCCACCAATCGTGCATAAGACCGACTACACCAAACAAAAGTCATGGTTTCCAAATCAATTAAGGTAGCGTAGCTGTATTCATTAATGCGATTGATGTATTGCTGTTGCTTGGTCTGCTGATAACGCAACCAAAGAATGAACAAGAGTAGCAAACTGAAAATGCCCAAGGCATAAGAAGCAATTTGCCACAGCTCGTGTCGATTTAACTCTCTAACCGCTCTTAATTGAAACCATTTATCGTAAATCGCTTGATGCTCTGCTGGGGAAACATCTGCCAATGTTTTTTGTAAAATGGAAAACAGAACAGGATCATTTTTATGCACACCTATGGCTAAATCGGCATTGATCGGCAGTTGCCCAATAATTTTTAACCCATCTAAACCGTGCTTTTTAATGGCATAGTTAATAGAGCCTAAATTCCCAACAAAGGCATAAGCGCGATTGGCAATCACCGCTCTAAGTCCTTCTTGAATGGAAAATACTTCTAATTGCGCAATATCAGGATGATGTTTATTGAGGTATTCGGTCGCATTAAATCCTTTAATCGCCGCGATAGTATGACCTTTAAGTACCTGCGTGCCATTGATGAACTCTTCACTTTCTCTGGCAACAATCACCACCGGAAATGAAATATAAGATTTGGTGAAATTGAGATAGGCTTTGCGTTCTTCGGTAGCATGTCTTGCCATCACGACCGGACGTTCACCCGATTTAACCTGATCGATTAAGCCAGCCCAAGGCTCGTTTAACACATAATCGAACTTAACGCCGAGCTTTTGTTCAAACAAGGAAACATAATCGGCAACCATGCCCGCCAACTGGCAATCTTCATCAATATACTCAAAAGGCTCCCACTGGGCATCGTTGGCAATTTTGATGACCGGATTATTCAGCAGGTAAGCTTGCTCTGCTTCAGTTAACGACAAAGTAGCATGGCTTGGTGACGCATAAACCCCTATGACGACCAGCACTAACACAGCGCAAAAGCTTCGCCAAACAAACGACGTAAACGATTGGGGCATGGTCAAGGGTGGTAACATAGCTCGCCATATTTTTAGTAATTTATGCTACTAATATCACATAGCGAGAAACAAATGTCTAGCTGATTTGTAAGGCTTCTAAAGCATCTTGTGTTTCTAGCCACTGTTCTTCGACTTCAGCCAACTGACTTTTGAATAAGCCTTGCTGTTGCAAAGCTTGTTGCAACTGAGTTTTCTGCTCGACTTCATAGATACTGGCATCGGCTAATTGACTTTCGACCTGTGCCAATGCTGCACTCAGTTTATCCATTTGTTTTTCTAGCTTTTGCAAGGCTTGCTTGAGGGGACGTTCGCGTTCGCGCTGTTCGGCAGCTTCCTTACGGTCTTGTTTTTTATCGACTTTGGCTTCGCCAATGGGTTTGGTTTGCTGCGCTTGCGCATTGGCTAGGGCTTTTTCTTGGCTTTGACGCTGTTTCAACCAACCCGCATAGTCTTCTAAGTCGCCATCGTAAGGCTGAACTTGACCATCAGCGACCAACCAAAACTCATCGACACAGCTAGACAATAAATGTCGATCATGCGACACCAACACCATCGCGCCAGCAAACTCCTGCAAGGCAACCACCAGTGCTTCACGCATATCCAAATCTAAATGGTTGGTGGGTTCATCGAGTAATAACAAATTCGGTCTTTGCCAAGCTAGTAATGCCAGCGCTAATCGGGCTTTTTCACCACCCGAAAAGTTGCCCACTGTGGCTAAAGCCGCATCGCCGGCAAAGCCAAAACCGCCCAAAAAGTCGCGATGTACCTGTTCTTTGGTGTCGGGCGATAAGCGTTGCAAGTGCAACATTGGCGAAGCTTGCGCGTCTAGCGCTTCGGTTTGATGTTGCGAGAAATAACCGATGGTTAAATGATCGCCCACCAAGCGCTTGCCTGCTAATTGACGCAGCTCACCCGTGAGGGTTTTAATCAGTGTCGATTTACCCGCCCCATTCGGACCTAACAAGCCAATGCGCATCCCAGGCAGTAGAGAAAAGTTCACTTTGTTCAGAATCGTTTTATCGCCATGCCCCAAGTCGGCAAATTTAAGCGTCATGAGCGGGCTAGACATCTTGTCGCTGGCAGGCAAGCTGAAGCTAAACGGCGAATCGGCATGAGCGAGTTGCACCATCGGCATACGTTCTAGCGCTTTTAAACGGCTTTGTGCTTGTTTGGCTTTGGTGGCTTTGGCACGAAAACGACGGACGAAATCTTCCAAATGTGCGCGTTGTGCTTGTTGCTTCACATACATCGACTGTTCCAGCGCCAGACGCTCGGCTCGTTGACGCTCGAAG
This sequence comes from uncultured Francisella sp., assembly GCA_964519885.1. Taxonomy (GTDB): domain Bacteria; phylum Pseudomonadota; class Gammaproteobacteria; order Thiomicrospirales; family Thiomicrospiraceae. The sequence continues at coordinate 7,034 of CAZFLX010000010.1, read as the reverse complement.
GCAGAATAATTGCCCGTGTAAAGCGTCAACTGTTGCTGATGGACGTGCAAGGTATGGCTACACACCGCATCGAGAAAATCACGATCGTGCGAAATGAGCAACAAGGTGCCTGGGTAGGCTTTAAGGAAGTCTTGTAACCACAATACCGTTTCTAAATCTAAGTGGTTAGTCGGCTCATCGAGTAACAGCAGTTCAGAAGGTTGATACAGGGTGCGCGCCAAATTTAAGCGAATACGCCAACCGCCTGAAAAACTCTGCACAGGTTGATCGAGTTGGCTTTGCTTAAAGCCTAATCCCGCCAACAAGGCTTGGGCTTTGGGTTTGGCTGAATAACCGTGCATACTATCAAAGGCTTCGTGCCAATGTGCCAGTTGCATCGGGTCGGTATGTTCATCGGAAGTGGCTAAACTCTGCTCAATATGACGCAAGGCGGTATCGCCATCTAACACATAGTCTAGTGCCGACTGTTCTAAGGCTTCGACTTCTTGCGCCATATGGGCAATACGCCATTCCTTGGCAACAATCGCATCACCCGCATCGGGTAAGAACTCACCCAACAACAAAGCAAATAGACTGGATTTACCCGTGCCATTATGTCCAACAAAACCGACTTTCCAGCCGGCATTAATGGTCAGGTTAGCGTCTTTAACCAGTTGTTGGTCGCCACGATAATAACTGAGATTGCGAAAAGAAATCACACTGTCACTCCCAGCTCACGCAAGCCTGCAACGCCCAATTTTTTAAGGGTTTTGATGTTATTTTCGTAAACCACATCGGTGTTGGGCATGGAAGCGACGGCACGGTCAATGCTCGCTTCGCGCAATAAGTGTAAGGTCGGATAGGGTGAACGATTGGTGTAGTTTTCCACATCATCCACCTGTGTACCATCGAACTGAAAAGCGGGATGAAAGTATGCCACCTGAAACTCGTCATCGAGTTCTAAATCGGCAATTGCATCTTCACACACGCCAACGAAATCGTTAAAGTCTAAAAAGTCATGCAATGCCCAAGGCGCAATGAGTAAGCTGGTTTCGCGCTCGCTCGTATCATGTTCTTTCAGCTCCCACAAAGCATCGGTGAAATCTTTAAATAAAGCTTTAGCAGAACGCGCTTCGCTCACCTGATAATGCACACGCCCAGCATCCACCACGGGTTTGGCAAAAGGACAGAGATTCAAGCCAACAACGACTTTTTCAACCCAAGCGCGGGTTTGTTCAATTTCAGGGGCAGACATGCGGGTTCCTAAACACGGAAAAATGAGCGTTATTATATGCTACAATTCGACCCATGCGCATTTGGAGGCATGAGGATGAGTCAACTAGACGTGATTAAAGAAAAAATCAATCTGCTAAAATATTGGATGGGTATACTTATTGGTATTCTTATTGCTGTTTCAGCATGGTTGTTCAATAATGCAGAAAACCTGCCAAATTGGAAACTTTGGGCTTCAGCACTCCTTATTTCAGCTTGTGTTATGATGATTCTGGTACTTAACAAAAAGCTATTGAAACGAATCGATACCTTGGAGGATTTATGAGTCTATCAGACCTACCTTTTATTATGATGGTGCTGAGTGTGGTGGCATTGTTGGTGATGGCCTATCAGGTGGCGAGTCGCTCTTAACCCCGCCAACACCAACCGCCAACCCAATTAGTTTGGGTTCGATTTAAACCCATCTCACCCCGTGGTGCAATGCGCCATTCCCAACGCGCATCGGGTAACGGCTGATCCAACCCACGCCAAGCATCGACCACCTCTCGCACTTGATTTAACTCGGCGTAATGCCATTCCATATCGGCAATTAAGCACACACCCGCCCCTTTCTGCGCAAAAGCACGCAAGTAATCTAAATGCCCTTGTAATAAGCGTTGCGACCAGGCATCTAATTCAGTTTCTGGCTTATGCGGGTAGTGTTTTGCTAACCACGCCAAGGGTTGCACGGGCAATTGCCCCAAAATATTCGCCGACAACACAAAGCGAATATTGGCATTATCTAACCAACGCTGGGGGTGAGAAGTCTGTAATTCACCTCGCACGACAGCAGAAAGCACTTCAGTAACATCGGCTTCAATAAAGCGCACTTTTGCTGAGTTTTGCCAAGTCTTACGGGTAGAACGCAAATGCACCATATCCACTAACCAGACTTCATCAAAATGGTTCAGAAAAGCCTGTTGCGGAATGTCCAAGCCTAATCCAGAACCCAACACCAAGGCAATGCCACCCGTCGGCTGTTGTTCGATGCAAGACTGAGCAAATTGACTGGCCTGAGTTAAATGCGATCGCCAGCTCACCTCACAGCGTTTCACCCGCTCGCGCATGGCGATGGATTCATACAAATAACCCAATTGACGTGCTTGTGGCGCACAGCGCGTCGTCAACCAGGTAACTAACTCAGCAATCATTCGTCGATGCCTAAAGCTTGAGATTTACGTGTCAGGGTATTGCGCCCCCAGCCCAATAAAGCGGCGGTTTCTTGTCGATGGAAGCGCGTAAACGCCAGTGCTTCTTCAATGAGAACTTTTTCAAAAAGCTGTTCAGCTTCACCGTGTAAATTCGTTTTACCCTGCTGTAAAAATTGACACGCGTACAAACGCAAAGGCGTTTCCCAATCCAAACTGGTTGCGGGGGCTTGCGCTGCCTGATGCGCTTGATTCAACTCCAGCGGCAAGTCATCCATGCTCACCACTTTACCTGGGGTCATCACTGTCAGCCAAATACACACGCTACGCAACTGACGAATATTCCCAGCCCACTCTAACTGAGACAAATACTTTTCCACTTCCGCCGACAGGGTTTTCTCTTCCACACGCAGCGTTTTTGCCTCGGTTTTCATATAAAAACGTAACAGCAAGGGTATGTCTTCACGACGCTCACGCAAGGCAGGAATTTGAATGCGAATAATGTTTAACCGATACAACAAGTCTTCACGAAAACGCCCTTCTTTCACCAGCTTGTCCATCGGTTGGTGGGTGGCGGCTAAAATACGCACATCAGCATGCAACGGGTCGTGACCACCAACACGGTAAAAGCTCCCGTCATTCAGCACCCGTAATAAACGGGTTTGTAATTCAATCGGCATATCACCAATTTCATCGAGAAACAGTGTGCCGCCGTCAGCCTGCTCGAAACGTCCCGAACGTTGCGTTAATGCGCCCGTAAAAGCGCCTTTTTCATGACCAAACAGCTCAGATTCTAATAAATCGCGCGGAATGGCAGCGGTGTTAATGGCAACAAAAGGCTTATCTTTGCGTGGTGACAACTCATGCAATGCCTTGGCAATCAGCTCTTTACCTGTGCCCGTTTCGCCATTAATCAGCACCGTCACGTCTAAAGGTGCGACCCGTCCCATAACGCGAAACACCTCTTGCATGGCAGGAGCAGAACCAATAATGTTCAGTGGCTGTTTTTCCGTATCTTTTTCTCGACGCTTACGCACATTAATGCGTTTGGCAATGGCGCGTTCAATCAGCGACAAGGCTTCGTCAATATCAAAGGGCTTGGGTAAATACTCAAAGGCACCGCCTTGGTAGGCAGAAACCGCCGCATCTAAATTGGCAAAGGCGGTCATCAAAATGACGGGTAAATTCGGGTCTTGCGCATGTGCGGCTTTCATCAGCGTTAAGCCATCAACATCGGGCATACGAATGTCACACACCAACACTGTTGGTACACTTTGTTGAATGGTCGCTAAAGCCTGTTTAGAAGAATCGAATAATCGCACTTTCCAAGGTTTTTCCGTTAAGGCTTGATCTAACACCCAACGAATCGAGGCGTCATCATCCACGACCCACACTTCTGCAATGGTTTCAGACATCTTCATTTCCTTGGCTGACATGGCGATTGGTTAAGGGTAAAAACACACGGAACTGGGTATGCCCTGGTTGGCTTTCCACTAAAATTAAGCCGTCGTGTTGATGAACAATGGTTTGCGCAATCGGCAAGCCCAAACCCGTGCCTTCGTCTTTGTTGGTAATCATGGGTAAAAAAATGGCATCCATCAATTCTGGTGGGATTCCCACCCCTGTATCCGTAACTTCGACCACTAACACTAAGGGATGTAAGCGATTACCCAACGTCATTTTGTGCGCGACCCTTGTGCGAATGGTCACCTCGCCTCCATTTGGCATCGCCTGAATGGCATTGCGCACCAAATTGAGAAAGACTTGAATTAGGCGATCAAAATCCATCACCAATTCGGGCAAACTCGGATCATAATCTTTAATAATTTGTATATTGGCGGGCAACTGACCACGCACCACATTGCTCACATGCTCCAACACCGCATGAATATTATGCTGAACCCAATGCACGCTCTGATTTCCCCCCAGCATCTGGTCGAGCAGGTTATTCAGTCGCGTTGTTTCGCGCACAATCACCTCAACAAACTCCCGTTGCTTAGGACTGGTCAGCTGACGACCCAACAGCTGTGCCGAACCCGAAATACCCGCTAAAGGATTCTTAATTTCATGCGCCAAGGTACGCGCCAATAAACTACTCGCCTCGTATTGAGACCAGAGCGCCGCTTCTTGGGTAATGCGCTCGAATCGGCTCATCGGAATCATTTCCAACACCCAACCTGTAAGCGGAATTTCAATCGGACTGAGGGTGCAGGTCATTTGAACCTGTTTTTGATCGGCGCGCATCATACGAATATCGTGCAGGGTCAAAGCCGTTTGCCCTTGATGAGTCAACAACTGCAAATCGACTTCGCGCATTAAAGAAGATAAAGGCGTACCCAATACCCGTTTAGGTCCAACGCCCAATAAAGCCGCTGCGGCTGGATTCATATAACGAATTACCCTATCCCTATCAATGAGGGCAACCGCTGTCTCCATCGTCTCTAAAATTTCTTGGTGCATAATGCGCCCCTTTTGAACAATAGCCCTATCATGCCACAGTTAGCACGAATTTGTCAGCCCAGTTTTCATTAAACTTTTTCAGAACAACGCCGATAACTCAGTTATATAAAAGCTTAAAAAAGCATCGTTGCATTTAACCCATGCAACACACATCGCCTGGGAGGGCAAAGTCATGATCGTTCAATCGAGTAGCATTTCGATGCAATCGGCACAGCTACGCGCCAGTATTTTCCAACAACAAAGTAGCCTAAGCGTCTGGAAAGAGCCACCAGCGCAAGCAGAGCAGGCAAATAAATCGCTTACACCCAAAAGCATGGCGCAACAGGCTTTATCCATTCAACCGCCTGCTAACACTTCCACCGAAGCGGTCGATGAAGACACTAAGCTTTCCCCCGAACTGCTCAAAATGAAGCAAGCGATTGAATCCCTAATGGCGTGGATGTCGGGCAGAACGGTCAAAATTAAGCTGTTTTCTGAAGAAGAGATGCAAGCCAAAGCAACCGCAGCCAATGGGGCGACTTTAACAGCACCTACCAGTACCAATGCCGCAAATGCTTCGGCCAATTGGGGGGTGATTTATCAAGAAAGCCAACAATATGCCGAAATGGAAAGCCTTTCAGTAGGGATGCAAGGCGCTGTAACCACCGCCGACGGTCGCTCGATTAACTTCGACCTATCCTTAGCTTTATCGCGCTGCTATTACAGCGAAAGCAGCCTAGAAGTGAGGGCTGGTGCGGCATTAAAAGACCCGCTGGTGATTAACTATGGTGGTCAACCCGCCCAACTCAGCTTAAATAAGGTCGAGTTTGATTTGGTGAGGCAGGAAGCGGGCATGGAATCCATCACACAACTGAATGCTGGTAGTGGCTACTTAGCACTCGACCGCAATGGCAACGGTAAAATTGACTATGGCAGCGAACTGTTTGGACCCAACAGCGGCAATGGCTTTGCCGAATTAGCGCAACTAGACGAAGATGGTAATGGCTGGATTGATGAAGGCGACACAGTCTTTTCACAACTGCAAATTTGGCAACCCAACAGCGACGGCTCGCAGAGTTTAACGGCGATTGCCAAGCTGGGCATTGGTGCCATTTATAGTCGAGGCATTGATGCACCCTTTGACTACAAAACCGCTGACAACCAATTACAAGGTCAGTTAAAACAAGCGGGCGTGTTTTTGTTTGAAGATGGTCGAGCTGGTAGCGTGCAACAAATCGACTTAGCGGTATAAGGCTTCTGCCGCCATTTAACGCTTAATTCTGCTATAATATTGGCATTCGGAAGGGTGCCAGAGTGGTTGAATGGGCTCGCCTGGAAAGCGTGTATAGGCTAAACCCCTATCGAGGGTTCGAATCCCTTCCCTTCCGCCACTATCATGCAAAAAAGCCGTCGAAAGACGGCTTTTATATATCACTACATAATTAAAATTTTTATTAATTTTCAATAGTTAATTGTCAGCGATGTATTTCTTGAGTAATCAATTCCTGTTTCATACAAACGAACAAAACCCGCTGTTGGCGTCACTCTAAAAGCAACGGTATTCACTTGAGTAACATTGTTTTGTGTGTCTTTCTTGGTATCTATAAGCTTTAAGATTGCTGTCTCAGCTGTTTCAGGCTCAAGAACGAAACTTTCTTGTAAAGTTCCTAGCAATATTGTTTTACGTGAATCACTGTAAACATTTGCAGTGTATAAAATTGCTGTATCGTTAACCTTGGCAGAGTTAGATATTAAGGTATTGAATTGTGTAACGACAGTATAATCGGAGGAGCTAGACAAACCAAGCAAGTTATAGTTGAAGTCAACAAATCTCAAACTCGTCGTACTAAGAGGTATGGTTTGATTATTTGCTGTTATGGTTCCAGTTACGGTTGATGCTTTGCTAAGTGAATTTTTACCTTCAAAAACAGCATTTGTCAGTTGTCCAGTTGTTGCTGTACCAGAGCCAGTTACAGGAACTTGGTTAACTGTTCCTGTAAGACTAAAATTTGCGGATGAAGAGTTGACTAGATAATTGACGTATATGGTTGCTAAAGGAAAATTGCTTGTCGAAGTAACAGTTGAACTTGATGGACTATCGCCGCCGCCACCTCCGCCACCGCAGCCAGTAATGAGTGAGAGGAAAAATATTGGCAAAGCAAAAAGTATCTTTTTCATTTTCTAATCCAAATTTAA
>CAZFLX010000009.1:0-78907 GCA_964519885.1 uncultured Francisella sp. | reverse complement strand
AGGCTTCGGACATTCAGGTATTAAAAGGCTTAGAGCCTGTGCGTCAACGCCCTGGTATGTACACACGTACCGAAAATCCGTTGCATATTATTCAAGAAGTGATTGATAACGCAGCCGATGAAGCCTTGGGTGGTTATGCCAGCAAAATTGTCGTGACCTTGCATAGCGATGCGTCCATTTCAGTTTCGGATAATGGGCGCGGCATTCCGACCGCCATTCATCCAAGTGAAGGCGTGCCGACAGTTGAATTGGTGTTTACGCGCCTGCATGCTGGGGGTAAGTTTAGCAAAACATCGGGTGGGGCTTATGCCTTTTCGGGCGGTTTGCATGGTGTGGGGGTTTCGGTTACCAATGCCTTATCAACCCGTTTACAAGTTGAAGTGGTACGTGAGGGCAAGCGTTGGCAACTGGCTTTTGCCGGCGGTGAGGTGATTGAACCCTTAGTCGAAATGGGCAAAGCGCGTGGACATGGTACGACGGTTAGGGCTTGGCCTGATGCTCAGTATTTCGATTCGGCCAAAATTCCGCTAGCTGAATTGGAGCGTTTACTCCGTTCTAAAGCCGTATTGTTACCAGGATTAAGTGTTTCCTTAGTTAATGAGCTGACGCAGCAGGAGCAACACTGGCAGTTCTCGGGCGGCATGGGCAGTTATTTGCAATCGCTGTGCGGTGAAGCCGACGCTGAAAGTTATGTTTCGCCGTTATTCGAGGGTGAACATTACTTAACCAAAGCCATGCTGTCTCATCAAAAACAGGAAGCGGCGGAAGGGGAAGGTGCGGCTTGGGCGGTTATTTTCCGAGAGTCGGGCGGGCGATTGAGTGAAAGCTATGTCAACCTGATTCCCACACCCGTGGGCGGTACGCATGAAACGGGCTTGCGTGCTGGCTTGTTTGAAGCGCTACATGCTTTTTGTCAGCATCACGGATTATTGCCCAAAGGGGTGCAATTAACGGCAGATGATGTGTGGGGACGTGTTGCCTGTATTTTGTCGGCCCGGGTGTTGGATCCCCAGTTTCAAGGTCAAACCAAAGATAAGCTCACTTCACGTTCGGCACACGCTTTGGTGGCTAACTGTACCAAAGATGCCTTTGCGCTCTGGTTAAATGCCCATTTAGAAGCGGGTAAGAAAATTGCCGAGTTGGCAATTAAAGCGGCTTTAGAACGCAATAAAACCGCCAAAACGGCGGTGAAAAAGAAAACTTCAGGGGCGGCGGTGTTGCCTGGTAAGCTCACTGATTGTGAAAGCAATGATATTCGCGACAATGAACTCTTTTTGGTGGAAGGGGATTCGGCAGGCGGTTCGGCGAAACAGGCACGAGATAAACGCACTCAGGCGATTCTGCCTTTGCGCGGTAAAGTATTAAACACTTGGGAAGTGGCTGCGGGAGAGTTGTTCGTCAATAACGAAGTGCATGATATGAGCGTCGCTATTGGTGTTGATCCGCATGCGCCCGATGCACCCGATTCGGTGCTGGATGGCTTGCGTTACGGCAAAGTGGTGCTGATGACTGATGCCGATGTCGATGGCGCACACATTCAAACCTTATTACTGACCTTGTTTTACCGTCACTTTCCGAAATTGGTACAAGCGGGTCATTTGTTCGTTGGTCAACCGCCTTTGTTCAGAATCGATGTGGATGCGCCCAAGCGCAAGCAAAAATTTTATGCACTAGATGAATCCGAGCGAGATGCGATGGTGCAACGCTTGCAGGATGAAGGGGTGAAAGAACAGCATATCAGTATTGCCCGTTTTAAAGGCTTAGGTGAAATGAATCCCGATCAACTCAAAGAGACGGCTATGTCTGTCGATACACGCCGCTTATTATGTATTGAATGGCCGGAAACCGCAGAGGCGAATATCATGTTTGAAATGTTAATGGCGAAAAAGTCCGCATCCGATCGACGCGCTTGGATGGAGAGGAAGGGGTATAGTGTGGAGGTAGATATTTAATGAGTGATCCGCAAACGCTAGACTTGTTCGCTGAGTTGGAAACACCTATTAAGCAGTCTGAGTCAGTCAATTTACCGCCTGTACCACCGAGCAATACTCAGCTGGCTTCGCCCGATGATGGGTTGAATTTGCCCTTGTATGCGGAGCGTTGTTATTTAGAATATGCCATGTCGGTGGTGAAAGGGCGCGCCTTGCCTGCGGTGCAAGATGGTCAAAAACCTGTACAGCGTCGTATCTTGTACACCATGAAGCGCCTGGGACTGGAAGGGAATAGCAAGCCCGTTAAGTCGGCGCGGGTAGTGGGTGAGGTGTTGGGTAAGTATCATCCGCACGGTGATACGGCTGCTTATGATGCCATGGTGCGTATGGCGCAGGATTTTTCCTTGCGTTATCCGCTCATTGATGGTCAGGGTAACTTTGGTTCGCGTGATGGTGACGGTGCGGCGGCCATGCGTTACACCGAAGCGCGTTTAACGCCGATCAGTGAGTTGTTATTGTCTGATTTAGACAGTGAAACCGTCGATTGGACGGCGAATTACGATGGTAGCTTGCAAGAGCCGCAACTCTTGCCTGCGCGTTTGCCGTTTGTGTTGCTGAATGGCGCTTCGGGGATTGCCGTTGGTATGGCCTGCGAACTTCCCCCGCACAATTTGCGTGAAGTCGCGGCGGCATGTCAGTTGGTATTGCAAGGTGAAACCGATTTAGCTGCGGTGATGGCGGTATTGCCAGGACCAGACTTTGCGGGCGGTGGGCAATTAATTAACCCTGATGTGCTACCTCTTATATACGAAACGGGGCGGGGTTCCTTGCGTTTACGTGCGCGTTGGCAGGTTGAACCCCTAGCGAAAGGGCAATGGCGTGTGGTGATTGAAGAGTTACCACAAGGCATTTCTACAGCAAAAATTATGGCGGAGATTGAGTCTTTGCTCAATCCACAGCCGAAAGCAGGCAAAAAAGCCATCAGTCAGGAGCAGGCAGGGTTAAAAGCAGCCTTGGCGAATTTGCTGGAAACCATGCGTGACGAGTCTGACGGTCAGCATCCGATTCGCTTGGTGTTAGAGCCGCGCAGTCGTACCGTCACCAGTGATGAGTTAATGACCTTCTTGCTGGCGCATACTGGGCTAGAAACCAACGTGCCTGTGAATATGACCGCCATTAATGATGATGGTAATCCGCGTCAAACGGGTTTGGTCAGTGTGCTATCGCAATGGGCAAGTTTTAGGGTCGATGCCTTCCAACGACAATGTCGTTATGAGCATCGCAAAGCCAGTGAGCGCGTGCATATTTTAGAAGGTCGCCTGTTGGTGCTATTGCACATCGATGAAGTCATTGCGGTGATTCGTCAAAGCGACGAACCCAAATCGGAATTAATGGCGCGCTTTGCCTTAAGTGAGATTCAAGCGGAAGATATTTTAGAGATACGGCTACGTCAACTCGCGCGTTTAGAACATATTAAGATTGAGCAAGAACTCAATAAGTTGCGTGAAAAACTCGCTGAACTGGCGCGTTTACTCAGCGATGAAGGTTATTTGCGTCAAATTTTGGTGGCGCAAGTGCAAGCCGATGCCGAGCGTTTTGGGGATGCCCGTCGTACACTGATTCAATCGGCTGAAGTAGTGACGCGCAGTGATGCCACCAACGTCGCTGATGAAGCGGTGACGGTGATTGTCAGTAAGCAAGGCTTTGTGCGCACCCGTTTGGGCAAGGTGGAAGACGTTAATGCCTTACCCTTCAAAGCGGGTGATGGTTTGCGTGCTTTATTTGAAACACGCACTGTTGAATGGTTGTTTGTATTGGACAGCGCAGGGCGTGTCTATGCCGTCCCTGTTGCACAATTACCCGGTGGTAAGGGTGATGGTATGCCGATTACCGCACTGATTGAATTACCTGCAGGCATTAAACCCAGCAGTTTTGCTTGTGGTAATTTACAAACGCGCTTTGTCGTTGCCAGCAGTGGTGGTAAGGGTTTTGTCTGTACAGGAGCGGATTTGTTTAGTAACCGTAAAGCCGGTAAAGACTGTTTAACCTTAGCGGATGCAGATGACAAACCTCTGTTGGTTAGCGTGCCGAATTGTTCTGCCAATGCTGCCCCTCATGTGTTGCTTTTGTCATTAGAAGGCAATGGGCTGGCATACCCTCTGTCGGAAGTGCGCGAGTTGGCGAAAGGGTCGGGTGTGATTCTGATTGCTGGCGGCATTGCGGATGTTGCTTGTGCCTGTGCAATCAATGAAAAAGTGACTTTGGGTAAATATAGCGTTACAGCAGATAAGTTACTGGGTAAACGAGCGGGTAAAGGCCTTACCTTAGGGCGTAAACGAAAAGCGAGCGTTTAGTTTTTTAGGCTATAATAGCGAATATTAAGATTAAACAGAGAAAGCCGACCTATGCTGCTCATGATTGATAATTACGATTCCTTTACCTATAACCTGGTGCAGTATTTTGGTGAGCTGGGTCAAGAGGTCAAGGTGATTCGTAATGACCATATCGACTTAGATGGTATTGCTGCCATGAAGCCGAAATATCTCATTATTTCACCAGGTCCTTGTAGCCCGACTGAAGCGGGGGTTTCGGTGCCTGCCATTCAGCGTTTTGCCGGTGAAATTCCGATTTTAGGTGTTTGCTTAGGACATCAAAGTATTGGACAAGCTTTCGGTGGTCATATTGTGCGCGCTAAGCAAGTGATGCACGGTAAAACTTCGCCAGTTCACCATCATAATGTCGGGGTTTTTAGCGATATTCCCAATCCCGTTACCGTCACACGTTATCACTCATTGGTGATTGAGCAAGCAACCTTGCCCGATTGCTTAGAAATGACTGCTTGGACGAACAACCCAGATGGCAGTATCGAAGAAATCATGGGCGTGCGTCATAAAACCCTTCCCGTTGAAGGGGTGCAGTTCCATCCTGAAAGTATTTTGACTGAATATGGACATAAGATGTTGCAGAACTTTTTGGAGCAGCATCAATGAAACATATTAAAACTTGGTTAGAGCCTTTACTTGCTAAACAAGATTTAACGACAGCCCAAATGACGGATATGGTCACTGCACTCATGTCGGGTGAATTAACCGATGCACAAGCGGCTGGCTTGTTGGTGGCATTGCGCGTGAAAGGTGAGTCGGTCGCTGAAATTACGGCAGCGGCACAGGTTATGCGTAGCTTAGCGACCCCTGTTGCCATGCATCAACCTGAAATGCTCATCGATACCTGCGGTACGGGTGGTGATGGTCATCACACCTTTAATGTTTCAACTACGGTGGCTTTTGTTGTTGCAGCAGCAGGTGGTCGTGTGGCGAAACACGGCGGTCGTTCGGTGACTTCGAGTTCGGGCAGTGCCGATTTGTTAGAGTTGGCGGGCGTTAATTTGAACCTAACGCCACAACAAGTAGCTGATAGTGTTGATGCCTTGGGTGTGGGTTTTATGTTCGCACCAGCCCACCATGGTGCGATGAAGCACGTGGTGCATGTGCGTAAAGAACTGGGTATTCGCACTATGTTTAACCTGCTTGGTCCGATTACCAATCCAGCAGGCGCTCAGCGTCAGGTTTTGGGCGTGTTTGCTGAGCAATGGCTAGAACCCATGGCACAAGTGCTCAAGTCTTTGGGAAGCCGTAAAGTCTGGGTGGTTCATGCCAATGATGGGTTGGATGAAATTTCTATTGCCAGCGATACCCAAGTGGTTCAATTAGATGAGCAGGGCGAAATTACCCGTTTTAGCGTCTCGCCAGAAAGTGTTGGCTATACCAAATCAGATTTACACAGCATTCGGGCGACGACGAAAGAAGAGAGCCTAGTTTATGTGCAACGCGTGTTGGCGAATGAAGCAGGACCTTGGCGTGATATTGTTTGCTTGAATGCTGGTGCAGCCTTACTGGTGGGTGGTTTAGTGACTGACTTTGTTAGTGGTGTGCGATTAGCGGAGCAGGTGATTGCTTCAGGTGCGGCAAGTCAAAAATTTGATGATGTGATGCGTGTCACTCAGTCTTTAGGAGCATAAGTGCGCATGTCGAATCCGACTATTTTAGATAAGATTAATACGCGTAAGCGCGAAGAGATCGCTGCGGCACAATCGGTTTTTAGCATCGAGCAATTGGCTGAACAGGCACAACAACAAGTGCCAGCGAAAGATTTTGTCGGTGCATTGATTGCCAAGGCCGCACAAAAACAGTCAGCGGTGATTGCAGAAATCAAAAAAGCCTCGCCCTCTAAAGGGGTGATTCGTCAGGATTTTGATCCTGTGGCGATTGCGCAAAGTTATCAAGCACATGGTGCGACTTGTTTGTCGATTTTGACCGATGTCGATTTTTTTCAAGGCAGCCTGGATTATTTGCGTGCGGTACGTGCGGTGGTCGATTTGCCGATTATTCGCAAAGACTTCATCATTGATGATTACCAAATTGTCGAAGCACGCGCTGCGGGGGCGGATGCGGTGTTGCTGATTGTCGCTTCGTTAGACGATGCACAATTGGCGCACTTGTATCAAACGGCAACCGACTGGGGTATGAGCGTACTGGTTGAAGTGCATGATGCGGACGAGCTGGCGCGCGCGTTGAAATTGCCACTGAAACTCGTCGGCATTAATAATCGCAACTTAAAAACCTTTGATGTGACCTTGCAAACCACCATCGACTTGCTCAAACAAATGCCGGCCGGTATTACCGTGGTCACAGAAAGTGGTATTTTGTCGGCAGAGGATGTGGCTTTGATGCATCAACACGACGTTTACGCCTTTTTAGTGGGTGAAACCTTTATGCGCGCACCAGAGCCAGGTGCTGCCTTGTCTCAATTATTTGCTAGAGGTTAATGTAATGAAAGCCAGTGTTCAATGGTGTCAAGATCGTTTGTTTTTAGGTAAATCAGGCAGTGGTCATGCGGTAGTGATGGATGGTCCTCCCGAAGCAGGTGGTCAAAATTTGGGCGTGCGCCCAATGGAAATGCTGTTGTTGGGCATGGGTGGCTGTGCCAGTTTTGATGTGGTGTCGATTTTAGAAAAAATGCAGCAACCCATCAAGGGTTGTGTAGCCGAGCTGCAAGCAGAACGTGCAGAAACTGAGCCAAAAGTGTTTACCCGTATTAATATTCATTTCAAAATTAGTGGCGCAGTCGATACAAGCAAAGCAGAACGTGCGGTGAAATTGTCGGCAGAAAAATATTGTTCAGCTTCTATTATGCTCGGAAAAGTTGCCGAAATTACCCATAGTTTTGAAGTGGTTGCTGACTAAGGTTTTTCCTATCCCTTGAATTTATAAGGAAATTGTGGCATACTCGTGCGTTATTTTTTAACTGCAGAGGGTGCCGCAATTGTTCCATTCGCAACAATCCAGCGACGCTTCGACTGAAGCGAAAAACGCATGGCCAAGCCATCATAATATCGATGCTCAAACGCTCGAACCCGCCGATCACTTTATCACCAAAAATGGCATGACTTATGCCGGAACTCACATCATTATTGATCTGTGGGGTGCTTCGCGCTTGGATGAGCTGGAGTTGATGGAAGACACGCTCATTGAAGCGGTGAAACAGGTGCAAGCAACCTTACTGCATATTCATTTGCATCACTTTCAACCCAATGGTGGTATTTCGGGTGTGGCGGTGTTGGCGGAATCGCATATCTCCGTGCATACCTGGCCAGAGCGTGGCTATGCGGCTTTCGATGTCTTTACCTGTGGTGATTCGATGCCCGAAAAAGCCGTGGATGTGTTAAAAGCCGCCTTTAATCCCGATGAAGTCATTGTTTCGACGCATTTACGTGGGCGCATGGATTAATGTCGCAAAGCCCGATGACCAAAACGCTGGTTGAACAACTCTATGCAGGCTACGGTCAATCTTTTGACGTAACAGAACAACTCTTTGCCTTAGACACGGGTTTTCAACGCCTAGAAATCTTCACCAATCCGCTGTTAGGTCGAGTCATGACCTTAGATGGTGTGGTGCAAACGACGGAAAGGGATGAGTTTGTTTACCACGAGATGCTTACCCATGTTCCTTTGTTAGCGCATCCGCAACCCAAGCGCGTGCTGATTATCGGTGGTGGTGACGGGGGTATCTTACGAGAGGTGTTGAAACACGCTTGCGTTGAACAAGTCACTATGGTCGAAATTGATGCGGCGGTGATTGAGATGGCGAAGCAGTATTTTCCCGCTCATTCCGCTGGTGCTTTCGACGATGCGCGCTTGAAATTGGTGATTGGTGACGGCGTTGCTTTCGTCAATGAAACAAATGAGCGTTTTGATGTGGTCATCTCTGACTCGACCGATCCTTACGGTCCTGCCGAGGCCCTGTTCAGTGCTGATTTTTATACCGCCATTCGTCGTTGCTTGAATGATGGCGGTGTTTTTGTCGCGCAAAATGGCGTGCCGTTTTACCAGATGGATGAGTTGCTTGATACCGCTCGTCGCTTCAAGCCGTTATTTGCCGATAGCCATTTTTTTACCGCAGCTGTACCGACTTATGTCGGTGGGGTGATGACCTTGGCATGGGGTGCAACGGATGCTGCTTTGCGTCAAACGCCGTTAGCGGTGTTGACGGAGCGCTTTGTTCAGCGTGACTTGGCGACGCGCTATTACACGCCCGAGATGCATCTGGCCAGCTTTGCCTTGCCAAGATATGTCGAACAGGCCATTCAGTCAGTTGGCTAATCGCTTAAATGCAAGCTTCGGGTGCTGACTCTTGCGCCCAGCAAGTTTGTTGAATCACTTCAATAAACGTCGATAATAACGACTCGCGCTCATCGTGCGTCATGGTATAAGCGGGTGTTAGATAAACCCAAGTGGCAAAAGGGCGAATCCAAATACCTGCTTGAATGGCTCGAGTTTGAGTGGCGGCGGCCAAACCAGCCGAAGCCATTTCCACTACCGCCACATGCCCTAACACCCGAACATCAACAATGCCTTCAATCTGTTGTAACTGTGTCAGTCGCGCCGTCATTTCTTGTTGCCAAGTGGCTAACTTGGTTTGCCAATCTATTTCATCGAGCAAGTTCAGGCTGGCGCTGGCACAAGCGCAGGCAAGCGCATTCGCCATATAAGTCGGACCATGCATGAATTTGTGTGGTGAATGCTGACTGATGGTGTCGCTAATGGCTTGACTGGCACAAGTTGCTGCCAGTGTCAGCATACCGCCTGTTAGCGCCTTACCCAGACAGACAATATCGGCATCAATACCCGCATGGCGATGGGCATAGTAAGCGCCTGTCTTACCAAATCCCGTGGCGATTTCATCGCAAATCAGCAACACGCCATAACGCTGACACAGTTGTTGTGCGCCTTGCAAATAGCGGGGCGAGTAAAAGTTCATAGCCCCAGCGCCTTGCCAAATGGGTTCGAGAATCAAGGCAGCAATCTGTTGATGATGTTCTGCTAAACAGGCTTCTAGGGCTAATAAAGCAGAGCACTGTGCATCCTGCACGTCAAATCCATAGGCAGGAGGGGGGACAAAAAAGGTGGTTTCACTGGCTTGACGAAATAACTGGTGCAAGCTGTCAGGATCACTAACGCCCATCGCACCCCAAGTGTCGCCATGATAACCTTTGCTTAAGGCAGCAAAGCGATTTTTGTGTGGCTGACCCAATGCAGCCCAATATTGTCGCGCCATTTTCAAGGCAACTTCCACCGCTACGGATCCCGAATCACTGAAAAAAATGGCGGGATTGTGCGGAAGCGTTAAGGCTAGCTGTTCGGCCAGTTGTTCGGCCGCTGGATGATTTAGACCACCAAACATGACATGAGAAAGGCGTTGGCTTTGCTGGTTAATGGCTTCGACTAAAGCAGGATGGTTGTAACCAAAAATGGCAGTCCACCAACTGGCAATACCATCTAATAAATGACGGCCGTCGTTAAGGTATAGGCGGTGCTCTTGAGTGCGTGTAATGTCTAGCGGTAGGGGCTTGGCTGGCAGACTGTTGTAAGGGTGCCAAGCCTTGGATGAATTAGGCATTAGCGTTGATTGAAGCTTCTTTAGGTGCTTCATCGAGTAGATCGAGTGGGCGTTGTTTTGGGCGTGTAAAACGCATCACGCTGTAGGTGATAATGGAAACACCTAAAATGCTGACAAAATAAACACCAAAAGAAAACAAACTAATCATCACGGGTCCACCAGGAATCGGGATATTGAGAAAGAAAGGCTCTCCCTGTCCCAGATAGATGGAACCCAGCATGGCACCCGCAATAATGGCAATCGAATCCAGAATCCAAGCATGAATGACTTTTTGCGCCATACGGGATAATAGAAAGCCTTGTAAAAAGGCATTAACAACAAAAATACCCAGTAAAACTGGCACAAACCATTGTGAAAACAGAAAGATATGCTCGTAAATGAACATCCACATGTCGGGTAAGGGAATATCACCGTTAGTGGGTAGCTGGTCAATAAAGTTGAATAAGCCAACGGTAAGAAAGCTCAGCCAGAATACCAAAAAGGTGTCAAAAAAATTAGCAATCGCATAGCTAATGAAGCTATCTGGCTGGTTTTTCATGGTTTGTTAAAGGGGTTAATTGTGCGAGTTTTTAGCCAGGAAATCCGCCAAACGCGTCATTGCGCCTTGTAGTTCTTCCATACTTGTGGCGAAAGATAAACGCATGTAGCCTTTGCTACCGAATGCAGAGCCTGGCACTAACGCAAGGTCACTTTCTTCTAAAATACGGGTTGCCAGTTCTGTATCAGTTGTGCAACCTGTAGCTTGCATAGCGCCACGCACATCAAAGAAATTATAAAATGCGCCATCGGGCGATAAGGCTTTGATGCCAGGCATGGCATTCAGTGCTTGGGTAACAAAGGCACTACGCACTTTAAATGCTTTAACCATGTCGCCAATAAAGGTCTGATCGCCATTTAATGCCGTTACCGTTGCCGCTTGTGAAATTGAGCAAGGATTAGACGTGCTTTGTGATTGCACTTTTTTCATTTCATTAATCAGCGCTAAAGGACCAGCACAGTAACCAATACGCCAGCCTGTCATGCTGTAGGCTTTAGACACGCCGTTCAGCGTCACGGTACGTTCGACCATTTCAGGGCAAGCGTTTAACCAAGTGCTGAATGGGGTATCACCCAGAATAATGTGTTCGTACATGTCATCGGTGGCAATCAGTACCTGTGGATGTTGCGCTAATACATCACCCAAGGCACGCATTTCTGCCTTGCTGTAAACCGCGCCTGTTGGGTTAGAAGGGCTATTGATGACAAATAATTTCGTTTTAGGGGTAAGCGCTGCTGCCAGTTGCGCAGGCGAAATTTTAAAACCCTGTTCAATACCCGCTTGCACCATGACAGGTTTGCCGCCCGCTAACAGCACCATATCTGGATAAGAAACCCAGTAGGGAGCGGGGATAATAACCTCATCACCTTCGTTTAGGTAGGCTTGGCACAGGTTGTAGAAACTTTGTTTGCCGCCCGATGACACTAAAATTTGTTTCGCTGTGTAGTCCAATCCATTTTCACGTTTGAATTTAGCGACGATCGCTTCTTTCAATTCAGGCGTACCATCCACTGCGGTGTAGCGCGTTTTACCCGCTTCAATCGCATCAATACCTGCTTGACGAATATGCGCAGGCGTAGGGAAATCTGGCTCACCTGCACCTAAGCTAATAATGTCACGACCTTGACGTTTCAGTTCTAAGGCACGAGCAGTGACCACTAAGGTCGGAGATTCCTTGACGGCAAGGACGCGTTGAGCGAGTTGCATGATGGTGATGACTTCTCTTTTACGAAAATGGGGTTGGATGGATTTAATCAAATGTTCATAATTATAGCGAAATTTAGGCGCTAATCCTAGGAAATTTAACCATTCGGTGTGCTTTTTAACAGGGCCGCGTTAATGCGAATTTGTATGCGCCTGTTTTGCGCTTTGTGTTCTGGGGTGTTATTGTCGATGAGGGGGGCAAACTCACCTTTTCCGGCAACACTAAAGCCTTCCGGTGCTAATTGCGATTCTTGCTGAAGCATCATCATCACTGCTTGCGCACGCAACGCTGACAACTGCCAATTATTGCGGAGCGGGCTGTTTGCTGAAATAGCGTCATTGTCGGTGTGTCCTTCAACAATAATGTCAGTATGCCAGCTGAGTCCGGCAGCTTGCATCGACTGAATGAGTTGGGGATAGGTTTGAGGCACTTGAATGATCGGTAGTTGAGGTAACTGCTGAGCAATACGTTGCAGCAGTAAGCTGAGTGTCGCAGAAGGTTGCGTTTTAGCGCTTTCAAAAGCGTCTGGCGTATTAATGGTGATTAAAATACCTTCGTTATCGCGCGATAGGCTGACCCCTGAGAGCTGCTCTGCAGCCAATGCTTGTTCCATTTTCTGATAACTGCGTTCGATTTGACCATCTATCCATTGATGAACTTGTTTGACATCTCCTTTGTTTAACACTAAGGTCATGATGAAAAAGCAGATCAACAGTGTTACCAGATCACCAAAAGAGAGTAGCCAGCTTTTACGGGCTTTTGTTTCATGACTGGTCATGCTGTTGCCCGTTCGAGGTGATATTCAGTTGAATATAGATTTCAATTCGTCGATTGTCCGCATAATTGAGCAAATCGTCTTTGGGTCTAAAACTTCCCAAACCAGCAATGGCAAATACACTGGGTGGCAGCTGAAGCTTTTGTTCCAATAGCTCCTGAATGGTCATGGCGCGAGCGGTAGATAGTTCCCAATTACTGGGAAAACGTGCGCTTCTCATCGGTTGTGCGTCGGTATGACCTTCCACCAGTAATTGCAGTTTTAAGCGCTTGGAACCACGCGTCATCGCTTGAATGGTTTGATCTTGTTGTTGGCTGAAGGATTGCAGTTTAAGTTGATCGAGTAAGACGCTCAGCTCAATGAGTCTGTTTTGCCAAGCGGGTGAAAGTTTTTCAGACCCTAACGCAAAAAGTTCATCAGCTTTGTCTTGGGTTTGTAGGGTTAAACGAATGCCTTTACTGACGGTATTTTCCATTTGCAACCAATCCAATTTGAGTTGCTTTTTCATTGCTAAGGTTTGCTTAAACAGTTGCATTTGTACTTTCTGAAAATGACGCTTTTCGCTGTTTTGTTCCAGTGTAACCAGATTCATCGACAGAATGAAAAAAGCCAGTAATGACGTAAACAGGGAAATGTAGGTAAGCAGCCAGGCTGTTTCCCGGTCTATTTTGGGAAGACGAAAAGCAGTGAGATACTTTGTTTGCTGCCCGTTCATCTTTGTCGTTGCTCATTTATATCGTCTCGCAGACGTTGTGAAACAAACATGAGTAATTCGTCTTTAATGCGTAGTGGTGATTCTTGTCGGTGAATGGCCATAATACCGACTACGATGATTTCTGCTTCGCGAATTTCTTGTTTCGATAAATTACTAAGCTTTCCCGCGATGGGTAAAAAAATTAAATTGGCCATTAAGACACCGTAAAAAGTAGTGACTAACGCAACGCCCATGCCGGTCAGTAATTGTTGCATGACATCGTTACCTTCGTTCATGGCGAAGTTGTCAGCTGGGTTGGTATTGCCTTGCATGCTCATCATCATAATTAGTCCCATCACCGTGCCCAACATACCAAATGCGGGAGCATAGGAAGCCATGTTGTAAAACATTTCCTGGCAATTGCCATGACGGAGTTGCATGCTGGATAATTCATTCTGTAAATTGCGCGCTAATGCATTGCCATCACTGTTGGTTAATAATTCTGCAATACTAAGTTGAATAAACCGATGGTCAATATTTTCTAGGTGTTTTTCAAGCGCAAGCTTGCCTTGGCGTTGTGCGATAATAGCCAGATCGAGTAACTCATCGATTACCAGTTGCTCCGAACGACTTTCTCGACTCAAAGCAATCCAAACACCTTTGAATAGACAGGGAAATTGGTTGAGCGGATAATTGATTAATACGGCTGCCAGCACCCCACCCACGACGATCAGTGCCGAGCGAGCATCAAGAAATGCGGACACAAAGTGCATGTTTTGATAATCGAACATACTGGAGAGTATGACGATCATGCCAAGCACTAGGCCGATTAGGGTGGCGAGTTTGTTCATAAAAGTTAGGTCATTCTATTGCGTTTTTTGCTCATGGTGTTTTTCGCGTCAATCCGTCAGTGAATGCCTAAGCACAAACTGAACCAAGTTTATATTTTTAACGAAGGAATTCAATCTTAATGACAAATCTGACTCAAATCGTCATTGATATTCGACCGCAAGCTGAGTTTTTGCAAGGACACAAGCAGGGGAGCGTTCATTTTGACGGCTTAGCCTCCTTGTCAGACCGCCAGTATGAATTGCCAGAGACACAGCAAGCGATGATGATGGTTCACAACACGACGCAAACTCAGCAATTGCAAGCTTGGGTTCAATCAAAAGATTACAACAAAGTCCGGTTGCAATTATGGTCTGAAGCCTTTGAACAACAGCTTAAACAAGATCATGCATTCGCAACAGGAAAAAGCTTGGCTTATGCTTGGCGTCCTTCTGCGCTGGTGAGGCTTTTTGCCGAGCGAGTGTCAGCGCCTAAAGATAGGGTGTTGGTCAGAGGGTTGGATATAGGCTGTGGGTCAGGGCGAGATTTGGTTTATTTAGCCATGCATGGGTGGCAGATGACAGGGATTGATTTGCGTTCAGAAATGCTGGAAAAAGCTCAGGCACTAGCGACACGCCAACAGGTTTCAATCAGCACTTGGCAAAGAGACTGTGAGCAAATTGAGGACCCTTTTAGCGATTTGGCAGATGCGAGTGTCGGTCTGATTCATGTGGCGCGTTATTTGCACCGTACATTATTTCCAGTATTCAATCGCTTGTTAGCGCCTCAAGGCTATATGGTGTATCACACCTTTATGCAGGGGTGTGAGGTCTTTGGTAGCCCAAAAAATCCACGTTTTCTGCTTGCGCCGCATGAGTTGGCAAAAGTGTTTTTCGATTACCAGATTTTACTGGATGAAGTCATTACCCTAGCTGATGGACGCCCGATGTCGGCTTTTATTGCCAGAAAAAAGTGAAAATAATGGGTAACACCGCAGAACACAAGGCGCCCTTTGTGGCATTGATGACTTAACTATGGATAATGGTTTTCAGGTTAGTAAATTCTAATAGCCCCAAGCGCCCCATTTCTCGACCCACACCCGAATTACCCGTGCCACCAAAAGGCAAACGTGGATCGGATTTCATTAAACCATTGATATAGGTGCAACCCGTGCGCAGATTTTCTGCGACGGTTTGAGCGGTGGTGCTGTCTTGAGTAAAGACAGTTGAACCTAAGCCAAAATGACTGCTATTGGCTAAGGAAATGGCGTGTTGAATATCGCTGGCTTTGGTAATGGTAGCAACGGGACCAAAGGTTTCTTCATCAAATGCGGTCATGCCGGGCATTGCTTCTGCTAACAAAGTCGGTTCATAACAGCCGTTGTGTTGTGACCAAGTATTGCCGCCACAACAGAGTCTGGCGCCGGCTTGTTGCGTAGCGATGACTTGTTGATGTAACTCGTCACAATGCTGAGGGCGAGCCAGTGGGGCTATGTCTGTGTCGGCATCCATTGGGTCACCCATTTTCAGCTGTTGAATGCGTTCAGTTAGCGCTTCACAAAAGTCAGCATAGTGATATTTATCAATAATAAAACGTTTTGCGGCAATACAGCTTTGTCCCGCATTGGCAAAACGTGATTGAATGGCCGTGTCTAAGGCTAAGTTCAAGTTAGCATCTTCCAGCACGATAAACGGATCTGATCCGCCTAACTCTAGCACTACTTTTTTGAAGTTTGTTGCTGCCAATTCTGCCACGGCACGTCCAGCCGATTCACTGCCTGTTAAACTGACACCGCGGATGTAAGGATGACTCACTAGGGGTGTCACCTCTGCACCCTGAACAAAGATCACTGAAAATAAGCCTTCCTTGAAGCCAGCCTCGTCAAACAAAGTTTTGAGTGCGAGGGCGCATCTCGGGACATTACTGGCATGTTTGAGGATGGTTGCATTGCCGGCTAAGATGGTTGGAATGGCGGCACGAATGACTTGCCAAAAGGGAAAATTCCAAGGCATAACTAATAACACTACGCCGAGCGGAATGGGTTGCACAAAACTTTTGCGCGATTCGGTTGTGATATGTTCTGGTTCTAACCAAGCTTCACTATGGTTGGCGTAAACATCACATAACCAAGCACATTTGTCGATTTCGGCAAGAGATTCAACATAGCGTTTGCCCATTTCTTGCGTAATGATAAGCGCTAAGCTCTCTCGTTGTTGTCTTAGCAGCTGAGCGAGTCTTTGAACGGGTTCTACACGTTCGAAGATGGCGTGGTGTTTATACCAGCTCTTATAAGCCAAATGAGTTTTTTGCAGGGTTTGTTCCAATTCGGCATGGTTGGTTAAACTGATTTCGGCAACAATCTCACCTGTCCATGGATTTCGACTCATTTGTTTCATCTTTTGTTTCCCTTCATACCATTTGCTGGATCAACAACGCGCGTGATTGTTGTTCTATAAGCTCATTATGCACACTTTTTTTGGGTTGTTAGCTGTTGGTCTGCCAGTATAACCGATAGCTTTAGGGTTCAGCGAGACGACTTACACTTTCGTGCCTATTTCGGTATAATATTAGAATTTTCTAATAAAGGATCCATGTTTATGACGATTTCTCGCGTGATTAACCTGTTTGCAGGTTTAATGATTATGATCACCATTTTACTGGCACACATGTCTGCTACGGTTGATATGACTGAACTCAACTGGTTATGGTTGACCGCTTTTGTGGGTTTCAATTTATTTCAATTTGCTTTCACAGGTTTTTGCCCTTTAGATAAAATCTTACGTAAAATGGGTTTCAAAGACAGCGCTGATGCTGGATGCGGTTCGGGTGGCTGTGGTTCACACTAAGCATGATCCAATCGTGACAAGTCAATGAGAAAACCGCCACATACAACTGGCGGTTTTTTTATGGCTTCTTGTGCTTGTGTGTAACTTCCAAGGCAATAAAAAACCCCATTGAAGGGGCTTTAAATAACGCAATCGTGAAAAGATGATCAATTATTTCACGCGGAAGGTGATGCGTCCTTTGGTGAGGTCGTAAGGTGTTAATTCAACTTTTACCTTGTCGCCTGCTAAAATGCGGATGTAGTTTTTACGCATTTTTCCAGAAATGTGCGCTAACACAGAGTGTCCATTTTCTAAAGTAACGCGAAACATAGTGTTCGGTAGTACTTCACTCACAGTGCCTTCAAATTCGATGACGTCTTCTTTGCTCATTTGCCCAAAGCCGATAGATATAGTAAATATTAAATTATAGCGAATAAGCTAGCCTTTTGCACTGAAAAATTACATTATTTCCATAAACTTGCTCGTTATTGACGTTTGCTAGGATGAAAGTGGCGATGAACTTAGGCTTAGGGGTGTTTTTATAAATTTTCCTCTTGTGATGTGCTTGTCTGGCTGGCATACTGTTGCGGTTAAAGATGTCATCATGTAATGGGAGAGGGTGTGTGTTTAAAAAACCAGCGTTAGTCATGACGTTATTGGCTTCCACGATACTGATTCAAGGGTGTTCACCCTCAGCGCCATCGGGTAGTATTTACAAATCGAGTGAAGCACTAAAGCCCCAAGAAGTTAAGTTGGCAAAGCTGCTGTCAGTAAGACCGGTTCAAATTGAAACGTCATCGAATACCAACACGGGTGCGCTTGCCGGCGGTGCTATTGGTGGCGTAGCTGGCTCTCAAATGGGATCGGGTAAAGGAACTGAAGCCGTTTTGGGCGGGTTGATTGGTGCTACCGTCGGTGCGATTGCGGGTTCTGCAGTTGAAAAAGCCTCTAATAAAGAGAATGCGGTCGAGCTTACTGTACAAATGGATGATACGGGCCAAATTATGTCGATTGTCCAAGCGAGTGACGAAGTCTTTACAGCAGGTCAAGCAGTCAGAGTGTTAATACAATCGGGTAAATACCGAGTGGCTCCTTACTGAGTTGTTAGGTAAAGCCTTGTCATGACAAATCGGTAACACACTAAGTGGTTTAGCTAGCAAAAACTGGTGCGACTTGGCTTAGCAAATGGCTTTATGTTGGTGGTTTTTTGATGCCAGCTTTGAATGTTAGGAAAAATAAATGCAAATACAGAAAGAATGTCAAGATTCAGCAATGCTTCAACAGTTAGATATGATTTTAGCTGAAGTGGGTGGCGCGCTGGCTCCTTTTGATCCTTATCTTCATTGGTCGCTGAATAAGCGGTGTTGCTTTTTTGAAGCGTCAGATGCGCTCATGGTTAGGGAGTATGTTGGCGGAATCGCCATTATTCGCGTTGAGTCTATGTTTTATGTTGCTAGACGCTTTTTGCGGACAGGGGGATGGTTTTGGTCTGCTGTGGCATTACTCGATGCCCAAGCAAATAGCCACATGCTAATGAGCATGATGGATGGCACCACTTAATCGACAACATCTTAATTGATGGCCTAGTGTCTTTATTTTCATTGGGTTACATTTAAAACTCAATGAAACAAAAAAGCAGACGATAAAGTCTGCTTTAATAATGAGAGATAGATTCATTGCCAAAAAGCATTCAGCAATTCAAAAGATCTTCTCTGAATTAGATCACACGATTAATGGTTGCTAACAGCTTTTCTGGGCTGAAAGGCTTAACAATCCAACCCGTCGCCCCCGCGGCTTTACCCTTACCTTTCATATCATCTGAAGACTCAGTGGTTAAACAAATGATTGGTGTTAGACGGTAATTACCCAATCCACGCAGTTTGGTGGTCAGTTCAATACCGTTCATATTAGGCATGTTAATGTCGGTTAATACCAAGTCGAATTGAGTTGCATTGGCTTTGTTTAGGGCATCGACGCCATCTTCAGCTTCAACCACATCAAATCCTGCGCTTTTTAACGTCATAGCCACCATTTGGCGCATCGATTTTGAATCGTCAACCGCTAAAATTTTTTTAGCCATTACTTACTCCTAAAAATGATAATTCGTTTTGTAGCGATTCCGATAAGTCTGCAAACGTGATCTTTTCTTGTTGAAGCAAACCCAGCAGAATCTGCGCACCTGCTGTATCGATTTTTGCAATTTTTGCAACAGAGGTCTTTAAGTCAGCAGAGGCTAACCAGTTAATAAATACGGAATGATCAGTCATGATACTCTTGTAGGTTAGTTCTTCCATGTCTGGTTACTCCCTGAAGAAATCTATTTTATCAATATCTGTCAAAATTACCATACGCCCTTCGATTGAAACTAAGCCTTCAACAAAAATGTTCTTGGCTTCGCCATCTTTTTTGGGCGCTGGTTGTAATTCATCTAGATTGGCAAACTCTGTGTTAGATACCGAATCGACAACGATACCAACGACTTTTGCTTTACCGTTATTATTCACTCTGAGTACAATGATGACGCCTTTATCGGAGTCATAATCAAAAAACATTTTGCGTAAATCAAACACTGGAACAACCGAGCCACGTAAGTTGATCACGCCCAGTGTCCAAGCAGGCGTGTTGGGTATCGGTGTACATCTTTCAACGTCTTTGATTTCTTGAATGCGCAGAATATCAACGCCGTAGACTTCTTCATTCAAAATAAAGGTCAGTAATTGTTTGGTGTTTTGCATTGTCTTTCCCTTATTCAACTTCGTGCGAAAGTTCTGTTAAGTCCAGAATCATGGCAACGCGCCCATCACCCATAATGGTCGCTCCGGATATACCATTCACCTTACGATAATTAGTGTCCAGCGATTTGATAACCACTTGTTGCTGGCTTTCTAGGCTATCGACAAAAACGCCAAAACGCTTATCGCCATTTTCAACGACGACCAACAATCCTTGAGTGAGCTCAGTCTTGCCAACAGGTCGATTGAAGAAACTATTTAAACGTACAATCGGGATATAAACATCACGCAGACGATAGAGGTAAGTGCCTTTAACGCTCTTAATATTGTCTTCGGCAGGGAGTACCGATTCAACGATAGAGGCTAATGGGAAAATATAGGTTTCATCGCCAACTTTTGCCAGCTGACCATCAAGGATAGCGAGGGTTAGTGGCAGTCTAATGGTGAAAATCGAACCATTGTTTTGCTCTGTTTGTACTTCGATAGTGCCGCCGAGTTCGCGAATGTTGCGTCGTACTACATCCATGCCAACTCCGCGCCCCGAAATATCCGTGACCTGATCAGCGGTAGAGAAGCCAGCATGGAAAATGAGATCGATATTCTCTTTTTCGCTCAGAATTTGATGTTCGCCAACAATGCCTGCATCCACCGCTTTTTGTCTGACCTTGTCCAGTCGGATACCGGCACCGTCATCCTTAATTTGAATAACAATGTTGCCGCCGGCATGGAAGGCGGATAGACGAACAGTACCCTTACGAGGTTTGCCTTTAGCCTCACGAACGTCGGGTTTTTCAATACCGTGGTCAACCGAGTTGCGAATAATATGCACCAAGGGATCGGTCAGTTTTTCCAACACAGTTTTATCGACTTCGGTGTTTTCGCCTTCCATCACCAATTCGATATCTTTTTCAAGTTTTGCACTCACATCATGCACGATGCGCGGCATACGGTTGAAGGCGAAGCTGATTGGCATCATGCGGATAGACATAACAGACTCTTGCATGGCGCGCGTATGGCGTTCAATATCAACTAAGCCTTCTTTGAGCTCATCCGCCCAAGGTGCGTTTAATTGATCCGCTAATAAGCCGAAACGTGACAGCATGGATTGTGCAATGACCAGTTCACCCACCATATCGACCATTTGGTCAATTTTACTAATCGAAACACGAATCGAGCTTTCTTGTTTTTCAGCCGTTGCTGCTGGCACACGTGTTGCAGCAGCTGATGGACTGAGCTGTGTTGCAGATGTTGGCTGTGCAACACTTGATTCGGTCTGTAGCTGCTGTTCGGGAGTGTGGCTCTCACTGCTGATATAGTTTGAGGTGTCAACAGAAACTTCTGCATATCGGGGACTAATACTGATGTGGCAGCTGTCTTCATCTAACCATTCAAATACTTCGTTAATGTCCGCCAATTCTACTTCACCATCAACAACAACGTTGAATGAAATTAAGCAATGTTCAACTTGAAGCGGATCCCCTTCATTGAGCTTGGACGTAATGTGTGTTCTTTCAGCACCTTCAATCCGACTGAGTTCATGCAGCAGTTTCAACAAATCGATGCCAGAACTGAAATAATCATCACTGGGCGAGAGGTGAATTTGGTAACCGATTAATTCAGATGATCCGGGAGTTTTATTTTCGATGGTTTGTTGGGTGTTTGCCACCGATGCGCCATTGTTCAAAATAGCTTCAAGACGTTGTTCCATGTTTTTTACAGGGGACATGTCAATGGGTTGGTTGTCTTGGTAGGCATCTAAAATGATGCGCAACACATCAACCGACTGTAACAATGCTTCACGATTTTCGGCCGTAACGTTACGTTTACCAGAGCGCATTTCATCAAGCAAGGTTTCTAAAATATGCGTAAGATGAATCAGTTCTGAAAACCCAAAGGTTCCAGCACCACCTTTCATGGAGTGCGCAGCACGGAAAATCGTGTTAACAACTTCGGTATCTGGAACGCCTTCCGGCAAGGTAAGCAAATTAGATTCCATGGCTGCCAAGCCCTCGAAACTTTCTTCAAGGTAGGTTTGGCGAAACACTTGCATTAATTCATCCATTCATGAATCTCCAAAAGCTGGCTTGCATAGTCAGCACTGATCAGTCGGTGAGGCAATAAGCTTCATTGTGTTGATTAAAGATTAACCGACTTTCATTATAACGATTTCTAAGCTTAAAACCACTATGCTAGGGGGCTAAAAGCAATTTTTCATGCATTTTTAATCCATCAGACTGCGTAATCATGAATCACTAGCAATATGATACATTTTGCGCTACGACGCCGAGATGCTGCTGGATGCCTTTAGCAGTTGTCGGATAATTGTCCATCGATGAGATGAAAGCGGGTAGGGCAGCGTTCAGCCAATTTCATGTCATGGGTGACGATTAGAAATGAGGTCTTTTCTGTTTGATTAATCTGTTCAAGAAGCTTGAAGATGTCATCTGCCGCATGGGTATCCAAGTTACCAGTGGGTTCATCGGCCAATACCAGGGGCGGATTGAGCATTAAGGCGCGTGCAATAGCGACACGTTGTTGCATACCACCTGAGAGTTCGTTAGGTTTTTTTTGGGCGGCTTGTGCCAAACCAACGGCTGCTAACAATTGCATGGCTCTTGTTTGTGCAGCTTCTTTCTGCATCTGATGATGAATAATGGATGGCATCATCACGTTTTCGAGCGCATTAAATGCAGGCAGTAAATGGTGGAATTGAAACACAAACCCAATATTTAAACCACGAAGCTTGGTTAGCTCATCATCGCTGATATGGTGAGTGCTTTTTCCAGCAATAATCAATTCTCCAGAAGTGGGGGCTTCTAACAATCCAATAATATTCAGTAGCGTTGATTTTCCTGATCCAGAAGGGCCAGTCAGTGCACTGAAGCTGCCAGGCGCTAAGCTTAGGTCTATGCCGTGGAGAATTTCAGCCTCAATACTGGAACCAATATTGTAAGATTTGCGTATGTGTTTCAGCTCTAAAATAGGCGCGTCCTGGATCATGGCTTAACTCCGTATCGCTTGAACAGGGTCCATGCGGGCAGCCCTACGTGCTGGTAGCAAGGCCGCCAGTATGCCAACAAACAGAGCGACCACGCTGGCCATGATCACTAAATTGGGGTCGAGTTGTGCGGTGAACATCATGCTGCCATCGGGTGATTTGTAAACAGCGGCGAATAAGCTGAGCAATCCGAAGGCTAAACTAACGCCCATTAATGACCCCAGTGTGCCGAAAATAGCACCTTGCATGAGAAAAATTCTGAGCACTTGTTGTTGTGTGGCTCCCATGGCGCGCAAGATACCAATTTCTTTTTGTTTTTGTACCACCGAAACCACTAATACGCTGGCAATTCCCAAAGCAACAATGATCACCACGAACACGCGAATGAGGCTGTTGGTTGCCGTTTGATTAGAAAGCGCGTTGAGTAGACCTGAGTTGGTTTCCATCCAAGATTCCACCAACAGGCCGGTTTGTTTGCTCAATTGTTGAGCCAATGACTGTGCGCCGAATAGGGATTCAACCTTCAAATCGATAGAGGAAACACCGCCAGGAATGTCGAGCAGGCTTTGTGCCATGCGTAATTGTGTGAATACCCAACGCTTGTTGAGGTCTTTGTTATTCAGATCGAAGAGTCCAACAATGGTCAGGTTTTGCGTTGTGCCTGTTTCATTGACGACCTGAATCCGGTCACCTAAGCTAACGCCAAGGTCTTTAGCTAATTCAATACCAATAACGGTTTGCTCACCACTTACGTCGAATCGCCCCTGGGTAAGATAACGATTAATATCGACAATTTGCAGGTAATCTTGGGGAATAATCCCCATGAGGACCACTGATTTACTGGCTAAATTGTTGCGCGCAAATACAGGTCCCGTAGCCAGTGGGGAAACGGCTTTAATGCCCGGGGTGGCGTGAGCCAGTTGTGCAAAACTTTCCCATTGATCAATACTGCGTAATCGTTGACCCCGTTGTTGAATCAGCGCAGCGGTTAATTCATTAGGGTTGTTGATTCTAAGCGCCACTTCTTCAGCAGGTCGAATAACGATATGTGCTTGTGATGATAACACTCGGTCAATAATGGTGGCTTGCAGTTGATTGATTAACTGAGTTAAAAAAATGATGATGGCAACACCGCCAGTTACGCCAGCAAGAATGAGCCAAGATTGCATTCGTCCTTCTTTCAAAAAACGAATTGCCAGTAACCACTCGAAGGAAAAAGACATCATTTAAGCTATTTTGAGGTTGCAGCTAGGCGCGCCTTAGCCATCACACGGGTGTTAAGGGTCGTGTCTGCTTGCGTGACAACCCAGTCATTGACTGACACACCTGTAAGAATCTGTGTATAACCTACACCCGAGATACCCAAAGTAACGGGCTGCTTGGTGGTTTTGTTATCGACTATTTTCATCACCCAGGGCGCATTGGATTTGGCGTCACGGATGGCATCAGTGGGCACAATCAGCACATTCTCTGCTTGTCCAGTGATCATTTCAATACTTACTGTCATGTCGGAGCGTAAAAAAGCCGGCGGTTGATCGACAATCAAGCGGACATTAACGGTCGCTCTGTTGGGGTCAATGCTGGGATAAATTAGAGATAGTTTGGCATCGAAGGGCTGTTGTGGATAAGCATCGGCGATAACGCGAGCCTGTTGTTCTGTGGCCAGAAAACGCATGCTTTTTTCATCAATCGGTGCTTCGATGCGAGTTTCGCCTTGGCTAGCGAGAGTCATCAGGGTTTTGCCTGGTTGAACCGTGGCACCCACTTCTGCGAGGCGTTGCAGCAAAGTACCGCCACTGGGTGCGTAAATAAAAAGCTGTGCCTGTTTAGCAAGTGCTAGGTTTAAGGCTGCTTTAGCTTGTTCAATGCGACTTTGAATAAGTTGACTGCTGGTACCCTTCGCTTGCGTAGCTTGCCATTGTTTCAGGGCTGTTTCATAAGCCTTTTGATTCACATCTAGAGTTTTTTTGGCAGCATCTAGGCTGGATTGTGAGGCAAGTTTTTGTTGCTCTAGGCTGGCATATCGCTGAAACTCCGCTTGTGCTAAGGTAAGGTTAGCTTTTGCTTGGGCAAGACTGCTTTCAGCTAATGGACGCGTGAGTTGCGACAGTTCTTGCAAACGTTCTTCAGCTTCACGCAAGTTGGCTTGGGCTTGCACGACACTGGCATCGACACTGGCATCACTCAAGGTAATGAGTAACTGACCTTTGCTGACAAGATCACCCTCATTGACATGAATGCGTTCAATTTGTGCGCTAACCAAACTGGCTAATTCTATTTTAGCCATGGGCGCCACGCGACCTGTGGCGACGATGGTTTGCTTGATGTCACCTTGAGATACTTGAATGCTTTCAACTTTTTTAGGTTGCCACATTAAAAAACCAATCCCCAATGTGGAGATCAGTATGAGACCTAAAACAATCTTTTTTTGCATGGTTTGGCTTTGTCTGAGGAAGAATAGATTTAGGGGGCAGTGATTTTGTTCAGTTGCATCACCTGTTTGACTTCATCTGCAGAAGCGTCTAGTTTTAACTCATCATAAGCCTTAGCCATGATTTGTAAGGCGCGTTGACTACTGACGGTTTGTGGGTAGTTTTCCAGTACATATTGAGCACGCTTTGCCGCTGCTAACCAGGCAGCACGTTCAACATAGAACTCTGCCACTTGCAGTTCATGACGTGCAAGGTTGTTGCGTAATCTCACTAAACGTAGCTTAGCATCATCAGCGTATTCACTATTCGGAAAGCGTTGAATAAGATTTAAATAATCTTGATAAGCTTGACGAATCGGCTCACTATCGCGACGTGCCGGATCAGAAATGTAACTATCTAGGAAGCTTCGGGTGGTACTTTCACGCGCCATACCTTTCAGGTACATGGCATAAGGCAATCGCGGATGACGCGGGTACATGCGAATAAATTCTTCTAACTCGCGTACAGCAGACTGGGGTTCGTTGTTACGGAAGTAGGCATAGGCAAGTTCTAATGAGGCTTGCTCAGACCAAGAACCATAAGGATAAACAGAGCGCAACTTTTCAAACTCTTTAATGGCTTCGTCCCATGAGCTATCATTAAGCGCATTGTGACCACGGTCAAAGTATTCTTCAACACTGCGAATCGGCTCTACTTCTTTGGTAAACAAAGAGCAACCATTGAGCAGTTGCACGGCAAGCATCGCTGCAGCCAGGTTAATCATCACCTTTTTGGTCGGTGAAAAAAGCGAAATGTTAGTCATGCAAACCCTTAGTGCTGGACAGATGATTTCAAAGAGAGCATCATTCTAGCGCATAAATGATAACGAAGGCAAAAAGATGAGTGAATGGACAAGTCGTGTACCACTCGAAATGGGTGGAACACGTTTAGATGGGGTGCTGGGACAGTTGGTTGAAGGCGTGTCCCGCGCGCGCTTGAAAACCTGTATTGAAAGCGGGTTAGTCACGGTAAATGGTCAAGTGATCACGCGTGCACGCCAACAGATGTTGGGTGGTGAGTTGTTGTCGTTGGTGCTTCCTGAGCGCGAAGTACTGACTTATGAAGCGCAAGATATTCCCCTCGACATTGTTTATGAAGACGAAGGTGTGTTGGTGATTAACAAGCCAGCAGGTTTGGTGGTGCATCCGGGGGCGGGAAATTCAGATGGAACCCTGCTCAATGCTTTGTTACATTATGATGAAAACTTAGCAAGTTTAGCGCGGGCAGGGATTGTGCATCGTTTGGATAAAATGACCAGTGGTTTACTGGTGGTGGCTAAAACAGAGGCGGTACAGTTAGCCTTAACCGACTTGCTGAAAGATCATGATGTTGCCCGTATTTATGATGCCGTAGTTGTGGGTTGTTTGGTTGCTGGTGGTACTATCGAGGCAGGTATTGCGCGCCATTCAACCGATCGTACGAAAATGACGGTCAATGATGTGTCGGGTCGTGATGCGGTCACGCACTATCGAATCGCAGAGAAGTTTCGAGCGCATACCCATGTGCGTTGCCAGTTAGAAACGGGGCGAACGCATCAAATTAGGGTGCACATGGCACATTTGGGCTATCCGTTATTGGGTGATCCAGAATATGGTAAGCGTTTGTACTTACCGCGCGGGATGAGTCAAGAAGTTGGTGATGTATTACGTGGATTTAAGCGTCAAGCTTTGCATGCGGCAGAATTATCGTTTGAACACCCCCTGACCGGTGAACTCATGGAGTTTGCAGCGCCCTTGCCGGAAGACATGCAGCACTTACTAGCAGCCTTGGCGCAGGATAGTTTGGAACATCCTAGTGAATACTAACCCCTAGTGAGTAAACAGTGATGATCAAGTTTTTAATGCCCGATTGGCCGGCGCCAAATCGTGTCAAGGCAGTGATGACAACACGTACCGGTGGTGTTTCTTTGCCGCCTTATGATTCATTCAATTTGGCCACTCATGTTGGTGATGAGTTACATGATGTTTTAGCCAATCGGGAGTTGTTGGTTAACGCGTTGAATTTACCCTGCGAGCCTTGTTGGATCAACCAAGTGCATGGTGTGCGTGTGCTAGATGTTGACAGCGAAGCTTGTGAGCCCATTGTGGATGCTGATGGCAGTTCAACACATCAGAAAAATAAGGTGTTGGCGATATTAACCGCCGATTGTTTGCCGGTGTTTATCACCAATCGTTCCGGTTCTTTCATCATGTTATTGCATGCGGGTTGGCGTGGCGTTGCCGATGATATCATTGGCAAAAGTGTGCGTGAGTGCGGCGAATTAGCCAGTGATTTAATGGCATGGATAGGGCCTGGGATTGGTAAAACAGCCTTTGAGTGTGGAGCGGAAGTGCGTGATGAATTTTTAGCAAATGGCACTGGGTTGCCCGAGCATTTCCAGTCTTCAACAACACAAACGGATAAGTTTTTAGCTGACTTGTCGGCGATGGCACAGTGGCAATGCCGTCAGTTGGGGATGGCTTGGGTAGGTGCTTCTGAGGAATGCACCTATTTGAATGCCGAGGATTTCTTCTCTTTTCGTCGAGAGGGTGCAACCGGTCGCATGGCCAGTCTGATGTGGTTAGCGGATTAACGCTGACCCCATTAGCTGGCAAAGTATTCGGTGTCAGGCTTCTAGTAGCATAAACTCTTCAAAGCGATTGATGGCTTCTTGGGTGCCTCTTAACACGATACGATCACCCTCACGTAGTAGTGTGGTTATCGCTGGATTGTCGCCACGAATGCCATCTCGTTTAATGGCTTCAATTTCAACTTCTGGATGCAATGCCAACACCTGTTCTAATGTTTTGCCAATCGCTTTGGCTCCAGAACTGAGGGTTAAGGTATGCAAAATGGTTGGCTGTTGGTCTAAGCTGGGCGCTTCGTCACTGTCGCCTGGATAAAACCCTTTCAATAAGCTATAACGATTCTGACGAATTTGGCGCACTTCTCGTAGCACTTCACTGGGTGGATAACCAATCAACAATAACACTTGTGATGCCAACATGATGCTGGCTTCAAAGGTGTCGGGAATGACTTCGGTTGCGCCTGCGTCCATGAGTTGGTTCAGGTGTCCTTCATCACGCGTACGCACCATAATGCAGACATCGCGGCGTAACTCTCGTACACGATGCAGCACTTTGAGGGAGGCGTGTAAATCAGAAATACACAGCACCACCACTTTCGCCCGCTCGATGCCCGCCGCATGTAAAATTTCGGTTCGAGAAGAGTCACCGTAGAATACCAATTCACCAGCCTCTTTGGCTTCTTGGGTACGGGTAATGTCCATGTCCAAGGCAACATAAGTCATACCAGATTTACGTAAAAAACGTGCTAAGGTTTGACCGACGCGACCAAAACCACAAATAATGACGTGATCATGATAGTGTTTCGTTTGTTCTTCAATGGCAATTTCTTGCGCTTTTCTGTCTTTACCATAGGTGTTTTTAAGTAGCCTTTTCGCCATGGCACCATTGTGTTTAATCAAAATGGGGGAGAGCATCATACTAAAAATAGCGGCCGCCAAGAGTACCTGACCCTCTAACTCAGGAATGAGTTTTTGATTGAACATCAGTGATAATAAGGCAAAGCCAAATTCACCACCATGGGCTAACACAATTGCGGTGCGGAAAGCCACGCCACCGTTGTTACCAAACCAATATTCTAGCAAGCCGACAATTAAGGCTTTGAGTAGTATCAAGCCGACCATGAGTGCCAGAATCGTTCCCAGATGACTCCAAACCACACTCAAGTCAATGAGGATGCCGATGGTGATGAAAAACAAACCCAGTAGGACATCTTGAAAGGGGCGAATATCCGATTCAACTTGGTGGCGATACTCGGTTTCAGCTAACATCATCCCTGCAACAAAGGCACCCAGCGCCATAGAAAGCCCTAGGCTACTGGTGAGTGATGCTGCGCCAATGGCCACCATGAGTACCGTCAAGGTAAAGAGCTCATTCGATTTAGCGCTTGCGACCTCTTTAAATACCCAGCGTAGTAAAGTGCGTCCTAGTACCAATAAAATGACAACAGCTAAAATACCTTTTATCAAGGCAAATATGAGTTCGCTTCCCATGCTTTGATCGCTATCGGCGCCGCCGGCAACGTGTGCGCCCAGAACAGGTATGATAATGAGTAGAGGGATGGCAGCGAAATCTTGAAACAATAGTATGCCCAGGGCGTTTCTACCGTGTCGAGATTGCATTTCCGCTTGTTCGTTAAGTTGTTTGAGCACAACGGCGGTGGAGGACATTGCGAGTGCCGCACCAGCCAGTAAGGCAACATCCCAGCGCACACCAATCAAATAGGCAAGCAGGCCAAAGACACTCATCGACATGGCTACCTGAAGGCCGCCTAGTCCTAAAATCGTGCGCTTCATGGTTAAAAATTGCGGTACAGAAAACTCCAAGCCAATGGCAAATAGCATGAAGACAATGCCAAATTCAGCCAAAAAATGAATGTTCTGTTCATCTTCGATTAAAGCAAAGGCGTGAGGGCCCATCACAATACCGACCATAATATAACCAATGATCGGAGGCAGATTGATGCGTCTGAAGGCGGCTACCACCAGTACCGAGACGAGAAGGATGCCAAAAACTTCATAAAGGGTATTATGCATGGTCATTTTCCAAACTAAAACGCATCGATAAATCAATGGCGTACAGGTGTTTGGTAATAGCACCGGTCGAAATAAAATCTACGCCCGTTTGTGACAGTGCTGCCAGATTTTCGAAGGTAACATTGCCGGACACTTCCAAAGGTATTTTTCCTTGGGTCATGCTAACGGCGGTATGCATATCTTGAAGTGAAAAGTTATCCAGCATGATTCTATCCAGTGGAAGGGTGAGCGCTCTAGCCAATTCACCAAGTGATTCCACTTCAACTTCAATAAAGGAATTCGGAAATTGTGCTTTGGCGTTAGCTACCGCTTTTTCTAACGAACCTGCCGCCATAATATGATTTTCTTTGATCAGAATGGCATCGTAAAGACCGACACGATGATTGACACCGCCACCGATGCGTACGGCATATTTCTGTGCTAATCGCATTCCAGGTAAGGTTTTGCGAGTATCGAGTAGTTTTGTATTGCCATGCGCAGCGAGTTCGCTAGCATATCGATTGGCGACGCTAGCTGTTCCCATGAGGGTCTGTAAAAAGTTCAGCGCGGTACGTTCGCCCGTGAGCAAGCTTCTTGCTTTACCATGCAAGTGGCATAGTGTCGAATTGGCTGCAAGCTGTTCACCTTCTTGCACCAGCCATTCAATTTGAACCTGATCATCGAGTTGAGCAAAAACTTCATTAAACCAAGTTTGGCCACACATCACGGCCGCTTCGCGGCAAATAACCGTTGCTTTAGATTGCTGGTCTTCGTTGATAAGTTGAGCGGATAGGTCTCCGCTACCAATGTCTTCATTGAGTGCATGGGCGACTTGTTGGCGTAACCAATCTGTGACTTGCATGAGTTTAACGCTTATAATTCAAATTAATCATACTATTATAAACAAGTTTAGGCGGTTAAATGAAGGTTAATCGGGAAACGGGACTGATTGAAGACGTAAAATACTGCACTAGCGATCATTGTAATGATCGTCCTAATACGATGGATATTTCTTTATTGGTGGTTCATGCCATCAGTTTGCCTCCTGGTGGCTTTGCTGGCGATGATGTGGTGGCTCTGTTTCAAGGTAAACTAGACACATCCAAGCATCCCTATTATCGACAATTAGCGGGTGTTCGAGTGTCAGCACATTGCTGGATTCGTCGAGATGGCGAGGTGGTGCAGTTTG
Organism: uncultured Francisella sp.; assembly: GCA_964519885.1. Lineage (GTDB taxonomy): Bacteria > Pseudomonadota > Gammaproteobacteria > Thiomicrospirales > Thiomicrospiraceae. The sequence goes on along the minus strand of CAZFLX010000009.1, from coordinate 48,187 downwards.
TACCCTTTCATCGACGTGCTTGGCATGCGGGTGTTTCTCGTTTTGCCCATCGCACCAATGTGAATGATTTTTCTATTGGTATTGAGCTAGAAGGCACAGAAACCGCCCCTTTTACCAAGGCACAATATGCATGTCTTAACGAGCTGATTCAGGCTTTGCGTGAAGCTTACCCCAGTTTGCAGTCAGCGCCATTGGTAGCGCACAGCGACATTGCTCCGGGTAGAAAAACTGATCCGGGGCTGGGTTTTGATTGGTCGAAAGTAACTGTTTAGTGCATCAATGGCGCTTTCTGCTAAAATAAGTCAACTTAAAAATTTGATACGGGAAAAACGGCAATGGCAGCGAATACATGGGGTGAAGCCTTTCGAGTAACGACCTTTGGTGAGAGTCACGGCATTGCTTTAGGTGCGATTATTGATGGTTGTCCTCCTGGCTTAGAACTGACTGAAGCCGATTTGCAGATTGATTTAGACCGTCGTAAGCCGGGTACCTCTCGCTTTACCACACAGCGCCGCGAAGATGATTGTGTAAAAATTTTATCGGGCGTGCTCAATGGTCGTACCACAGGAACACCCATTGGGCTAATGATTGAAAACACCGATCAGCGTTCGCAAGATTATGGTAATTTGATGGATGTCTTCCGACCCGGTCATGCTGACTACACCTACGAGCATAAGTATGGTGTGCGCGATTTCCGCGGTGGTGGACGTTCTTCTGCACGTGAAACGGCGATGCGTGTGGCGGCGGGTGCTATTGCGAAAAAATGGTTAAAAGAGCGCTATGGTGTCGAAATTCAGGGTTATTTGTCGCAACTCGGTCCAGTAAAAATTTCCAAAGTGGATTATTCCATTATCGAAACCAATCCTTTTTTCTGTCCCGATGCTGATGCCGTTCAGGCCATGGAAGATTACATGACCGAGTTGAAAAAAACGGGTGATTCGGTTGGTGCTAAAGTAACGGTAGTCGCTCGTAACGTGCCGCCGGGTTGGGGAGAGCCAGTGTTTGATCGCTTAGACGCGGATATCGCCAAAGCTTTAATGAGTATTAATGCGGTAAAAGGTGTCGAAATTGGTGATGGTTTTGCCGTCGTTGAGCAACTCGGTACGCAACATCGTGATGAGATGACCAAAGAAGGTTTTCTCAGCAACCATTCTGGTGGTGTGTTAGGTGGTATTTCATCGGGTCAAGAAATTATTGCCCACATGGCACTCAAACCCACATCTAGCCTAAAAATTCCGGGTCAAAGCATTGACCGTTGGGGTAATGAGCAAGAAGTGATTACCAAAGGTCGTCATGACCCTTGCGTGGGTATTCGTGCTACGCCCATTGCCGAAGCCATGTTGGCATTGGTGCTGATGGATCATGCCTTGCGTCAGCGCGGTCAAAATGCCGATGCGCTGGTGAGTGTGCCAAATATCGCTCAATCATCTTCATAAGTCGTGTTGACTCACACTTTAATCAAAACGGAATCTCAGATTCCGTTTTTTCCGTTATCGGGCTACTACTTTTTCTATTTTGCCGCTGTTGGCATCATATTGCCTTTTTTGGGACTGTATTTTCAATCACTGGGGTTAAGCGCTATCGAAATTGCGCAACTGCTGGCGGTGTTATCTTTTGCACGGATTGTTTCTCCCCCCATTTGGGCGCTATTGGCTGACCGTAAGGGTAATTTCCTGTTTTATGTTCAGTTGGCTTCGTGGTTATCGGCTGTGTTGGTATTGGGCTTGTGGTGGTTAGAAGGTTTTTGGTCTCTATTTTGGTTGATGGCGTTGCTAGGGTTCTTCTGGCATGCAGCCTTGCCGCCGATGGAGAGTTTAACCTTGTCGCATTTGGGTAGTCAGTTGTCTGGTTATAGTCGCATTCGTTTATGGGGATCGGTTGGTTTTATTGTTGCGGTAATGGGTGCTGGTTGGTTAATTGAGGTCTTTGGTCAGTTGGCTTTTTTGGTCACTACGACCGTGTTTTTTATGGCTACAGCGCTTATTTCGCAATGGAATCGTGAATCGCCACAACTGCGTCCAGGGTCGGTAGATTGGCAAGGTTTGCTTGGCTTATTGCGTCAGTCGATGGTGTGGTGGGTGCTGATCATTGCGTTACTCACTCAGATTGCACATGGTATTTACTATAGTTTTTATTCGATTCTGTTAGCCGATGCCAGCTATTCCAATGCCAGTATTGGGTTGCTCTGGTCATTAGGGGTGGTGGCTGAAATTGTCTTGTTTTGGTTTTTTTGGCGTCTTTCGCCTTTATTGCGTTTTCATCATTGGGTGTTGATAGCGACCTTGTTGTCGGTGGTAAGATGGTGGTTAACCGGATTTTTTGTTGACAGTTTGGTGCTCATGATTTTAGCGCAATTGATGCATGCAGCTACCTTTGCTGTATTTCATTCGGTGGTGGTGCAATGGTTGCACGAAACCTTTGTTGGTCATCAGGCACAGGGGCAGGCACTTTATGCCAGTTTCAGCTATGGGGTCGGAGGCGTTTTAGGAAGTTTGGTGGCGGGTTATGCCTGGACCTATGGTGGTGGTGAATGGACTTTCGGACTAGCGGCTGGCGTTTCCTTGCTTGCCTGCGCACTGGTATGGAAAGTGAAGCAGGCTTAGGGTTTGACTAGCCTTGTGTTTCATCCGAGTGTTTTTTACCGCCTTGGCGCATTAACCAAGCCACGGCAAAATGAGCAATAACCAGCACCACTAAGCTACCGATAATAACCGGCCAAAAGTTATTCATAATCCAATGTTCAAATCCCATGCCAATCTCCTTATGGTGAGGGCGCATTGCGAAACGCTGTTGAAATGCTTATCATAAGCGACTATTGTCAAAAAGTTTAAGGAAATTTTCTCATGGCACATGTGCTCGTTCTGCCTGGTGATGGTATTGGTCCTGAAATTGTTGCGGAAGCAGTGAAGGTATTGAATGTCTTGGCTAAGGATCATGACTTATCACTCACCACCAGTGAAGGTTTAGTGGGCGGAGCGAGTATTGACGTGCATGGCACTCCCTTAACCGATGACACACTAGCCCAAGCGCAAGCAGCTGATGCGGTACTTTTAGGTGCGGTTGGTGGTCCTAAATGGGATGCTATGCCCATGGCGAACCGTCCAGAAAAGGGCTTGTTAGCCTTGCGTAAAGGCATGAACTTGTTTGCGAATTTACGTCCTGCGATTCTTTATCCTCAGTTGACTCATGCCAGTACCTTGAAGCCAGAAGTGGTTTCTGGGTTGGATTTGTTGATTGTGCGCGAATTGACAGGCGGTATTTACTTTGGTCAGCCACGTGGCGTGCGTACTTTGGAGAATGGCGAGCGTCAAGGTTATAACACGCTGGTGTACAGCGAATCTGAAATTGAACGTATTGCCCATGTCGCTTTCCAAGCAGCGCAAAAACGCGGCAAGCGTGTCTGCTCGATTGATAAGTCGAATGTATTAGAAACCACCGCGCTTTGGAAAGAAGTGGTGACGCGTATTGCTGCTCAGTATCCTGATGTTGAACTCAGTCACATGTTGGTGGATAACGCAGCGATGCAATTGGTGAAAGCTCCGAAACAATTCGATGTCATGCTAACGGATAATATGTTTGGTGACATTTTGTCTGACGAAGCGTCCATGTTGACGGGCTCTATTGGTATGCTGGCTTCAGCTTCGTTGAATGAGCATAACAAGGGTATGTATGAGCCAAGTCATGGCTCAGCGCCTGATATCGCTGGTCTGGGATTGGCGAATCCGATTGCCACCATTTTGTCGGCTGCGATGATGTTACGTTATTCATTGAATGCACCAGAACAAGCTGCACGCATTGAAGCCGCTGTCGGTAAAGTGTTGGACGCTGGCTTGCGTACCGGCGATATTTGGACAGAAGGTTGCCAAAAAGTGTCAACCAGCCAAATGGGTGATGCCATTGCTGCTGCGCTTTAAGCCAAATTAAGACGAGTAACGGGTGCGCAATCAGTTAACCATTACCCTTACCGATGTGCATGGATCGCGTCAGTTTACGCTGACGCATTTCATTAAGCGGTTTGTTGTCTTTATTGTGCTGTTTGTGGCGCTGTTAAGTATGGTGGCTACAGGGTTGGTGTGGAAGTTTTTAGCGGAAAGAGACACTCTGGAGATGCAGATTTCTGATTTGCATCGTCAAAAAGAAGCCCTAGAGACGGATTATCGACAGGCCTTGGCGCAACAGAATGAACTCTTTACCGAGTTAAACCAAGACAAAATGGCGTTGGAAAATGAAGTGCAGGCTAAAGAGGGTCAGCTGAGTTTTTTACAGGACACTTTTGGTCAGCTTGAAGCACAGATTGGTTTGGTTGAAAGTGGTGATGTGAAGCGACTATCTGAACTCTCATCAATAGATGTCGAATTAATGATGAGTAATATTCCCAGCGGTATGCCAACCAGCTTTAAAATGATTTCCGATGGTTTTGGCTGGCGTACGCATCCAGTGACCAAAAATCGTTCTTTCCACAAGGGATTAGATTTTAGTTGTGATGTCGGCACCCCGGTACAATCAACAGCAAATGGTGTAGTAGAAAGTTCCGATTGGGATGGTAGCTATGGTTTGAAAGTGATTGTTAATCACGGCTACGGATTCAAAACAGTTTACGCGCATTTAAGCAAAGCCTTTGTTAAGCGGGGAGAAGTCGTCGCTAAAGGCGATGACATTGGTTTGTCTGGTAATACGGGTTTAAGCAGTGGTGCCCATTTGCATTATGAAGTGCATTTTATGGACAATGAATTAAACCCAAGACCCTTCGCCGATTGGAGTAGCCGTCGCGCGCATTCGGTGTTTAAACAAGTGAAGGAGGTTCCATGGGAGTCTTTCGCCGATCTGGCCATTCAGGAAAAGCTGCTCGTGCTAAAACAGTCATTGCCAACGGCTGCCACATCAGCGGTCAAGTAGTCTTATCGGGTGATTTTCATCTCGATGGATCTCTCGATGGCAACCTAGAGGCCCTTCAAGTGTCGGTGGGTAAGCAAGGTCATTTGTGCGGTAGTATTCGCGCTAAGCATGTTATGTTAGCGGGAAAAGTGGAGGGAATAATCCACTGCGAGTTGTTAGAGTTGCTGGCCGGCTGTGATTTGCAAGGAGAGGTTTACTGCCATGATTTGGTAGTAGAAAAGGGTGCGCGCTTCATTGGTAGCACTAAAGAATCAGCCACGGCGGTGGCATTAGGGGTATTGGCGCCGACGCCACAAGTAGCCTTATTAACGCAAACGAATCAGGTATCTGAACAACCCACTTAATCGGGTTTTAAATATTTAAGTTAAAGGAATAGGTCATGTCGAAATTGTATGATGTAGCAGTAGTTGGTGCGACAGGCGCAGTGGGGGAAACCATGATGCGCGTGTTGGAAGAAATGAACTTTCCAGTGGGTAAGCTTTATCCTTTGGCGAGTAGCCGCTCTGCTGGAAAAAAAGTGACTTTTCGTGGCGAAGAAGTGACGGTAGAAGATTTAGAGACCTTTGACTTTTCTAAAACGCAAATTGGCTTGTTTTCTCCCGGTGCCAGCATTTCGGCTATTTATGCGCCCAAGGCTGCTGCGGCTGGCTGTGTGGTGATCGATAATACTTCACAGTTCCGTTACGACGATGATATTCCACTGGTTGTTCCTGAAGTGAACCCTAAAGCGATTGCGCAGTACAAAACACGCGGCATCATTGCCAATCCTAACTGTTCGACTATTCAAATGTTAGTGGCGCTTAAGCCAATTTATGATGCTGTGGGTATCACACGCATTAACGTGGCGACTTACCAAGCGGTATCGGGTGCGGGCAAGGAAGCCATTGAAGAATTATCAACGCAAACCGCTAACTTGTTGAATTTCAAACCTACTAGCCATGAAGTTTTTGCCAAACGCATTGCCTTCAACGTTATTCCCCAAATTGATGTGTTTATGGAAAACGGCTACACCAAAGAAGAAATGAAGATGGTGTGGGAAACGAAAAAAATCATGGGTGATGAGTCGATTTTAGTGAATCCAACGGCGGTACGTGTGCCTGTATTCTTTGGTCACAGTGAAGCGGTGCACATTGAAACGCGTGATAAAATTACCGCGGAACAAGCACGCGAACTGTTAAGTAAAGCAGAAGGCATTGTGGTCATGGATGAGCGTGAGCCAGGCGGCTATCCAACGGCTACCGATGTCGCTGACACTAACCCAGTCTATGTCGGTCGTATTCGTGAAGACATTTCGTGCGATAAAGGTTTGAACCTGTGGGTGGTGGCGGATAACGTGCGCAAAGGTGCAGCGACGAATGCGGTGCAAATTGCGCAAGTGTTGATTCGTGACTACCTAAATTAATCATTCATGCCACGTATTGCGCTGGGCATTGAATACGCCGGTCATGCTTATTGTGGCTGGCAAAAGCAGCAAGATTGCATTGGTGTGCAAGCCCATTTAGAGCGTGGGCTGGCTAAAATTGCCTGTGAGCCGATAGAAGTTTTCTGTGCAGGTCGTACTGATCGTGGCGTTCACGCCATTGGTCAGGTCGTGCATTTCGATACCTCGGTTCATCGTCCTGATGATGCCTGGGTGAGAGGAACCAATACCCACTTACCTAGCGGTATTCGGGTGTTGTGGTCGCGTGAAGTCGATGAAAGTTTTCATGCGCGATTTTCAGCGACTTCTCGCCGTTATCGTTACGTGATACTCAATCGACGCATTCATTCAGCGGTTTTTGCCGATTTGCAGACTTGGGTATCTTATGCGTTAGATGTTTCTTTGATGCATCAAGCGGCACAAGCCCTGTTGGGTGAACAAGACTTTACCAGTTTTCGCGCTGCCGAGTGTCAAGCCAAGCATCCGGTGCGTTGTGTGACGGAAGTCAGCGTTCATGGTGATGGTGTGCATGTGTTTGTGGATATCGAGGCTAATGCTTTTTTGCATCACATGGTGCGCAATATTGTTGGCAGCTTATTGATGATTGGACGCGGTGAGCGCCCGGTAACTTGGATTACTGAGTTGTTACAGGCGAAAGATCGAAAATTAGCCGCACCCACAGCACCAGCAGCAGGGTTATATCTCACTCACGTGCGTTATCCCCAAGCTTACGATTTTCCCACGCTGAATTTAAGTTACTTATGGCGAGGTGCTGCATGAGAACGCGGGTAAAAATTTGTGGATTAACGCGAGCAGTAGATGTGCAGGCAGCTTGTGAGGCGGGAGCTGATGCCATTGGCTTGGTGTTTTATCCGCCCAGCCCCAGAGCGGTGACTGTTGAACAAGCGAGGTTGATTCTTCTGGATGTGCCGCCGTTTGTCACGGTAACGGCTTTGTTTGTTAATCCAAGTGTTGATGAAGTGCAAGCGGTACTTGCACAGATTCCAGCGATCAGCTTATTGCAGTTTCACGGTGATGAATCAGCAGCCTTTTGTCGTCAATTTGGACGTGCTTACATTAAAGCCATTCCGATGCGCGATGATGTTGACTTAGCGCAACAAGCATTGCTGTATGAAGATGCGCTCGGTTTATTGGTCGATACTTACAAGCCGGGCATTCCGGGTGGATCGGGTGAGTCTTTCGATTGGCATCGTTTACCTCAATCACTGAGTAAACCGCTGATTTTGGCGGGCGGATTAACTCCGAACAATGTGGCAGAAGCCATTCAACAGGTGGCTCCTTTTGCTGTTGATGTTTCCGGTGGTGTTGAGGCGAGTAAAGGCGTGAAGAATACGGCCAAAGTCATTGCGTTTATGGCGTCTGTTGCCTCGGCTCGGTAATTTGATTTATTCTCTAACTGAATGTTATTTCATTTCTTTCTAATATAAATAAGTTCTATTTGCATTTGCAGCCTTCCTTAGTTAATAATCAGGTTGTGTTCTGGACAAGTGTCTAAACTTGATTGACTTTGTAACGTGTCTTCTTATCGAATTGAGGCGTAAGTGGTTAATCTGACTGGCTCACGTCTCACCGGTAATGGAGAGAGGAGGTTTCTATGGTCACCTTATCTACTGCCAGCTCTTATCATACCCATGATACAACCGACGGCATTCATATTATTTCAACCGAAGTTCCTGTCAGCAGAAGCTTGCATTGGTTAAAGCAAGGCTGGATGGATATGGCGCGTGCGCCTGGTGCTTCATTGTTCTATGGTGTTGCCACCACGTTATTTATTGGTCTATCGTTAATGGCGGCAAAAGATTTACCGTTTCTAATGATGGCAATTGGCACATCCTTTGTCATAATTGCGCCTTTCTTGGCAACGGGACTTTATGATATTGCTTACCGTTTAGAAAGAGGCGAGCCACCTAGTTTGCTACATTCTTTGTCGTCATGGCGAGATAATGTCGGCAACTTTGGTCTTTATGTAGCGAGTCTCGGTGTCATTATTTCGGCATGGAGCATTGTTACCCCTCTCATGGCGGCATTGTTTAAATCGCAAAGCTTGTTGATTATCGATCCTGATGCAGGTTTTATCAGTTTCCTGATGACGGATGCGGGCATCAATTTTATGATTGCTTTTGCCTTAATTGGGGCTGTGGTAGCTGCTTTTGTATTCGCCATTAGTGTGGTTTCCATTCCATTGCTTATTGATAAGCATAAGTTAGACGCGGTGAATGCGATGATTATTAGTTACCAAGTCACCATGGAGAATAAAGGCGTTATGACGGTTTGGGCGTTGATCATCGGCAGTTTAGTTACTTTGGGCATTGCAACATTAGGTATGTTGATGGTGGTCATCATGCCATTGCTCAGTTATGCCAGTTGGCATGCTTACCGCGATTTGATTCAATTTAATGATGATAGTCGTTAATTGAGTTTGCTACAAATTAACCCTTTCACTCACCCCGCTGACTTTCAGTGGGGTTTTTTGTTTGTGTGGTCTGTCAAAAGTCGAGTGATTTTGTGGCAATTCAACGCCTAACCCGATAAAATTGATTTATTTGTTGAATCGAAATAAGGAAGCGAAAGTGTCCGATCAAATTGATGTTCATAAGGTAGCTCGTTTAGGTGCCTTGGCGGTAAGCGATGATGACGTCGCGGCGGTAGGGCAAAAGCTCAATGCAATCGTTGGACTGTTCGATCAGTTGGCAGCGATTAATACCGATGGTGTTGAGCCGATGGCGCATCCGTTAGACCAAGTGCAACGTTTGCGTGAGGATGTCGTCACAGAGTCTGATATTCATGAATATGTTCAGCAAATCGCACCCAAAGTGGAAGCGGGTTTGTATTTGGTTCCTAAAGTCATTGAGTAAATTAAAAACTCGATAAAGTTGCGCTAACTGCGTTAAAAGCCTTTTTGAAAAAGTACTTACCTGAGTAAGCTTACTTTTTTAACTCGCGGCTTTACGCTTTGTTATCATCCACTTTCTCTGGTTTTTTAGAATTAAGTTAAGGTTTAATTATGAGTTTTCATCAAATGACTATGGTGCAGTTGGCAGAGCAACTGCGTAACAAGTCAGTATCGAGTGTTGAACTGACGCAATATTTTCTAGATCGTATGAATCAGTTTGACGGTCAAATTAACAGTTATATCACCCAAACGCCCGAACTGGCGTTAGCACAAGCGGCAGCGGCTGACGCACGTCGTGCTGCGGGTGAAAATGGCTTGCTGTTGGGTATCCCTTTAGCACATAAAGATATTTTTTGTACCAAAGATGTCATTACCACTTGTGCTTCGAAAATGCTGGCTAATTTTAAAGCGCCTTATAACGCAACCGTGGTTGAAAAACTTAATGCGGCCGGTATGGTTACGCTGGGTAAAGTGAACATGGATGAGTTCGCTATGGGCTCAACCACTGAAAATAGTGCTTTTGGTGTCACGCGTAATCCTTGGAATACGGACAGCGTACCAGGTGGTTCATCAGGCGGTTCGGCTGCGGCTTTGGCAGCGGGTTTAGCGCCAGTGGCAACGGGTACCGATACGGGCGGTTCGATTCGTCAGCCAGCTGCGTTTTGTGGTGTTACAGGTATAAAACCTACCTATGGTAGTGTGTCACGTTATGGCATGATTGCCTATGCTTCTAGCCTTGACCAAGGCGGTCCGATGGCGAAAACGGCCGAAGATTGTGCACATTTGTTGTCAGCCATGGCGGGTTTCGATGAGCGAGACTCAACCTGTGCAGAAGGGGCGCGTCCTGATTATGTAGCAGGGCTGAATGATTCCGTTAAAGGCTTACGCATTGGCTTACCTAAAGAGTATTTCGGTGAAGGTTTGTCGCCAGAAGTGAAAGCGGCGACCATGGCGGTAGCGGCTGAATTGGAAATGCAAGGTGCAACGCTGGTTGAAGTGTCCTTACCGAATACCTCGGCAGCCATGCCAGCTTATTATGTGATTGCCCCTGCTGAAGCCAGCTCAAATTTATCGCGTTATGATGGCGTGCGTTTCGGTCATCGTTGTGACAATCCCAAAGACTTAAAAGATATGTACACGCGTTCACGTTCGGAAGGTTTTGGTGCGGAAGTTAAGCGTCGTATCATGGTCGGTGCTTATGTGTTGTCAGCGGGGTATTATGATGCTTATTACCTTAAAGCCCAGCGCGTACGTCGTTTGATTAAGCAAGATTTCGTCACGGCTTTTGAACAGTGTGATGTGATTCTTGGGCCAGTAGCGCCTACGCCTGCGTGGAAACTGGGTGAGAAAACGGCAGATCCCACGGCGATGTATTTAGCGGATATTTACACCATTCCAGTGAACTTAGCGGGTTTACCTGCGATTGCCATGCCCGCTGGTTTTAGCGAAGGGCTTCCTATCGGTGTTCAGTTAATTGGTAACTACTTCAGCGAGCCGAAGCTGCTGAACGTGGCTCATCAATATCAACAAGCAACTGATCATCACATCCAAATGCCAGCTGCATTTGCCTAAGCAAGGAGAATAACTACTATGACATGGGAAACAGTCATTGGCCTTGAGGTTCATGCTCAACTGGCTACTAACACCAAGATTTTTTCGGCAGCATCAACGGCATTCGGTGCTATGCCTAATACGCAAGCTTGTTTAGTCGATTTGGGTATGCCCGGTGTGTTACCGGTGCTGAACAAAGGCGTAGTCGATATGGCGATTCGCTTTGGTTTGGCGGTGGGCGCTACGGTGGCAGAAAAATCGGTATTTGCGCGCAAAAACTATTTCTATCCCGATTTACCTAAAGGCTATCAAATTTCGCAATTTGAATTGCCGGTTGTGTTAGGTGGTCAAATCAGCATTGAAGTGGACGGTAAAGAAAAGGTCATTAACCTGACGCGTGCGCATTTAGAAGAAGATGCGGGTAAATCGCTGCATGAAGACTTTGAAGGCTATTCAGGTATCGACTTAAACCGTGCGGGCACACCGCTGTTAGAAATCGTTTCTGAGCCGGAAATGCGCTCGCCTGCCGAGGCAGTCGCCTATGCGAAAAAACTGCATGAGTTAGTGCAATACCTCGGTATTTGTGATGGTAACATGCAAGAAGGCTCTTTCCGTGTCGATGCTAATATTTCTGTGTGTCGTCCGGGTGCGCCTTTTGGTACCCGCGCCGAGATTAAAAACGTTAATTCGTTCAAGTTTTTAGAACGTGCCATCATGTTTGAAGTGGAACGTCAAATCGATGTCATCGAAGCGGGCGGTCAAGTGGTGCAAGAAACACGCTTGTACGATGCGGCTAAAGACGAAACCCGTTCGATGCGTTCTAAAGAAGAAGCGATGGACTATCGTTATTTCCCTTGCCCAGACTTGTTGCCATTGATCATTACCCCAGCGATGATTGAAGCGGTGAAGGGCGAACTGCCTGAATTACCTGATGCCAAACGTGAACGTTTTATGACTCAATATGGTTTGAACGATTACGATGCGATGGTCTTAACCAACAGTCGTGAAATTGCCGATTATTACGAAGCGGTGGTAGCAGCAACGGGTGGAAAAGATGCGAAAATTGCCGCTAACTGGGTGATGGGTGAGCTCAACGCACGCTTGAACAACGATAACTTGAGCATTAGTGAATCGCCTGTTGATGCACAACGTATGGCGGGCTTAATTGCACGTATTCTAGACAACACCATTTCGGGCAAAATTGCTAAAGACGTGTTCGATGCTATGTGGACCAGTCAAGACTCTGCCGATGCCATTATCGAAAGCAAAGGGTTAAAACAAATCACGGATCCAGTAGCCATTGCAGCGATGGTGCGTGGTGTTATCGATCAGTTCCCTGAGCAATTAGCGGAATACAAAGGCGGTCGAGATAAGCTGTTTGGCTTCTTTGTTGGCGAGGTGATGAAAGCCACCAAAGGCAAAGCCAATCCTGGTCAAGTCAATCAAATTTTGAAAGACGAATTGGCTAAGTAAGGCTTATCTTCATAATGCAAAACCCCACTAAAATTAGTGGGGTTTTGTTTAAGGGTCGATTCTAAAAGTCACGGGAAGTCTATGTTAGCAGTATTGGCTGTTGTCGTTGGTTTGGGGTTATTGGTTTGGAGTGCAGAGCGTTTTGTAGAAGGTTCTGCATCTACCGCACGATATTTTGGTATGCCGCCTTTGTTGGTTGGCATGGTGATTGTGGGCATGGGTACTTCAGCCCCCGAAATGACGGTATCGGTATTGGCAGCTTATCAAGGTAGTCCTGGCATTGCGCTGGGTAATGCTTATGGTTCTAATATCACCAATATTGCTTTGATTATTGGCATAACCGCATTAATTAGTCCGATTGTGGTGCATTCGCAAATTGTGCGCAAAGAATTACCTATTTTAATTGTGGTGACCTTACTTGCCGCTTGGCAATTGTGGGATGGTGACATTAGTCGCATGGATGCTGTGGTGTTGCTGTTGGTTTTTTTGGCGCTAATGGCTTGGACTATTTGGCAGGGAATGCGGGCAAAGCGTGACATTCTGGGTCAGGAAATAGCATCTGAATTGAGCGAACATGCAATGCCCATTCGCCATGCGCTGATATGGACATTAATTGGACTTGTTATGCTGATTATCAGCTCACGTTTACTGGTATGGGGAGCGGTGGATTTAGCACAAAGTTTGGGTGTCAGTGACATGATTATTGGACTCACGATCGTGGCTGTGGGCACTTCGTTACCTGAGTTGGCTTCTTCGGTGATTGCGGCACGTAAAGGAGAGCATGATATTGCCTTGGGTAATATTATTGGTTCAAACTTGTTCAATACTCTCGCAGTTGTGGGTTTGGCTGGTGTCATTCATCCGATGGCAGTTGAAGCCGATGTCTTCAGTCGTGATATATTGGTGATGACAGCTTTAACCTTGTTGTTGTTCGCCATGGCTTATGGTTTTGGCAAGCGTGCCAGTTGTATCGGTCGTGGTTATGGTGGCTTGCTGTTGTTGTGTTATCTAGGATATAGTAGTTACCTGATTTTAAATGCATTTTGAAAAACTAGCGAACATAAACAATCGCTATTTCTATTTGGGTTGTTTATGCCACAATTAATCCGAGATGACATCAGTCTTTATTATGAAGTAAAGGGAGAAGGCGAGCCCCTTTTATTAATTGCCGGTTTAGCTAGTGACTCGCAAAGTTGGCAACCCATTCTGTCGGATTTAACAGCTCAGTATCAGGTTGTTATTTACGATAACCGAGGTGTAGGACGTACCTTACCCCATTCAGCGGCGTCAAGCATTCAAAAAATGGCCGATGACGCTATTGCCCTATTAGACCACTTAGGCATGGCTAGTACCACCATTATCGGCCATTCAATGGGTGGCATGATTGCTCAACATCTTGCATCACATTATCCCCATCGCGTGAATCGTTTGATTTTACTCGCCACCGCTGCACAAAATTCGGCACGAAATAATCAACTGTTTCATGATTGGTTGGACTATTGGCGTGCTGGTTTGCCGCCAGATTTATGGTTCAAAAATGTGTTTTATTGGATTTTTTCATCGGATTTTTTTAATTCCAGCGAATCAGTTCAACAAGCGGTTGCTTATGCAATCAGTTATCCTTACCCACAAAGCTTAGAGGGTTTTGAACGACAGGTGACAGCCTTACTGCATGCAAACCTAACCGGTCAATTATCGAGTATTCATCAACCAACGCTGATTGTTTATGCGGAAAATGATTTAGTATTTCCGGCGAATGAGGTCTTGACAGGGCTGATACAAATTTCGCATCATCACTGTGTGATGATTGAAAAATCGGGTCACTCACTGGTCGTGGAAAAGCCCACCGCTGTTGCCCAGATAATATTGAAGTTTTTGGCATCCCATTCTCGTTTAAGAGGTTAGCTTTGTGAATTGGCGACGTTGGATACCCACTAAAGACAGTTTAATAAATAATCGTTGGTTAAGATGGCTAACACCTTGGTTGGCACATCCAAAGCTCTGGCATTGGTCTCGGCGCGGAGTGGCTTTGGGGGTAGCATTGGGTATTTTTTTTGGCTTGCTGATTCCGATTGCACAAATTCCCATTACCGCGGCGGCAGCGATTATATTAAGGGCTAATTTGCCCGTGGCTGCAGCCAGTACTTTGGTGACCAATCCGGTGACTTTTGCACCGGTTTATTATGGCGCCTATCAATTGGGTTCTTGGGTAACGGGAGATACCACAACGCCGATTGACCTGCCTGATCCTGATGCGCATCAAGTCGAAGTGAATGAAGAGCTGGGTTTTTTCGATCGCATTCAAGCGTTAGGTAAGCCACTGTTGGTCGGCTTGGCTATTTTGGCGACAACTATGGGCGTGTTGACTTATGTCTTGATTGATTTGGTGTGGCGATTGCGCACAGCAGTGCGTTGGCGAAAACGAAAATCTGTTGGAGATAATCAACCTTGATCAGCCGTATTGGCTAACCAAAGTTGATTGGACTAGAAGGCTTTAGAAAGGGCAACCCATGGCGCGTGCGCGTTCACGAATCGCTAAGCGTTCTTGTTCATCGCTCTGCACATCGTAAGGAATGGCAACTTCTGGCCAGCCTTGGCAATGCTGCACAATAATATCGGTTAGGGCATCTAAATGATCATCTCGACTATTTAATGCCGGAATATAGTGATAAGTTTCACCACCCGATTCCATGAAGTATTCACGGTTTTCTTCATCAATTTCTTCAACCGTTTCTAAACAGTCTGCCGAGAAACCCGGACAAATGACATGCAAATTTTTGATGCCTTGAGCGGGTAGTGATTTGATGGTCGCATCGGTGTAGGGTTTAATCCATTCTTCGCGGCCAAACAGTGATTGAAAGCTTACCAAGTAATCATCTTTAGTTAAACCCAAGGCATCGGCCAATAAGCGTCCGGTTGCGTGACATTCACAATGATAAGAATCGCCATTGTCTAAATAACGCTGCGGGATGCCATGGAATGACATGAGTAACTTATCGGGGCGACCATGTTCTGCCCAGTATTCTTTAACACTATTGGCTAAGGCTTGAATGTAACCTGGGTGTTTGTGATAGTGACCGACAAAACGTAAATCGGGAATACGACGCCATTTTTTCAGCGCATCGGCTAGGGCATCCCAAGTAGAACCGGTGGTTGCAGCCGCGTATTGAGGATACAAAGGCAATACCAGCAAACGCTCACAGCCTTTTTGGCGCAGCGCATCTAAGCCTTTTTCCATAGAAGGATTGCCGTAACGCATGGCAATTTCGACTTCGATTGGGCTGTGAGTGAAACGCGCTTTCAGGCGTTTGGCAACGCCTTCAGCCTGGGCTTGGGTAATGTCCAATAACGGAGCGCCCGGTCCAAATTTTCCCCAAATCGTTTCGTAGTCATGCGCTTTGGCTTTAGGACGAAACTGTAAAATAATACCGTGTAAAATTAACCACCAAACCGCACGAGGGGGTGGGGGTTCGACAATACGAGGATCCCACAGAAACTCTGCTAAGTAAGGTTTCAGCCCTTTTTTCGTTGGCTCATCGGGCGTGCCTAAGTTGGTCAATAAAATACCTAGTTTGGCTTGGCGGTCGTGTTGATAGCCTTGTTCTGCGCTGTATTTCATAAGTTTTCCTGGTTATGTTTAATTCTTGACTAGTATTTTAGTTGAACACGATAAAAGATGCGAGTGATTCCACTGATTGCAGTCGCCAACTTCTGTGTG
Source organism: uncultured Francisella sp. (assembly GCA_964519885.1). Taxonomy (GTDB): domain Bacteria; phylum Pseudomonadota; class Gammaproteobacteria; order Thiomicrospirales; family Thiomicrospiraceae. The sequence continues at coordinate 32,215 of CAZFLX010000009.1, read as the reverse complement.
TATGATGCGCCATTGAGTTAAGTGTACACCAAAGGAGATAAGATGCGTATTTTACATACCATGATACGTGTGGGTAATTTGGAAAAATCCATTGCCTTCTATACAGAAGTGTTGGGCATGCAGTTGCTTCGTCAAAAAGACTATCCTGATGGACAATACACCCTAGCTTTTTTAGGTTATCAACCTGAAAGTGAGGGGGCAGTGCTGGAATTAACCTACAACTGGGGTGTTGAAAGTTACGACTTAGGTAAAGGCTACGGTCACATTGCCTTGGGCGTTGCTGATATTAAAGGAATGTGTGAGCTGATTAAGGAACGTGGCGGAGCAATCACCTACGGTCCGGCCTTGCATGGTGGCACCACCTGGATTGCCTTTACTAAAGATCCAGATGGTTACCAAGTTGAATTAATCGAACGCGATTAAATTGCCTTCATTTCACTTAACGACCAGCGAGCTCGAGCACTAAAGTCGAGTGAGCTGTGTTCGCCTGCTTTGATGCGCTGATAGCCAGCGAATGCGATCATCGCGCCGTTGTCGGTGCAAAATTCGGGACGTGGGAAAAAAGCATGTCCCGCTCGGCTGGTCATGAGTTGAGTGAGTGAGCTGCGGATACGCTGGTTAGCACTCACGCCACCAGCAACCACCAACGTATTGAGTTTTTCTTGCTGTAAGGCGCGTTTGAGCTTAATCAGCAACACATCACATACCGCCAATTCAAAAGAAGCGCAAATATCCGCCTTAGCTTGTTCTAACTCATTGGTACGCTCAATCTGCGCTTGCTGCCAAGTGTTTAATACAGCTGTCTTCAAACCAGAGAAACTAAAGTCTAGCCCAGCTCTATCGGTCATAGGACGGGGGAGTTTGTAACGCTGCGCATCGCCTTGCAGGGCAAGTTTAGAAACGATGGGTCCACCCGGATAGCCCAGTCCCATGAGTTTAGCGGTTTTGTCGAAAGCCTCGCCGATCGCATCATCTAGGGTATCCCCCAGCAACTGATAATCGCCAATGGCATTCACACGAATAATTTGTGTATGTCCGCCCGAAACCAGTAATGCCATAAATGGAAAACTTAACTCAGGAGCCTCAAGTAGCGGTGACAGAAGGTGTCCTTCCATGTGGTGTACACCTATGGCTGGAATTCCACGAGCAAAAGCCAGACTTCGGGCAAAGCCGGCCCCTGTGAGTAGCGCACCAACCAATCCAGGGCCTGCTGTGTAGGCAACGCCAGTCACATCATTTAATCCAACGCCTGCCTGAGATAACACTTGTTCAGTCAGTGGAATGAGTCGATGAATGTGGTCACGACTCGCTAATTCAGGCACGACACCACCATAGGTAGCGTGTAAAGCAATTTGACTGTGTAGCGCGTGGGCGATTAATCCTTGTGTTTGGTGATAGAGTGCCAGTCCGGTTTCATCACAAGAGGATTCAATGCCCAGAATAAGATGTGGTGTGTTATGTTTCATCATCATATTTTAAGCGAAAATAGCGATAAAATGCAGTGATGTCGCTTGTCCTTGACCGAAAAAGAGCCGCTTTGTGATGAGCCTTATGGCAAAAAAGTGATGATGGGTTTGATTTTTTTAAATTTTTCTTGTTATAATGCTAGTCTTTATTCCGCACGCGGAAACCCTAATTTATTTTTTTAACGCCTAATTGGAAAGTATAGAAAACATGCCTGCTGTTAAATTACGTGAAACCGAACCTTTTGACGTTGCATTACGTCGCTTCAAACGTACCTGTGAAAAAGCAGGTGTTTTGGCTGATGTTCGTAAAAAAGAATACTACGAAAAGCCGACTTGGGAGCGTAAGCGTAAAAAAGCAGCTGCGGTTAAGCGTTTAGCTAAGCGTTTGTCGCGCGAAAACCGTCGCATGGAATCTAAATATTAATTTAGATGTGTTTATTGGTCGCTAATAACCCAGGTTAATTAATATGTCAGCATTGCGCGAACAAATCAGTCATGATATGAAGGCTTGCATGAAATCGGGCGAGAAGGCTCGATTGTTGACAATTCGCGGTATTTTAGCGGCAATTAAACAAATCGAAATTGATACGCGTGTAGCACCTGACGACGCACAGGTGCTCGCAGTGCTAAACAAATTGGTTAAGCAACGCAAAGATTCTATTGCTCAGTTCACTCAAGCCGGTCGACATGACTTGGCCGAAAATGAACAATTCGAATTGACTGTTTTAGAAGGTTATCTGCCGGAAGGTTTGTCCGAAGTGCAGATAGAGGAAATCATTCAAGAAGCCATTGCGCAGTCTGGTGCTCAGTCACCTGCGGACATGGGTAAAGTGATGGCTCTGGTGAAACCTAAGATGGTTGGTCTCGCTGATATGGCTGTGGTGAGTGGTCGTATCAAAGCCCTTCTCGCTAATTGATATAGCATCTTTAAGTAACCGGCTTTAGTATGGCTGGTAGAATTCCTAAGACCTTTATTGATGACTTAATCGCACGTGCAGATGTGGTTGAGGTTGTCGGTCGTCGTATTACGCTTAAAAAAGCGGGTCGCGAATACAAGGCCTGTTGTCCCTTTCATAACGAAAAGACTCCTTCTTTCCAGATAAACCCTCAAAAAGGTTTTTATCACTGCTTTGGATGTGGTGCGCATGGTGATGCCTTGCGATTCATCATGGATTATGAGCATTTAGACTTTGTTTCAGCTATTGAGGTTTTAGCCAGTGAAATGGGGTTGTCCGTACCGAGAGAGCAGTTAAGTCCACAGCAACAAGCCAAAGAAACGCAACAACGTGCTGAACAGTTACAAGGCTATGCGTTATTGGCACAAGCGGCGCAATGGTTCGTGCATAATCTGAAGCATCATCCGCAAGGTATTCAAGCGATCGAATATTTGAAATCGAGAGGCATTAGTGGCGTCATTGCGCGTGATTTTGCCATTGGCTTAGCGCCGAATGATGCAATGAGTATGCAGAAGCAATTTCCCAATGTCACTAAGGCTCAGTGGTTGGCCGTAGGCTTGGTTGCCGAGCGTGAAGACGGTTCTGTGGCAGATAAATTTCGTAATCGCATTCAGTTTCCCATTCGTGATTTGCGCGGTCGAGTGGTGGGTTTTGGCGGTCGCATTATGCAAGCCAGTGAGCATGCGCCTAAGTATTTAAATTCGCCAGAAACCGAGTTTTTCCATAAAGGCAATATGTTGTATGGACTTTACGAAATGCTTCAGTCGGTGCGGCAGATTACGCGTGTGTTGGTGGTCGAAGGTTATATGGACGTGGTGGCTTTGGCGCAGTTTGGCTTGCGTCAGGTGGTGGCTACTTTGGGAACAGCAACCACGCCAGCCCATTTGCAGTTATTGTTCAAACATACAGCAGAAATTGTCTTCGCTTTCGATGGCGACAAGGCGGGTCGAAAAGCAGCTTGGAAAGCACTGTCGGTGGCTTTAACGCAATTATCAGGCTCTCGTTCGGTTAAGTTTTTCTTTTTGCCACAAGACGAAGATCCCGATTCTTATGTGCGGCGTTATGGTGCCGATGCCTTGATGCAGGCGCTAGATCAATCCTTAACGCCAGGGGCTTGGTTGGTGCGTGGTTTGTCAGAACAATCTGGGTTGAGTTGGACGGTGGCAGAAGATGCGCGTCGCCTGTTGTTTCAATCGCTAGAGTGGTTGAAGCTGGCCGAAGATGTGGGTGTGCGTTATGCGTTAATTCAAGCCTTAGCGCAAGCGGCCGATATGCAAGAGTGGCAAGTTGAAAAGCTATTGGGTGTGCGTACTGGTTTAGCGGTTCATCGAGAAGTGAAGAAACGACAAACCGTAACCCTTTCCATGGCGACGCAACGACTGCCACAAAAGCTGTTGGCTTTGTTAATCCAATTTCCGCAACTGTCGGATAACTGGCCGAGTGATGACGCGGCATTATTACACCGTTATGGCGAAAAGGGTGTGCTCGCTTTGTTGAATGCCTTAGCAGGTAATTTGCCAGAATTGGCAAGCGAACCCTTGGTGTTTACTTTGCAACAAGCCGAAGCAGAATGGCATGACGGCTGGCAGTCTTTGGTGTGTAAAAGCATAGAAACGGCGCGTTTAACTTTGTTAAAAGCTTTAGAACAAGGGCAGGTAAGCGATGCACAGCGAGCGGAGTTGACAGAGCTGAATCAACGCTTAAGAAATTGTCAGGCGAGAAGTCAGCGCACATAATAACTAGACTCACAATGACCTAGTAAATTTTTGACTATTTTGATATAATTTAAAGTTCCCCAACGCTCAATAGAGGACGGTATGGCATCATACGATGAACAACAACAACTAGCGGATTTAATCGCACGTGGACGTGAACAAGGATACTTGAACTATCAAGATATCACGGACATGCTGAACGATGAGTTCGAAGATGAAGAAAAGATTGAAGAAATCGTTGTTCTTTTAGGTGACATGGGCATTAATGTGCTCGATGATGCTTTGCCTAACCCAGATATTTTAGTGCCAGGTGCCTTGGTTGACGCTGATCCTGAAGTGGCAGCGGCCAGTATCTCTGATGATGGCGAATTAGGCCGTACTTCAGACCCAGTGCGTATGTATATGCGCGAAATGGGTTCGGTCGAGCTGTTGACGCGTAAAGGTGAGATTGAGATTGCGCGTCGTATCGAGTCGGGTACGCGGGATATGTTGACCTCGTTGGCACTTTATCCGCAAATGCCTACCCTGCTGTTTCAACATTTGAAACAAGTGGAAGAAGGCGAAATTAAGCTGAGCGATTTGGTGATGGGTTTTCTCATGCCAGAACAGGAAGAAGCTGCACCTGCACCGGAAGTAACGGTTGCTGATGATCAGTTAGATGCTGACGATGACTCGGCAGATGGTGTGTCTAAAGAAGACCCTTATGATACTGAAGGTGTGACAGCTTTCCTTGCCGAATTACGTGAATTACACGCCGTGGCCAGTAGTAACGAGGCTGAATTTGGTCATGCAGATGAACGTGCTAAAACGGCACGTTTAGCGGTTGCGAGTCGTCTAATGACGGTTAAATTGGCGCCGGCTTTTGTTGCCGAGGTGCTAGCCGATTTACGCAAACACGTTGATCAAATTCGTCAATACGAACGCATGATCATGGATTTGACGGTAGAACAAGGGCGATTACCTAAGCAGCATTTCATTTCGACTTTTGTTGGCTCAGAAACGGATTTAGCGTGGATTGAACGCGTCATTGCTGCTAACATCGATGCCAGCGCTGAGCGTTTAACGGGTCTGAAAGACCAAGTAACCCGTGCGCAGAAACGCTTACGTTTTCTTGAAAAACGTATTTCAATGGATATTACTTCTCTAAAAGACGTTAACCGCAAAGTCGTTGATGCCGATAGTCGTACCCGTGCGGCTAAAAAAGAGATGATTGAAGCCAACTTGCGTTTGGTGATTTCGATTGCGAAAAAATACACCAATCGTGGACTACAGTTCTTGGATCTGATTCAAGAAGGTAATATTGGCTTGATGAAAGCCGTTGATAAGTTTGAATATCGCCGTGGTTATAAGTTCTCGACTTATGCCACTTGGTGGATTCGTCAAGCGATTACACGCAGTATTGCAGACCAAGCACGCACCATTCGTATTCCTGTTCACATGATTGAAACCATTAACAAACTCAATCGTGTGCAGCGCCAGTTATTACAGCAAATGGGTCGTGAGCCGACTGCGGATGAGTTAGCTGATGCGATGGAAATGGGCGAGGATAAAATTCGCAAAGTGATGAAGATTTCCAAAGAACCGATTTCGATGGAAACGCCCATTGGTGATGATGAAGATTCCTCATTAGGTGATTTTATTGAAGATGGTAACATGTTGTCACCTTCAGAATCGGCAGACAATCAAGGCTTGTCGGAGGCGGTTGAGTTGATGCTGTCAACACTGAGTCCGCGTGAAGCGAAAGTATTGCGTATGCGTTTTGGTATTCAAATGAATACCGACCATACTTTAGAAGAAGTGGGTAAACAGTTTGACGTAACGCGTGAGCGTATTCGTCAGATTGAAGCCAAAGCGCTTCGTAAATTACGTCATCCGTCGCGTGCAGAAAAACTGCGCTCTTTCTTGGATTGAGGTAATTAACCGAGTTTGGGACTGTAGCTCAGTTGGTCAGAGCAGTCGACTCATAATCGATTGGTCGTTGGTTCAAGCCCAACCAGTCCTACCAAATAAGTCAGTTAAATACTTGACGGTAAAAACCCTGCCATTGTGCAGGGTTTTTGTTTTTCAGCGCATCAAATAGTAACCCGCAACTGACTGCTCGTATTTAAGATTTGTATAATACATAAGTCATTCTTAATGTGCTAATATAAAGAATTGGTCAACTGACCTTTAAGATATATTCATCATCGAGGTAATGACATGGCTGACTTATTGACCCCCCTAACAGCGGGTGGTTTGCACTTAAATAATCGAATCTTAATGGCACCTTTAACGCGTTGCCGTGCCGATGAAGGGCATATCCCCAGTGATATCATGGTTACTCACTATGCACAACGCGCTAGCTCGGGCTTACTGATCGCCGAAGCAACCATGGCGATGGAAGGTTGTTCAGCCTTTTGGAAGGAGCCTGGCATTTACAACCAAGCGCAAATTGATGCTTGGCTACGCGTGACTGATGCGGTGCATGAAGCGGGCGGTCAAATTGTGTTACAAATTTGGCATGGCGGACGCGCCTGTCACCCAGATTTGAATGCGGGTCGGGTTCCCGTTGCTCCCAGTGCGCTAGCCATTCAAGGCGAAGAAGTCTATACGCCAAAAGGCAAACAAGGCTACACCATGCCAAAAGCCTTAATGCGCGATGAAATTGCCGAAATAGTTGAAGGTTTTGCTTTGGCAACGCGTAATGCCGATTTGGCTGGCTTTGATGGGGTTGAAGTACATGGTGCAAACGGCTATTTGATTGACCAGTTTTTGCGTGATGGGTCGAATCACCGAGATGATGAATATGGTGGCTCTTTAGAAAATCGTAGTCGTTTCTTACGTGAAGTACTCACTGCCGTTTGTGATACTTGGTCTGCGGATAGAGTAGGGTTGAGACTATCACCTTTGAATAGTTTTAATGATATGCAAGATACGAATCCTTTAGCGTTAACGCAACATCTTGCCCAGCTACTCAATGAATATCGTTTGGCTTATGTTCACCTCATGCGTAGCGATTTTTACGGTAAGCAAAGTGGTGATGTGCTTAGCATTATGCGTGAGCATTACAAGGGTGTATTAATTGCTAATATGGGCTATACAGTCGAAGAGGCTCAGCAAGCGGTGAAGTCTGGTTTGGTTGATGCGATTGCCTTTGGTACGGCGTATATTGCTAATCCCGATCTTGTCGAACGTATTCAGCAAGGTGCACCCTTAAACCAAGCCGATGCTTCGACCTTTTATAGCGCCGGTGAAGTGGGTTATAACGACTATCCGACGTTTTCGTCTTAATGACCATAAGCTTGCAGTTTTTGCTTAGGCTCATTCGTGAAAGCGGGTGAACTCTTAGCTTTTAAGGCATTGGGTATCGATCTTTCGGGTCCAGCCAATCACGCCGATACCTGCATGGCATGGCGTAATCTGGACGGAAGGGTTGAGTGGCGCTGTGACTGTTCAGATCAGGATATTTTAACTTGGCAACGAGACCAGTCACTGCCCGTTTCAGCGTTTATCGATGCACCATTAAGTTATCAAGATGGCGGGGGTTATCGTCATTGCGATGCGGTGTTGCGTGCTTATCTGAATGCACAAGGCTTGAATCGTTTAGGGGTGATGGCGCCGACGATGACGAAGATGGTGTACTTAACCTTGCGCGGTATTTCGTTAAGCACTAGGTTGAGGCAGCAAGGAGCAGAGGTATTTGAAACCCATCCCGGTGCCAGTATGCTGTTATCGGGTATGGAGAAAGATTGGGTGTATGACATTAAACGATGCACACAATCACGATCTCACATACTTGAGTTGTGGACAAATCAAGGTAATCGCTTTGTTGAAACCCCTACAAACGACCACCAACTAATGGCCATTCAATGCTTATTAACCGCCGAGCGTTGGTTAACAGAAGGGGCATACTATTGGCGCTGTGAATCTTGGCTGGTTTAATCAACAACCAACTAAGTTCTAGAAAACGCATCCTATCAACATAAATATTAATTTGAAGCCTGTGGGTTTTTGAAGATGCTAGTCGATTAAAAAACAGGCACTAGTGCATAGCCTTGCGTTTGATAACCAATTAAAGAAACAAATCCATCACCGACAACCGTCATTTCAGGAAACAGGGTAGCATTGTCGATACCAAAAACTTGGGTTGCAATACTACATACTTCTTGGTGAACACCCAAGTCTTTCAGTTTTTTGGAGGTGGCTTGCATTTGCCGTATCGCTTCTCCTGATTCAATTTCCAATTCCATAGAAGGTTTGGTGGTTAAAAACTTAACCGATGGACCAATGTACACCACAACCATTTCCGGTTTAACCCCTTGTCGGGTGAGGTTCTGATGCGTACCAGCAATAATATCCATGTAAAAAGCTTGTTTCTTAGCATCGGCCATATCGACTAAAAACACGGCTTTGCCTTGGGTCATTTTTGCTATAGCGCGTTTATCGTGATAGATGTTGGTCGTGTCTGCTTGAGCTGGCGCATGCATGAGTAAGACCAAGTTGAGTGCTGTTAGCAACATGATGATGGTTTTCATTTTCTATGCTCCGGTTTGATATTGAACTAACGTTAGTTAGGTTAAGGGTTTTTGAAATCAATGTCAAGGTTGGTGTGATCTGTTGTACAGTGATGTTGGCTATAGTTTATAAAAATTATAGATATTACTTCGTAACAGGTAGAGTGTTATAAATTAACATAAGTTGACATATTGATATATTTGAGATGGCTGACGATGAAACTTCTCAATAGAGGTCTGTCACTCATTTTGTCTTTCACTCACTTGTGAAATGCCCAAGGCACCGTTTGGTCACCAAATGGGCACAGAATAAATTTCTAATAAGTTGACGGATTTTGATTTGTGCCAAAAAAGTCCGTAATTCCAATAACTCACAGTCTTTCACTCACTGTGTAAAGGCTGATAGAATAGGGGTTGAGGAAGTTTTTTAAGACAAACCCCTTGCAAAATAATCGAGCTCTGCTATAATTATCTGTATCGATTCCCTGATAGCTCAGTCGGTAGAGCGACGGACTGTTAATCGTTATTTAATGATCAACAGCCTTATAGGTAGAATGTCATAAATATCCATAAAGTAACAAAAACAAAGCCAGATCAACAAGTTAGTTGATCTGGCTTTTGTGCTTTAAAAGCAAATAATATCAATATATAACAAAAAAGCATGCGTTTAAGCTCTTGTGTATTTTGAGCATAGGACTCTTTTGCGTCAGAGTTCTTTGGATGTTGATTTATGACAAGGTAACAATGGACGCTTTCCTCTTCTTCTATGTGATAAAGTTGTTTTAATTTGAAAAAAGCGTAAGCTTATTACAAGACGATTGACCTTGGTTTTGACTTTTTAAATCATAAATTAGGTCGCGGCATTTTGGGTTGTCTTAACATGTTTTAGTAATGCTTGGGGCGTGCGTATGCCTAGGTGCTAGCTAAAATAAATTTCATTGTTATTTTATTTTTGCTATTAAGTTAAAATAGCGCAATCTGTTATTTTACCTAATAGGACTAGAAGCATGATTAGAGGTCGGACTGGAAAATTTGTTAGCACTGTTGCCGGCGGGGTGGCATGTCAGGCATTTGTACCCACAGCTTTACCACCAGTGCCTCCATTAGACATATCTGAAAAACTTCAGGCAAGGTTAGGTGAAGCAATGCTTGCGCTTGGACGACTTGATGCCATATCGACATTGTTACCTGATGCACACTTGTTTCTTTATAGTTATGTCAGAAAAGAAGCCGTCATGTCATCTCAAATTGAAGGAACACAATCATCACTTAGTGATCTGATGTTATATGAGCTCGAAATGCAACCTGGTGTGCCTATTGATGACGTACAAGAGGTATCTTGCTATGTTGCAGCGCTTAATTTAGGCATTGAACTGATTCATGATGGCTACCCAATTACCTATCGTTTTATAACCAAGTTGCATTCGGCACTCATGACTTCAGGTCGTGGTGTCAGTAAAAGTCCTGGCGAATTTAGAAAAAATCAAGTTTGGATTGGTGGTCACCGGGCAGATGAAGCTAACTTTGTGCCTACGCCATCACATTTGCTGCACGACTGTTGGTCTGAATTGGAAAAATTTTTGAATGATGAAATCAGTAAAACAGATCCACTGATAAAAGCTGCCTTGGCGCATGTACAATTTGAAACCATTCACCCATTCATGGATGGTAATGGTCGTTTGGGTAGATTATTGATACCACTGATTTTGGTGCAAGCTGGAGTGCTCAAACAACCGTTGCTGTATCTTTCAGTATTTTTCAAACGTTACCGTCAAATCTATTATGAAAAATTGCAACAGGTCCGTGTAACGGGAGATTGGGAAGCATGGTTATTATTTTTTGCTGATGCTGTTGCAGCTACAGCGGCGCAGGCAGTAGAAACGGCTCAGCAACTCAATCAACTTAGAGAGCGTGATAAACAACGTATTTCTATTTTAGGGCGTCAAACAGGCTCTGCTCGTCTCATATTAGATGCCTTATTTGAGTTGCCGATTGTTACAGTGAGCAAGCTAGCTGAAAAAACAAGACTAAGCCAAGCAACTATCAATAAAACATTGTTAGCTTTAGAAAATGAGCTTGGCATTGTTAAAGAAATTACAGGGCAAAAAAGAAGTCGTGTTTACATTTACAGTGAGTATATTAAATTACTCAATAAAGATGACTGACATGTGGCTCGATTTCGATTTTTTGGTTGAATTCAGATGATTTAAGCAAGATTATAGTGGAAATAGTTGTTATTCCCGTGATATCAAAGCAGCAGCTACAGTGTGAGTAGATTTAATGCATCATAAATTAACAAAAGCAGCGATTCGTAATTTATTTCCTGTAGGTGATTTTTGGGAATTGATGATTGATGCGAGTTCAAAACTTCAAGCTCAACGAGACAGGGTGATTTTGCTCAAAGATTTTCTTCAAATTCCGAGTAATGGTTATCTTATACAAACTCAGCTAGAAAAATTTTTGTTTCTAAAAGAAGGTTTTACTAATGAAGCGGATATTTTTGGAGAATTAAACTCATTTTTCGACACGGCAACACTGTTACTACGTGTAGCTGAAGACTTCATGAGCTCTTACAAGCATGTTAGCGTCGAAAAAGTGATTAAAGCTATTTCCAAACCAGAAACAACGAGCAAAGATGTAGAGGAATTTATAGAACAAAAACTGCTTAGTAATTTTAGTCCTATGAATTTTCAAACTGAGCGAAAACTTAATTTCTTCTTATTTTACCCATACGTTTATGATGAATCCATGATCACGGACGAACTGTTAGCCAGTTTTGAAGTAATTAATAAATTAAAGGCTTATGCGTTCAATTATTTAGCTGTTGGCTTTAAGGGTGAACATAACACTAAATTGCATGATGCTTTGTATCGAGCTATTTCACACAGAGAAAAACACTATTTTAACGAGCACCTTGAACTAGATAATTTTTATCTAATGAGTTCGGCCGAGGAAATATTAGAGACTTTAAAAAACAAGAAAAACGTTTTAAATAAATCATTATTAGATCCAAAAAAGATTAACCAATTGATTACTGAATACACAGCTTTATTATATGGAGATAGTAAATCCTCTAATAAAATAACAACAGAAGAAATGCTGAATGTTATTCAGGATGCCAAAGAAACGTTAACTGCGTTGTCCAGTTTTTTCAAAGCTGTGATTGAACCAGATAGTCAGAAAAAGGGAAAACAGAGAGAAGGAACAAAAGAAGGAGCTGATCGAAAAAGAAGATTTGGTTTTGCCTATGTTTCTGATGAGAATGGCTTTTATCACGAAGAGGGATCGATCATTAGCAATAAAAAAATTAAAAATGCTAAGATTGAAAAACTTTATCTTTTAAGAGAGTCCAACCTAAATGAGTCAGACGGTTTGACCTACTTGGTTGATGAGGAATTACCATGCAAAGTTAAAAATCCAATGGTTAAGATTTCAAGTAGCAAGAGTAAACATCATCATCTCGCCCTTAGTGCACAGTTCTTAATGGTTGGTAGTCCTGTCTCCACTATCAAAAATGCTTTTTCCAAAATCATCAATCAACTGAATATGGCATTATCCTATTCACTTGATGATTTTATTAAGCATGTAAAAACGCTACTGCCGTTATTAATATTTTTCTCGACAGGTAGGATAATTAAGTTTGTTAAACTAATTCCAGATGGGAAAAAGTTAGGTCAGGACGCTGTTTCCTTACGAGCAAATGGCAGAGAGCTATGTTTACCTATTTCTGCTTATCCATACAAGTTGATAGCACATCCTGATATTTATGTACCAGTACATAACGAATTTCTGACTCTAAAACTACCCATCTTTATGAAAATTCTGATCAGTAAAATATCTACTCGATTAATCTCTGAAGGTTATAAAGAAATTTCGGTTATGAATTTTGATGGTGCTTTAGGTATTATTAATATTAATCAAAGTACCGATCAAATTGAAGGTTTTATTTTAAAATCACTGCTTAAAAGCGCACATGGTGATTTGTGGTTAAGTGCACTCATTCATAATCAGGTGAAAAGTGTAGGGAGAACTCAAATGCACTATGCGAGTTGCAGGCCTAGCATTGTGCAACGTGTGTTTAACCAACATATCGAAACCATTAGTGGCGTTGGCGCAAGAATTACTGAGCATCAGCATAATTATCGTATCGGCAGTAAATTTTATATACGAGAAGAAAGAGTTGTGCAGCTAATCAGGTCGATTAAATTTTTGATCAGAATAAATCAGCGTCGGTTCAATAAGAACATTCTTTTTACTCCTGATATGGTGCATAGCTTCAATTTATTAAATTTTTATACGGATTTTATCCTATCTTTTGTTACAGGCACTAGAAGTGTTGAGGATCCATACATCAAGCCTGAAAACATCAATATTCATGGCTGGACGGTTGTTAACGATAAAAACATGTACGATGGATACAACACCAGATGGGTTTATGTACCCGTTGAAGTGAGGTCCCACCTAGTAGAGTTTGAAAAAATTAGACGTGAATTTTTAATTCGCTTAACCAATAGACAGCAAATGAAAGGTGTCTTTAATGCAGAGCCTAAAAAGAAGTCTAAACATGAAGATGAGCCTAAACACGAATATGAAAAATTTGCAAAAAAACATGATTTGTTTTTATTTCGAACCATGAGCATTCAGGATAGCACTGATTCATTTCGTTTTACCCCGACTCCTTACCAACGTACTACAGCTCTTGTATTTGCAGAAAAGGCCTTCAAGCATTTCAACGTAAAACCTCCGTTTCCTCTTAAAGCCTTAAAAACTAACTCTAATCGTCATTACCTAAGAGGCCGACTACTAGATACCAACGTTGATCCTTATTACATTGATTGCTATTTGGGTCATTGGCATATTGGAACAGAACCTTGGGGAAGGCACAGTATTTTTAACATGGAGAGTTATCAAGCACAGTTATCCAGAGCGATTGAATTAATGGTATTGGATCTTAAGTTAAAAAGCATTTCATTTATAGCGGGTAAACGTCGCCATAAATCCTCCCTTGATTTTAAAGATAAGTGCCATGAATAAAGATCTGATTAAAGCGTTGGACGATTTGCATGCATCTGTGAGCGAGGTTTCTACTACTTCAGCATTACTGCATTCCTTATTTGATCACTATTATGTCCTAAGTAAAGATATTCGTGATCGTGAATTATCTCCAAAAAAAATAAAATATGATTCAGATACTTATGCCATTTTACATTGGCTAGAGTTGCTACTCAATCTTCAGCCTTTGTCAGATAAGTCGTTCAGAATCGCAGATTATTTTGTTGAGGGTTTTGAATCATCTACAGACAGGACGGTTGACCTTAATAAAAAAAATGAATCTCGTAAACAGGATAAAGATAAACATGTATTAGATAAGTTTGGAGAACGTTTTGCTAAGCATTTTCAGAAATTTTTTATTGATCTGCTCTTTAAGGATGCTAACAAAAAGCTTCAAAAGTACTCTGATGATCGTGACAAAAAAAACAATGAGCCGGCTCAATTAAGTGGACATGAAGTTAAGCAGTCAGATTCGTATAACCAATCTAAAATAGATACAAATTTAGTTGATATTAAGTTCATCAAGCAAGCAGATCTTGAAGAAATGATGTTGACTTTTAATGAAATCATTCTACTTGGAAACCATGCTAATGTTTGGAATCTATGCTTGGTTAATAGCATTACTATTGCTTACCGCGAAGTTAACCCGTTTGCTAAAGACTACAATTTTACCCATGCCTTAAATTTTGAAAAACTGAATCAGTGTATTCATGATAAGTTAGATCAGATCATTGCGGATTCGATGTTGTTGATAAATTTAATTAAAATAAGTCTTATTGTCGACTCATTTGTCATCGAAAAAGCAATCTATACCAAAGTGATTGAAGCTATCAATCGCCATAAGCAATTTAACAAATTAAATGATATGTTCTATCTCGAAGTACCGAGTATTGGTAATAATCCAGATCGGCGTGTTTTTATTTCACCCATCACAGTCTTTTACATTGAGCGCTTATCAAGATTGTCATTTCCTGGAACATTTTATCTAGATAACAACAATATTAGTATGCCCTTTATTCATTTCTTGGGTCTCGCTTATCACCACTTCCCAAGAGATCTTGGTACTTGGGTGTCGGTTGGCAAATATTTTTTGCTCATGGATGGTCGAGTACCTGGCATGTTGGTCAACTATTTAGAAAACATCAAGGCTAGTTTTTCGCTTTATTCTGATCGATTTGAACAAATCTTTAAACCAGATATACAAATTGCAATTGCCAAAGATAAGTTGCTCAGCGAAGACAAAAGTCCAAGAGCTTTACAAAGACGACAGTATTCGCCTTTCTGGCGAAAGGTACATGATGTGTTAGACATCACACATATTCCCAAAACTCAAAAATCGACCAAACGAGAAGAGATCATCCAAACATTAATGCATCTACTAAACGAGCGCTCCTATTTGGAAGCCAATGAGGTGCTTTTGGCGACATTCGCCATTCATTTGCTCAAAGGAGACATGAAAGCTAAGCCCATACAACAGCCAATGGATCCAAGTAGTGTCAGAGCCATTTTGCAAAACATCAGTCAATTGCTCATTGGTTTCGCCAAAGAAGTTCCGATTTCGGCATTAACCAGCGAAGAGCGTTTATCTCTGTATACCAGTTGCATGGAAATGGGCTCATCCTTTGCGCACCAATCAACGATTAACTACAATTTGGTCAAGTTTGAAAAATGGTTGGTGCAAAGTTTTATTGATCCAGAAAAGAACCCCATAACAGCTATTGATGAAAACGACGAGTTCTTTTTGGTGTCGAGCAAAGACATGGCTTATCGCGTTAATGCAGGAATGATCACACTGGATGAATATGCAGAGATAATGTCAAGATTAAATACAAATACCAAGCAACGTTTATTATTGTTGTTAGGTTTTAAGCTTGGATTGAGGCGAACTGAGTCAACAGATCTGAAGTTGTCGGACTTCACCCTATGTGATACCGATCCTCAGTTGTCGTTGAAAAAAACTAAAGACAGAACCCTTAAAACACACAATGCGCAAAGAATCTTTATTCTGTCGGACCACCTGTCGGCCAAAGATGTGGAAGATTTAAATGAAGAGGTTTTGTCTAAACGCACCCATAAGCCTAAAGGTTACTTAATCAAAGACGACTCAAAACAAGATCTTAGCCAAGAAATTAACGCTCTGATGGAAAAGGTGAGAGAAGTGACACAAAATGATCGTCTTAAATTTCATCAATTACGGCACAGCAAAGCCAGCTTAGAATTGTTGGCCATATATGAGGCACAGTTCGCTTTACAACTCGGGGATTTGTTTTTTAAAAACCATCCGCTGACCGCTCAATGGTTAGCAAATGCTAGAGAAAGATTCACTGCATTTTTGCCCAACACAGATCATGTTAACAAATCGCCTTACTGGTTGCATGAACACATGGGGCATGGCGCTTTTAGCACCACATTGGGTCATTATGTACATGTAATGGATATGATTAGCGCCGCCTTTCAAGTCAAGCTTGCCAATAAAATCCTGACGGCGCAATTTTTCAATAAGACTTGCCAACTTTCACTGAGCGCTTACAACAAACACGCTAAACAGCGCATAGGTTACCTCAATGCGCTTTCCAAAAAACACACAAATGAACAACAGGCCAACCCTAAACGGACGAACAAAACAGAAGTATCAAACAATATTGTTCTCGGTACATATCCCTGCTATAAGTTGCATCAGTACCTACTCGATGAAGAAAAGCAAAGCCATGCTGATGATAAAATCAAAAAATTGTTAGAAAACGAAGATTTTTCAAAAACCATTGCGACTCATCCCAAGCTATTGTTTATTGACTTGGCTAGAAACGACCATGAAATCGCATTGACACTACTGAAAAGGATAGAGTCGCTATACAACTTTTCACTGCATGAGATACAAAAATCATCATGGCCACAAGCATTTCTAAAAATCCTTACCGCTTTTGAAGCAGCGCTCGTTGTTCGTTATCAACACGATAAACCACTGACGCATTTAGGTATGAAAATAGTCAATCAATATGATCTTTATTGCTCAGATGGTGAAAGATTGACGCTACTCTCAGACTTAATTAACAAGCTTGCGCTCGATTATCGACTAACCCTGATTGCACCCAAGAAAGATGACGAAGAGGCCGCTAAACAAGGCGCCTTATCTTACTGGGATAAGCACCTAATAAAAAATCTAGATGCTGTTGAATTTAGAGAAAAATTAGGCAAGCACGGTATGATCAAGATTACCATAACCAATGAACAGAAAAAAAAGTTACGACCTTTTTACATCGTCATGGCGATGTTGACTATGTATGCCTATGTTATTAAAGTTCATGTTTGACATGACTGTAATGCTTCATCTCAAGATTCAATACATTGGCTGTTTTGGTGATATGGTGTTGCCTATTTTTTTACTTTAGGGGTTGATAGTTTTATTTGGCGGTAAATTTTCGCATTAACCCCTCAAATTTTCGCTCAGTGTGGTAAGGTTAAAACATCAAAAAGTTTATGTAGAGCACGTTAAATGACTGCTGAATCCCTATCACTGGCTTCCCATTACCGCATTGCACTGCTGATTGATGATAATTTGTCGGATTTGCGTTCACTGATGGAAATCATGAAACATCGACATTTTCGATTAAACATTGCTACTGACGGCAATGATGGGTTTCATAAAGCTCAATTGCTTAAACCCGACTTAATCTTATTAGACGTGATGATGCCTAAATTAGATGGCTTTGCCACCATTCGGTTATTGAAAAGTCACGATATCACACGCCATATACCAGTTATTTTTTTATCTTCAGCCAGCGAGCCAGCCAAACGCATTGAAGGGCTGAAGTTGGGCGCAGTGGATTTCATCTCCAAGCCTTTTATTGAAGAAGAGGTGATCGTTCGCTCAGAACTTCATCTAAATATCGCCAAACAACTAGCGACACTGCAATCAACCAGCGAGGGTGAAGGGTTTGTCTCCTCGTTAAAATCTGATCATCAGCGTGAAAGCGTTGTGGTGGAGGCAACGATGAAGTTTTTGCGTGCCAATATGCAAAACATGCCCAGTTTAGAGATATTGGCAAAGAGCGTGGGCTGTAACCCTAAAAAGTTAAATCAAGTGTTTCATGAAGCGACCGGGCTAACGGTATTTGCCTGGTTAAGGGAAGAGCGTTTGTGTCAAGCTCGCGTGCTGTTAGCCAATACCGAAGCGTCTATTGCTTGTATTGCTGAACATTTGGGTTACTCGTCACAAGCTAACTTTGCTAAGGCGTTTCATGAGCGTTACGGCTGTTCAGCCCGCGAATATAGACTGGCATTAAGTAATCAAGCGTTAGACCATTCAAGCGGATCATTAGCATGATAGCCCTTTGGCGATATGTTTTGCTTGCCATGTTTGTTCTCTATACAAACCTAAGCCATGCTTATGATTTCAAAATCGATCCAACACTAACGAAACAACCCTTGTCTGGATGGGCAGATTATTGCCAAAGGTCGGGTCCGCCCTCAATGGCAGGGTTAAAGTCTTGTAACTTTATTGCTGTCCCCCAAGATGGTCTAGCGGTTGGTTTTAGTGATCAGACACATTATTTACGCTTTAAGCTAACCAATTCAACCATGCAAATTGTCGAGCGTTGGTTGGAAGTAGGGCATCCACGCTTACAGCAAGTGCAGCTATATCAGCAGCTGTTATCGGGTGAATGGGTACAAGTTAATAGTGGTCAGCAAATAGCCAGTAATCAACGCCCCATTGTGACGCAACGTATACTATTACCAATTAATATACACTTTCATCAATCTGTGACTTATGTCCTCGCTGTGCGTTCCGAAACACGTATCGACTTATCGATGACTTTGTGGGATTTGCCCACCTATTTCGTGCAAGAAAGTCGCTATCAATTTGTGCAAGCCTTGGCAATGGGCGGATTGCTGTTAGCCATGGTGTTTTCATTCATTTTGTTTGTGAAATGGAAAGAATGGGCAGCGCTTTGGTTAGCACTGAGTTTTTGTGCCGAGGTGCTACTCGATGCCAGCTATACCGGTATGTTGAGTGCCTACTTTTGGCCAGACGATATGCCTTTTAATATTCATTTCCATGCATTGTTCGCCTCACTCACCATTGTTTTCTTTTTAGCCTTCGTAAAATCTTTCCTATTCACGGAACGAGAGTTCCCTATTTTGGATTTGCTGATTTTATCCGTCATGATTTTGATGTTTGCCGCAGGTATAGGAAGCTTCTTTATCGGTTATGGACTGGCTATTAAGATGGTAGCGTTATTAGCCGTGTTAGGCATTTTGGTCAGCAGTTGGGTGTTTTTCATTGCGTGGCGACGTGGTTTTGGTCCGGCGGGTTATTTGCTTATTGGCTATTTAATGTTGTTGACTATGATTTTTTATCGAAGCCTGAGCGCAATGGGCTTTTTGCCGGCTTATTTGTTAGAAAGTGTGGGTTTCTCTTGGTATTTTTTACTGGTAGCGCCAACGGCACTACTGGCGATGATGAAGCGTTACGATACTGTGCAACAAGCGCTCATCAGCACCGAGTCAGAGCGCGAAGCCTATGCGACCTTTTTGACATCGATGAGTCATGAATTGCGCTCTCCGGTCAATCGTATTTTGAATCAGGCGAGGCGGGCAGATGTACAAACCATTCCTGTCGTCAAACAAGAGATTCACCAGGCTAGCAGACACTTGCTAGCAATGATTGATGATATTTTGGACTATGCACGCACCCGTTCTGGTAAGTTGCAGTTAGAACCAGAATCTTTTTCACTCAGTGCTTTTGTGGCATCGGTGATGGCAGAAGTGGAAGAACCAGCGAAAGCGTCGAATAATAACCTAAGTCATGACTTGTTAGGGTTTGATGATGTGGATTGGTTTATTGGAGATGAACGTCGCTTGCGACAAGTGCTGATTAACTTACTCAGCAATGCCAACCGTTATTGTCGCAATTGCCGTGTGAATTTGCATGTCAACTTGCTTTCTCAAACACCAAAACAGGCGGTTATTCGGTTTGCCGTTGCAGACACGGGTTACGGTATGACCAAAGCTGAAATAAACCGCATTTTCGTGCCTTTCGTGCGGCTAGACAAAACACGACGTCTGGTGAATGGTGTCGGCATGGGTCTGCCTATTTCCGAGCAGTTATTAACATTAATGGGATCTGCTATGCAGGTGACAAGTCAGCCCAACGAAGGCAGCGAATTTAGTTTTATCCTTTCCTTAGAAAAAGATTCTCGTCACCATACTAGCGCAACGCAGGACAAGCCTATTTCTCGCCCAGAAATCGATGTATTGGTTGAACTGCAATATTATGTTGCCTTGGGTTCGATAACGGATATTGAGCATTGGATTACCCAAATGCAACAACAGCATCCCGAACATGCGGCATTTTACGCGCAGCTTCGCATGGCGCTGGAATTACTCGATTTAGACGAGTTAAAGCGCTTGAGTTCTTGATTGGTGTCAAGTCTTTAAAAAAAATCCCGCCAAATAAAAGAGTTAGACTTTTTAAGAAAAGTATCAAAGTTTGAATTGTGTCAAAGTAAAACCTATGTAAAGGCGATTTGCCTTAACCCAATTACTTTGATGCAGGAGACTGACGATGAATGCTTTTCACCACACCCCTCTTATTAATTCAAATACTGTTGCGATTATCGACAGTAACCTGCCAGATTTGCCAACGCTTTGTGCCGGTTTGCCAGCCAATTGTGCCATTGTTTGGCTCGACGAGCGGGTTCATGGGCTAGATGATGTCGCCCAGCAACTGAGCGGTTATGCCTCCATTCAAACTCTGCATTTGATTACCCACGGCGCACCGGGGCGTATTTTTGTGGGCAACACAACGCTCAGTTTAGAATCTTTGCCAGAATACCATCACGCTTTAACCCAAATTAGCCATGCCATGACAGCCGAAGCGCAGTGGTTTATTTATGGCTGTGAAGTGGCACAAGGACAAGAAGGCAAAGCCCTGATCGACGCTTTAGGTAATACTACAGGCGTTACTATTGCAGCAGCAACACACAAAGTCGGTCATGCAGAGCTTGGCGGTAGCTGGGAGCTAGATGCGAAGCCTAGTGTGATGCTAAATGCTTTACATGTAGATGAGTGGAGAGGGGTATTAGCAACAACAATACCCTTATTGCTTGATGGATCATTAACTTGGAGACGACCAAATTTTGAAAATGAAACAATAACAATAGGTGCCGCTGAAGATGATCAAATTGGTTCATTTAATTCGGTAACTCCTCAGGCAGGTGTAGAGGTAGATACTGTTCTGACATTCGATTCCTACAGTTACGCTTATGTTAAATTCACAGTTTCAGATACAGGTACTTATAGTTTCAAAATCACTGATACAACATTGTCTGATGCTGTTATTTTCCTTTATGGTAATGATTTTGCTGTTGCACAAGATGGAACACCATCAGGAACATTTATAAAAGGTGATGATGACAGCTGGGATACCTATTTTGATGCAGATTATAATGTAGGTACAGGTGGGACAACAATTGATGATGACTTTTGGCCTGGGCTTAAAGATGTTTCGCTAACTGCTGGAACTTACACTCTCGTTTTTAGTAGTTTTAAGCCTACTGATACTGGAAGCATCACCCTTCAAGCCTCAAGCAACGACGGTACTGTATCGGTTACGGGAGGGACATTAGCTCCCATTCCTTACATCAGCGGCAAAGAGCAAATGATTATCAATGAAGATGCCAATGGTGCGCTTGCTATTAGCGGTTTTACCCTCGGTAATGCCAACAATATGGATGACACGACAACTGAGTTGACGGTGAGCATTGCGGCAGCGCATGGGACGCTAACATTAGGAACAACATCTGGTGTCACTTTTGACGATACCAATACAAACGGCACTGCTACCATAGAGTTTAAAGGCACTATCGCCGATCTTCGCACCGCGATCAACACCCTCTCATATGACCCTGAAGATGACAATACCGCCGCTGATCCGCTAGAGATCAAGATCAGCGCCGATAACGGTGCTACATGGCAGCCTTATACGGTGGATGTTCCTGGTAAATTTTATTATGCGCCAAACGGTCACTATTATGAGTATGTAGAGGACAATGGTATTACATGGGATGCTGCCAAAACCGCCGCCGAAGCAAAAACCTTGTATGGGCTAAACGGCTATTTGGCAACGGTGACTTCACAAGCCGAAAACGACTATATCGCTCCAAAACTTGGGGGTGATGGTTGGATGGGTGCGAGTGATGCCGCAAGCGAGGGTGTGTGGAAATGGGTCACCGGACCGGAAGCGGGAACACACTTTTTTAACGGATATACGGGTGCGGGAACGGGCAGTTACAGCGTAGATGGAAGTGATGTTTATGACAGCCAGGGGAATCTAATCGATGGAGTTAATGACACTACGGTCAATGTCGCTGTCGATGGGCAATATGCCAACTGGGCATCTGGCGAACCAAACAACTCCGATGAAAATGGCGGAGAGGATATGGCTCACTTTTATGCCGAAAGCGGCCAATGGAATGACTATAATAGTCAAAATTGGGATATTGCCGGTTATGTTGTCGAGTACGGCGGACAGGGTTTTGGGACACTGCAAGGGGCAAATCTTACCATCGTTACCAACCTTAGACCTGTTCTGAGTGATGTCGTAGCAGTACCGATTACAGCAGGAGCAGAGTCAGCCCTCCAAGCAACACCGATACGACTCGATACCAATGTCACTTTTGCAGAAGATAACTACACCATGAACTGGACAGGAGAGTATAACAACTGGGATGAACCTATCGCAGGGCGTATCGATGTAGCTTTTGTCGATGAAAACGATAACCATATCTACTCACCAAACAACAGGATATCCATCGTTTCAGACGGCGGTATTACTGTCACCAATGAAGATATTTACTACCAAGACACCTATATCGGCCGAATCTCTGGGGGTATCAACGGTAATTTTAGGGTCTACTTTGATACAAAAGATACTGTAACCGCTGAGATGGTTGAAAAAGTGATCGAGTCAATCACCTACACTGTTAGCGATGCACCGGTGGAGGGGACAAAGATCCGATACAGCGTCACCGACAATACAGGATTAAGCAGCACTCCGGTGGATGTAGTAGTCAATGTCACGGCGGAAAATGATGCTCCGACCCTCACTACTTCAACTGGATTGATACGCTCCAATATCACCCATGAAGGTCGGGATGATGCCAAGAGTGTCGTCACATTGAGCGATGGCTCTATTATCGTAGCAGGTCAGACAGAAGGAACGATCAAGCTCGCGAAATACGACGCAAACGGTGCATTGGTGAGTGCGTTTGGTACGGGTGGTATCGTAGAGACGGCGCTAAGCGGTGATTTTGGAAGTCCAAGCATGGCACTCGATAGCGATGGAAAGATTGTTTTGGTCGCTGAAGATTATGATAGCGGCAATATCGTAGCGATGCGCTATAGCAGTACAGGGACGCTCGATACTACTTTTGCTGCAAGTACGAACAATATCGCCGTTGTTGCTGAGGGTTGGTACCCAAAAGTAGCCGTATTGGCAGATAAGAGTATTGCAATCTCTTTTAGTAACGAATGGGAAGATGAAGATTATAATGAGTATGAAACCGGAGCCGTTGCAAAACTGACTTCATCAGGTGTACTTGATACAAACTTTGGTAATGGTGGCATACAGCAGATCACGACTCCGGGTAGTTACACCAATGAAATCAACGATATCATGGTCTCAGGAGATAATATCCTCGTGACGGGTGGAGACTCTGTTTATGACTCAGATACAGACGATACAACAGACAATGTATATCTTGCTACTCTAAACGGCAGTACAGGTGCTTTGAGCGTCACCACAACAGCGGCGCAGAGCGGAGATGTGTGGAGCGCTTTGGATTCGACGGTTGAAGGATCTGCGATTGGCAAACAAGCCGATGGCAAAATCATCGTTGCCGGTACGGCAGATGAAGACGGTGTGATTTTGGCTCGTTACAACACCAACGGCACTCTTGACACCACTTTTGGCACAAACGGCAAAGCAGCCTTTACGATGTTCGATGAAGCACAAGATATCGCCATCGATAGCAATGATAAAATCGTTGTCCTCAAAGACGGTAGTTTAGAAGTCGCTCGTATTCTTGCCGATGGTTCGGCGCTAGACTCTACTTTTGGAGAGGGTGGCGTTGTAGAGATTGAGGGTTCAAATTATCCATCGGGATCAGAGCTCAAAATCGCTTCTGATGGGACGATCTGGGTTGTCGGTAGAGATGATTATGCAGAAGATCGTGCATTCAATATCGTCAAAATCAGTGCAAATGGCACCCCTGATGCAAACTTTGTGAGCAGAGCGACCTATACGGTATCGGGTGAAGCCGTAGTGCTTGATGGGGCAATATCGGTCTATGATGGCGAACTGAGCGACTCTAATAATGATGACGGCTTTGAGGGAGCGACACTCACCATAGCAAGAGAGAGCGGAGCCAATGCGAATGATGTGTTCTCGGCAGCTACGGAGAGCTATCTCACCTTTGATAGTTCAGATGTTGTCTATGATGGTACTACGGTGGGGACATTTACCCAAGCAGGCGGTACACTCACCATCACTTTCAACGGCAATGCACATGATGGCAATATCAATGACATTATGCGAAGCATCGCCTATGAAAACGGCGATGACTCAATCACTGAAGCAACGACGGTAGATCTTCGATGGACTTTTAGCGACGGTAATGACACAGCACAAGGAACCGGCGGCGCACTGAGCGATACACTGGTACAAACGGTGAATATCGCGATCGGCGAGCCGGAAGACGAAACCGCTCCAGAAATCACTAGCACTCCGGTTACAACGGTGGATGAAGGAGCGCAATACAGCTACACCCTCAGCGCAACCGATGACAACGATGTCACATGGAGTGTCAAAGATGGCGAGACGCTGCCGGATTGGCTCACGCTAGGCAAAGGGGATGCGGCGGTCACAATCGCCGATGATTTTACCGATCCGGGCGGCATGGCATACGATGATGCGACGGGCGATATCTATGCGGTTTACAACTCTTACATAGCAGGTATCTTTTCTGGAGGCGAGGCACCTCAGACAGCTATTTACAAAATCGCCGAAGATGGCACAAAAACCCTCTTTACCAATACTGAATTTGGTCAAGTCGGTTCGATGGTGATCTATGATGGTTATCTTTATGCAGGGTTTGTTCATGATTCGATGATAGGGGTAGGTTCAAATCTGCTTATGCGATACAATCTGAGCGATACGGACGGCAGTGTCACCCCAGAAGTAGTGCTTCAGTATGGCGATAAGGCTGCAGCGAACTATTATGAGGGAGAGATTATTACGGGGCTAGTCGAAAAAGATGGCTTTATGTATGCTGTGGACAATACCAATTCAAAAATCTTGAAATTTAATCTCTCAGATCTCTCCGCAGATCCAAGAATCCATGTGGATCTTTCTGCTACTGCGCCGTACCCCTATGGAATAGCCTTTGATGCTGATGGTAACCTTTATGGAACGAGTTTTGGCAATTTAGAAATGGATGGAGAGATACCACCATCAGTTTTTAAATACGACGGAAATAATGTTAGCGTCGTGATGAGTATTGATGGCGCTGGAGAGCAAGTCCTGCATGGTATCCCTACCGATATCAAAATCGATGCGGATGGGAATTTTTATATTTCACATCTAGTATTGTTCCCTGGCAATGTATCCGGTATCTACAAATACAACAGCGATTTTGAGGAACAAGAACCGATCAGCACCACGGCAAATACTTGGTCGATGCTCTTTAACAGCGAAGGAAAAATCATCGCCGGTGATGTTCAGTTTGATGAAGATGGTGCTATCTCGGGTGAAATTTTTGGTATCGATACGGCAAACTACAGCCTTACGGGTACAGCACCGTCTGTCGATGCTGACACACCGACCGAAATCACTTTGGTTGCGACCGATGAAGCAGGTAATGAGACAGAGCATACCTTTACCATCACGGTCAATGATGTGC
This sequence comes from uncultured Francisella sp., assembly GCA_964519885.1. Lineage (GTDB taxonomy): Bacteria > Pseudomonadota > Gammaproteobacteria > Thiomicrospirales > Thiomicrospiraceae. Next base: position 6,573 of record CAZFLX010000009.1, on the reverse strand, counting down.
CGGAAGTGACTAACAGCGTCACACTCAATGTCGCAAATCCATTTACGCCAAATGATGCAGAAGATAGCACACCAATTACTATCGACGCACCGGATGGTATCTCTATCACCGATGCGACCAACTCAGCCGTCACGGGACTACCAAAAAATGTAAAAATGCCTCTCGGTCAGTTTGGATTTACACTAAGCGGTCTCGAAAATGGCGCGACGGTAGAAATGAGCATGACTGCCGATGCGGACTTTAAACAGTTCTCGTACTTCAAGAAAAACCTTGTGACTAACAAATGGGTCAATATCATGGAAGGGGTGACGATGAATGAAGACGGCACGGCAACCGTCAAATTCTCCCTCACCGATGGCGGTGTCTATGATGCCGACCGTACAGTCAACGGCGTGATCGTCGATCCAGGCGGTGTGGGCGAAAATGCACTGTTACCGATGATCGCTGAAAATACAACCGAGGTTGGCAATGTATCGCTACTTGATGAAGATGCAGCTACGGGTACACTTAGCTATGCAATCACAGGCGGGGCGGATAGTGCGAAATTTACTATCAACGCTACGACTGGTTTACTCAGCTTCAACGATGCACCAAACTATGAAGCCCCGACTGATGCAGGTGATACCGCTACAAATAACACCTATGCGGTTCAAATCACCGTCACAGGCAGCATAAGCGGCACTGAGGTGCAAAACCTGATCGTCAGCGTTCTCAATGTGGCAGAAGATGGAGACAATGCCAACACTGCTCCAGTCATCGTAGGTCTTCGTGCAGAAGCACAAGCGTTGACGGTGGGTACAGCGGCGGCTCTGGATGATATTCGCGTGGCAGACGTGAATAACAACACGATGACGGTGACACTGAGTGCTACTAACGGCAGTATTGGGGGACTCACTGGTGCAGATGCAAACACTGCGGGCATTCAGCTCACTGGAGATGCAACGACTATCAACACAGCGTTAGCAGCAGCTACATTTACTGCAACTGCGGCAGGTGCAGCTGGTATTTCTATAAGTGTGACAGATGCTCCGGAAGAAGATGCAGGTATGGCGATTACTACAACGGGTTACTATGCAATGACAGCTGCGACGGCACCAAGTTCAGGTGGCGGCGGCTCAACACCAACACCGACATCGCCTCCAACGCAGGCACCGACAACCACGACGGTTGATGGCGCCACCGTCACCACCGGAACCACCACCACTCCTGATGGTCGTGTCTTAGAAATGGTGACTATTACGCCAATTACCGGTGACCGTCAAGATTCGACCGGCGATGGTTCGCGTGCCGATATTGCCCTTTACTATGGTGATGGTAACGCCACCATACCGGCGACAACAGCCAGTTTACCAACGGGTGTAGGCTTAACGGCAACTGGCGCGCGCACTCCTGCTAACAACACAGAAGCGTTAAACAATTTAGTTAAACTGATTAACGACACAGCAGGCACGGAAGAAGCCAGCCAAAACAACCTGACAGGAGGCGGTGAAAACTTCCTCAACGTGTTGAATCAACAAGCCGAAAAAGGCCCCTTGATTGTGAATTCAGTCAAGTTAACGGTAGGGCAAGGGGTTACCTCGGCACCGGCACAGCCGATTACCATTCAAGGCTCTGCCGACGTGGTTGCTGGAACAACGGGTCGCCCAATTGAAGCCATTGTTATTGACGTACGCGACCTACCTAAAGGAACGAAACTTGAACTGAAAAACGTCGAATTTGCCGTCATTGTCGGTGATGGCGTTGAAGTGATAGGTGGTGACGGTGCCAACATTGTTTATGCCGGTTCGGGTAGTCAAACCATTATCCTCGGTGAAGACGACGATGAATTGTATGGCGGTGATGGTGACGACTGGATTGGTTCTAAATCGGGTGACGATAAGCTCTTCGGCGACGCTGGTAACGATGTTCTGTTCGGTGGCACGGGCAATGACGCCCTAACGGGTGGTACAGAGACTGATATCGCCCTGTTTAAATACGCCCTGAATGAGTACCAAATTCACCAAAATAGTGACGGTAGCTGGACCATTAGCCACAGCATTGAAGGGACAGACACGTTAAAAGAAATAGAGTTCGCTGAATTTGCCGATCAGACCATTAGCCTAGCGGGTAACAACCAATGGCTCAATGTGCTCTTCCAACAAAACATCAACCTATTCTAAGAAAAAACAGGAAAGAACAACCATGACGATTAAACATTCATTAGTGCAACTGAGTTTAGTGACAGCCATCAGCCTCATCCTGAGTGGATGTGGCGGCGGTGGTGGAACAACCCCCACACCAGAAACGCCAGTTACCCCTAGTCCAACGCTTGGAACCTTGGCTTTAACCACTGACAACTACGACGACTACAGCCTGTTGTTTAACCGTAGCCTATACAACGAAGTAAACGCCATTCGTAACAGCTACCATAATCCAACAGCCAGTATGTTCAGATTAACGCAAAGTATCTGGCTCAATCCCAGTATTGCCACCAGCTTAAAAACAAGTTTTATCGATACCTTGCCTGCTGGTGCCGGCACGCATAACTGCACCACAGGCAGCATGACACGAACCATCGTAGACACCAATGCAGATGGTCAAATTAGCCAAGCCGGAGAAAGCGAGCAACTCAGCTTTAACAACTGCAGCAATGGTACGCTAACAGCCAATGGCTCACTGGCTTACAGCTTAAGTGCCGTAACGCCCACAACGCTCACCGCTAGCTTAACTTATAACAACCTAACATCAGTGCAAAATGGTGTGACACAAAGCTACCAAGGCAGTAAAAGTCTAGCCATAGATACGGGCGCAGGGCTGTCTGTGACCACCCAAGTCGCAAGTGATGTGGTCAGTCGCACGCAAAACACCACTGACATTACTCAAACCACACAGAAAACAGGCTATCAAAGTCTCTACACTGAAAATGGCACCGACTGGCAAGTGAGCTTAAATGGATCAATGGAAATCCTAGTGAACAATGACAAAGCCAACCTAACCCTCAGTACAGCGACGCCACTCACCGGCTTAATAACAGGTGGTACTTATGCATCCCCACGCACGGGAGAATACAGCAGCCGTTGGAACAACCAAGGGTTAAAAACCACCAGCAATGCCGACGGATTACTAACAATGTCTGCCGACTTAGATGCTAATGGCAGCAATGAAGTCAGCTACCAACAAGCTTGGGATAGATTGACCATCCCAGAGTAATGGAATATAAATCACTGAATAGTGAGTGCCAAAAAGCTAATAAGTGATATGACTTTTAGCCAGCTACTTTGTTTCATCTCAATGGTAAGCAGCGCCTAATGTTAGGCGCTGACATCAGATGAATTTAACAAATATGGTGTAAATAAATCTTTTTTTCTAGAAGCTCTCAAACCCTCATCATCACCCCCTCGCCGGTAATGCCCGCATAATGATGATGAGTGGGTTTATTCAAAAACACCTCATTGCGTCTTTGCACTGCCGCACTAATTTGATCAGCTGATTTTACTACCAGGGCAGTGGGGTACTTGGCATTACCTTGTTGGTAGTTCCACGTCAGCAAATAAGCCAGTGTCGCCGCACCCTCACGCCACGACAATCTCAGTTGTCCAAAATAAGGCTCAATACTCGCTAAGGTTAAGGTGTCATGACCGACACTATAACCCATACTGGTATAGCTATTATCCGCCGTCATAGTGATGGTTTTACCAAAATCATGCAGTAGCCCAGCCACCAAAGTTAACTCCTGTTCATTCGCCGAAATACCCGATAAACTTTTTAATGAATGAAAACACAACTGAGTCACTTCCAAGCTATGCGCCAACAAACCGCCTGGTTGATGGTGATGATGCGCCTTACTCGCCGGCAAGGTTACAAATTTCTCCATACGCCCCTCATCATTTAACAGCTCCACCATAAAAGCCTTCAGGGCAGGGTGCTTTAAGTATTCCGTAAACCTCACCAAGCGAATCCAATCTTCAGGATGGGCTGCCAGTTTAGCCATATAATGCAACTGCTCAGGCGCTAGCCAATCTAAAGACTGCAACATCATCAGCTGACGTTCAACCACATCACTAAACGCCAAAGAATCTACATTTTTATCCGCTAACATCACATCCACTCCTGATGAAAAGCTTCTAATTGACGTTTCAAACGCCCAATCAAAAAGTTAAAAATATGACTCGCCTCCACCCAATCCGTCTGCTTCAACTCATGGGTAATCCAGCACACCAAAGCCGCATCATTATCCTCACACTGCGGACAACCCAAAATAAACGGCAACTCCAGCCCCTGATTCAGATTAAACACATACTTTAAACTCGCCACCAAGCGCCGCATCACCTGATCATCCGTTAAATCAATCAAATAAGCATGATGCTTATCGTACAAATAAGGACTCTGAAAACTCACACCACTCGTCATCGCAGCATGACACTGATTCATCATTGGCATAACCTAATCTCCTTAAACCTGTGCAGAAGACGCATTGCCCACCAGCAACGCATCCCAATGACTCAACTCATCAGCAATGGGATTAATCTTAAATCCCTGTTTAGGCACATCCAGCTGAATACCCTGAGCAATTAACCGCTCCATCGCCGAACCATCCTGACGCGTTAAATTGGGCACATAACGCGTATACACCGTAAACAGCATCTCCGTATTACTGTGTCCCATCTGCTTCGCAATCCACGTCGGATTCTCACCCGCCGCCAACCACAAAGTAGCCGCCGTATGGCGCGTCTCATAAGGACGACGATAAGGGATCCCCAAATAAGCCAATAAAGGCGTCCACACCCGATGCAGAAAATTACTGTTATGCACCGGCTCACCATCCCGATTCACAAACACCGTCTCATAAAGACCACCTTGCGCCTCACGATGCGCCCATAACGTCTCAAACACCAACTGATTCATCTCAATCTCACGCTGAGAACCATCATTTTTGGTATATTCCCAATTGCCATAACTGAAAGTTTCCCGAACCAGAATTTGACGCTTATCAAAATCCACATACTTCCACTTCAACCCATCAATCTCACCCGAGCGCATACCGGTAAAAAAACGCACAATCATATAAGTACGCCAATCAGCCCGCACATGATTAATGATTTTATTCACCTCATCCAACGAAAATGGCTCAATGTGAACCTTTTCCTCCTTCAAAGGCTTAATTCCCCGATAAGGCGTGATAAAATCAAATCGGATGGCCGCTTCATCAATGATCATCTTAAAAAGCTTCATAAACTTATTAATGGTTTTAGGCTTGAGTTTACCGTTGGCTAACTTGGCGGTTGTAGAACGGAACTTCAAGATATCAGCTTTATCGATGCGGCCAACCTCCATATCACCAAAAAATGGATTCAAACGCTTATCCAAATAAGCCCGATAACCCTTAGCGGTACTCACTCGCCAAGTAGGGCGCAACTCCTCAAACCACTGATCCGCAAAATCCGAAAACAACGGCGTCTCCCGCTTCTGCTCAACCACCTCAGCCACCACCGGTTGCACTTTCGCAGCCAAGCGATTCAACATCGGACTATTGGGAAAGTAGCGTGCATAATCAAACTTACCCAACGCCATATCAGACTCGATCTTACTCATCACCGTCTGCAACTTCTTACGATTGGCAGGGGTGTCGGGTAGAGTTGTATATTCTCTACAGCGCATCTTTAAATATTGAAAATCGAAATATAGATTTCCAGTGTCCTTCTTTGTTCTGATGTTAGCCATAACAAACACCTCCATTGGCTAAAGGAATGCCCGCACTTATAGGCATGCTTTGCAGCATATCCTCTTCAATGTGCTCCCAAATAAATAAGATCTTGCGCTGACCAAAAGGTCTAAAATAGTGGCGACCCTCAAGTAACACATTGTTCATCAGTACTTGTCGGATGGTTCTTGCGTTGTACTTGATACGTGTGGATAGCTCATCTGTTGTTAAATATGTTAATGACATATATGCTCCTTTTTACTTACAATAGACCTTTATGGTCACTTACAGGAAATATTTAATCTCCTGTAGATCATATTACGTCATAAAAGATCATTTGTAAAGCATTTTGATCTACTGGAGGTTATTTTTTTATGATTAAGTGTCATTTGTCTAAAATGATGGGCGAAAAGAAGCTGAAAATTTCCGATCTAGCCACTGCAACAAACATCAATAGAGGAACGATTACCCGGTTATACAAAGAAACTTTTACTAGGGTTGAAATCGATGTGGTTGAGCAGCTGTGTGAGTTTTTTAATTGTGGTGTTGGAGATCTTTTTGAGTACGTTAGTGATGAAGACTAAGTCTTATGCTCAATTAGTCTGTTACTCATTTGTTTTTAGGTTTCGTCTCCAGTTTGTCTCTCATTTGTCTGTAGTTTGTCCCTGAGCAATTTTTTTATGAGTAGTCGGATTTTGCTTGGCACCAAAAAAGTCCGTAATTCCAATGACTCACAGTCTTTCACTCACCGTGTAAAGGCTGATAGAATAGGGGTTGAGGAAGTTTTTTAAGACAAACCCCTTGCAAAATAATCGAGCTCTGCTATAATTCTCTTCATCAATTCCCTGATAGCTCAGTCGGTAGAGCGACGGACTGTTAATCCGCAGGTCCCT
>CAZFLX010000008.1:85779-85845 GCA_964519885.1 uncultured Francisella sp. | reverse complement strand
CAGAAGCCCCAACAGCAGCTCCAACAGCAGCTCCAACAGCAGCTCCAACAGCAGCCCCAACAGCAG
>CAZFLX010000008.1:47226-85679 GCA_964519885.1 uncultured Francisella sp. | reverse complement strand
CTCCAACGCAAGCTCCAACGCAAGCTCCAACGCAAGCTCCAACGCAAGCTCCAACGCAAGCTCCAACACAAGCTCCAACACAAGCTCCAACACCAGCCCCGACACAACCACCCATAGTCAACTACACGGTTTCAGCCAGTGCAGGCAGTAATGGCGGCATCAGCCCCAGCAGTACCAGTGTGCAAAGCGGCAACAGCACCAGTTTCACTGTCACTCCCAATACGGGATACAAGATAGCCAGCGTCACAGGTTGCGGCGGTAGCCTAAGTGGCAGCATCTATACCACAGGCAGCATTACCAGCAACTGTAGCGTTTCTGCCAGCTTTAGCCAAAAAACCTACACCGTTACCGCCACCAGCCTAGACACCAACAAAGGCAGTGTTACCCCCGCCAGTCAAACCGTTACCCACGGCAATACCACCAGTTTTACCCTAAGCCCCAACACAGGCTACAGTATTTTCGGTATTAGCACTGGCTGCGGAGGCACACCTACCACCACGCTCACCACCAATGCCATTACCGACAACTGTAATATTTCAGTTAGCTTTGGATCAGAACCCCCCGAACTGGCAACCATCAGCAACCAAAACGCTACTCAAGGACAAGCCTACAGCCTTGCCCTTGCCAGTTTAGTCACCGCCACCGATGGCGACAGCATTACCAGCTACGCCATCACAGGCACACTGCCCACAGGTGTTACCCTAAACACCAGCACAGGCGTACTTTCTGGCACACCTAGCCAATCGGGAACCTATAACTTATCGGCAACTGCCAGCGACAAAGATGGCGCTAGTGATGCTCGTAGCTTCACCCTCACTGTTGCCGCCCCTCCACCCACCGCAACGCTTAGCAAAACCGCCGACGCACTTGAAGGCAATAACCTTACCTTCACCGTAACCCTAGACGCTGCTGCCAATGGCATCACCACCGCCAATATCAGCTACAGTGCACCCAACCCCTTACCCAGCGGCACAATCGCTGCTACAGGTGCGGTGAGTTGCACAGGCAATGCCGATTACAGCAACGCCACCACCAGTGTCGATATTGCATCGGGGCAAACCAGTGCGACCTTTACTGTGCCCACTTGCGTGAACAGCAGCAACCTACAAGCCAGTAGCGTCAACGTCACCCTTAGCAGCATCTCTGGCAATGCCCAACTGAGCAGCACAGCCAGCAATATCAGCAAAGACGCGATTATTCACAACACCACGGCAACAGGTAAGCTGAACGATACAGGTATTGTGATTACTTATCTAACAACAAGCAATGCAGCCCAAGAAGATGCATCTTATGGACGCGATGCCCAAGCCATGGCAGGCAAACTGGCAAAAGTCGGTAGCAGCAGCCAAAACGCAGGCAAGAATAATGGTTTTGACTTCACCAAAATCAGCAGTACAGGGCAGCCCCTAGCTGCCGACGCTACGAGTTGGGATTGTGTACTCGACAACAACACAGGCTTAATGTGGGAAAACAAAACCGACGATAACGGCTTGCGCGACAAAGACCACACCTACAGCTGGTACAACAGCGACAGCAGCAATAATGGCGGCAATGCTGGCGTAGAAAGTGGGGGAACTTGCTACCAAACAGGCAGATGCGACACTGAAAAATATGTTGCAGACGTAAATACAGCTGGCTTATGTGGTTACAACAACTGGCGTATGCCCACCGTGGAAGAGTTACCAGGCATTGCCGATATGGGGCGAGTCAATCCAGCTATTGATACCTCATACTTTCCAACACCACCCGATAGAGGATACTGGTCGTCGTCGGCGTTTGCCGAAGGCACCGACGGCGCGTGGTACGACCTTATCTCCGTAGTCAATTGGGGTATGAAGGAGAGTGGTTTTGCCGTGCGTCTGGTTAGGAAGGAAGAGGTTGATCCTGCCCCTTAATAAATGATTTTTAATATTAAACCATAATGTTTGATTTGGAGAAAATGAGATGGTAATGAGAACTAGGTTCAGACGTGATCCTAAGCAGGAATCGCTTTACAGGCTGTACACAATGTTACAACAACTGGTTGAAACTGACGATGAGGTAGAGCAGAAAAATCGCGTGAAAAAAGGGATTAAGCGTGTAACAGGTAGTCGACGTTACCATGATATTAAGGGTGTGCGCAAAGTTCATCCTCCCAAGAATAAAGCTTGCGAAGATCGTATTAAATCGGTGGGTACTATCCACCCAACAGCAAAGCCTAACCCTAGTCCAACACTAATTTTTGAACAAGTTGGCGTTTTAACTGATAACGATCAATAAAGAGGTGTTCTTATGACAACAACACTAGCGCAAGAATCTGATTTGGTTAGCGAGGCATTCGCAGAAAAGTCTTTGCCAGCACAGGTGCCTAAGCCTGCAAGTGAGCAGTTGATAAAAGAACAGGAATTCGAAATATCGGCTTCAGTTCGTTACCACATTAAGCGTCGTTACTTTTTCGAACGATTCAATAAGTGGGCGACTGGATTGCAGCTCATCTTCGGCTCGACTATTTTTGTCACAATTTTAGGCGAAGAGTTTTTGAAGAACGCTTTGACACTCGATAGTGCGCATATTTTATTAATTCAAACGATTGTGCCAGCAATGATCGTTGTAATTAGCATCATAGACTTGCTCATTTCTTCGGCAACCATGGCGAGATTGCACGAAACCCTAGCGCATAAATTTTCTGACTTATTGACTGATATTGAGTTTAACGAAATGAATGACGATCTTTCGTTAAAATATCTGTCAGAAATTATCAAAAAACGTCGTTTCATTGAAAAAGAAGAGCCAGTTACGATGATTACCGTGTATACGCAAGCCTATAACGACGAAATGTACGCGCGTGGCGATTTCGACAATATGATTCATATTGCATGGTGGAAAAAACTTCTATTTCCAAACTTTTTTAATTGGTCGGTTAAAAGAAATACTGATTGTTAGGCAAGGTGTATGATATGTCAGAAAATGCTCAGGTTACAGATTCTGTAAAATCTAAAGAAGATGAAAAGTTTATTTATCAAATTTTGATGGAGGGTTACCACTTCAGAGATGTTGCCATTGCGGATATTTTTCATAAAGCCTTCGTCTTTATTGCAATACACTTTATTTTTTTAGTGTCGATGCTAATGGTTTTCTTTTATGGCTATGATTCATCGAATAGCTTACCCAGCGATTTGCTTGCTTACCTACAAGGTTTATCATTTACCTCAAAAATGATTGCATGTTTCTTTGCGTTAACGTTTGGTTTAATGATGATTTTTCCATTTTATCGAACAGTATCAAGCATGACTTCATCTAAAAATGCGCTTCGAAAAGGTGCTGATTACTTAGAGTCAAAAATTATTACAGACAAGAAAGACAGAGATAACTATGGTTATTGGACGCTCATCAGAAAGCGACAACGCTATTTTTTTGAATCTAAAGCCAGAGAAAAGTGCGACAGCTCGATAATTAGATTTGATTATCCCATCATTTTATTAACCATTATTGGCATCTATGCCATTGTTGATTTTGTGGTTTTCGGCTACTTAGTCTTGAATTAGCCTTAGGGTGGATTAAATGAATTTAAGGAAAAATACATGAAAAAAGCATTACTAACCCTAGTCAGCTTGCTGTTGGCAATCGCTGTGCAGGCACAAACTTGCAACCCCAATATCGTTAAAACCAAACCCGATAGCCAATACACGCTATCGGCGGATGGTACAGAAGTCACCGACACCAAAACAGGACTCATTTGGCAGCGTTGTGCCTTAGGCATGAGTTGGAATGGCACGACTTGTAGCGGTATAGCCACCACTTATAATTGGGAAAACGCACTGGCGCAAGCGGCGACTGTGGCAAGCAATACCAGTGTGGAATGGCGACTGCCAAATATTAAAGAACTGAAAAGCCTTGTCGAAACCGCTTGCTATGGTCAAGCCATTAACGAAGCGATCTTCCCCGCAACACCTAGTCATATTTTGTCGTCGACGTTTGCTGGCTACGCGTGGGGCGTCAATTTCGACTATAGCTACGACGGTACGTACGGTGAGAACGATGGTCTTGCCGTGCGTCTTGTGCGCAGTCAGTAGTTGGTTTTTTTGCCCCTCCGTCGCAAAAGTAGGGGAGTAGTCGGAATGGCCAGTGGGGTGGGTTGTTCCCTCCTTTTATAAAGGAGGGTTAGGGTGGATTTTATGCTATTTTATTTCTTGTGCTTTATCCGTCTTTGACGGATAATTATGTCATGTATACCATTATTGAAACACCTAAGTTTGTTGAATTGGCTGCTGCGGTTTGGTCGGAAAGCGAGCGGCTTGCCTTTATTGGTTGGTTAGCCAATAACCCTTTAGCAGGTGATGTCATTGTCGGCTCGGGTGGGCTGCGAAAAGTACGTTGGAGTCGACAAGGTATCGGAAAGCGAGGTGGGGTGCGCGTGATTTATTATCAGGTGCAAGATAAAGGGCATATTTGGTTGCTCATGCTTTACACCAAGGCAAAGTTCGATAACTTACCTGTTTCGTTTCTTAAACTATTACAACAGGAAATAGAAAATGGATAATACCTCAGATCAAGAAATGATGCAATTCCAAGCCGATTTGCTGACTTCTGTGAAACAAATGAAATTAGCGCAACAAGCACGGGTGACGCAAGCCGAACCAACCTTGGCAGCTTTGGCGCGTTCTAAGGTAGAGATGACACAGGTCGCTTTTTCAAAGTTATTGGGCGTGTCTGTGCGTACCCTGCAAGAATGGGAGCAGGGCAGAAGAAACCCAACAGGTGCTGCTAAAACCTTATTAACGCTCGCGATTCAATCACCGAATGCCTTAAGATCGCTTTACTGTTAATCTAATATCCACCACCTGCGCATTCCTTTGAAAAAGGGTAAATCCCCCCGCCTTTGGCGACCCCCTTTGCGAAAGGGGGTGTCCCTCACCCGCGCGTTGCGCTTCCCTCTCCCAGTGGGAGAGGGATAGGTTGGATTTATGCTATGATAATGGCATGACAAAAGTAGGAGGCTTAATCATGTATGCCTAACGGATAACAGTGCAAATAGATCAATGCGCCTTTTTGTTATCGGCAGACACACGATTTAAGTATTATGCCGAGTTGTCAGGGTTGTTACTTTCCTAGTTTTAACAGTATTTTGCTGTGCGTCTTGTGTGTAATCGTTAACTCAATTATTCTGCAACATAGCATCTTTTTGTCACACAAGTTCTTTATAATAAGCAGCAATGAACACAACCTTATTGAACAGAAGTTTCATTGCTTCTTTAGCTCTAACCTTTTCTAAACTCAATCGCACATGGTTGCGTTGGTTTGTGGCTGCAGTATTGCTGGTGATTTTATCCTGGCAAACGGCACGTTGTGCCTGGTTAGTGTTAACGTCAACAAATTTAACGAGTTTACCCACCGTAACTAGTGCAGCTCATATTCCAGAAAAGTCCACGTCATGGCAACAGCTATTTCCCAACAGCAGCACCTCTGCCATCACTGCCCAGTCTGAAGCCTTTGCCGATGCCAGTGTTCTCAAGGGTTGGCAGTTGCTGGGCGTTCTGGTGGATGACGCCATCAAGCTCGCTTTGGTGCAACAAGGCAGTGGTGGTGGGCTAATTTGGTTACAAGAAAATCAGCTCACGCCGCAAGGGGTGAAAGTCGAGCGCATTGAAGCGATGCAAGTTCAGCTGCTCACCAGACAAGGCAGTCAATGGCTCAAGCTGGCTTCGTCACAGCAACAAGCCACGGCTTCGGCTACTGTTTCAGTGTCTCCCAGCGCAGCGTCTGCTGTTAATTTGAGCGAACTACGTCAACAAGCAAAACAAAATCCAACCACGGCCATGCAATGGCTCAATTTGCAACCACAATTTGAGCAGGGTCGTTTGGTCAGTGTGCTGGTGCAGCCTAAGTCAGGACAAGAAGCGATTTTTAAGCAACTCGGTTTTATGGCGGGCGATCAGCTCGTGGCGCTGAATGGTCAACCGATGAGTGAATGGATGACTAAATTAGCGAGCCTACCCAGTGTGTTAGATGGCGCAGGTGCGAGTGTCAAGGTATTACGAGCAGGAAAAGAACAGGAATGGTCGGTCACATGGTAACAAGAATTCAACTCAGTGTATGGTTGCTGGTGAGTTTACTCAGCGGTGCTAGCGTGCAAGCTGCCACAACTTCGCCCAGCTCAAAAGAAGCGGCGATGGTGATTAACTTAAAAGAAGTCGAAATTGCCCAAGTGGCCGAGGCGGTGGCGCAGGTAACGGGTAAGAATTTTGTCATAGACCCGCGTGTTAAAGCCAAGGTGAGCTTTACCACCAACACGGGGTTACAGCCGAACAAGCTGTATCAAACCTTTCTGTCATTTCTGAAAGTACATGGCTTTGCCGCGCTGGAAAATGGCGATTTAGTCGAAATTGTGCCCGTGAATGTGGTGCGCGATCGAGCGCAGCGTGTCGGTGCCAGTCGAGATGAAGACGATTGGGTGACGCAAGTGATTAGCCTCAAGCATGTGTCGGCGAATAAGCTTGTTGCTTTACTGCGTCCTTTGGTGGCCAACGAAGGACATTTGGTGGCGAATCCTGATTCCAATAGGCTGATTGTGACCGACCGTTCGGGCAATATTAGCCGCATTAAGGAAGTGGTGTCGCGTGTCGATGTGCCTTTTCAGCACAGCTATGAAGTGGTGCAGTTGAATTATCTGTCAGCAGAAGAAGCCACTAGCCTAATGAAAACGCTCAATACGGGCATGGATAAAGAATTAGCCTTAGTGGTTGCGCCAGATCTACGTGCCAATCGACTTATTTTATCGGGGGGCGAAGCGCAACGTATGGCAGCACGCGCTTTGCTGGCGCAAATTGATTCGCCCGTGCAGCAACAGGGACGCGTACAAGTCATTTACTTGCAGTATGCTAAAGCCACTGATTTAGCACCGATTTTACAGAGTATCGCGGGTGCAGGTTCGACCTTGGCAGCGGCAGAGCAGCAAACGGGCGAGGGTGCAGAGCCGAATATTGGTGATGGCGGCGTGAAAACCACGGCTATGACAGCTGGCAGTAAAGTGAGTAAGAAAAAAGGCGGTTCTTCAGACAGCGACATTAGCATTGAAGCGGATGAGCGCATGAATGCCTTGGTCATTAGCGCTCCGCCACAACTCATTTCAACCTTGCGTGAGGTCATTCGTCGGCTAGATGTGCGCCGTGCGCAGGTGATTATTGAAGCCATTATTGCTGAAGTCTCAGAAGAACAGCGCCAACAATTAGGCGCAAGCTGGGTAGCGGTAGGTCCAAACGGTGCTGGGGTATTTAGTCTGGACGATAGTTTAAAAAATATCGCTACGGGTGCGGCGACAGGCGGTACAGCGGGAGCTTTAGGCTCGGTCAGCGGTGCGGGCGTGACGGCCATTGCGGGCGAAAGTTACGGCAATGACCAAGGCTGGGGGGCGTTATTACGCGCCTTACGTTCCAATACCGACAATAATATCCTTTCAACGCCTTCGTTGGTGACGATGGATAACGAAGAAGCGAGCATGATTGTTGGGCAGGAAGTTCCGTTTAGCACAGGCAGCTATGCCAGTACAGGCGTGGGTGGAACAACGGGAACCATTGGCAGCCCTTTCCAGACCATTAAGCGCCAAGATGTCGGCTTAAAGTTAAAGGTGAAGCCGCAAATTAATGAAGGCGATAGTATTCGCTTAGAAATTGAACAGTCAGTTTCTAGCCTTGTGCCTAATTCAAAAACCACCTTGGGTTCGGTCGATTTAGTGACTTCGAAACGTGAAATTAAAACCAATGTGTTGGTAACTGATGGTAACTTGGTGGTATTGGGCGGGTTGATGGATGAGTCTGAGAGCGAATCCTTATCGAAAGTACCAGGGCTCGGGGATATTCCCGTATTGGGAGCATTATTTTCGTATAAAGAAAATAAAATAGCGCGTAAGAACCTAATGGTGTTCTTGCGTCCCCGTATTGTGCGTGATGACCAGCTTGCGGTGGCCTATGCGGCTTCCAAATACAATAAGTTACAGCAACAGTCGGAAGGCTTGATTCAGCGTAAGCAGACTAACAGTCGTGAGCTGGTGTCACCACGCCTGCCACTGAATGCCAGTGAGTTATTAGCGGAAGATTTTGTCATTGCCAAACGCGCTACGCCAGCCCCCGTTGAAGATCGTTTAAACATGACCAGTGAGCCGCTAGTGCCATGAGTGTTGACGCATGAGTGGCCTGCGTTTCCCTTACCATTTTGTGCAGGGTCAGGGGGTGTTGTTGGTGCATGAATTGGAGGGGTGGCGCTTACTGGTGCGCCCCAATGCCAGTGTTTCCGCTATTCAAGAAGGCTTGCGGGCGAGTCATGCTGTTGCGCCTGAATTACTGAGGGTGACAGAGGCTCAGTATGAAGTCGCTGTGTCGCGTGTCTATGCCGATGGCGGCGAATTGTCAGGCAGTGAAAGTATGCTTGATGAATTGGATATGAGCGATGCCTTCGATTTAATGCGCGTGCAAAAAGAGGATTTGCTCGCTTCTAATGATGAAGCCCCTGTGATTCGTTTCCTGAATGCCACCCTAGCCGAAGCGATTAAACTTAAGGCATCCGATATCCATTTAGAACCTTTCGAAGATAAACTTCGTGTGCGTTTTCGCATGGACGGCTTGTTGCAAACGGTACTTGAACCCAAGGCATCTTTTGCGCCCTTACTCATTTCTCGTTTAAAAGTAATGGCACGTTTGGATATTGCCGAAAAACGCCTACCACAAGATGGACGTATTGCGCTGCAGTTGGGTTCACGTATGGTCGATTTGCGGGTGTCAACCCTGCCGTCGCAATATGGTGAGCGCGTGGTGTTGCGATTACTCGATAAGAGCGCTGGCTTGTTGGCGCTATCGCAATTAGGCATGCCCGAACAAGTGCTTTCGGGTATTGAAAGCAACCTCGCTAAAGCCCACGGCATTATTTTGGTGACGGGTCCGACGGGTTCGGGAAAAACCACCACCCTTTATGCCGCCTTATCGCACTTGAATGCGGTTGAGCGTAACATCATGACGGTAGAAGACCCCGTAGAATACGAACTCAACGGCATCAGTCAAACCCAAGTCAACCTAAAGACCGATATGACCTTCGCGCGTGGCTTGCGTGCCATTTTGCGTCAAGATCCTGATGTGGTGATGGTGGGGGAAATTCGTGACGGTGAAACAGCGCAAATTGCCGTTCAGGCTTCGTTAACAGGACATTTGGTGCTGTCCACCTTGCATACCAATACCGCCATTGGAGCGATTACGCGTTTGCGTGATATGGGGGTCGAGCCTTTTTTACTCGCTTCTTCACTGGTCGGTATTTTGGCGCAACGTCTGGTGCGTCGGCTGTGTCCGCACATTAAGGTCACACGCGTTGCCGATGAAGCGGAATGTCGTTTACTCTCTCGCCCTGTGGATGTGCCTTTGTCTTTGTACGAAGCGGGCAGCAGTTCAGATTGCCCATCGGGTTTTGCGGGTCGTATGGCGATTTATGAATGGATTAGCGTTGATGAAAATTTACGTCATCTCATTCATTCGGGCGACAGTGAACAAGCGATGGAGGCCTATGTACGCAGTATGGGCATGAAGAGTTTGCGTGATAATGGCTTCGAGCAAGTGTTAGCAGGTAATACCACACTGGCTGAAGTGTTACGGGTGACGCAGGGTTAGTTAGGGTTCTGACATGAGTCTCTGTGGTTTTTGAAACCGCAACCTGTACAAAAAGCTGTTCATGTATGCTAGTATGCTGCTTATCAATCGATGAAATAAGGAGTGTTTATGCAAGTCGTCAGTTACACAGAAGCCAGAAATAGCCTTAAAGCGGTGTTAGATTCGGTGGTCGATAATGCCGATTGCACCATCATTACCCGTCGTGATGCTGCCAATGCTGTAGTTATGTCTCAAGATTATTTTAATAGCTTGATGGAAACGGTGCATTTGTTAAAAGTGCCAGCCAATGCGGCGCATTTACAAGCTTCTATTGAACAGTATCAGTCGGGAAAAACCCTAGAAAACGGTTTGGTAGATGAAGATTGAGCGTTTGTGTTGGACAGAGAAAGCATGGTCAGATTACGAGTATTGGCAAACACAAGACAGAAAAACCCTCAAACGCATTAACTTACTGATTCGAGATGCCATGAGGACACCTTTTGAGGGACTAGGTAAACCCGAACCCTTAAAGGAAAATCTTTCGGGGTTTTGGTCGCGACGCATCGATGAGTCGAATCGGTTAGTTTATGCGGTTGATGAAGGGCAAATTACCATCATTGCTTGCCGTTATCATTATCAATAAGTTGTGGATCATTGCAAAATCAAGGGCTAAGCCGCTGCTCATGGCGGCTGTGTGCTGCGATCTGTTGCGGCGCCAGCCACCAATTTAACAGCTGACCTGCTGTCCAAGTCGGTAACTGATCTTGCTGATGGGGATGAAACTGACGATCTACCACGCCGCCAGAAATCACCGCTTGAACGCGCTCATCATCGGCCATGTCGGCGACTAAGCGCATGGATGCAAAAAACTCCACTTGATAATCGCCCATGAAGCTGGTGCGCGCACGCATGAGGGTTTCTCCCGAGCCGCTCATGGGGCGTTCCGCAAAGCCCAGCCAATCACGTCCCCAACCCTTAGGGCGTAGCATACTGGCAAAGTGAATACGATGTTCAGCGCCCCATTGCCATTGGGTCATATCCTGTCCCCATTGAGACACTAACTGAGTTTTGACGATATGTGCCGAGCGTCTGATGATGTCATCTAAATGCTCAACGGCTTGAGTGCGTTGGTCATCAAACCAAGGGGAATCGGGTGTTGTTAGCCAAGCATCAAAACGGTTTTGCCACATATACCACTGTTTTAAGTAATCGCGCGTTAAGTCTTCACCCAAATCGTCTACTAGGGTTTGCCAAGCCAGTTGCTCGTAGAGATGATGATAGAGCAGTGGTGCGGCTTGCTGCTGATCGTCTCGATAATCCCAAGCGGCTAACAGTGACGCTAAGTCTTGAAGCTTGGGGTCGGCTGCCAGTGCCTTCACCATCTTCGGGGCAAGTTGTTGCGCTTGAAGATTCACGGTATCGAGCATTAACCTGCGTTGATCTTCCACGCTCATGGCTTTCGCTTGGTTCAATTGCTGACCCATGCGTTGATAACGATAGGGCGGAGAAAAGTAGCTAGAGTAGGCGTAAGCGTAATCATCGGGACGATTATCGTGATTGGCCGTACCCACCCAATGACGATGTTGTGCTGATTGGGCAGGCATTTGATCGGCGGGAATAAATCCCAGCCAGTTGTCTTGACCATCGACGGCAATCGGATAACTGCCTTGCCCTAAGCGACGAATCGGCACTCGCCCCGTGCTGCGATGACCAATAGCCCCATCACGGTCGGCAAAGACATAGTTAAAGTAGATAATGTCCATCGCTTGCGCCGCTTTGTCCACGTCTTGGATATTCCGTGCGGTCAGCAGTTTATCAATGCCTAAGTCGCCACCTGTCAATTCAGCGGCTGCGGTTCTTAAACTTAACCGACGTTCGCCCTGATAGCCCATAATCGGTCCGCTGATAATAGGACCTCGGCGGGTAGTTTGAATGGTCATCACTTCAGTACGTATACCCTTGTCGGCGGCAGCATCTCGGATGTGAATGATTTCTTCAATTTCACCGAAGGCTACTAATTCGTCACCGTCGAGGTAATAACCTGGCTTATTGGGCGCAGGGGTTTCGATGAATAGGTCTTGTGAGTCACCATAAGCGTTGGTCACACCAAAGGCGACATCTTCGTTTCGCCCGACCATAATGCCTGGCACGGCAGGTAAGGCAGCACCTATGGCGCGAATGCCTGGTGCATGTAGCCCAATGGGATGCCATGAACCAGGTAGCAAGCGAGCGTCTAAATGGGGGTCATTCACTAGCATACTGTTACCTTGCGCACTCAGCGTCTTGTCTATCGCCCAATTATTACTACCGATTGCAAAGGATTCGGGCAGGGAAAAGCTATCTAAGTCGGCCAATAAATTCGCCGATTCTAATCCAATGGTTTGCGCCCCAATTGCTGTTGTTGGCAAGCTGCTCGTTTGCCTATCGGGATTAATGGTGATGGGCAATAATTCCGCCAGCACTTTCTCGCTACCCAGCCGATCCATCAGTTTTTGCATCAGTAGTTCGGCTTTGAAATTGGCAGCTTGGCTGAAATTAACGAAGTGCAACACCGTGACCATATCTTCTAGCGTCCACACTCTGGGGGTAAATCCAGCCAGTTGCAGTTCGATGGGGTGGTCTTGCGTGTGGTGGGTGATGTAAGCATTCAGCCCTTGTGCATACCAGGTTAAAAAGGCTTTAGCTTCTTCAGACAAGAGCGCCGCATGGCGTTTTGCATGGCGTGCAATACCCAATAAACGCATTTGGCGGTCACTGACCAAACCCGCTTCACCAATGGCTTCTGCCAAACGACCGCTGGCTAAGGCGCGGTAGCTTTCGAGTTGAAATAAGCGATGCTGGGCGGTCACAAATCCTTGAGCGCGAATTAAATCGGGGGTGTTTTCCGCAAAAATATAGGCAATGCCATGCTCATCTCGCAGCACACGCACAGGCTGGGTCAGTTCGGGAAGCTGCATGGTTGCGTTCACATTCGGTCCGCGACCTAAACCACTGAGAAGCCAAAGCGCAGCCACAGCCACCAATAGCGCTAGGGCAATCAGTAAACGAAATAGCCAGTGTTGGGTTAGCTTCATAGGAGTTCCTTGCGATGACTGAAGATGAGGTGATGGCTGAATAGTGAATTATAAACAGCTTGGCTTGTGATGGGTAAGGATTAATGGGGGGAGCTGACTTTTAGCTATTGGTTTGTCTGGTGTTTTGTCATATCACCATCATTAACGAAGGGTGAAACTGGCGTATAATGCCTAAAATAAATTCTCGGAGATGATGAAATGAAATTCTTAGATGTTAAAACCGATTATGCGTTTAAATTACGCACTCAATCTTCACCCAGTTAATCTAATTTATGCCCAGTTTCGATTATCACGCGCTCAACCCCCAAGGCAAGTCGGTTAAAGGCACACAAACCGCCGATTCTGCCTATAGTTTGCGGGCTAGCTTGCGCGCTCAGGGGCTAACGCCCTTATCCGTGACCGAGTTACAAACCGCCAGTCTACAAACCAGTGGTTGGTGGCAGGCTTCATTTTGGCGTGGGTATTTACCACTGAAAGAGCTGGTATTGCTGACGCGTCAAATCGCCACCCTGCTCGAAGGTGGTTTGCCCTTAGCGCAAGTCTTGTCGATTTTATCGGCACAAGCCGAGAGTAAACGCTTGGGGCGCTTGCTTACTCATGTGCATGGCCAGGTGCAAGAAGGTCAGTCCTTAGCCAATGCCTTTCGCAATGCGCCTTATCGACTGCCCGAAGATGTGGTGGCGATGATTGGTGCAGGAGAGGAGTCGGGTAATTTAACGGTGGTGATGGCGCGACTAGCCGATGCCATCGAATTGCGCGAACAGGTGTCGGGGCAAATGAAAGGGGCGATGTTTTATCCCTTACTCATGCTCACCTTGTCGATGGCGATTGTGGTGTTCTTGCTTACCGTCGTCGTGCCTAAAGTGGTGGTGATGTTCACCCACATGAAACAGTCTTTACCGCCACTGACGCAAGGTCTGATTGCGGTGAGTGATTGGCTGGCACATTGGTGGGGCGCGTTGCTGTTGCTGTTATTACTGGGATTTGCCGTGTTTAAGTGGTTACTCATACGTCCTGCTTTTAGGGTTGCTTGGCATAGATTGTTGTTGCGTTTGCCTTTGTTCGGTAAGCTGTTATTAGAATCGAATACCGCGCGTTGGGCAAGAACCTTGTCGGTATTGCTGAACAGTGGTGTACCCGCAGTCGAATCCTTACGCATTTCAGCACAGGTGCTGAGTTTATTGCCCTTACAGCAAGCGGTGGATGGTATGGCGGTGCAGGTGCGTGAAGGCGTGCCACTCTATCGGGCGTTGGCTGAATCAAAAGTATTTCCATCGTTGGTGCGTTATTTAGTCGAAAGTGGCGAAGCTTCTGGGCGCTTACCCGATATGCTCGGCAGGGTGGCGCATCATTACGAAGTGAGCACACAAGCTTTATCGGGTTCGCTGATTAAACTCATCGAACCTGTATTAATTTTAGTGATGGGCGGTGTGGTACTGCTCATCGTGATGGCGATTTTATTGCCGATTTTTGCCATGAATCAGTTGGTTGGCTAGTATAATTTTGCCAAACAACTTAACAAGGAAAGACGTTATGAGTCAAATAACCATTAATTTAGACGACCGACTGATGCAACAGTTAATGAGCTTAGCTTCACAAGTCAACGTATCGGTAGACAAGTTAATTGCCAACTTACTAACGCAACGTATTCATCATGGTTGGAATGCATCCACCATCAGTTTGGTGGGTGCTTGGGCTGATGATACTGCGATTGATGTGAACAAGGCTCCCTCTGTGCAAGATTCACCGCGTGAAAGTCTGTGAAATATCTACTGGATACCAATACGCTGATTTATTTTTTTAAAAATCAGGGGCGGGTGGCAGAAGCATTATTAGCCTGTAATAGCAAAGAGGTGGGTATTTCTTCGTTAGTTTATTACGAGCTTAAAGTCGGCATTGCTAAGTCTCAATCACCACAAAAACGCTTAGAGCAATTGAATGCACTGGTCGATCAGATTAATGTATTGCCTTTTAGTACCAGAGAAGCCAATACTGCAGCCCTGATACGCGCAAATTTAGAGCAGAAAGGTATGCCAATCGGTCCTTTAGATACATTGATTGCCGCTACGGCCATCACCCATCAGTGTACCTTAATCACTCATAACACGGCTGAGTTTAGCAGAGTATCAGGTCTGCTGTTACAAGACTGGTATTAAATTATTGACTCCCTATTCAACTTATTTTCACAACAAATTGTAAAAAGAGACGATTAATAATGAACAAACAATCAGGTTTTACCCTTATCGAATTAATGGTGGTGGTGGTTATTTTGGCCTTGCTGGCAACTTTTGTTGTGCCACAAATTATGGATAGACCCGAGCAGGCGCGGGTGGTGAAAGCCCAGCAAGATATTCGCAGTTTAGAAAGTGCCTTGAAAATGTACAAACTGGATAATTTCGCTTACCCCAGCACTGATCAAGGCTTAGAAGCTTTGGTGAAAAAGCCCGATGGCAATCCTAAACCGCGTAACTACAACCCGAAAGGTTATTTAGAAAGTCTGCCACAAGATCCTTGGGGTAACGATTATTTATACCTGAATCCCGGTGAGCATGGCGAAATTGATATTTACTCGCTGGGTGCTGATGGTGCTGCGGGCGGCACGGGTTACGATGCGGATATTGGCAATTGGGCAAAAGCAGATCAATAACGCAAGCGGGCTTCACCCTCATTGAGCTGTTAGTGGTGCTGGTGGTGATTGCCATTGTGTGGGCAAGTGTGTTGCCAATGCTACAAAGCGATCAGCAACGGGTGGCGCGTCAATGGCTAACGCAAGCAGAAGGCTATTTGACCCTTTCCTGCGATTTGGCGGCGCAATTGCAAACCAGTCATCGTGTTCTGGTGGGTAATGCCTTAAGTATCCAGCGTTGGGATAGTGTGCGACGCGATTGGTTAGCGGATACCTCTGTTGCGCCCTTGTCAAAACTCCCTGAATGGAAACTGAGTGGCAAGCGCCAAGAACCTTTGATGAAAGACGAGCCTCTGGCTTGGACCTGTCGTGCCGATGGCGATCAGCAGGCAGGTGAGTTACAACTCAGCCAGTCGGAACTGGGGCAGCTGCGTTTGCTATGGACGGGCGATGGTCGTTATGAAGTGCGCTAAACAACAAGGCTTTAGCCTTATCGAGGTGCTGATTGCCGTGGTGGTGGTTTCCATTGCCTTGTTGGCGCTCATGGAAGGTATGGGCGGTATTATTCAAACGCAAAGCCAACTGCGCTTGCAAGCACAAGCACAACAGGTGGCGTGGCAACAGTGGCAGTCGTTGCGTGTCGGTATTGCCAGTAAAGATGAGGTGATTAAGGTCACTCATGCACAGCGCGACTGGCAAGTTAAAACCACCTTTACCGATACCGACTTTCCAGGTACACGCCAAGTGGTGATTCAGGTGTTACCCAGTGACGATTTACAAGCCCGTGCGCAACGACTCTCAGCCTTGGTGGTGACACCGTGAATCGTCATCAGCAACAAGGGTTTACGCTGATTGAGTTGTTGGTGGCGTTACTGGTGTTGTCGATTTTGGGCATTGTGTTGGCTACGGGTATGAATCAAGTCACCCGTTGGTATCATCAGCTCAGTGATGAAATGACCGCCGCTGCCAGCTTACAAAAAGTGCAAGCCTTATTGATGAGCGACCTATTACAACTCGCACCCAGAAGTATCAGCGATATTCAAGGTACGCCATTACCAGCCTGTCTATCTTATGCCGATGGCGGTTTTGAATGCACTCGTTTCGACAACCGAGAAGGCGGCGCGGGCTTAGTGCGCATTGGTTATGTGGTGGATAAAGAGGGTTTGTGGCGACTGCGTTGGCCAATTTTAGATAGAGCAGGAGTGAGCGAACCACTGCGTCAGCGCTTGTCCACAGAAGTAACCAGCATGACGGTGCAATGGTTAGATGCCAATGGTGCTGAGTCGGTACAATGGCCGCCCGCCAGCGCAACGGGTGATGCACTCACGCAATTGCCTGTCAGCATGGGTATTATTTTGAATCAGCAACAGCAAGAATGGCTGAGACTCACCTTTCCTGTTGCCGAGCGACTCACGCCATGAAGCCACAGACTCATAATCACCAACAAGGTGTAGCGCTATTAATGGTGTTGGTGATTGTCACCGTCATCGCAGGGCTGATGTATCCTTTATGGCAACAACAACAAAGCGCCCTGACGCGGGCGCAGTCGAGCCAAGCGCAACTGCAAGCTTGGGCAGTGTTAATCAGTGCGCAAGACTGGGTGAAAAGTGCGTTAAAATTCGACGCTGAACAATCGCAAACTGATCATCTGCTCGAACTCTGGGCGCAGCCCATGCCTGCTGTGCCTTTCGATGGCGGACAGGTGCGCGGTTGGTTGGTCGATGCGCAAGCCAAGTTAAACGTGAATCAGCTGGCGATTGCCGATGTTCAGCAACGCGAGCAACAGTTAGCGGTGTTTAATCGACTGTGCCAAGTGCTGAGTGTGGAGTGTCCTTTTTGGCCAGCGGTCGCTGACTGGATAGATGCGGATGATATTCCCATGACGGGCGGTGCAGAATCAGCGTTTTATATGGGACAACAGCCGATGCGTCGGGTAGCCAATCAGCCATTGCTTAGCGTCGATGAGTTGCGCCAAGTGGCAGGGATAACAGAACCCATACTGCAAGCCCTCAAACCCTATATTACCGCCTTGCCCGATGCCACACCAATTAATGTCAATACCGCCACCGCACCGGTATTAATGGCGCTTTCGCCCTTGCTAACGCAAGACTTGGCGACGACAATTACCGCGCGTCAACGCAGTGAGCCTTTCGAGCGTTTAACCCAAGTGAGTGAGTTATTGCGTCAATCGAGTGTCAGTGATGCCGAACTCAACTTACTGGTCAATGAACGGACGATGTCGGTTTCAACAAGATACTTTATGTTGCATACGCAAGCCGAATATTTGAATTATCAATGGCAATTAAACAGCCTATTAAAACGCGATGCGGGTCGGGTGCAAAGCCTGATGCGTTGGTTAACGGAGGTTGAACCATGATATGCCACCCTCAATCTCTTACTAATTATTAACCAATAAATCAAAGTGTTATGTTTTAGGTGTTTTTGTAACTTTGTAAGGGGTTTTTAAGGGTGTTTCAGGGGTTATTCGAGGTAGAGTTCAGCCATACTATCTAGCTTAATCTTCACTTCTTTCCAATTAGGC
Source organism: uncultured Francisella sp. (assembly GCA_964519885.1). Lineage (GTDB taxonomy): Bacteria > Pseudomonadota > Gammaproteobacteria > Thiomicrospirales > Thiomicrospiraceae. The sequence continues at coordinate 67,832 of CAZFLX010000008.1, read as the reverse complement.
ATGACTTGAGTAAGTAGTCGCCAGAATCGTTCTGAGTGGTTGTGTTCTGCGATATGACACAGCTCATGCAGAATCACATAGTCGATACACTGTTTCGATGCTTTGATTAAATGTGGGTTGAGAACAATCGTGCCTTGAATCGAACAACTGCCCCATTGTTTGGTCATAGCCAAAATACGAATGGGTGGTAGGTTCGTTACCCAGTGGGTTTGAGGTAAAAGCTGTTTTAGGCGTTGTTCAAATACCCGTTGTGATTGTTGTCGATACCATTGAGTGGTTAGGGTTTCAATCTGCTGATGATCGTGGGTTTGATTGTCTGGAACTTCGACTTGAAGTTGACCACGCACTAATTTGACGCTGGGTTTAAGTGCGTCGGATTGTAGGACTTTGAGAACATAGCGACGTCCAAGATAAAACATCATCTCGCCACTTCGGAAGTGTTTCTCAGTCTTTAAGACTTGATGGGCTTGGAAGTCTTGTCGGGTTTGCCATATCCAACGCGCTCGTTTTAACACCGCTTGATGAATCTGTTCATTAGTCGCTGTTTCAGGTGCTTTAACCCACACCTGTGTATTGGGCAACACCTTGATTTGGATTTTGTCGTCCTTGGCATCCGCTTGTCGCATTAAATCGTAGGGGATAGCCTGCTCACCATAGATAAAGCATAAGCGGTCGGCTGGGTTGTCGTTAGCCGATGATGCTTGAATTTCCGACATGATTAAGCCTTGTAACCAGCTAAGCCAAGCCTTGTGATCTGTTTCACTTCTTCAATAATCGCTTGGGCTTTTTCGATTCCTAATGCTTGGAACAGTAGAGGTAACAAGCCAATGGTAATTTGGTTTTCGATTTCTTGCGGGTTAATCGAGTATTCCGCTACCGCCTTGCGTACCACCTCATCGATGTTTTTGGCAAAGCCCACGCATTCATCTTCACTAATGGGCAAGTTATCACCAAACTGCTTCAAGAACAGACCATAGTAAGCCTGTACATGGCGTTTGTGTTGCGGCTTAATGTCAGCGAGTTTGTCTTGCGGAATGCCTGCAACAGCTCGATCTTTGATTTGCTGTTCAAAGTCCACAAACATCAGGTATTGTTTGACGGGGGCATCGAACATTTCTTTAGCTTGGGCGATGGCGTCTTTAAGCATTTTAGAAAAGTATTCTTTAGCGTAAGGATCATCAGCAAGCTCTTGTTCAATCATCTTGGTAACACGACCCGTAATGATGTCTTTTTTGTTACGCGCTTGCTCATCAGTCAGTGTTTCAGGCTTGGCTTCGATGCCCATATCACCAACCAAATAACTGCCAATCGACTCCTCGATTTTTACGCCACCAATATGCTTGTCTAGCAGTGCTTTGATGTCATCGGCATAGTGATCGTAGTTCACCGTTTCTTCGGCATCTTGGCGCACTTGTTGACGCAGTTGCACCATCATTTTTAGCGTGTCTTTGTAAAGCTGACGTTTGTTATCAAAGCTCTTGTCTTCAAAGTAACTCGACGATTGCAGGGCAACCTTTAAGCAATTGGTAAAAGTCGTCAGTGCTTCATAAAAGTCGTCACGACGCTTGAGATTGGTATCAGTGAGTTGACCATCAATGGTGTCGATTTTAGGTGCTAGATGCGCCCGAAGTGCTGGGCCATCTTGTTTATTAGCAACCCCATCGAACACCGCCCAAAGCTCCGAGTATAAACGAGGCAGCTTTTTGTACTCGGTTTCCATCTGCTGATACAGACCTTTCAGATCATCAATGTCAAAACCACCTTGGGTGCGTTTCGCTAGGTCTTGGTATTGCTCAATGGTGGTATCGAGTTCTCGTAAAATGCCACGATAGTCAATTAAATAGCCAAACTGCTTTTTCTCGTGTAAGCGGTTCACACGGGCAATGGCTTGAATCAGGTTATGTTGTTTGAGTGGCTTGTCGATATACAAAACGGTGTTGGCAGGTTCATCAAAGCCCGTCAGCAGCTTATCCACCACGATCATAATGTCTGGGCCGTCTGGCTTGGCAAACTCGGCAATAATGGCTTTGGTATAAGCTTTTTCGTCTTGAGTACCAACAGACTTTTTCCACCAGTTCTGCACCAGATCGCTACTTTCACTGTCCACATCTTCATGCCCTTCACGGGTGTCAGGTGGAGACATAGCCACCACCGAGGTGACTTTACCGATTTTATCAAGTAACTGTTTATAACGGATTGCTGAAGCCTTGGAATCGCATGCCAACTGACCTTTTAGTCCCTGCGACTTGAAGTTTTGGAAGTGGTCGGAAATATCGTAGGCAATCAGTTCAATTCGTCCTTCTGCCTGATACACCTGACCTTTTTGGGCGAACTTCTTCTTCAAATCACTTTTTTGTTTATCGCTTAAATCGGCAGTAATGCGCTCAAACCAAGCATCAATGGCTGAATCATTGGTATTGAGTTCTGGGATACGCTCTTCATAGAGTAACGGTGTGACAGTGCCATCTTTCACCGCTTGTTGCATGGTGTAAGAGTGAATGATTTTGCCGAACTTGTTTTCTGTTTTATCGTCTTTAAGTAAGGGCGTACCCGTAAAGGCAATATAAGCGGCATTCGGCAAGGCTTGCTTCATGCGCACATTGTTTTCACCGTTTTGACTACGATGACCTTCATCCACCAACACAATAATGTCGGGGCTATCGTTATAGCATTGCGGTAGGTTAATGGCTGTGCCGAATTTATTGATGATCGAAAAAATAATGCGCTCGTTGCCCTTGGCAATTTGTTCTGCCAATCGTTTACCCGTGGTTGCCATCGCATGTTCACGGTCTTTATTCGATATAGCACCACCTGTGGCAAAGGTACGTGCTAACTGGTCTTCTAAGTCTACACGGTCAGTAACAACGACAACACGACATTTCGCCAGCTCTTTTAACCAAATTAACGCCTTAGCTAAGAACACCATGGTAAATGACTTACCCGAACCCGTGGTGTGCCAAATAACACCACCATTACGCGCTCCCTTTTCATCGAACGTAGTAACACGCTCAATCAGGGCTTTAATACCAAACACCTGCTGATAACGGGCGGCAATCTTGCCTACTTTGGTATCGAACAGGGTAAACAGCCGTGTCATCTCCAGCAGTCGTTCAGGCTTTAGCAAGGAAACCAATAAACGATCTTGGTCGGTGACACTTAAAGCACCGCCTGCAATCAACGACAGATACTCATTTTTTACCGACACGGGACGATGATTGAAAATAGAGTCGATTTGTTCAGGCGTTGGGGGTTTGTTTTTCAGTTGAGCAAAGTCCGTTTCAGTAATCGCTTCTTCATGCCATTTTGCCCAAAACTTAGCAGGTGTGCCGCAGGTAGCATATAAGCCTTCGTGTCCGTTAATCGACATCACCAGTTGCGCATAAGCAAACAAATGGGGTATTTCATCGACTTTTTGGTTACGAATAGTCTGAGAAACGCCTTCTTCAACCGTGGGTTTGCCTGTGTGCGAGGAATCAGGACGTTTGGCTTCGATCACCACCCAAGGCAGACCATTCACAAAACAGACAATATCGGGAATGCGCTTACCGATACCATGAGCATTGGTGACTTCAAATTCTTCGGTAAAGTGGTAGCGATTGTTTTCAGGATGCTCCCAATCAATCACCTGAATGGTAGGGCTGACCTTTTTGCCATCAATAAACTCGGTAACACCCACGCCATAGGTAAAAGCGTTATACAACTTCTCATTCGCTGCCTTTAATCCCTCATTCATCGGTGGAAAGGCAAGCTGATGCACAATTTTATCAATCGCAGAGGCTGACAGCGGATAGCTTTGTCCTTGGTGCTCAAAGGTCTGCTGAGCCAACACGTCACGCAACACATCCACCAACACCACCGACGACAGCGAATCTCGCATCTGTGCCGCTTGTTCTGGCGGAATAAACACATAACCCAAATTGGTTAATAAGGTCAGCGCTGGTATCTTAGCACTGACTTCTTCGTGGAATTTTGCGATGGGTTGGCTCATGAGTTTTGATCACTATAGATAGTTTGTTGTTTGAGCCATTGCTTTCCAGACTCTGTTGAGATGTAAGCCTGTTCGGGATGGTTTATGACTTCTGGGTAGAGGTACTGAATGTAGTTCTGCTTTTCTCTCAACAAAGTTAGGTGGCTTGCTTTTAATGCGTTAGTTTTTCTGCCAATAATCTGAGCTATTTTGTCAGCCGACATAGGTCTTAAGGCGCACAGCCAGATAATAATTGGCCATAAAGCATCTTTTCTCGCTTTGGGCGTTAGTTCTTTAATCGCATTTTTTAGAGCTTCTGGTAGGTCATCTGTATTAACACTTAACTCACTTGTATTTAAGTTGAAGTCACCTGTATTTGACGCTAAGTCACTTGCACTAAAAACCATGTCTTCGCATATATTATGTGATGTTAGCTCTGATGTCAGCTATAGTCATGAACAATTTATTGGCTTCGTCAGCAAAAGACTTAAAGCCAAAGCGTTCATAAAAACCAGCAACCCCATCTTTCGCATCCACCAACACCAACGGAAAACCAACGGTTTCACTGGCATCGAGTAATCTGTTTAAGGCATCAATTAACAACCACTCACCATAACCTTGTTTAGCAAATTGCTTATCCACCGCCAAACGGGCAATTAAACCCGCTGAATGGGCATTATGATGCTTCTTTTGCAAGTTTTCAGGTAAAGCGCTCAGGTTGAGCCTACCCATAGTTAAGGTATAAAAACCTATAATCTCACGATCATCCAACGCATTCGCCAACACATAAGTACGCGCATTGTCTTTACTCGATTGTTGGTTAGCCATCATTAACAAATAATGGTTTAATGTCTCTACCCCACAATCAAAGGCTTCTCTATTATGGAGTGACTTGTCCAGCTTAACACTAATCATGCGTTGTTTAGCTGATGGTAACGTTTAGCCGCCTTTTGTAAGCGATCATGGGTTTGTGCTGGGGCATCCAGTGCATTCACCAAGGCCTGTGCGTCACGAAGCGATAAGGATAATGTCTTTTCTTGTAACAAAATCAATTTCGCTTTTTCAATCGCCGCATTGAGTACAAAGGCATTCATGCTGGTCATGCCCATGACCGCCGCTGCCTGAGATAACAAGCTCTGCGTGTCAGCGTCAACACGAGCAGTAATTCTGGGTAGTGTAGCAGTAGCCATAGCTTCCTCCTTTCGTGTGCCAAAATGGCACTCATGAGAAAATTATCAACTCAAGTAGAATGCTTGTCAAGCATGGGGCTTTAACCAAGTTTGATTAATAAAGTCAGCGCAGGAATCTTAGCACTGACTTCTTCGTGGAATTTAGCGATGAGTTGGTTAGCCAACTTTCACTCTCCGTTTCCCCGTCAACAATTGTTGCATCAGTGCTTTTTTCTCTTGTTTGAGTGCCGTTAGTTTGCTTTGTAATAGCTCAATCTCTTGATCGGCTGAAGATAGAACTGAAGCGATTTTTTGTTGTTCGTCTTTTGAAGGAAAGAAAACAATAAAGTTTTGTAATAACCCCAACTTTATGTATGGCATTGCACCGTGCTGCTTTTCACGTTCAATATCTCGGAGTAACCAATAAAGAATAAATTGATGAAGATATTGAACATTTAATTCTTTCAAAAAGTCAGACAGGATATAAGTACGTTGATAAGCTTCAAATTTGCCATTGTAGTAGTGAGTCTTGCCAAGAATCCCATTTCCAGCAATTAGTAATGCTTCGCAATCATAAGAATAGCTATCGCTTTTAGTCGGTTCATTTGCACAAGTGAAAAATGCGTACTTACCATCTGGATTGCCTTCATTAACGTCTTTTTTACCTGTTTTAATTTGGCAGACATCTTTTAATTTAACCTTTTCCCACTCCCCACTAAACCTAACCCCATTGTCATCAAGCAAGCGTTTTTTACCTGTCAGCAGTTGTTGCATTAGGGCTTTTTTCTGCTGTTGACTGTTGGCAATCAGTTCTTCGGTAGTTGTGATGGCTTTGTCCCAAGTGGATAGGATTTGGGCGATTTTCTTTTGTTCGGGGAGTGGTGGGACTATTACGGGCAATTCTAATAGTTTCTCTTGCGTTAAATGAGCGATACTTGTTTTTGTTGTAAAATCATCAAGTAATTTAGTTCCTGCAATGCTTATCATGTAGCCATAGAAGTATTCTGGAATGATATTTCCTTTGGATCTTAATCTGTGAATGGCTTTTTGGTAAAGTATATCTTGCTTTTGGTTTTTCCAAATCGCACATCGCCCAACTTCGCCACCCTCACACATCAATATATCACCACAAGCAAGATGAAATTTTTGAATTTCTCTAACACTAAAGAACATTGTGTTTAGATTTTCTGTGTTGATTTTTCCCCACTGAATATCAGAGTTCCCTAAATATTCATACTGGGGGTTTTGCTCTTTAGCCAATTGGTTCAACATTTTACCTAATTGCACTTCAAATAAGTCGCCTACTTTTTTCTTAACCCACCCATTAGGCAACATCTTTAACCCCCAATGCCCACCAGTAGGGCTTAAAACTATCCGCAACGACTTGGCAAAGCAGTTCAACAAAAGGCGCATAATCCCCTTGGCAATGCGCTGTGTCTAAGGCTTCGTAATAGGCTAATCGACTTTCAACAGGTAAGACTGCCGCAGGAAAACCTGCTTTCATCAGTTCTAAATTCATCAATAACCGCGCTGTTCGACCATTGCCATCGACAAACGGATGAATTTTCACAAACTCCCCATGCGCCCGTGCCGCTCGTTCAACAGGATGCAAGCCCGTAGCTTTTGTGCTGTACCAGTCAATCAATGCCGTCATCTGCTCAGGCACATGAAGCGCATCGACGGGTTTATGTTCTGCACCTGAAATCAACACATTCACCTGACAATAACGTCCTGCATTGTCTTGATCGATGTTTTTGAGCACCAAATAATGCAAGTCCTTAATCACCCGCTCACTTAACGGCTCTTGATGACTCACCAAGTCCTCAACCATCAAAATCGCCTCTCGATGATTGATGACTTCGAAATGCTCACGCAGGGTTTTACCCCCAATGGTGATGCCTTCTAAGGCTACCTTGGTTTCCTTTAAAGTCAGCGTATTTCCTTCAATCGCATTACTGTGATAGGTCCATTGCAGCACCAAGTTTTCATGTAGGTTTTTGACTACGTTGGCATCGAGAGGACGGTAAGCGTCTAGCTGTGCTTTGAGCGCATCTAGCTTTTCAAATTGGCTCATCTTTGCTCACCTCCAGCTTGGTTTGTTGTTTTTCGATCTGCTGGATACTCTGTTCGGGCGTTGGCAAGTTTTCTGGCATAGTTCCACCCAGTTCCGCTATGGTCTGACGCACTTTCATACCTACCTCAAAATGGGTTTGATTGGCGTGATATTTATTGGTAACTTGGTCTCGTTTGAGTTTTTCTTCTGTTTGCGTCGCGCGGAATAAATTGGCAGCCAATTCGGTTGAACCCATGTGGTCTAAGATTTTTTGACTTTTCTTTAAGCCTTTAAGTTCATGAATGGCTTTATTATCTAAACCACCGTAGAGTCCTTTGTAGCCGTGATTTTGAAAAATAGCAAAATCAACGCTCGACTCTACACCCGCTTGTTGAGCGGTTTCAACTAACTGTTTATTGTGTTCTTTTAGTTCATTGCGCAAGAACAATCGTTTTTCATTTTCTTTGAGTCGTTTAAAGGTTTCGTCATCGGCCAATTCTTGACGACGGGTCTGCAGCGCAAAATAGGTTTGTCCACTAGCAATAATAGGCTTGGTAGGATCACCATTTTGTACAATCAAATAACAAGCATAACGAGACAAGGCAAATGAAGGGAGTTCACGTACTGCTCCCTTCCCTAAATCGATCATCTCGGTGAGTTCAACGATATGATCAGAAACTGCATAACCACTGCTCTCACAGGCTATTTTCGCTTTTTCTATTACCTTGGTAAAGTTACGAAAATCACGGTAATCGAGCAATTTGGCTAAAGCTCTGGCAAACCAGAACTCATTCCCCTGTTCATCAACTTGTTTGATGGACTCAAACGAATCATGTGATTGGGAATAATCTTGAAGGCTACTCATAACCTAACTCCAACAAATAACCTTCCATCTGCGTCTCTAACTCGGTCAATTGGGCTTGCAGAGCAAGGCGTTCAGTACGAATTGCCATTAAGTCGATTTCTTCCTCTTCTTCAAAGGTATCGACATAGCGCGGGATATTGAGGTTGAAGTCGTTTTCTTTGATTTCATCGAAGGTGGCGATATGGGAATATTTATCTATTTCAGACCAAGACTGGTAGGTATCGACGATCTTTTGCAGGTGTTCTTCGGTTAGGCGGTTTTGATTTTTGCCCGATTGATAGTCACGGCTGGCATCGATAAACAACACACCAGAGCGTGTTTTGTGCTTTTTGAAAATTAAGATTGCCGCTGGAATACCTGTGCCGAAAAACAGCTTTTCAGGTAAGCCAATCACCGCTTCGAGTAGGTTTTCTTCAATCAGTTTTTGACGAATCGTGCCTTCAGACGAACCACGGAATAACACACCATGCGGCACAACCACACCCATACGACCTGTTTGTGGTTTAAGGGTTTCAATCATGTGCAGGATAAACGCATAGTCGCCTTTGGTTTTCGGTGGTACGCCACGTTCAAAACGTCCCCATTGGTCGTGTTGGGCGTTATCATGACCCCATTTATCCAGTGAAAAGGGGGGATTGGCTGTGACCACATCAAAGTGCAACAGACCACCATTAGCATCCTGTAATTTGGGGTTGCGAATGGTATCGCCCCATTCAATGCGGTGGTTGTCTTCGCCATGCAGGAACATATTCATTTTTGCTAATGACCAAGTAGAGCCAATGGCTTCTTGACCAAAAAGTGCGTAGTGTTTCGAGCCATTGAAGCGTTTTTGTACTTGCTTGCCGCACTTCATCAACAATGAACCCGAACCACACGCTGGGTCGCAAATTTGATCACCTTCTTTGGGTTCAAGCAGAATCGCTAACAGATCGGATACTTCAGGCGGTGTATAAAACTCACCTGCCGATTTACCCGAACCCGCAGCAAAGTGCTTAATCAAATATTCATAAGCATTACCAATCACATCCAGCGAACCAACACGGCTAGGTCTTAGATCAAGTTTTTCCTTGCCAAAATCTTCCAGCAAATGGCGCAGAATTTCGTTTTTCTGCTTTTCATCCCCCAATTTGTCGGTATTAAAACTGATGTCTTGGAAGACGTTTTGCAGTTTCGCACCATTGGCTTCTTCAATCGCATGAAGGGCAGTATCGATACGTGTGCCATTTCCTGGTTGATTGCGCTGTTCATATAAGTCCCAAAAGGTGCTACCAGCGGGAATTTTAAAGGCTTGGCTGGCAAGCATGGCTTCAATCAATGCGGTATTGTCACCGAACTGAGCTTGCAGTTCTTGATGCTTGTCGCGGTGAACGTCGGAAATGTACTTTAAGAACAGCATCGTCAGAATGAAGTCTTTGTAAATGCTAGGGTCAACCGTACCTCGGAAAGTATCACAAGCGCTCCATACGGCCTTGTTGATGTCGTCTTGGTTGATTTGAGTGGTCATTGTGGCTTGTCCTCGTTTCGTTGGCGCAATAAATCAGCGGCAATTAAGCTGTTTTGTTGTATTCGGTTATTGATGAGCTGAGTGAGCAATTTGTGTTCACTCACGCTGGCTTGGTATAGCTTAGCAAGTGCATGTTGTTTTTCAAGGGGCGGAATGCCCACAATCAGGTCGGCAAGGGTTTGTTTACGAATATTGAGCTGACCACTGCCTTCTGCGGTGCGTCTAAAGTAGTTTTGTGCAGGGGCTTGATTCAATTGCCAAGCAAGAAACTGCATATTCAGTCGATTTTGCCATTGAGCCTTAGCTTGCAGAATGAATAAGCTGGGTGAGCAGGTTAGATTTTCATAATCCTGCTCAATATAGCAGGCGGTTGTGCGCCATCCCTTGCTGATAAATAGCACATCATCTCGTTTAAGCCAGTCTGCATCTCGACGACCTGTTAGCTCAGTTTCTATGGCTGTTTCGGGGATAAGATCACCCAATTCGCTAATGTCTTTGGGTTGGATGACAAACACACCACCACCGATGATTTCTGTCACAGCTCCCCTAAAGGGATAGCCTGCTTTGATGTTCACCAGTTCAGCGAGTCTTTTTTGCGCCATGGTCGCATTGTCCTTTAAAACTGCCAGAAAAGTTCATGTCTTCGTTGTGAGTATTATGACACAGATCGCACGAACAAAATTTTGCATAAAGTTAATTATGCAAAAAAAAGTTGCATTTAAAAAGAAAGAGCATTAGGATTGTATAAAGTTTTAGTGCAGTAAATAGATGGTGTATTGTGAGATTGATTAGATCAACGGCAGATTTTGAGTTACATGGTCATTCCTATGAGCATTTCCCGCTCATTGTTAACTCCGAAATGGAGTTGGTGAAAGAAGTTCATCAGTTTTTAGTCTATTACTGTATTACCAGAGGACGAGTCGAAAGCAAGAATAGCTGGTGGCGTTACGGTCAGGACTTGTATGACTACTTTGGTTACTTGGAAGGCAGAGGCTTGAACTGGCGTTCAAACATGGCAGACACTCAGCATTCGGTCATTGCCGCATATCGTGATGGGGCGGTCGGATTAGGATTATCTTCTTCAACAGTGAATGGTCGATTAAGAACCATCATCAAGTTCTATGAGTTTGCGCTTCGTAAAAAGTGGATTGCTTCTGTCCCATACGACATTGAAACGGTGATCATCAATAAAGGCAAAGGATTTATGGCGCATACCGATAAGTCGGGAAGTCAAAAAAATACACTCAACGTCATGCTTAAGGAAAAAGCTTCTTCCTTGCGGATATTGACCAAGCAAGAAGTCAAAACGCTGATGTCACACCAGTGCTTTGTCTCTCAGCATCTAATTTACCGTTTAGCCGTTCAAACAGGGATGCGTAAAGAAGAATTGCTGACGTTTCCTGAAAAATATATACAAGACCCCAAATCCCATCGTGGTTCTGCGATTGTAGCCGTGGCACTGAGAAGCAAGGATATGCAGGTTGTAGATGGGCAAGGTGGTACTAAGGGCAATAAAGAGCGCACGATTCACATCCCAATTTCCCTTTATGAGCGGCTATGGCAATACAAATTGCATGATCGCCATGTGTTGCTTACACAAAATGCAGTCGGTGCGCAAAAAGCACTATTCCTCAACCAATATGGTAAACCCTATTCAATCAAAGGCATGATTCTAAATAACAAACTCAAAAAAATCGTTGGCAGAAAAGACATTAGCATTCATTCGCTACGCCACACTTATGCCACCTTTAAATTGTATGGACTGAGAAACGCCCCAAATTATCGCGGCGACCCATTGGTTTACGTTCAAGATCGATTGGGTCACTCAAGTATCTTAACCACACAAATTTATCTGCATTATCTCGAAGATTTAGAGGGGGATGTGATGACCGAGTACGATCAAGACATCGATAAAATTTGTCTTGAAGCGGAGGGTCATGCATGAAAAAACGTAAAGACTTTACGCAAATACCTTTACCTCCAGTGGTTGACCAAGATGGGGTTGTTGCCACAAAACCTGTTTTAAAGAACAGCATTCCGCATAACAAGGTTGTGTTGTTTGGTAAGAATGCTCAGAACATCAGAACTTACGACTTTACAAAGCACTATGGTCAAGGTTTTGATGCGATTACCTGCGCGGTGCAGCAAACCATAGAAATCATGCTATCAGAGTCGGTCGTAGAACATTCGACCATTTCAAGTTACTGCCATCGTGGGTTCAAATATTTTGCCCAGTATTTAGCGATTTATACAAAAGCCATGAATCGAAAGTTGGTGTTATCAGATATTGGCTTTGAATTGATTGAAAACTACATCCAGCATCTAAAAACCTCTTATCCAAATGGCGCTTCGGCTAAACAGATTTACTCTACTATCAAATCCATTCTGGTCAAGATGCAGAGTATGGGCTGGCTTGAACGGTTTGATTTTCCTAGAAATCCATTCCCTCATTCAAATCGTAAAACAAAAGGGCAGAAATCCTTTTCTAAAGCCGAGCGCAAACGTGTTGCTCATGCGTTAAAGGTCGATGTCAATAATATTCTTGAGAGGAATGAGCCATTAAACAGTTATGAACTGACCATCTTTTTGTTAGCGATAGCATTGAGATCAGGTATGAATACCACGCCACTTTTGGAAATGACAACCGACTCCATTCAAGATCATCCATTAAAAGAAAATCGAAAACTCCTTGTTCTATACAAACGCCGAGGTAATGCCACCCATATTCAGAGTCTTCGTCACTCCACTAATGTTGAAAACGTACAAACGGTGCTGGCTGATGTGGCGGTGATGGTTCAACATCTCATCGATATGAATCAGCCACTAAGAGCCGAAAGCGGAACGGATTTAGTGTTTTGCTATCGGGCAATTGGTGGTTTTAATTATGGCGAAATTACTACAGTCAATAACACTTCCCTCAGAGACAACATCGAAAAATGGGTCAAAGATAAAGACCTAAAGAACGACAATGGCGAGCCTTTACAGGTTAATATTTCTCGCTTTAGAAAAACCTTTGAAAACCGTATTTGGGAACTATCAGGTGGAGATCCCTTTGTAACGGCAGCTTTAGCAAACCATACGGTTAAAGTTTCGCAAACCCATTATCTTGAAGCCCCAAAAGAGGCTGAGAAAAATTTTAATTACATGGGAAAGGTGCGAACACAAGAACTACTCTCGAAAGTGAAGGTGAACGAGAACAATACACCTGTTTCCAAGTGTTCTGATATTCCTAATCGTACTGGTAAAAACGGCAATACAATCTACTGTACCGATTTTTTAAGCTGTGTCCGCTGTCGCAATATGGTGGTGACAAAAGAAGACCTGTATCGCCTGTTCTCGTTTTATTGGCTGATTGTGTATGAGCGTGAGCAAATTGGGGCAAAGCGGTGGAGTAAATACTTTGCTCACATCATTCGCATCATTGACCGTGATATTGCGCCAAAATTTGATGCTGACTACGTGGCAACCATTAAAGCGGAAGCGCAAGCTAAACCCCACCCAGCATGGAAGTTCCGCAATCAGTTGGAGGAAATTGCATGAAACAAGCATTAAGAATGAGCGCAACCGACTATTGCCGCCCACAAAAACTACATGAACTGGAAGATTCTGTGCTTAAATTCTTGCCCGTATCCTCTTATCAACTGCCTGATGGAAGCCATCAAGTAATAAGCGAATACGGTAATGATGAATGGCGATTGGAAGACGCGCGGTTTCCATCGAACATTCGTGATAACAATAAGAAAATACGCTTTAAGACGATTCCAAGTCAATTCGTGGATGCGGTGAAGTTTGCACTTAAGCATTACGACATTGAGCAAAATCCGTCAGGAAATACGTTAACCCGACTGTTTGAGAATTTGAAGCCTTTTCTTGCTCACCTGAACAATGTTAAAGCTCAAAATATTGCTGATATTACCCCTTTGCACTGCGCTAACTATGTTCACCATTCTAAATACTATATTTCTAAACAAACGAAAAAACCACTGTCTAAAGGCGCTCTAACAAACAGATTTTTAGCAATTGAAACCCTGTACCACAACCTTAAAGGAACGCAGTGGGCGTTTGGGCACCCTTGGCTCGAAAGCTCAGCAGCACACTTAGCGGGATTAACCAACCAAGGTAAGAAAATAGCTAAAACCCAAGTCATTCCTGATGATGAGCTCAAAGTGCTGATAAACCATTGCAACAAGATTTTAGAGCAAGCGAATAATCTAATTCAGATTAAGGAAGAGATTGAAATTGCGAGAATGCAGTTGTTTGAAAAATCTGAACCCACAATTTATAAAATCATTGCCAATAGCATCCTCAAACCCAAAGGCATCTTAGGGCTGAAAGACTTTAACGAGTTATATGATGATATTCCGATTGCAATGGCAATCATTATCTTGACGTTTAGTGGCATCCGTATTCACGAACTCTGCGCTATTCAAAACGATGCGTACCGAAAAGAAGACAATGAGGAAGATGTCTATTACTGGTTAAAATCTCACTCTAGTAAGACTCATGAGGGATATACCGAATGGTTAGTCCCTGAAATTGTTATCCAAGCCATTGAAGTGCAAAAAGCTTATGTGAAGCCGCTCCAAGAAAGGCTATGGCAAGACCAAGCAGAATTACTGGCTAAAGACCCGCATAGCCCAAGAGGGTTAAAAATTGAGCGATTTAAACATCATTTGTTTTTAACCAATTCATTGAGCCAAGGGAATCAAGTGAATTCGTTGACTCAATTAGCCTTTAACTACCGGTTAAAGGATTTTGGTAATGCACTTGGCATTGAGGGATTAGCGGCTCATCGTTTTAGACGAACCTTTGCCGTGTACGTCGCACAATCGGCTTATGGGGATTTGCGTTATCTCAAACGACACTTTAAGCATTGGGGAATGGACATGACCTTGCTCTATTCTGCTAATCAAGCGCAAGATCAAGAGCTATACGATGAAATTGCAGTACAGATTAAAAACTTTAAAATCGCACGATTTGATGAGCTTTTGGATGAAGATACGATTATTACGGGAGGTCTAGCCAATAAGTTAATCTCTTATCGTTCTAAAAATGAATCGGTTAGGACTTTTGAAAGTCGTGCGGCAATGGCAGCACGTATCTCAGATTCGGTTCATTTACGCTCAACAGGGCATTCGTGGTGTACATCTGATAATTCGGGTTGTGGTGGACGCTCTGTTATTGAAGGAACGAGCTGTGTTGACTGTAATGAATCCATTATCGAGAAGAAACGACATGGAGAATATTTCAAAGGCATCTACATTCAGCAATTAGAGTTGAGAAACATTGATGATATTGGCGCAGCAGGAATGCAGCGCGTTGAGCGAGATATTGAACGCTGTGAGCGCGTACTTAAAGACCTTGGCTTGTGGGAAGAAATAAAAGGGGTGACGTATAATGTCTGATACAACACGAAAAGAACTTAGAAATGCTTTGATACGCTTAAAGCATGGCAGACCCAAAGTAGTCGATAAGAAGCGTAAAATCAGCATTAGTGCGCTGGCAGAAGAAGCAGGCATAGCGGATTCTACCATTCATAACCGTTATCCTGATATAGCAGCCGAAGTCAGAAATCTCGTTAGCACAGATCACAGACTTCAGCGCGATGAAAAAAACGACATGCTGAAGGTCGAGAAGGAAAAAAACAAGCAGCTAAGAAGTCAAATAGAGCAACTTGAATTGGATGTTCGAAAACTTGCCTCAATCAACGCCAGTCAAGCACACGAAATTAGTACACTGAAAGCACACAAAATTAGCAAGAAAATTGTTAGCATTAACCAAAATTAGAGGGTTTTGTCGTCGTGAAAACACACAAAAAGTCTTACATGAAGCATAATTTTTCAATTTCAACGACTTGCAATAATGTAAGTCTTACTCGGGTTGTATAAAAAATGAATCAGAATCTCACGCTGGCTTTTCCATCGGAATGGATTAGCTGGCACAGTTTGGTTTTTCCAAAAGGACGACAATGGCGCGCCGCTTTGCCCTTTGCGCTCGAGGATAAACTCGCCAGTGATGTGCAACAGTTACGCGTGATTCCCGTGGGTTCAACGACATCGGGTGTTGGACAGGTGGCGGTGGTCGCTCAGCAAGACTTGGATAGATTCTCAGAACAACATCCGCAAACCTCAGCCGTTTGGACACCCGATTTTATGCGCCTACCTTGGCAAGTGGGACAGCTATGTGTGTGGGCGGAATCGCCCAATCGATGGGTGTTGCGCTGGGGTGAATGGCAAGGCACGGCAGGACATCCGAGTGTTATTCAATCCCTCGTGCAGGCATTGCCTGAAAATCAGCGTCAGTTAATCCTGGTTTATGGTGAACTGGATGAAAGTCAGCTACCAAAAGATGCCACTATTTTGCGTCATGCTGTGTCGGCATTGCCGCCCTTACAACCCGTGTTCGATTTGCGTCAAGGAGCAGGTCAAGGTCAGTGGCAATGGTCGGGATTGGGTGCGTGGAA
Source organism: uncultured Francisella sp. (assembly GCA_964519885.1). Classification (GTDB taxonomy): domain Bacteria; phylum Pseudomonadota; class Gammaproteobacteria; order Thiomicrospirales; family Thiomicrospiraceae. The sequence continues at coordinate 51,811 of CAZFLX010000008.1, read as the reverse complement.
ATTGCCCGTCAGTTTATTCGTGGGTGTCTTATTGATAACGGGTTCGTTGAGCCTAATAACCAGCTGGCAACAAGCACAGGCTACCCAAGCGTTGCAACAGCAAACACAAGCCTTATTGAACACCTATTTCCCCGAAGTGAAGCGCTGGGTGAACCCCTTAGCGCAGGCCAAAACACTGGCGAAAGAACGCTTAGCGGTGCAAGCTCAATTACAGTCTTCGCCGTTGGTGGCTTTGTCGCGCGTCGATGCTCAGTTGGTGAATGCACCCGCGGTTAGCCAAGTCAAACTGAGCGCAGGACGTATCGAATTAAGCTGGAACAGTCCGTTATCTGACGCGGTATTATCGCGCTCGATAACCCTCGCAGGTTGGCAAGCTCAGTGGCTTAATCCACAACAACTGCTCTTAACCGTGCAAGGAGATCAACCATGAATCGCGTAAAAGTTTGGCTCAGTCAGCAAAATCCACGGCAGGTTAAACAAGGCGTGCTGATTATCGCGAGTTTGCTGGTGTTATTCGCCGGGGTTTCATGGTGGAATTGGCAACAAACGGTCGAAAAGAACTTTGTACAGGCGCAACAACAGCACCAACAGTTGTTGAGCATCGTGCAAGGCTTGCCTGCCAGTAGCGCTAAGCGCTTACAAGGGGACGAGTTACTCCAACAGATTGCCGCACAACCCTTAACGGGTTTATCGGGAAAAGTGCTGAACTTGCGTTTGGTCGGTCAAAAAGTGAGTGCCACGCTAGAACAAGCACCGATTGATGCGTTACTGGCTTGGTTGGCTCAGTTAGAACAACAAGGTGTGGTGGTGTCGGGCATGACACTGAATCAGCCTGTTCAAGGCTTGGTGTCGGGTCAGTTGGTTTGGGGGCAGGAGTGATGTTGAAATGGATTTCTGCCTTCATCGGCTTAACTGCTGTCTTCATGTTGGTGCAACTCCCCGCCAGTTGGCTAGTGCAACAACTCCCCAGCTTGCCTGTGCCTGTGCAGTTTAGTCACACCCAAGGTAGTGTGTGGTCGGGAAACAGCCAAGTGCAAAGCGGTTTGTTATCGCCACAGCCAGCACAATTACAGTGGCAATGGCAAGCCAGTGAGTTGTTTTCGGCTAAAGCCACTTGGAAGCTAACGGGAAACTTAGATGGAGCACAACTAGACATTCAAGCCAGCGCTACGCCTAGCGGTTGGTCGCTGCTTGGCAATGTGAATAATCCCGTTAATAACCCACTGCCGAATTGGGCGCAACTATTGCCTACAGGCTCGCAGGCTAATCAGCGGTTGATTCAGTATCAAGCAGGTTGGTAGCGTGGTAAATAGGCTCGCTCAATAATACGTTGTTGCTGGTAATCAATGCCCGTGAGTTCAGCAAAATCCGTTAAGCTTCGCGCTTCGCCCAATCCCCAAGCACCAGAAAGGCTGCGACGGTAGACCAAATCCATCAAGCGTTGTTTGGCACGTTCTTGCAGCTCTGTCCATTGATAATCTCGGTGTTGTTCCCAGCTACTGTGCCAATGATGATTATGGTGTTCGGTATTGGGGCGCTTGTACAAGTGGTAAAGCGGAATATGCGGAATATGAAAGATATCCCAACCGCGAGTAAAGGCGCGAATGGCTAAACTTTGCTCTTCACCGTGAAAATAAAGATAAGGATCGTAAGGCACTTCGTACACAAACTTACCCAAGGTAAAATAAAAGCCGCCAGCAATGTGTCCACCCAGTATCGGTTCGCGCACAAACACATGTTCCGACTTAAAACGTAAGGTGGCATTGTCGGCGCTCAGGTCGGTTTCGTCGTGCGGACGCATCACCAGCGTGGTTCTGCCGCTGTCTTCGATACTAATAACGGGTTCATCGTTAATAAATTCAAAGCCATAAGGGTAGTTGGTTAAAATCGGTTTGCTATGTTTGGGGCGTAAGCCTTCCAGTTGGTTAATCAGCTGTTCATCCCAGTCTTGTTCAAACAACATGTGCGAATCGATTTGCAACAAATAGGTTTCATCTTGATACAGGGAAAACACCACTGAACGCGCCCAACAAACACCACGACTGTCTACAGGATGACAATGCACATAGCGAATTTTGGGTTGTTCGGGCAGGTTTTTTAGGTTGTCGCGTCGGTTAAACGGGTGCTGATCGACGATACCAAACACCAAGTTTTCAGGGCGTTTGGCTTTGCGCAAGGCATCTTGTACGGTGAAGATCAGATAAGGGTCGGCAAAAGCCGCGATGGAGATGAAAATCATGAGGATTAAAGGGTGTTGTTGTTATTGAGCGACCATTAGACAAAATGTTTAGGCTAAAGGCAAGCTGTGTCTTGAACAAAAGCGCTCAACATCACAAACAAATTACCCTAACCCAGCAATGCAGCGGCTTCATGTGGGGAAATACTGGCGTGCCATCTTGCGTTTGTAGTTGCCAATAAGATATGACCGATCCTGTAACGGTTGGCGCGATTAGCTCCACACTTAATTCGATGGTTTCGCCAGAAAGCACAGTCGGTAAAGCAATAACTTTACTTACAGGGGTAAGACCAATAACATGCCCCTGGCTGGCTGGCTGGCTGGCTGGCTGGCAACTCATCAATACATACCAGTTTGACATCTACCCAATCCACATCTCCCATATTCACCACACGCCAGGTTTTGGTAAAGCCTTCTCCGCAATAAACGTGGGCATTATCTGGGTAGGTAACGTGGTCAATAAAACCCATATCATTCACTTTGTTTTTGCGTCTGGCTTTGGGGGTAATTTCGGCAGTGGGTTGCGGTGTAGGTATAGGCATTGCAATGTTTTCACTGGCATGATATCTACGTAATAATTCAATCGGATGCGTATTGAGTGCGTAAGCCAAATTCATGAAGGTAGAAAGCTTAGCTTCCTTGATTTCACCGTTTAGCAGTTTATGTAGAGTAACGCGAGAAATGTTAGCTCGTTCGGCTAATTCAGATTTACTGATCTTGGATTTTTCAGTTAAATCAATAAGGTATTCTTGAAAATTGCGATGAGGCATGGTCTCTTGGTCACTTAAGTTGTTGTGATGAGTGGTGATATTACCTCAAAATTAATTCATGTTCAATACAGATTTAATAAAAACTTATATGTAAACTTGGGTTTACATTATTAAAAATTATTTTGTGTAAATTAAAGTTTACAGTTTTTTGTGTTCCTGTTTATCAGTTATTTTTGTATGGTTTTTATGAAATTAATTTAAGAGTTACGTATTTTTATTAACTGTAAACCCATATTTACATGCTTATGGTTTAGTATCGACAAAAATTTTTACTAGCTATTTGAAGTTAAAGGATGTTGGTTTATGACAGCCCAAAAGAAAGTGTTAGCCATGGTTATTGGCAGTTTGTTCGTAGGAAGCTTGCTGACTGCTTGTGGTGGTGGCGGTGGCAGTTCAACGGCTTCGCCAACCCCTACCGATGCCCCAACAACTGCACCGACCACTTTATCGGTTTCAGGTACTGGCGTTGACGGCTATATTGCTGGCGCCATGGTATTTTTAGACCTAAACAATAACGGTGTTGCCGACGGTGGCGAACCAAGCACCACCACCGACGGGCAGGGTAAGTATACCCTCGCAGGTATTAGCCTATTGCCAGGTCAAACCCTTGCCAGCAGCCAATTGGTATTAACAGGTGGTACAGACACAGGCACAGGCAAACCCTTTGTTGGTAGCATGACTGCCAAGCCAGATGCCAATAATTCTTCTGCTAACATCACACCACTAACCACCCTAGCTAATGCCATGATTACTTCTGGCGCTGCGACTGGCTTAACGGATGCAACAGAAAAGCTGAGTAAAGTCTTAGGCGTTAGCACCAACAATGTGTTGGGCGACCCGATGACGGTAGCCGCGCAAGACCCAGCCATTTTGCAAAAAGCGGTTGCCATGCAAAAAGCGATTGAAGTCTTAGCCGCTGCCGAATCCGGCACCAGCACCGATGCCACGGTAAAAGCAAATGCCGCCAATAATGCTGCTAAAGCCATTGCCCAAGCAGTGGCTCAAGCTTCATTTACTGTCAATGGTAGCGACACCAGCACACTACCTAGCGTGGCAACCTTAGTACAAAGCGCTGTCAATACCAACAGCAGTAACTTCACCAATGTGGCAGCGGTACAAGCTGTATCGCAAGCAGCACAGCAAATGGCGACCATTACAGAAAACACCATTGCCGCAACGGTTGCTACCCTGGTTGCTAACGATCGTCTGACGACTGACTTATCAGCAGACGCGATTGCTAACCTGGTGCAAGCAGAAGTGAATGGCGTGGTAGCTGCCTTTGCCGGCGTGCAAGAGTCGGTGATTCAAAGTGCAACGACAGCAAAAGCTGAAGTCGCTAAAAATCCAGCTGCTGTGTTAAGCGCAACGGATAAAGTTCCTGACAAGTTACAAAATGCAGCCACAGCAGCACTAACGCAAACAACCATTACCGTTACAACATCCAATGCAACAGAATCGGCAGCAAGCTTAATTGGTTTAGCGGTTGAATCAGGTGCGATTAAAGTTGAATTGCCAATGGCAGCACCAGGTGGAACGACAACTCCAGGTGGAACGACAACTCCAGGTGGAACGACAACTC
>CAZFLX010000008.1:43639-47126 GCA_964519885.1 uncultured Francisella sp. | reverse complement strand
CAGGTGGAACGACAACTCCAGGTGGAACGACAACTCCGGGTGGAACGACAACTCCAGGTGGAACGACAACTCCAGGTGGAACGACAACTCCAGGTGGAACGACAACTCCAGGTGGAACGACAACTCCGGGTGGAACGACAACTCCGGGTGGAACGACAACTCCGGGTGGAACGACAACTCCAGGTGGAACGACAACTCCAGGTGGAACGACAACTCCGGGTGGAACGACAGCAGTACCAGGCGTTAGCACCAGCGGCAACACAACCACCATTGAGGGTAATGCAGGTACTGTTGATGCCAATAACACTGCCCCCGACATCGTATTCAACTAATTTTTCAAAAGTGTAAGGAAATATCAAAATGGCAATTGCAACGATTACAGCAAGTAACTTTTTAACCAAAACGTCTATCACCAGTGTGACTGGCTTAGACAGCATTCGCGTCACATTAACCAGCAATACCGCAGAAGCTGATTTAACCTCATTGCTTACGGCATTCAACCAAAATAAAGCCCCAATGCTGATTGGTGTGGGTCTAGAATTGTCAATAGACGGAACCATTATCACCTTCAAAAAAGATGGTGACATCTTTAAGGCTTACAGCGGAAACACTGAATACACGGGCACACTAGCGACTCAAATGGTGAGTGTGTTCAACGCCTTTTATGACGACCGTTTACCCAGCATTAAAGAAATTAACGAAAAACTAACGACGGATTTAGCGGGCGCAGTGGAGAATATTGCTGAATTACAAACTTCATTGGAAACATTGTCCGAAGAAACACAAGAAGCTATTGGCGCACCAGCGAAAGCAGCAGTACCAGCACAAGGTGAAGAAGGTCAAGACGGTTATGTAGCAGCAGTTGACGCAGTTGAAGCAACAGGCTTGTACTTAGCTATCGACAATGCCATTGCTTCAGCCGTTGCAGGCATTGAAGCAGACATCGCGAAATTAGTTGACGATGCTACACAGGGTCAGGCTCCATCAACCAACTCTATCGCAGGTTTGAAAGCCGCTTTAGCCGCCTTAACAACGGTTGTTGGTACACCTTCAGAAGGTCAAACAGCAGCCACTGGCTTAATGCTGACATTAGAAGGCTTGACTGCTCAAGTAACCGAATTGGGTTCTGCCTTAAGCGCAGGTTACAACACAGCGAAATTGGCTTACGATGCAGCAGTAGACGCAGCCGCAGCGAGCAAAGGGTTGGCAGATATGGCAAAAACTGCGTACGAAACAGCACGTGATGCTGTTGCAAGTGCATCTAATAAAGCCACCGCAGCCGCTACAGCAGTAGAAAAAGCAAATGACTTTTATGCTAAAGCGATCACCGCTAAAACCGATGCCGACAACCTAGTCGCTAAAGCCAACACAGTGACCATTGCCGCTGCGCAAACACCATCGTCTGCAGACGATGGTGCGTTAGTTGATACAAACAATGTCACCGTTGCACAAGCTGCCGCAATTGCCCAAACAGCTGCTGCGAATGCGGTGATTATGGCAAACAGCAATGTCAATGCGGCAACCATTGTACTAAGCAATGCCACCCTAGATGCCAGCAACCAAGTGATCGTGACCTTTATCGACTACAGCTCGGCTGCGGCGGCAACCACGTCTGACATTTCAGCTGCGCAAACGGCACAAAATGCTTATGAAGCTGCGTTAACGACATTCACGAATACGCCTGATGTTAACAACGCCAATGCCTTAAAAACAGCAGCAACTAACTTCAACACCGCAGCAGTCAAAGCAGCAACAACGGCACAAGCAGCGCTCGATAAAGCAACAGCCTCAGATACAGCCGCTGATACAACGACCAGCACTGCTGATGATGCGATTGCCGAAACCAACGTCGCCACTGCAACAACCGCTAAAAACACTGCCGACGGCTTAGCAACCATTGCCGCCGCTAACCTTGCATTTGCAACAGCTAAAGCCAATGTGCCTGTGGTACAAGCCTTGGCAGGAGTTGGTACATATGAAAAAGGCTTCAGCGTCACTGCAGACGCAGTGGTAACGGTAACTGTTGACGGTCAAGCAGTTACGGACTTAACCACTAAGTTCGATAAAACGACCAATCAAGCAGGTACTGTAGACACCTACACCGCTAAAGCTAACGCCTTCGACGGCTCAGAAACTACCATCGCCGTTTCAGCTGTTATGCAAAAAACCATTGGTCAAACCACCGTTAGCTCAGTAGCTGCCACTATTGCCGATTTAGACATCGACACCACAGCACCAGCAGCACCAACTTTTGCCCTAGCTGTTGATTCTGGTTCATCTCAGTCAGATTTCATCACCAAAAACGGTCAAGTTAATGTGTCTGGCGTAGAAAATGGTGCTACTTGGCAGTACACGCTCGATAGTAGCGCAGAAACGCCTGTTTGGTCGAACGGCACTGGCACTTCAGTGACACTAGAAAGCAGTGCTACTAAGTTTGCGGTACGTCAGATTGACGCAGCAGGCAATCCTGGCGCAGCAACTTCAGGTCAGGCAATCACCCTAGACACCAATGCCGATGCAGATACGACTGTTTTAAGAATCGCAATTGATTCAGGTGATAAGATCGCTAACGCCGCCAAAGTTGACACAGTTGCCTTCACGCTTGAGGGTATCGACAGCGACGCAGCCTCAGTTGCGGTTAAGTTTGCTGATGAAGATAACCAAACGGCTGACATTACCGTTAACGCGACTAAAGCACAGGATGGTTCTTGGACATTTGACCCAACCACCGCCGACCTAACAGCTCTTAAAGACGGCACAGTCACCGCTACGGTCACCGTGACCGACACCGCTGGTAACACAGCAACGGCTGAAGACACGCTAACCAAAGACACGTTTATTACGCAAACAACTGTGTCATTAACAAATGACACCACCGATGGTGTAGATGGTAACAATACTGATAGCATTACCAAAGATGCAAGCCTAACATTAAGCGCGCTAGACACAGACGCAACGCGTACTTACCAAATTGGTACAGGTGCAGACGCTACGGCAGCGGCAACAGCAGCAGGTGAAGCGACAGCCTCAGCAACTTACACCATGCCAACGGAAGATGGTATTTACAATGTCATCGTTAAAGATACTGACGGTGCAGGTAACACTTCAACTGCGAATGTCACCTTCACGTTAGATACAACGCTAACTCAGCCGACCGTTGCATTAACTCAAGACACAGGCACAGCAGGTGACAACTTCACTAAGAATGCAGCACTGAAATTAAACGATGTAGATGCAGATGCAACGCGCACATTCAAAGTTGCATCAGGCACAACTGCAGAGTTGTCGGCAACGAATGCAGCATCAGCGACAGCATCAGCAAGCTACATAGAGCCAACGGAAGATGGTATTTACACCGTAATCGTAACGGACATTGATAAGGCAGGAAACAGCAAATCAGCGAGCCTAACCTTTACCTTAGACAACACCATCACGCAAACAACTGTGTCATTAACAAATGACACCACCGATGGTGTAGATGGTAACA
>CAZFLX010000008.1:0-43539 GCA_964519885.1 uncultured Francisella sp. | reverse complement strand
ACGCAAACAACTGTGTCATTAACAAATGACACCACCGATGGTGTAGATGGTAACAATACTGATAGCATTACCAAAGATGCAAGCCTAACATTAAGCGCGCTAGACACAGACGCAACGCGTACTTACCAAATTGGTACAGGTGCAGACGCTACGGCAGCGGCAACAGCAGCAGGTGAAGCGACAGCCTCAGCAACTTACACCATGCCAACGGAAGATGGTATTTACAATGTCATCGTTAAAGATACTGACGGTGCAGGTAACACTTCAACTGCGAATGTCACCTTCACGTTAGATACAACGCTAACTCAGCCGACCGTTGCATTAACTCAAGACACAGGCACAGCAGGTGACAACTTCACTAAGAATGCAGCACTGAAATTAAACGATGTAGATGCAGATGCAACGCGCACATTCAAAGTTGCATCAGGCACAACTGCAGAGTTGTCGGCAACGAATGCAGCATCAGCGACAGCATCAGCAAGCTACATAGAGCCAACGGAAGATGGTATTTACACCGTAATCGTAACGGACATTGATAAGGCAGGAAACAGCAAAACAGCGAGCCTAACCTTCACCTTAGACAAAACCGTTGCAACGCCTTCAATATCTTTAGCTAATGATACAGCTAGAAATGCGCAAGGTAATTTGACTACAAATGGCGATATGACAACCAGTGATGCCACTATCGCGGTTGTTGGTGCAGAAACTGATGCGACCATTGAATATGCTGTTAACTCTGGTTCTGGTTTCGGTGCTTGGTTAAGCGCTCAAAACTATGCAGCAGCGGTTTCAGCTAATGGCAACTACACAGTTAAAGTTCGTCAAACAGACAAAGTAGGCAATGTATCTGCTGAATCTAACAGCTTATCGTTCACTAAAGATTCTATTGCGCCAACAACGCCAAGCATGACGATTACTGATACCTTTGCGGCGGACGGCATTACCAATGACCCTGTTGTAACAGTAGGTCTGTCAGGTGATACGGCCATGTGGCAATACAGTGTTAATGCTGGCGCAACTTGGGTGACAGGATCAAGCAACCAATTCACGTTAGATGAAGGATTTTATGCAACTGGTGCGATTCAAGTTCGTGCGTTCGATGCGGCTGGAAACATGTCATCAGTAACAAGCTCGACTCGCAGTTATACTTTGGATTTAACACCGCCTGATGCCAATACATCAGTTGGTATTAATGGTGTTAGCTATATCAATGGAACGGGTTTGAATGCTTCAAACTATTATGAGTTTGGGGATACTATCCGTTTGAATTTTACAGAGAAATTGTCGTCTATTTCTTCGATCTCTGTAACCGATTCAACTGGAAATGTAGAGCATTCAACAGGTTTGCACATTTTTACAAACCAAACGGGTAAAACTTACGCTCAAGTCACATTGGAAGAAGACGGTTCTAGGGATCCATTCATTCAAGCTGGCGATACAGTAACTATTGTCGGTGTTGACTTCGTTGGTAACTCTGCAACGATGACTTTTAACATGGTTTAATAGTCACTTTTCCACCCTTATGGGTGGGGTTGTTTCCTTCTCTCTTACCCCAGCAACCGCTGGGGTTTTTTTATGGGTGCTTATGCTACAATAAGCCTATGAAAAGATTCGGAGCCTATCATGACTTACACCTTACCACGCCCCATATTCGATTTACTGCTAGAAGCTTTGGGCGATAAGCAAAAAACTGAAGTTTTTGCACGCGCCATTGAATCTTCTATTCAAGCGATAGACGACAAAGCGGTTGAATCGATTACCGAAAAGAAGCACCAACTCAAGTCCGAGCTATACAACGATTTGCGTGGCGAATTGGCAACCAAAGAGTTTGTGCGTGCCGAAATCAGCGAAGTACGTGCCGAAATTAGTGAAGTGCGTGCTGAAATCAGCGAAGTGCGTGGTGAAATGAAAAACATGCAAACCCTGATGAAAGTGCTCATTGGCTTAATGGTGTTTGGGCTAACCTTCGCCAACCCAGCTTTTATCGAGCTGATTAAGTCGGTTAAATAGGCTCTAAAAGTATTAACAGGATAAGTCATGAGCAACATCATTCATATTTACAAAGCGGTGAAAGAAGCCAGCCAAAACGAAGCTTTAGCGCAAGCCATTGCCGAAGCCTTCGATGCGGCAGACAGTCGTTACCCCAATTTAGCCCATACCGCCACTCAGCGCGAGCTTTCCGAAACCGAACTGCGCTTGATGGGTGAAATCGAAAAAACACGCTTAGATATTAAAGATGCGGAAATTCGCTTAACGAAAGAAATTGAGTCTGTTCGTTTCGATTTAACCAAAGAGATTGAACAGGTTCGTAGCGACTTGAGCAAGGATATTGAGTCGGTTCGATTCGATTTAACCAAAGAAATTGAGCAATTACGCTTAGCAGTAACCAAAGAAATAGAAGTAGTTCGTGGCGAAATTAAAGAAACCGAACTGCGCTTAATGGGCGAAATCGAGAAAACACGCTTAGACATTAAAGATGCGGAAATTCGCTTAACGAAGGAAATTGAGTCAGTTCGTAGCGACTTAAGCAAGGATATTGAACAGGTTCGTAGCGACTTGAGCAAAGAAATTGAACAGGTGCGTTTTGATTTAACCAAAGAAATGGGCAAACAAACCATGCGCACCGTCAGCTATCTAACCGCTATCATGGCGTTGTTTTATGCCATAGTGCGGTTTGTGCCGGCTTAAGGATTCAAATACTTTCGTTAAGCCGCTATTAACGCCCCACGCACCGCTTCCGTCTCTGGCCTTACGCCTCGCCATAAATAAAAGGCTTCTGCAGCTTGTTCCACCAACATACCTAAGCCGTCGGTTTGCTGGCTTGCTCCCAGTTGTTGTGCTGCCTGCATAAACACTGTGGGTTCTTTGCCGTACATCATGTCGTAAGCCAAACACCCCGCATCGGCAAACCAGCCTGCTTTTAACGGCGGTAAATCGCCCGCTAAACTCGCCGCTGTGGCATTAACAATAATGTCATAGGGTTGATTAGGCACGACATCGAAACCACAACCATTAACGCGACCATGCGCAGCCCGTTCGGCTAACTCAATGGCTTTTTGTGGCGTGCGGTTGGCAATGGTCAGTTGATCGACCTTGGCATCGAGTAGGGGTTTAACCACGCCACTCGCCGCACCACCAGCGCCCAGCATCAGCACACGTTTACCCGCTAGGCTGCCGACCAAACGCGTTAAATCGGCGACTAAGCCTGCACCGTCGGTATTGTCGCCTGTCCAACCCGTTTCAGTGCGAATGAGCGTATTCACCGCACCCGCCAGTTGCGCCCGATCACTGACACTTTCGCAAGCAGCAAAGGCTTCAAACTTGAAAGGCACAGTCACATTCATGCCCTTAAATCCTTGCGCGTGCAAGTCGTTAATGCCAGCAGCAAAGCCATCGAGCGGTAGGCAGATGGCTTCATAACTCATGGCTTGTTGTGTTTGTTCAGCAAACAGACGATGAATGAGCGGTGATTTGGAATGAGCAATCGGGTTGCCTAAAACAGCGTAACGGTCAATTGACATGCCGATTACCTTTTATCTTCTTGTAGCCATTGGGCGGCGACTTTGGCGTAATAGGTCAGAATACCGTCGGCACCTGCACGTTTGCACGAAAGCAGCGTCTCTAGCACAATGGCACGCTCGTTAATCCAGCCATTTTGCGCAGCGGCTTTAATCATCGCATATTCCCCCGATACATGATAGACAAAAGTCGGTGCTTGGCATTCTTGTTTTACTCTGCGCACAATATCCAAATAAGGAATACCCGGTTTCACCATCACCATATCAGCACCTTCGCTGATATCAATCGACACCTCTGTGATGGCTTCGTTGCTATTGGCTGGGTCCATCTGGTAGGTTTTTTTGTCCGCCTTACCTAGGTTGGCAGCACTGCCCACTGCATCGCGGAATGGACCATAAAAAGCCGAAGCATATTTCGCTGAATAGGCCATAATGCGGGTGTGAATCAAGCCTTTCTCTTCTAGTGCTAGGCGAATTTCGGCAATGCGACCGTCCATCATGTCGGAAGGCGCAACCACATCGGCGCCTGCTTGCGCGTGACACAAAGCTTGCTTCACTAAGACTTCGCAGGTTTCGTCATTCAGGACATAACCTTGTTCGTCGATAATGCCATCTTGACCGTGACTGGTGTAGGGGTCGAGTGCAATATCAGTCATAATGCCCAATTCTGGCACAGCGGCTTTTAAGGCCTTAACTGCTCTGGGTACTAAGCCGTCGGGGTTGTAGGCTTCTTTTGCCGACAAGGATTTTTTGTCTTGATCAACGACGGGGAAAATCGCCATCATTGGAATGCCCAAAGCTGCGGCTTGTTTGGCTTCTTCAATCAGCAGGTCTAGGCTCAGTCTTTCTACCCCAGGCATCGAGGGAATGGCTTCGCGACGTTGTTCCCCTTCCAACACAAATACTGGCCAAATCAGGTCGTCGCTGGTGAGCGTGTGCTCGCGCATTAAACGACGTGAAAAATCGTCTTTCCGCATACGACGTGGGCGGGAGAGGGGAAAATTACGTGGGATCATCTTCGTTTCTCATTTAAATGCAATATTATTGAGTTATTATATGATGAATTCTTTTTTGGAAACCTATTGATGTTAGATTTTCTCTTTTTTGATCGCACCTTAGCACAGAAATTCGCTCAACAAGCCCAGCAGTTGGGTGGTGAAGTTAAGGTCGAGTCGGTCAGTGCGGGTGAAGCGGTTGAAGCGGGGGTGCAAGTCAGTGTGCGCCAGGCCAGCTTGTCAGAATCGGCAATTACACAGTTAGATGCTGTGTACGATCAACTCTTTTTTGTCGAACAAGCCGAGCTAATTGAAGCAGGCGGTTCGGTTGCCGATGCTTGTGGTGTGCAGCTGCAGCTCAGTTCGGGCGATTTCACCACGGTGATGATGCCGCCTGAAGAAATGAATCGCTTACTGTCGGTGTTTTCACCTGAAGAGGTGCAAGCGCTTTTTGCCCGTATTGCCGATGCGGTTGAGCATCCTGAAGATCATCAGTGCAGTGTGTGTCATGTTATGCATGATGGTTTTATGGAAAAGCTAGGTGTTTCAGAAACGCTTGTTTAGGGCGCATCTATTCACCCTTTATAGCCTCATCCTCGCGTATGCGGGGATCCAAAATCAATGGCATAGATTCCCGCTTATGTGGGATAACGAGTTGCGATAAGTTTCTTTTAGTTTTTAAATTGCAATAATTGAAATGCTGAAAAAGCCGGCAGTTGAATCAAGCTGTCCAGATCTTCATCAAGACAGCCTGGCAACTCGCTGTTGATCAATCGATTGGCAAAACCCCAATCCTCCAATAACGGACAAGCGGCAATAGCATTGGGTAGGGCTTCGACCATAAACTTAGCGGGTTTAATCACGCAAGGAAAGTGATCGGCACTGAGTAGCACCAAGCTATTAGATGCTAAGTGTTTGAGTTGCGAACCGCTCAATAACACATCGGCAATACCTAAGCCTTCGCCCGTAATAAGCAAAGACTGTTCTGAATTGAAATGCGGTAAGGCTTGCCCAGCATGACTGAGTTGTATCGGCGCGTTTAGCGCATTAGCTTCCAGCTTATCCAAACAGAGGCAATCTATGTGTGCCCCTTGAATGCGCCACGGGGCGAGCGTTGCGCTCTGCCAATTCAATCGTGCGCCGACTTCTAGGGCAAAAGGAATATTGAGCGTAAAACTCACCTGAGTCCAGCCGTTAGGCAAGTCATTAACGCTTGGGGTGTTGTGCGGTAATTCAGCCAACATCGATTCAGTTTGCTTTCGGTTGATGAACCACGCGACCTTGGAAAAGTGTACTATGCACTTTGCCCGTGAACGGCCATTTGTGGAAAGGCGTGTTGTCGCCTGCGCTAACCAGTTGATGACGATTGAATAACCAGTCGTCTTCCAAATCGACAATGGCGATATCAGCGGGCGCACCCACCGTTAAACTGCCCCGATTAATGCCCAGTAATTTTGCAGGTTGATGTGTCACTGCTTTGATCGCTTGTTCTAAAGTGAGAACATGTTCACGTACCAAAGCCAGCAGCAAGGGCAGCAGGCTCTCCAAACCGCTAATACCAGGAACCGATTCAGGGAAGGGTAGTAGCTTATCATCGTGCATCAGCGGTGTATGATCTGAACAGATGGCATTAATCACGCCCGCTTTAACGCCAGCACGTAGCGCGTCTCTGTCTCGTTGACTGCGTAGTGGTGGTTGCACGTGCATAAAGCTGGCAAAGTCGGCGACATCAAACTCAGTTAGGTGCAAGTTGTGAATGGCAACGTCGGCGGTAACGGGTATGCCACGTGCTTGAGCATCAGCGATCATATCCACTGCGCGAGCGGTGGAAACTTGGCTCAGGTGCAAACGAACGCCCGTTTCTTCAGCTAATAACAGCAAACGTGCCACAGCAAGGGTTTCGGTAGCGGCAGGAATGTCGGGTAAGCCTAATACGGAACTAATCGCGCCACGGTGAGCGACGCCATCTTTACCTAAATAGGCATCAATCGGACGCATCATCACCAGCAGGTCGTGAGTAGCGGCATAATCAAAAGCGTTGAACAGTGTTTGTGTGTTGGTGACGGGCTTGTTGGCTTGACTGAAAGCAACGCAGCCTTCGCGATGCATCGCCACCATTTCCGACAGGGCTTCGCCTTTCAAGCCTTTGGTGAGCGCACCGACAGGCAATACATAAGCGGTTTCTGCTCGACGCGCACGACGCTGAATCAATTCGGTAACGGCAAAAGTATCGTTGACAGGGTCAGTATCGGGCATCACGCACAGGCTGGTAATGCCGCCGGCCACGGCGGCTTTGGTTTCACGGGCAATGGTGATGAAATGTTCTAAGCCGGGTTCACCCAAGCGTGTGGAGAGGTCAATTAACCCTGGAATCACCAACATGCCTTTCGCATCGATGATTTTGGCAGCGGTAAAGTCGGCGGGCGCTTCACCTATGGCAATAATGCGCCCGTGATTGATGTGAATATCGGCAACCGTGTCGAGTTGGTTGGCTGGGTCGAATAAGCGACCTTGCTGAATGGTGATGGCGATCATGGTTGGTCTCCTTGTGTCTGCATAATCCCTGCCATCACCGACATACGCACGGCAATACCAAAAGTGACTTGATCTAAAATCACCGATTGTGGGCCATCGGCAACGGTTGAGGCAATCTCAACACCGCGATTAATGGGGCCAGGGTGCATGACAATGGCATCGGGCATCGCCAGTTTTAGGCGTTCTTCGGTAATGCCATAGGTTTCAAAGTATTCTTGTTCCGAGGGTAGGCGCGCGCTGCTCATGCGTTCGTTTTGCATACGCAGGGTTATCACCACATCGACATCTTTCAAGCCAGCTTCAATATCGGTAAAGCAATGCGCACCCATGGCACTGGCATCATGCGGTAATAGCGTTTTCGGACCAACTAAGCGAATTTCTTCGGTTTCTAATAGGTTCAATACTTGAATTTGTGAACGTGCGACACGCGAGTGCAAAATATCACCGACAATGGCGACGCGCAATTGAGAAAAGTCAGCCCCTTTGAAATGACGAATGGTGTAAGCGTCTAACAAGGCTTGTGTGGGGTGGGCATGACGACCATCACCCGCATTGAGTACATGCACATGCGGTGCGACGTGGCGGGCAAAAAAATGCGACGCGCCCGATTCGGCATGACGCACGACAAACATATCTGCTTGCATGGCTTCGAGGTTGTAAATGGTGTCGAGCAGGGACTCTCCCTTTTTGGTGGCACTGGTGGCGACGTTCAGGTTAATGACATCAGCGCCCAGGCTTTTTTCAGCAATTTCGAAGGTCGTACGTGTGCGAGTGGATGCTTCAAAAAACAAATTAACGATGGTTTTACCTTTCAACAAGGGTTGCTTGTGAATTTGACGCGTCTCGGTGTTAATAAAGCTGTCGGCACGCTCTAAAATGTCGCGAATGTGGTGGGGTTTTAAGCCTTCCAGAGTGAGCAGATGTTTGAGCTTGCCCGCTTCATTGAGTTGTAAACTTGGGGAAGATAATCCTGGGTAGCCAAACATCATGAATCCTCTGTTGGTTTGGGTTGTTCTGTTGGAATATGCCGACTGGCATCACGGAGATGGGTGGGTTGAGACAACCAGGTTTCTAAAATCACCGCAGCGGCTTCGGCATCCAACATAGCGGGATTGGTGCAACGCTCACTGGCTTCGCTGGAAGATAGCTGTTCTTCAATCCAATACAAGGGTAGCGGAATTTGAGCGACGAGTAGGTGGGCAAAGTCACGTACGCGTTCGGTAAGCGGTTGCTCTTTGCCGTCTAACAATAAGGGCAAGCCCAATACCAAGCCTTCGGGTTGATATTTGCTCAACCATTTCTTCAGTTCTTGCCAGTCGGGCACGCCTTGCTTGGCTTTAAGTACCGCTAAGCCTCTGGCAGAACCCGTGAGGCTTTGTCCAACCGCCAGTCCCATGCGTTTTTCGCCCCAGTCGAGTGCCATAAACACGCCCTTCGCCATGAGTTAGGCGTGTCCTGCGGTGCGAGAAATTTGGTGACTGTGAATACCCAGTCGCTGAAAGGCGGCTTGCCAACGTGCTTCGGGCGGCAAGTCAAAAATCAATTCTGGGTCAGCTTCAGCAAATAGCCACTGGTTATTGCGCAGTTCTTGTTCTAATTGTCCCGCACCCCAGCCCGCATAACCCAAATAAACTTCATACTCCTCGAGCACGCGATCATCGGCAACGCCTTTTAAGAAATCGAGCGATACGGTAAGTGATAATGCATCATTCAGCCTAGCGGTATTTTCCCAACGCGATTTACCGTGATGCAAAATAAAGCCTCGGTCGGGTTGCACCGGACCACCAACCATTACAGGTTGAGATAGGTCGCGTTGCGGGTTGCGCAAGGGCATATCCAGATTGTCGAGTAGGGCGTGCATGTCCATATCGGAAGGGTGAGTAAGCGTTAACCCCATCGCCCCTTGCGCATTGTGTTCAAGCATTAAGATGACGCTTTTTTCAAAAAAACCACCCCCTTGATCGGGCATGGCAATCAACAGTTTATTGGCAATGGCTTGTTCTTTTTCGCGCTGTGGCATGGGTTTCCTAGATTGAATCGAGATTGATTGTATATCTTAACCGATTTTACGCGGTTACTGACGAGCCAAACGTGGCATGACCGGCCAAGTGGGGGTATGTTTTTCGTGACTGCGCCAAGGATTAATATCCAGTCCGCCACGACGCACATAGCGAGCGTAAACACTTAGGCGTTCCGGTTGAAAGGCTTGCCATAAGTCGCTGTAAATGCTTTCGACGCAGTGTTCGTGAAAGCCTTGATGGTCGCGATAAGAAACAATATAAGCCAGTAAATTTTCCGCTTTGGGTAATTTACGGGCGCGCATTTCAATCACCACACTGCCCCAGTCGGGCTGATTGGTGACGGGGCAATTCGATTTAAGCAAATGACTGTGCCAGCATCCATCGCCCGATAAGTTTGGGTCGATGGTTAGCAAGGCAGCGTTGGGCGTATAGTGATCAATACTGACAGAAAGCTGATCTAAGCATTCCCCCGGTAACTGACCGATATTGAGGTGGTTCACATCATGCAGGCGCATGGTCACCATCGCTCCCGCACAGCCCGATAAGTCATGGGTGACTTGGGTCATCATGGCGTGGTTATCACTGAATTTATGGGCATTGAGCGAGTTAAGGTAAAGCTTAAACGACTTAGATTCGATAATATTGGGGCTGGAAGCGGGAATACTAAATTCAGCAATCGCTACCTGTGGCAAGCCCTGTGCATTCAGCCAAGACAGCTCATAAGCCGTCCACACATCTACGCCATGCAGAGGTGTAGCAGGCAACTTCGACCGATTCAGCGCCCGTGGCACCGCAAATAACAGACTGGGGTCGTAGTGAGTCGGGTAGTGGGTGTGATGACCGAGTTGGCTTTGTTCAATCGCAGACATGGGCTATATCTTAACCTTGATTATTAATACGCCTATTGTACGTTATCTTACGGGTTTTATTGATTGGCTCTGCAGGAATAATCATCAATCTAGAATGGATTTGTCGCTTATTTCATGCCTCGTTTAACTTTGTATTGACGCGAACAATAAGCGCGTGACACATCCGCCGATCTCAACGCCAAATGTTTGGTTTTCCGACCACTTACTCGTGCCCGCCACGCCTTGAAAGAACCGGCTTTTAAAGAGCGTCGCATTAAGGCAATCACTTGTGATTCGCTCAAGCCAAAGTTGGTTTGAATGGCTTCAAAAGGGGTTCTGTCTTCCCATGCCATTTCGATCACGCGAGAAACGGCTTCTTCGTTATTTAACAGTAACTCATTAGTCGGTATCATAAAGCCTAGGCTCGCATTGAATTAATGATTCTATTTTACGCTTAATTGTTTTAGAAAATAACTATACAAAGACTGTACGCTGATTTTCCTTGATTTATCAGCCCTATTCCCGCAAGATTCTGCTTTATGAACACAAAACACTATCCTCAATTTAACGCCAGATTCGCTCAGCTTGGGCGAGATTTTAGTTTGCCTGTTTCGGCCGATCCCTTACCGCAACCCAGCTTGGTGGATGCTTGCCCAGTGTTGTCTGCTAGCTTTGGGTTAGATGTGCAGCAGCAAGTGCATCAAGATTGGTTAACGCAAGTGACTGCTGGTGCTGCCGTGCAGTCGGGAATGTATCCCGTTGCGGCTTTGTATGCCGGGCATCAGTTTGGGCATTATGTACCACAATTAGGCGATGGCAGGGCTTTATTGCTTGGCGATACGGAGTCCACGCAAGGTTATCGGGAATGGCAGCTGAAAGGAGCGGGGGTCACACCTTTTTCGCGTCGGGGTGATGGGCGTGCGGTGTTGCGCTCTAGCATTCGTGAGTATTTGGTCAGTCATGCCATGCAAGGGCTGGGTATTCCGACCACGCAAGCCTTGTCTTTGGTGGCGAGTGATTTGCCGGTGTATCGAGAGTCGGTCGAAACCGCCGCTTGTGTCTGTCGTGTCGCGCCTAGCTTTTTACGTTTTGGCAGTTTCGAGGTGTTTTATTATCGCGGTCAGCATCATTTGCTGCGCGAACTGGCCGATTATGTCATTCAGCACGACTATGCCGATTGTCTTACTCAGCACAATCCTTATGCCGCTTGGCTGGCGCAGGTGGTTGAGCGCACGGCTCAGTTAATGGCGCAGTGGCAAAGTGTCGGCTTTATGCACGGCGTGATGAACACCGATAATATGTCGATTTTAGGGCTAACGCTGGATTATGGCCCTTTCATGTTTATGGAAAGTTACCAGCCCGATTTCATCTGTAACCATTCCGATGACCAAGGGCGCTATGCTTTTAATAAACAGCCCGAAATTGGCTTGTGGAATTGTGCTTGTTTAGCGCAAGCGGTGATGCCTTTATTAAGCGATGATGAAGCGAGTGCACTGAGTATCGCTAGGGAAATTTTGGATGCTTTTTGGCCACAGTATCATGCCCACTTTTTACAGCTGATGCGTGCTAAATTGGGTTTGCAACAAGCGAAAGATGAAGATGCCTTACTGATTCGTAACTGGCTGAGTCTGCTGGCGCGTGAACAGCAAGACTTCACCCTTGCACATCGTCAACTCAGTCAAGCGACGCAAAGTCCGTTTCAGTCAGCCGACGGGCAGGAGTGGTGGCAGTGGTACCAGCATCGATTGAGCAGTGAAACCCGCTCTGCGGACGAGCGTCGGCAGGCGATGGATGCGGTGAATCCGCTGTATGTGCTTCGCACTTGGATAGCGCAACTGGCGATTGATGCGGCGCAACGAGGTGACTTTAGCTTAGTCAGTGAATTGCGCCAACTCCTTGCCAATCCGTTTGTTGAACAAGTGGGTAAGCAAGCCTACGCCCAGCCCGCACCCGATTGGGCTAAGGGGTTGAGTTTAAGTTGTTCATCTTAAAGGTGTTAAATTTATTTTATTGATGCTTGCATTTTGCATGATATAGGAACAAAATGAGACGAAAGATTGCGTAACATTCGTTATGCTGGCTGCGGTGTTCAAATAAAAATACGAATGATGGACATGAGTTGTCGCTTGGGAGGGTATCATGCAAGTAAATAATAGTTTAAATACCAATATGTTGGCTAATTTACTGTCGAAAAGTAGCGAACGTATTAATAACCTTGCCGCGCAAATGGCATCAGGATTGTCGATTAATCGTGCTTCAGATAATGCCGCTGGCTTAGCCGTGGCAACAGCCATGACGACTCAGTCGAATACCTACATTCAAGGCATGCAAAATAGCAATGACGGTATTTCATTAATTCAAACAGCCGATACAGCTTCAGGTTCTATGGCTGACATATTACAACGTCAACGTGACTTAGCCTTGCAATCGATGAATGGTACTTATAGCGATGCAGATCGTGCGGCGATGAATGCCGAGTTCTCGCAGCTCACCAGCGAGATGAGCCGTATTGCTGAAACGACGAAATTTAATGGTCAGCCCTTGTTGACGAACCTGAGTGCGACGGGTAGCGTGCAAAATGGTGCGCCATCACCGATTAATATCGCGACGGGTGATGGGAATGTTTCCATTGCTTTGAGTAATTTCAGTCCAGAAGCGACGGGTGGTGTTTTCGGAAATACACCTTACACAGGTGTGGGCATTGGTAGTAGTGCCGATGCCAGCTTGGCTATTGAACGTATTGATGCGGCGATGGGGCAGATAGGTTCGGTGCGAGCGCAATGGGGTGCAACGGAAAATCGTCTCGGTGCGAGCATTGAAAATATGGCTAGTGCCAATGTTAATACCTTGGCATCTCGTAGTCGGATTCAAGATACTGACTATGCCCGCTCTTTGGTGGATTTGTCTAAAGAACAAACCTTACAGCAAGCAGGAATCGCCTTATTTGCGCAGTCGAAACAAAATAGCCAGCAAGTGTTGTCTTTATTGGGGATGAAATAAAATGAAAAAGGAGGCAATCCTCCTTTTTCATGCCTAAGCGCTTTGCATCAAGGCTTTTTCGAGTTTGGCAATCTTGGGTTTAATGGTTTCAGCAAAGCCAAACGGCGGATTGATAATCAACATGCCGCTACCATTCATCAGTAGGGTGTTTTCGGGTCCGGTCATGATGCTTAAATTCAGCACCTTTTCATCGTCACCCACCAGTCGTTTCATTTTATTGACGAAAGGCAAAGCACCTGCGCGGGTTTTCACCGGATACCAAATGGCAAACACACCTTGACGGAAACGATGCAAGGCTTTCGGAATGATGTCGTAAAGCTTAGCAAAGTCGTCTTGCTCAAAGGGTGGGTCGATGTGAATGAGTGCGCGTTTAGCGGTTTTGGGTGGTAACAAGGCCAGTAAGGCTTCATAACCGTCACGCTGATGCACATGAATGCGTCGTTCGTGACCAAAGTTCTGGCGCAAATGTTTCATTGGGCCATCAGACACTTCGCAAAGCGTTAGATCGTCAATAATGCGCAGTTGTTCTGCCAAAATAAACGGAGAGCCGGGATACAAGCGCAATTCGTTGCCTTCATTGACGCTTTGCACAATCGAGAGCAGTGCCGACCAATCAGGGTCTTTGCTATCCCACAGCTTGCCAATACCGCCTTTCCATTCGCCTGTTTTTTGCGAAGGAGTTGCCGCCAAGTCATAAATGCCAGCACCAGCATGGGTATCATACATGGCTAAGGGTGTGTCTTTACGTTGCAAAAATGCAGCCAGTTCTAATAAAACCAGATGTTTGAAGACATCGGCAAAATTGCCAGCGTGATAATGGTGTAAATAATTCATGGTAAACCCTATTAGACCCTTAGAAAAGACGAGCAAATGTCATCAGTTAGGTCGCTATTAATAAAACCATTGTACCATAGACCCGACATCGCTATTTTGGCATGACGCAGCGCGGCTTTTTGCCTGCGGCATGAGCGGCTTTCATCTGATACAGGGCTTCATCTTCTCGATCACGTAAGCTGGTAATGCGCGTATCATCACTGGGGTGGGTAGACATCCACTCGGGGATACTTTGTTTACGGTCGCCTTTCATCGCTTCCCATAGTTTCGCCGCTTCACGCGGGTCGAAGCCAGCTTTAGCCATGATGTCTAAACCCAGTAAATCGGCTTCGGTTTCATGCGCACGCGAGTAGGGCATAATCACACCATATTGCACACCTAACCCCAAGGCGGCGACTGCCAACTGGGTGTTTTGATTACGACTGCCAGCAATCGCCAGTGCCACCATGCCGATATTCGCTAAGGTGGCCGCACTGACCCGTTCATTGGCATGATGAGAGAGAACGTGGGCAATTTCATGGGCAACGACGGCAGCCAGTCTGTCTTGATTATTCGCAAATTTCAAAATGCCGGTGTAAACACCAATTTTGCCACCCGGTAAGGCAAAAGCATTCACTTGATCTGACTCAAACAGCGTCACTTCCCAATTATCACCGACCACTTCTTTCGTTAAGGGTTTGACGACGCAATTCACATAAGCCGTTAGCGCTTTATCTTTGCTGATCGGCACTTCTTGTTTCATTTTTTGATATTCTTGGTTTGCCGATGCTGCCAAACTATCTTCATTTTGCATTAATAATTGCGAACGGCCTAGGGGACTGGTCGAGCAGCCTTGTAGCAGCACTAGGGTCATTAGCCCAATTAGACAGAGACGCTTCATTATCATTGTTGAAATTTCCATGGTTTTGGTGGGCTTGCATTATAATAGCAAAAAGTTTTACTCAGTAAAAAGGAAAGCAGATGCACGCCGCTAAACTGCCCAGTGCTAAGGCGTTAAAATTATTACATGAACGCAAATTACTGCCTGCCTTTCCAGCGATTCTTGCTAAATTAGATGAGGTGATTGCTCGTCCGAGCAGTCGTACAGAAGATGTGGCGAATTTGGTAGCAGCCGATGTGTTACTGGCTTCAAAGTTAATGCGCGCAGCCAGTGCGGTGCGCTACGGGCCCAAGCCAGCGGCGAACTTAGTCGAAGCGGTGGCGCGTTTGGGTTTTACAGAAGTGAGAGCGGTGGCTGTCGCCATTGCGTTTAGTCGTAGTTTTTCACAGTCAGCCAATATACCCATGACGCCCTTTTGGCAACATGCTTTTGCCTCAGCCGTGGCGACTAAAGCCATCACGCTTTGGCTTAATGAACATCAGCCAAGCATGGTTTGTGATGGGGTGACAGCCTTTTTGATGGGTCTGTTACACGACTTGGGTATGTTGATGCTGGATGCGTTGGAACCCGAAATTTATGCACAAGTGATCGAAGCAGTAGAGTCGGGTGAGGATCAGTTGTTGGCGGAGCGTCGCTTGCTGGGTACGACCCATGCTTTAATGAGTGGCGCCCTGTCACATCATTGGCGCTTTAGCGATCAGATGTCGATGGCTTTAGCGGCACACCACTACCCGATTCGTTTGCAACCAGTTGGCAGGTCATGGGCCGATGCGATTTTATTAGGTGAAGCCATGGCGGTGTCATTGGGTTATACTAATGGCGTCTATACGCAGTTTTCGCCCAGTATGCAAGAAATTGTCGAAGCACGCAAAGAGGCTTTGTCTTGTGACGATGCTATCTGGCAGACATTACAACAACAGGTATCTACTCAATTAATTGATGAAGGCTGGCTGGCGCTAGCCGATGGGGTTTAACTATGCTGACAACACCAAAATACACCGCTAAGTCTTTGCACCAGTGGTTAGAAAAGCATAAGCACTTACCCAGTTTTCCATCGGTACTAACCGAGTTAGATGCTGTGTTAGCGTCTGAAGCGGTCAGTATTGAAGCGGTGGTAGCGGTGCTGCAAGTTGACGTTAGCGTGGTGGCGCGTATTATGAAAACGGTCAACTCTGCGCGTTATGTCATGCATGAGCCAGCGCACACGCTAACCGATGCTGTGTCACGTTTGGGGTTTTCTGCGACGCGCATGGTTGCCATTGCCGCGGCCTTCATGAGTTTAATGGAAGCACCGAAAAGTTTTCCTTTGCGTGACTTCTGGCGCTCGGCGTTTGTTACCGCCGTCGCCTGTCGTGAAGTAGTGGGTATGGCCAAACAGCATCAATCAGTTTTTGATCCTTCTTCGGCATTTACACTAGGGCTGGCAAGTGATTTGGGCATTTTTTTACTCGATGCTTGCTGCGCAGATGACTATACCGCCATTGTCGATAAACACTTAACCAATCCTTTTGCCTTGGTGAAGTTAGAGCAACAACTCTTAGGTGTGGATCATGCCATTGCCAGTGCCATTTTATTGCGATCATGGCATTTTCCGGAAAATTGGGTAATGGGTGTAGCGGGGCATTATTTTCCAGCGCGCTTACCTAAGGCACAACAACCTTGGGCAGATGCCTTATTGATTGCCGAAAGTGTCAGTTACTATCTGGGTTATGGACATGGTGTTTGTCCCGCCAGTCCCACAGGGAATTTGTTGGAGTTGGCTCAGTTGCGCTTAACCGCCTTGGGACTGACAGAACGTGACTTTACCCATTTAGCCAGTCGCGTGGCTTTAATGGTGGTTGAAGAAGGCTGGTTAGGTTTGGCAGATGACGTGGCGAGTTAAGACTCGCTACTTAGTTTTCAATCAGTTTTAACGAAAAACCAGCACCCTCTAAGCGCTTGGCTTCAATTTCTAAGTCTAGCTGGGTGAGAGGGTTTTGTGCCAGCCATCCAGTTGGAAAACAAAGCGCTAGCTGGTTTTCTTTAATTAGCGTTAAACTTACCTTCATCGCTTGGTCTTCTCGTCCCCTATGTAAGCGAGTTGCTAATCGAAGCAACACCAATATCTTGGGCAAAACGGCTAAGCAGTCTTCCGGTAGGGCCAATAGATCTTTGGCACTCATCTTGGAGCGGTGGTGTAACACCAGCCAGGCTAGTAATCGTTGTTCTTCTTGATTAAATCCCGCTAAGTCAGCATTTTCCAGAATATAAGCACTGTGATGACGGTATTTGCGATTGGAAATAAAATGTCCTACCTCGTGCGTCAGTGCCGCCCAAACCAATAGCGATTTGAGCGGTAAAATGGCGTGTTTGAGCTTCCATTCATTTTTTACCTGTTCAAAAAAACCGCTGGCGCAATGAGCCACTCTTTCCGCCTGAGCTTGGTCGATGCGACTAGAGGTGAGCAAGGCGCGAATACTGGTTTCACGTACATCCTGTGTGTGGTGTACGCGTCCCAGCATGTCTAGAATTAGCCCTTCGCGCAGTGCGCCTGGGGATACCTGCATTTGCTCAATGCCGAGCAGCTGGAAAGCGGCCATCAGTACGGCTAAACCACCACCAATGACGGGTTTACGATTATCGGATAGTCCTTCGATTTTGACTTTATCCAGCGAACCGCCAGCAAGCAATGCATCGCGCAGTTTTTCCATGCCAGCTAGGGTAATGCCATCATGAGACCAGCCATTGGCAATTAGGGTTTCGTAAATAGCTTTAATCGTGCCACTGGCACCAATGGCTTTATCCCAACCCAATCGACGGAGTTTCGGTACGTGTGGGCGTAACACCAGTTGGCAAGCGGTGAGTGCCGCACGAAAGTCACTGGCGTTAATGCGTTCAATCAAATTAAATTCTTGACTGATGGACACGCAACCCATTTCAGTGCTGGTCATGGATCGAGGATCAAAATGCGTACCGATAATAAATTCGGTGCTACCGCCGCCAATGTCCATCACCAGGCGTTGTTGGTCGTCGTTGACCATGAAATGAGAAACACCTAAGTAAATAAGGCGTGCTTCTTCATGACCAGGAATAATGTCGATTTGTGCGCCCAGAGCTGTCTCTGCCAGAGCCAGAAAGTCACCTGTATTGCTGGCAAGGCGCAGCGTATTGGTGCCAACAGCACGAATGTTTTCACTGGGGATACCGCGTAAGCGCTGCCCGAAACGGGTTAGACAAGCGAGCGCACGTTCTTGAGATGCAGGATCTAACTGTCCGTCATGACTGAGACCCATGCGCAGACGCACCGTTTCTTTGTGGCGATCTAATAGCTGCAACTGACCACCGACTTCGCGAGCGATGATCATGTGAAAGCTGTTAGAGCCTAGGTCAATGGCGGCGAAGGTATCGGGTGTATTCATAGCGTTTGGACGGTCATAACAATCATCCGCCTATTTTACGCCATTCCTTATCCCTTTTGATATTTTTCTGCCAAGGCTTGTTGCGCACTGAAGGCGTCGTCATCGCTGTGACGCTGATGGTAGTCGCCATTGGCATCCAGTTGCCAGCCTGTGGTGTCTTTAAGGTAATTATTCAGACCTTCTTCAAATACACGGGCAAAGAGTGCTGGGTCACGAACTGGGAAGCAGGTTTCTACCCGAGACAGCAGGTTACGACTCATCCAGTCGGCACTGGCTAACCAAAGTTGTGGTTGGTCGTCATTTTGGAAGTAAAAAATGCGATGATGTTCTAAAAAACGACCAAGTACCGAGGTGACGCGAATGTTATCGGATAACCCTGGCACACCAGGACGCAAACTACACATGCCCCGCACGATTAAATCAATTTGCACACCTGCTTGGCTGGCGGCATAGAGTCCTTCAATGATTTCACGTTGTTGCAATCCATTCATTTTAGCAATGATACGAGCCGGTTTGCCCGCTTGAGCGTTGACCGCTTCGCGAGCAATAGCCGCTTTAAGATTGTTGTGTAATGAATGAGGTGCTTGCCACAAGGCCTCTAGTTCAGTTTCGCTGGCAAAGCTGGTCAATTGTTGAAAAATGCGATTCACATCACGACCAATATCGGCTGCCGAGGTGAGCAGACCAAAGTCGGTATAGACTCGTGCAGTACCCGCATGATAGTTGCCCGTACCTAAATGGGTGTAATAATGCAGTCCTGTCGCTTCTTTACGCAGTACCGAAATCATCTTAGCGTGGGTTTTATAACCCACCACACCATAAACGACATGCGCACCAGCTTCTTGTAAGCGCGTGGCTTGTTGAATGTTATTGTCTTCATCGAAGCGGGCGCGCAGTTCAATCACTGCCGTCACTTCTTTGCCACGTTTGGCGGCTTGTTCTAGTGCTTCGACAATCGCCGAGTTGGTGCCAGTTCGGTAGAGCGTCATGCGAATGGCTAATACTTGGTCATCGGCAGCGGCTTGGCGAATAAAGTGGATAACCGGCGCAAAAGATTCAAACGGATGATGCAGTAGTATGTCTTGTGTTTTCAAAATGTCGAAAAAGTGACCCTTTTGACCATCCAACTGGGTATCTTCGAGTAGGCTGGGGGTTGAGGGGGTGTAAGGCGGAAAGAGCAGATCGGCACGCGCTACCATATCGGGTACGGCAGACAGTCGGTGCAAGTTTACTGGACCATTGACCTTGAACAATGCATTTTCGGGCAAGCGGAAGCGTTGCAATAGGTATTGCGCAATGTCGTCGGGGCAGTTATCGGCGACTTCTAGGCGCACGGCATTGCCGTATTTACGCGATGAAAGCTCACCTTGTAGGGCGGTGAGTAAGTCATCGACTTCCTCTTCATCAACAAATAAGTTAGAGTTGCGCGTGACGCGGAATTGAAAACAGCCTTTAATCGACATGCCGGGGAAAAGCTTGTTTACATTGGCATGAATTGCAGATGATAGGAAAATAAAGTCGTGTGCGTTACCACTCACCGATTCGGGTAGCTGAATAATGCGCGGTAAAGCACGGGGCACCTGCACCACAGCCAGCTCGCCCATACGACCGAAGGCATCCTTGCCTTCAAGCGAAACAATAAAGTTAAGTGATTTATTCAGTAAGCGCGGGAAAGGATGCGATGGGTCTAAGCCCAATGGCGTGAGTAGTGGTTGTAATTCGCTAGCAAAGAAATCGGCGACCCAGGCACGAATGTCGGCTGTCCAGCGGTCACGACGCAGGAAGCGCACGCCAACTTGCTCCAATTCCGGTAAGATGACTTGTTGTAACGCTTGATATTGCGCATCGACCAATTGATGGGCGCTGGCGTTCACCAGTTCAATGGCATCCTTGGGGCGCATACCATCGGGCTTAGTGCGTGCATCGGGATCTTTGGTTAATTCAACCAAACTGGCATAACGAATTTCAAAAAACTCATCTAAATTGCTGGAAGAAATACACAAATAGCGTAGGCGTTCTAATAACGGATAATTTGGGTTGAGTGCCATATTGAGCACACGACGGTTAAACGCCAGTACCGAAGTTTCACGGTTAATGAAGGGATTATGAGTGGTATCGGTGGCTAGGGTGTGGGTGCTAATCGTCATGGTTTTTTTCCGTTATCAGAGCATAGGGTTTTAACTCTCATTGTCGCATGAATTGATGACAATTGGATGAAACTTAATCCCTTAATGGGTGCATTATTCTGCAAGAAAACACATAAGTCATTATAATGGCACTATATTTATCATACGGCTAGTGCTTATGAGTCGCTTATTTTATGTTATTGGACCTTCTGGAGCAGGCAAAGATGCCTTAATGCAGGCAGCGCGTATTGCTTTAGCCGGACAACCAATTCTGTTCGCCCATCGTTATATCACGCGTCCTATCGCTGATGCTTCAGAAAACTTTGTGCAGCTTTCCACTGCTGAATTTGAACAGAGACAGCGTTTGGGGTTGTTCTGGCTAACCTGGCAATCGCATCAGCTGAACTACGCTATTGGTACCGAGGTGCGAAACTGGTTGCAGTCGGGCATCGCTGTGGTGCTGAACGGTTCTCGACAAGCCTTGCCTGAGGTGGCGCGTATTTGTGCACAAGATGGGGTGACTTTGGTGCCAGTATGGGTGCAGTGTGAAGCGAGTGTACTGGCACAGCGACTGCACGCCCGTGGGCGTGAAACGGAAGCACAGATTCAAGAACGTTTAGAAGGCGCTAAAGCCTTTGTACCGCCGCCAGGAGCTTTGCTAATTGATAATTCCGGCGATTTGACCGATTCGTTGCACCAATTCCTGCGTTATGTGTCTCATGAGTTAACACATCATGTCGATTGAGTTACTGACAACGGCGTTGCTGGTTGGCTTTTTAGGTGGTGTGCATTGTGTTGGTATGTGTGGTCCCTTAGCGGGTGCCTTTACCTTTTCTTTGGCGCCCCACATTCAGCGTTCGTCACAAGCTGTGGCACTGATGCAACTGCTGTATAACCTAGGACGCTTAACCAGCTATGTCCTGCTCGGTGGTATGGCTGGTTTGGTGGGGTTGTTGTTAATTGAAGCAGGATCCCTGTTGTCGATGCAACGTTGGTTGCTAGGTTTCGCTGGGGTTTGGATGCTCATTTTGGCGGCTTGGTTAATGGGTTGGTCGGCCTTGCCAGCTAAATTAGAAGGCTTAGGAACGGGTTGGTGGTCGGGTTTATCGCAACGCTGGCGCAGTCGTTTTCTGCCTGTTCAGCATTGGCATCAAGCGCTGTTGATAGGGTTGTTGTGGGGCTGGATGCCGTGCGGTCTGGTTTATTCGACCCTTATTTTGGCGATGAGTGCGGGTTCTGTTTGGGCGGGAATGTCGGTGATGCTGGCGTTTGGGCTAGGTACGCTACCGAATTTACTGTTGGTGGGAGCGAGTGCTTTTTGGCTCATGCGTTTTAAGCGCAACCCTTGGCTGATTCGTGTTGCGGCATTGGGAATGGCGGCTTTTGGACTTTGGACTTTGTGGCAGGCTGCGCTGGGTGCGGCTTGGCTGGGAGTTAGTTAATATGAAATCCTGTTGGTCTTGTTGGTTTTCAGCTTCCCCTTATTTGGGTGTGATGCTGGCATTGTGCGCTTGGTGGCTATCATGGCCCGAACCGCCTCAGCCGCCGGCAATCATCAGCAGTGACCCCATTGCCCAAGAGACCTTAAGGTTTGATGAAGCGGATACGGATGAGGGGGCGGGACTGCAAGTTACGTTAATTCCGGCGCCTAATTTTTCTGCCATTAGTTTGTCGGATGATCGTAAACAAAGTTTTATTGCTTGGTTGTTGCCGTTGATTGCTCAAGAAAATGCGCGTTTATTGGAATTAAGGCGTAAAGCGGTGCATTATTATGGTCTGTCGCAGCAAAATCGTTTATCGCTGGCACAAAAAGAATGGTTGGTGAGTTTAGCCACCGATTACGAAGTGAATGTAGGCGCAAAGGGCTTTGATTTGTCGTTTTGGCAAAATTTACTGCATCGGGTCGATGCCATTCCGCCGTCGCTGGTATTAACTCAAGCCGCGATTGAGTCTGGTTGGGGAACCTCACGACTGGCTAAAGATGCGCATAATTTTTTCGGCATTATGTGCTTTAAGCCTGGCTGTGGCGTGCCGTTTGACGGCGGCCCTGGTGAGTTTAGACGCTTTACCGGTGTTAATGATTCGATAGCCTTTTACATGCGTATTATCAATACCAAAGGGGCTTATCGTGCTGCACGTGCCGAACGTATGCGCCATCGATTAATTGGCGACGTGCCTTCGGGAATGGCGCTGGCCAAAACTTTGTTGAACTATTCAGAACTGGGGAGTCGGTATATCGAGTTTTTGCTGAAAATTATGCGCGAAAACAAGTTAGACGAGTATGATGGTGCCGACTTGCCGATGACGATTGAAGTCAACGATGCCCCAACCCCTAGTTTACAAAGTGAGCCGGTTAAATAGCTTTTTCCATAGGCTTTAATTAGCTGATCGAACAGCTTGCGGTGGGTAGCAAATTCCACTAAAATCGAAAGTGATGTCATATATGAAGTCACATTATGAAGATTATACTGGATACAAATGTTTTCGTATCAGCACTTCGCTCGAATGCGGGCGCTTCTCGTCGCTTATTACGTGCCATTTTCGAAGGAAAAGTTCGTTGCATCACCAGTACAGCCTTATGGATAGAATACGAAGACTTAATTCACCGACCGATTTGGGGTGACTTAACAACATTAGCGCAGCGCGAAATTGTTTTAGACGCTTTAGCGTCGCATAGCGAATGGGTCAATTTGTATTTTAATTGGCGACCAAACTTGAGAGATGAAGGCGACAACTTTCTCATTGAACTGGCGATTGCGGGCAATGCAAAGGCGATTGTGACACACAATATGAAAGACTTAACAAGTGGCGAGCTGATTTTCCCTAATCTGAGCATCGTCACACCAGATGTTTTTTTGGAGCAACTGTCATGACAACTTTAACGCTAAGACTACCTGATGAAACGGCTCAACGTTTAAAGGTGTTGGCAAAACAACAAGGCAAGAGTTTGAATAAATTATTTGAACAATTGAGTGTTCAAACTTTAGCAAATTGGGATGTTGAAAATAGTTTTAAAGTGCGTGCAGCACGTTCTAATAATCAACAAGCCCTAGCAGTTCTAGACGAGCTTGATACTAAAGATAGTCAATCCTAGTTGTTACTTTCCACAGGCTTTCATTAACTGCCCGAACAGCTTGCGCTTGTCGGGTGGCAGAGCTAAAAAAGCCAAGCGGCGCTGCGCAAAAACTGATGACCCTTCTCGATCATAAAGGTTTAGAAGGGGTTAGTTATTAAGCCGGCTTACTAGCCGACCCTTGCTCGTTGGCTTGTTTCCCACCCCACCAAGAACCCAGCAACATACCGGCTATGGCGGCGAGTAGCCCCCACCATTGAGCGCCGACTTCCATATCGCCTAACCAAAGTTCACTGCCAATCCATACCACTAGCCCTAACAGGATACTCAGCCAAGCGCCTTGGTTATTGGCTCTTCGCCAAAAGAGTCCTGCGACTAAAGGCACAAAGGCCACCACCAGCGTGACTTTATAAGCGGCTTCGACCATATCATGCAGTCCGGCATCGAGTTCTCTTGCTTGCAAGGTATAAATACAGACGAGTAGGGCAAAGCTGACAATCACCGAACGGGTAAGTAACAGCATTTGCTTGTCGGTTAAAGGGCGAGAAAACAGACCGCGTAACACATTTTCACTGAGCATAAAACTGGGTGCGAGTAGGGTGCTGGCAGAAGTCCCCAAAATAACCCCGACCAAGGCGCCATAAAACACAATTTGGGCGAACAAAGGCAATTCTTGCTGAATCAACGCGGGTATAAGGGCTTCACCATCGACCGCCATAATGCGCTCGACCAAGCTGGGATCCAGTAAGTGCGCCGAATAGGCAATGATGAGTGGAATACCGGTGAAAATCAGGTAAAGCACACCACCGCCAATGGCACTCCAAGCGGCAATCTGCTCATTACGCGCGGCATTGGCACGTTGGAAGACGTCTTGCTGCGGAATCGAACCAAAAGCTAGGGTTAAGAAACTGGTTAGCATCGCCAAAGCCAATAAGGGAGAAACGTCGCTGGGGAGTTTGAAAGCATCATTCGTTAAGGCGTGTTGCCACATGGGTGCTAACCCGCCCACCTGATCGACCAATAGCCAAGCAATGCTGCTTAAACTGATGACGGTAATGACAATTTGAATACTGGTGGTAATGGCGACCGACCAAAGTCCACCGACCACCGTATAAATCACCACAATGAAGCTGGCGAGCATAATGCCATCGCTAATGGATAAGGCTTGATGAGTGAGCAGATTAATCAGCATACCCAGTGCGGTGATTTGTGCCGCCACCCAGCCTAAGTACGAAAGGGCAATGGCAAGCCCCGTTAATACTTCGATGCCTCGGCTGTAGCGTTGACGATAAAAGTCACCGATGGTAAGCAGATTTAACCGATAGAGTCGTTTGGCAAAAAACGCACCGAACAGGATTAAGCAGGCAGCAGCCCCCAAGGGGTCGGACAATAAGCCCAAAACGCCTTCTTCCATAAAGGTGGCGGGAATACCCATCACCGTTTCAGCGCCAAACCAGCCAGCAAACATCATCGCTGTAACCATGGTCAGTGGCAATGAGCGCCCAGCGGTATAAAAGTCGCGCGTATTATGCACACGCCTTGCCGCCCATAAACTGACCGCAATACTGATTAAGAGGTAGCCAATAACGAAGTTAAGTAGCATTTAGCCTGAGTTTCGCTTGAGTAGATGAATGGCAAATAATTTTAGCAGAATTGGCAGCCCTGCATAGCACAACAACATCGGCCAGTCGAGTGAAAGGCTTTGCGCCCATTCGATGAGCGGCAAGCTAATACCCACGGCTAATGCCAGCGTCAGCTTAGTAATCATGCCCCATAGACCAAATAGCGTGCCAGCCAGTTCGGGGTGTTGTTGGCTGATGTCGGCTTGCATTGAGGCAGGCAAGGCTAAATCAATCGCTAAACTTAAGCCAGTAAGCACGCAAATAACCCAATATAAGGTGAAATCGCCCGCATTCAGCGCAAACACAGCGCTAAAGCTCATACTCGCCAATAACATCGAAGCTTGCCAAGTTCTTGCCTTGCCCCACTTTTTAGATAGGTGTAACCACAGCGGTAACGCCAAGATGCCCGCGATGAAATAAGTGAGTAAGAAAAATCCTTGTTCGGCTTCCAGTTCTAAGTAATCGCTGACGAAAAAGACAAACAGGGTCGCGGGTAGGGCATTAGCTAGATTATTGAGAAAGTAAATAGGAAACAAGCGCAATAATGTCTGATGCTGTTTTAACTGCTTAACTTGTGTCCACAAGCTAGCAGGCTGAGACCTTGGCTTGATTAAATCGAGTTGGCGCACTTGCCGTAACGCCACGCCAGCAATCAGCAAGCTAACGAATACCACCAGCCAAAATAACTGATAGAGTTCTACCGAGTTAATGCTTTGCTGTGTCAACAGAGGAAGCAGTAACGCCAGCATGACCCCGATAATCGACAAGCCTTCGCGCCAAGCGGTGAGGCGGGTTTTATCAAAATCCTGGGTGCTGATTTCGGCAGCGAGGGTTAAATAGGGAATTTGAATCCATGTCCAGCCCAAGTAGGTGATAAAACTCCACAGTCCTAATTGCCAAAGTGATACAGTCTCAGCGACAGGAAAGAACAGACCATAAAGCCCGAACAAGAGCAAACCAAACCCAGCAATCACTTGCCATTGGCGCGATATTTGAGCAACGAAGCGATCACTCAGCACGCCAATTAACGGGTCGGTAATCACATCCAATAAGCGCGCTAATAATAACGCCAAGCCAATATCGGTTAAGGATAAGCCAAATTGATGATGATAATAGCTGGGTAAATAGAGATACAGCGGAATGCCAAGCATGGCTAAGGGTAAGCCTAACAAGCCGTAAGCCCAAAGTTGTGTTGGCTTTATTGTTGTTGTCATGCTTTTGTTCAGTGTTGATTTGTTGGGCATTCTTTTATGATAGATGCTAATGAGTAGATTTAGAGTCATCATAACGGAAAAATGGTTATGATGTGAGGTTAATTTATCGCTAGTTTTGTTGATAGTTTGTAATAGTTTAAGGGTGGCTTAACATGCGTAAAAAGATAACGGCTTGGTTGCTGGGTATTGTCACCAGTTTTGGGTTGGCAGGTTGTGCGTCGGTAGATATTCAAGCTTATGCCAATAAAACGCCTAAGTTCGATTTATTTCAATTTTTTGCGGGTAAAACCTACGCTTGGGGGCAGTTTCAAGACCGATCTGGTGAAGTCATTCGCCGTTTTACCGTCACCATCGACGGACAGGTAACGGGGGATCAGCTTGTGTTAGATGAGCGTTTTGTTTACGACGATGGTGAACAAGAACAGCGTGTTTGGACGATTCGCAAAAATGCGCAGGGTCAGTATATTGGCACGGCAGGTGATGTGATTGGTGAAGCACAAGGGGTTTCGGCAGGTAATGCCTTTAATTGGCGCTATGTGCTGGATTTACCCTATAAAAAATCCACCATTCATGTCAGCTTCGATGATTGGATGTTTATGCACACGCCGAACACCATGATGAACCGTGCTGAAGTGACTAAGTTTGGTTTTAAAGTCGGTGAAGTCACCTTGTTTTTCAGTAAGCAGGAGATTCGTTAAATGAAACCCTCGTTTATAGTCGGACTGTTGGCGCTGATGGCCGCGTCTGTGGCGCAAGCGTCTGTGGCATGGAAACAAGTGGGTGAGGGCATTGCTACTTGGATGTTTATGGACATTTACCAAGCTAAGTTGTATCGTCCCGATGGCGTGAGCAAACAAACCGCCTTAACCGATAATGCGCCGTTAAAACTAGAGCTTTGTTATTACAAGTCCATCACACCCGATATTTTCGTGCAAGGTGCGAATGAAGCGCTACCAGCACAATTAACGCCAGCTTTGCGTGCCGAAGTGGATCGGTTACACGCCAGTTATGAAGCGGTTAAGCCCAACGATTGTTATACCCTGCGTTATGAAAATTCTGTCACTGAGTTGTTGCTAAATGACAAGCGGGTGTTTCAATCGTCATTGCCCGAATTTAAACAGGTGTATTTTGGCGTTTGGTTGGGTGATAATCCGTTATCGGATAAGTTGAAGGCGACTTTGCTGGCAAACTAGCTGAGGTTAATCGCTCAGTTAAATGCGCTGCCCCCAGCTGATTCAAGGACTAGCTTGATAGCGAATATCTACCACCAGCCAGACTTGATCACCCGCTGGAAGTTTAACAACCACTTCATCATCCACCGCTTTGCCTAAGCAGGCTTTGGCCATAGGCGCGTGCAAGGAGATGTAATCGTCACGCCCATAAATTTCTTCTTGTCCGACAATTCTGAAACTTAATGTTTCGCCAGCTTCATCTTCGAGTGTTACCCAAGCACCAAAGAAAATTTTACCTTCTTGGTCGGGATGGTAATTCACCACCTTCACTTCTTCTAGGTGTTTGCTGAGAAAGCGCACACGGCGATCAATTTCGCGCAGTCGACGCTTATTGTACTGATAGTCAGCGTTTTCAGATCGGTCGCCTAGTCCCGCCGCCCATTGCACGATCTTCGTCACTTCAGGGCGTTCTTTGTACCAAAGATGGTCGAGTTCGGCTTTCAGTTGTTGGTAGCCTTCGGGGGTGATGGGTTTTAACTGCATAAACCGTAAAAACTTTTATTTATTGAGTGAGTGTCTATCAATTATAATGAATTTTTGGATATTCAGTGAAGGATAAGCGCATGAACGCAGCATTAGCGGCAAGAAGTCAGGGAAAATGTGAACTCTGTGGTGAAACCAGTGATGACTTAGTGGTGTTCGAGGTGGCTGGTGGTGATGGTTCTGATGACGCTAACCTGGTAATCTGCGCCAGTTACCAACAGCAACTCTTAGATGAGTCCAAAATCAATGCTAACGACTGGCGTTGTTTGAATGAAGCCATTTGGTCGCCTGTGCCAGCGGTTCAAGTAGTGGCCTACCGTATGTTACATACCCTAGCAAACAAGGGTGAAACTTGGGCGCAAGATTTGCTCGATACCGCCTATCTAGAAGACGATATTAAAGCTTGGGCTGAGTCGGGTGTGGCGCAATCGAGTGATGACGAGGATCCTAAACCTCGTGACAGTAATGGTATGGAATTGTCGGAAGGGGATAGCGTCACGCTGATTAAAGACTTGGATGTGAAAGGCATGAACTTTACTGCCAAACGCGGTACGCTGGTGAAGAATATTCATCTCACCAACAACCCTAAACATGTTGAAGGTAAAATCAATGGCACGACGATTGTCATTGTTGCCGCTTACACCAAAAAAGCCTAATGAACGCTTTAGTCCTTATTACCGATATTTGTCAGCGTGTGTTGGGCGCGCGGATCACTGTTGACGCCAGTCAAATCAACGAAGGCGCTTGGCAGATACAGGTGTTGGGTGCTAAGCCAGCCGATCCCTTAACACGCAGTCAGCAAGAAATGGATATCATCATGTCATTACAGCACGGATTACAGGGCGCGGCGGTGCGTTTACGAATTGATTAAGTGGGATTTGCGAGCATGGATCGTCGCTTATTTCTGAAAAGCTTATCGGCCAGTTTGTTAATGCCAGCCGCATTACCGAGCCAAGCAAGACAGACGGGGCGCTTTTTGAACCTCAAGCGTCCTCAGTCGGGAGAGGTGCTGTCGGTGGTTTATAAGCGCAATGGGCAGCTCGATATGCACGCTTATCGCCAAATTTGTCATGTCATGCGTGACGTTAAGGCCGATCAGGCATCAGTGATTGATGTGCGTTTATTAGATATTATGGATGGCATTCGTGTTGCGCTCACTCACGCTGGTGTGTTGAATCCCACTTTTTTTGTGCATAGTGCCTTTCGTACTTGGCAAACCAATCGCGAGGTGGGTGGTGCTTTGCAGAGTTATCATCTCAAAGGTCAAGCGATTGATTTTCACGTGCCAGGCGTACCCACCGATGTGTTATTTACCTGGATGAAGCAAGTGAAGTTTCATGAAGGTGTCGGTATGGGTTTTTATGGCGGTACGCCGAATTGGATGCACTTGGATTCAAGGGAGGTAGGGCGTACGGTGATTTGGGAAGGTTAAAACTCGCACCAACAGGCATCTAGCGGCGTTACTGCGGTGCTCGCTCTGCGTCATGTACTGTGGTACACTCCTTGAGTCTGCGCGCCTTGCGCCTTGCTATTTTGCCCGTTGGCGCGGTTTTAATGGGCGTGGTCAGGCATCTAGCTTTTTTGTTACTGCCGTGGTTAATTTATAAAGGAGTGTTTGCGATGAGTGATACGATGATTGTGGTGAAAGCGAATCGTCCGTTGCGTTTTTTTGCCATAGCGATGGCGACTTTGGTGATTGTGGCTCATTTTGTCGACCAGATCAATTTGACTGAGGATTGGTTATTTTGGATTTTGCTGGCGATGAGTGCTAATGCCATTCAAGCGACCTTTACTGGATTTTGTCCGATGTTTAAGAATGGTAAAGGGGAGTGCGTTGCCTGTGGCGTTACGTGTGATGCGCCAAGTTGTCAGTCAGCTTCAACGAAAGAAAACAAGGAAACCCGCTAGGGGTTTCCGCTTATCGCATTAGTTAAGGCGCGATATAAGCAAAACCTTTTTGTTGTTGCAAATGGGCTAATTCGGCCACACCACCGGGAACAATGTCGGTTTCTTTAACTTTGTAAAGGGTTTTCCAGTCGATGTTTTTATTGCGCAGGGTATTGTTGCAAACAGCAATTTTGACACCGTTAGCGCGAATGGCATCAATGGCCTTGTTTAGTTTCTCATCTGTCGATTGCAACAGGCTGATGCCCGCACCAAACACCACCACTTGCACTTCCATATTGTCTTTGCCAACCGTTTGCATGTGATTGTTCACATATTTGATGATCTGTAATTGTTCCTTATCATCACCTGTGTTCATTTGATAAGCCACTTTTTGCGTTCCAAAACCTTCGTGTTGAATGTTCGGTTGCACATAATCAGCGTACACACTGGCACTCATCGATAAAGCACCCAGTAACATCAGCAGCGATGTTTTTTTCATACGTATCCTTTGTTGCGAGGTTTTTAAATGTTTTTTTAGTGACATCATCATGCATGAAATGCGGTAAAATATCCATAATTTCAATAATAAAATGTTTATGGGCTACCCCAAGGAATCGGTTATGTTCGTCGCCAAAAATATCTTTTCTTATCGCAAGTACTGGGCGCAACGCTTCGGTACGGCGCCATTTTTGCCGATGAGTCGTGCCGAAATGGACGAGCTGGGTTGGGATAGCTGTGACATCATTTTGGTCACGGGTGATGCCTATGTTGATCATCCCAGTTTTGGTATGGCGGTGATTGGTCGGGTGTTAGAAGCACAAGGCTTCCGTGTCGGCATCATCGCCCAACCCGACTGGACCTCGGCTGAACCTTTCAAAGCCTTGGGTAAGCCGAATCTGTTTTTCGGCGTAACAGCGGGCAATATGGATTCGATGGTCAATCATTACACTTCCGACCGTCGTTTGCGCCACAACGATGCCTACACACCCAATGATGCCCACGGCAAGCGTCCTGACCGTGCTGTGACGGTTTATTCTCAGCGTTGTCGCGAAGCTTACAAAGAAGTGCCGATTGTCATTGGCGGTATCGAAGCCAGTTTGCGTCGTATTGCTCATTACGATTATTGGTCAGACAAAGTGCGTCGCTCCATTATTATGGACAGTAAAGCGGATATTTTGCTTTACGGTAATGCCGAACGTGCGCTGGTTGAAGTGGCGCATCGTATTGCCAAAGGTGAACACCCAAAAGACATGACCGATGTGCGCGGTACGGTATTTGTGCGCAATCGGGTACCCGAAGGCTTTGTGGTGATGGATTCAACCGAAGTGGATACGCCCGGTAAAATCGATGCCCATATTGACCCCTATGCCATGCAAACCGAAGCCAGTTGTGAAGACAATAAAGCCAAAACTGCCGATGTCGAACAAACTAACTCAACCAAATCGGCGGTACAAACGCAAAGTATCGACGAAAAAAATGGCTTAACGGTGGTACACATCACCAGTCAAATTCCGCGTTTTCATCCGCGCGAATTAACCGTTATTCGTATGCCCTCATTCGAGCAGGTGCGTGACGACCCCGTACTTTACGCCCACGCTTCGCGTGTCTTCCATTTAGAAACCAACCCTGGCAATGCGCGTGCTTTGGTGCAACGTCATGGCGATAAAGAAGTCTGGCTCACGCCGCCGCCTTATCCGCTGACCACGCCCGAAATGGACGGTGTGTTCGACTTGTATTATGCGCGTGCGCCTCATCCCAGTTATGGCGATGCGCGTATTCCCGCATGGGAAATGATTCGTTTCTCGGTGAATATCATGCGCGGCTGTTTTGGTGGTTGTACTTTCTGTTCGATTACCGAGCATGAAGGGCGTATTATCCAAAACCGTTCCGAAAAATCGATTCTGCGTGAAGTGGAAGAAATTCGCGATCGCGTTAAAGGCTTTACGGGCATTATTTCCGATTTGGGTGGCCCAACAGCGAATATGTGGCGTTTGGCGTGTAAAGACGAGCGCATCGAAAGCAATTGTCGTCGCCTGTCTTGCGTGCATCCGGTGATTTGTCGTTATCTCAATACTGACCAAACACCGCTGGTGCATTTGTATCGTAAGGCACGCGCTTTGCCAGGTATTAAAAAGGTGCTTATTGCGTCGGGGTTGCGTTACGATCTTGCCGTTGAAACGCCCGAATATGTGAAAGAATTGGTACAACACCACGTCGGCGGCTACCTTAAAATCGCCCCAGAGCATACTGAAACAGGACCTTTATCGAAAATGATGAAGCCAGGTATGGGCGCTTATGACAATTTCAAAGCTATGTTCGACAAATTTTCAGCCGAAGCTGGCAAAGAGCAGTATCTCATTCCTTACTTCATCGCCGCTCACCCAGGCACTAATGATGAAGACATGATGAATTTGGCTTTATGGCTCAAACGTAATGGCTTCCGTGCCGATCAAGTGCAAGCCTTCTTGCCTAGCCCGATGGCATTAGCGTCGGCGATGTACCACAGTGGTAAAAACCCGCTGCGTAAAATTTTGCGTGAAGGCGATGAAAATGAACGGGTATTCAGCCCTAAAGGCATGAAACAGCGTCGTTTACATAAAGCCTTTTTGCGTTATCACGATGCCGAAAATTGGCCATTATTGCGAGAAGCCTTGAAAAAAATGGGTCGTGCCGACTTAATTGGTAATGGCAAGCATCACCTGATTCCCACTTGGCAACCCGCAGGCACGGGCGAAGCGGGCGGTGAAGGCAAACGCACGGGCAAAAAGTTTGGTCAGCAAACCTTCCTCACCAAATACACCGAGCGTGCTGGCGATGCGATGAAAAAAGACAAACCACGTAAACCAAGGCATACGCCTAAGGGGTGAAATTGCTTAAGCTCGAAAAAGTAACCTTAACCTATATTGAGGAAGAAGATCGTATTCGCCTAAGCGCGAAAACCCAAGATAGTGAGGTTGTAGTGCTCTGGTTGACACAACGTTTGGGCAATCGACTCATTCCCGTGCTGCGTGATTGGTTGTTAAAACAAGTGCAAGAGGGTGTGAATGCCGATGTGTTACATCAGTTCGAGCAGCAAGCGGCACAACAAGCCAGCGCTGCAGAAACGGCTGTTGTTGCGGTCGATCAAAATTATGACTGGTTAATTAACCGAGTGGATGTGCGTTATTCTCCCACACAAATGACCCTGATTTTTAAGGGTAAGGCAGAACAACAGTCAGCGCAAATGACCCTAGTGAATACCGCCATGCGCCAGTGGTTCGATATTTTATACCGAGTTTATCAGCGTGCGGGATGGCATTGTGCCGATTGGCCATTATGGATGCATCAGCTTAGTGCAGAGGCGAGTACAAAAGTGCTTCATTAATCCCGTGCGTGAATGTGCTAAAATAGCCACTTATTGAAGGCGTTATCACAGGGTTACCCAGCATGTTTGCACAACAAGAATACGATGTTATTGTCATTGGCGGTGGTCATGCCGGTACCGAAGCAGCAGCGGCTGCAGCCCGCATGGGCTGTAATACCTTGTTGTTAACGCAAAGCATCGAAGGGCTAGGCTCTATGTCCTGTAATCCCGCTATTGGTGGTATTGGCAAGGGTCACTTGGTCAAAGAAGTCGATGCTATGGGCGGCATTATGGCACTGGCCACCGATGATTCGGGCATTC
Source organism: uncultured Francisella sp. (assembly GCA_964519885.1). Taxonomy (GTDB): domain Bacteria; phylum Pseudomonadota; class Gammaproteobacteria; order Thiomicrospirales; family Thiomicrospiraceae. The sequence continues at coordinate 10,209 of CAZFLX010000008.1, read as the reverse complement.
AATTTCGCACCCTCAATGCTTCCAAAGGTCCTGCTGTGCGTGCCACGCGGGCGCAAGCGGATCGTCTACTCTACAAAGCCTCGGTACGTTACCGTTTAGAAAATCAACCCAATTTAACGCTGTTTCAACAAATGGCGGAAGATTTGATCGTCGAGCAAGGTCAGGTTGTTGGCGTGGTCACGGCGACGGGCTGGAAACTCTATGCTCGTCAAGTGGTTTTGACAGCAGGTACTTTTTTGAATGGTAAAATTCATATTGGCTTGCAAAACCATTCAGGTGGGCGCGCGGGTGATCCGCCCAGTATTCGTTTGGCTGAACGCTTGCGCGAACTTGATTTGCCTGTTGGTCGATTGAAAACCGGCACGCCTTGTCGTATTGACGCGCGTAGTGTCGACTTTTCAGTGATGCAGGCACAACCAGGCGATGAACCTTTACCTGTGTTTTCTTTCATGGGCAATCGTGCCATGCACCCACGCCAAGTACCCTGTTACATTACCCACACTAACGAGCGTACTCATGAAGTGATTCGACAATACCTCGATCAGTCGCCTATGTATCAAGGGGTGATTGAAGGGGTAGGGCCGCGTTATTGTCCCTCGATTGAAGATAAAATTACCCGCTTTGCCGATAAAGAGCATCATCAAATTTTTATTGAGCCAGAGAGCTTAACCACCCACGAGCTTTACCCGAATGGCATTTCCACCAGCTTGCCCTTTGAAGCACAGCTGCAAATGATTCACACCATGAAAGGGCTAGAAAAGGCGGTATTAACACGCCCAGCCTATGCCATTGAGTATGATTATTTCGACCCCCGTTCGCTCAAACCCACCTTAGAAACCCATCAAATTGCAGGCCTGTATTTTGCCGGTCAAATTAACGGCACGACAGGCTATGAAGAAGCCGCAGCACAAGGCCTGTTAGCGGGCATTAATGCCGCGTGTCGCGCCCAACAAAAAGACACTTGGTTCCCACGACGCGATCAGGCTTATTTAGGCGTATTGGTAGACGATTTGCACACCATGGGACTCACCGAACCCTACCGTATGTTCACGTCACGTGCCGAGTATCGCCTATTGCTTCGAGAAGACAATGCCGACCGTCGCCTAACGCCGATTGCTCGTGAATTGGGGTTAATTGATGAGGCGCGTTGGACCAGTTTCAGTCAAAAACAAGAACAGATTGAGCAAGAGTCTCAGCGCCTGCGCGATACGTGGATTTCACCAGCTCGTCTGTCTGTCGAAGAAAGCGAGCGCATTTTCGGCACTACTATGAGTAAAGAACAAAACTTGGAAACGCTGTTGCGTCGTCCCGAAGTGACCTATCAAAGCCTTGCAACGCTAACAGGTTTTGGTGAAGCTTTAACCGACGATGCGGTGATTGAACAGGTCGAAATTGATGTTAAATACGCCGGTTATTTAAGTCGAATGCAAGACGAAATCGACAAGGTAAAACGTAATGAATCGACTCTGCTACCCGAATCGATTGATTACGATGCCATTGAAGGCTTGTCTAACGAAGTGAAACAAAAATTGAAAGAGTATCGCCCCAACACCATTGGTCAAGCAGGGCGTGTACAGGGCGTCACGCCTGCGGCTTTATCGTTATTGCTGGTGCATTTGAAAAAGCGTGCGGCATAATGGTAGGCGATAAGTCGTTTGTTTACCCTGTGTTTATCGAGCTAAAAATGCTATGATAGTTGGTTTAATTTGTGGATAAGCCCATGTCGTCAGAGGTTTTGTCAACTCAATTATCGGTCGGTTTACAGCAGTTAGGCTTGGCGTTATCGGAACTTCAACAGCAGCAGTTGTTGCAGTATGTGGCTCTGCTTCACAAGTGGAATGCTGCCTATAATTTAACTGCGATTCGTGATCCACAAGAAATGCTAGTTAAACATGTGTTCGATGCCTTATCGGTACAAGCGCACTTGCCATCAAGCGGACGTTGGATTGATGTCGGTAGTGGGGGCGGTATTCCTGGTCTGATTTTGGCAATTGCTGATCCGAACCGAACTTGGACCTTATTAGACAGTAACGGCAAAAAAACACGCTTTTTAACGCAAGCCGTGTTAGAACTTCAGCTGGGTAGCAGAGTTAGTGTGGTACATAGTCGTGCTGAACAACATCAAGCTCAGTATGATGGCGTGATTGCTCGTGCTGTGACCGAAATTGCCGACTTTATCAGTTTTACCAATCATTTGCGCGCTGATGATGGCAGCTGGTGGCTGATGAAAGGGCTTTATCCTCAAGCAGAAATGGATGCTATGTCCTCTAGTATTCAAGCCGAAACCATTCAATTGAACGTACCCCATCTGGATGCTGAGCGTTGGTTAGTGCGTTGTTGGCCTTTATCTCAGGAAAATGTGTAATGCCGATTATTGCGGTTTCAAATCAGAAGGGTGGTGTCGGCAAAACCACTACCACGGTTAATTTGGCGGCTGCTTTGGGTATGCTTGGCAAGCGGGTGCTATTGATTGATATGGATCCTCAGGGTAATGCGACCACCGGTCTGGGGATTGCCAAAGACGATGTGGACTATTCCTTAACCGAATTATTGCAAGGTCAAACCACGCTCGAACAATCTATTGTGCGTTCACCCACAGCACCAGTCGATGTTTTGCCCAGTAATGGCGATTTAGTCTCTGCTGAAGTGGCAATGATGGCGATGCCGCACCGTGAAAGCGTATTGAAGCAAGCTTTAGCGGGCATCGAAAAGCAGTATGATTGGGTATTAATGGACTGTCCGCCTAGTTTAAACTTGTTGACGCTTAATGCACTGACGGCGGCAAATGGGATTTTAGTGCCCGTTCAATGCGAATACTATGCGTTAGAAGGATTGGCGGCTTTGTTGGGTACGGTGGATAGTGTGCGTCAAACCGTTAATCCCAATTTAGCTATCGCTGGTTTGTTGCGTACCATGTACGACAAGCGTAATAAATTAGCGCAAGATGTCGCTAATGAATTACTAACCCATTTTGGTCCACAAGTGTTGGCGAGTGTGATTCCGCGTAATGTGCGCTTGGCCGAAGCGCCCAGTTTTGGACAATCTATTTTTGAATTTGATGCTAACTCAACGGGTGCAGCGGCCTATTTGGCGCTGGCGCAAGAGTTGTCGCGTCGTCGGTTTTAAGGTGATGAGCGATGAGTAAAAAGCCAAGAGGACTGGGTGCGGGTTTTGCCTCTTTGTTGGGAGGTGCCAACAATGCTGTGACAGAGGTGAGTGCGCAGGATGAATTGACCCAGCTGTCAATTTCCTCGCTGGTCGGTGGGCGTTTTCAACCGCGTTCTCAGTGGGACGAGGTAGCGCTAAGCGAATTGGCTGACTCCATTCGCTCTCAAGGGGTGATTCAACCGATTGTCGTCCGTTCAGTTGGCGTTGGCCAATACGAAATTATTGCCGGTGAGCGTCGTTGGCGAGCAGCAAAGCTAGCGGGATTAACTCATGTGCCAGCAGTGGTTCGCCAGTTAGACGATCAGTCCGCCTTAGCGATTGCCCTGATTGAAAACATTCAACGGGAAAACCTCACCGCCATTGAAGAAGCGCGTGCCATTCGTCAGTTGGCTGACAGTTTTTCTCTAACTCATGAACAAGTCGCTCAAACGCTAGGGCGTTCACGTGAAGCCGTCAGTAATTTGTTGCGTTTACTTAAGCTGGAATTAAGTGTGCAAGAAGCGGTGTTGGATGGTCAATTATCAGCTGGACATGCCCGCTGTTTGGTGGCCTTGCCAGAGGCAGAACAACAGCGTTTGGCGCAACAAGCCATGTCCTTGCAATGGTCAGTTCGTGAACTAGAACAAGTGGTTAGACAGATTGCTCAGCCAAAAGCAGAGCTACCTAATAGCACGACAAAAGTAGCAGAAGTAGCGCAAGCTGAAGCTTGGCAAGGCTGGCAACAACAAATTAGCCAACACTTGGGTTTTCCCGTCAAGTTATCCATCAAAGCCAATGGAAAAGGTAAGTTGGAAATTAGTTTTGATGACCAAGCGTCACTAAAGTCTCTTGTCGAAAAAATTACTGCCTAGCGGAATAAATCGCATTAAAGCATACATCTTGTGGTTAGGTGTTTGTATGACATCAATAGGTTGAGGTGTGTGTAAATAGCCGACGTGGTTCTTGCTAGAAGGCGCATATTCACGTATCATAAGTAGGATTTAGTTGCGTTAATGGATTGCTATGAGCGACAAAACAGACGGTAAAATGCCGAATTTACTGTTAATCAGTGCCGGTTCAATTTTTACCTCGATGGTGGTAGCAGGTTTTTTGGTGGGCTATTGGCTCGACAGCTTGTTCGACACTCAACCATTTGGGTTGCTGATTTGTGGCGTCATGGGATTTATTGGTGGTGGGCGCAAAATTTACGATATCTTGATGAAGATGCCACAGTAATGCAAGTAAATGTAAAGCCTTTGGTGGCTTGGAAACTTTTTTTTGGCGGTTTGGCGCTCGTTGCTTTTGGTGTGTTTTCACCGATGAGTGTGCCAGCCAGTGCCTATGGTCTGTTGCTCGGACTGATTAATGTTGGGTTGCTTGCTTTTACTGTTCGCTTAGCGGATGCGCGAGCGGTAACAGAACCCCAGCAGAGCATGTGGATTTTATACGCCAGTGCGGCGATTCGTTTCGTGCTGTTAGCTGTGTTGTTTATTGTGGGTATTAGTGGCGTGGGCTTAGACCCTATGCCATTGGTGCTGACATTCGTGGCAATGCAGCTTGCACAAGTGATGACCTTGCGTGGCAAAAAAAGGCTTACAGATTAACAGGAAAGGAGAGATACCTTGAGTAGTGAAAATATGGGAACGGTGGAGTATATCCAGCACCACTTGCAGAATAACGCTGTATGTAGTGCGGATAGTATTAATCCGGCAACGGGGCTGTGTGAAGGTTTTTGGACTTTCCACATGGATACCATCTTGATTAGTATCGCCTTGGGTGCATTGATCATTTGGGTAGCTGCTCGATTAGGTAAGCGTCTTGAAGCTGGCGCACCGGCTGGTTTTCAAAATGCCGTCGAAGGCGTTCTAGATTTCGTAGGTGGTCAAGTTCGTGACACCTTCCCAGGTAAAAACCAACTGATCGCACCCATTGCGTTGACCATTTTCTTGTGGGTTTGGTTAATGAACTTCATGGATTTAATTCCAGTCGATTTGTTGCCATTGTTAGCGCAAATGGTTACAGGTGATCCGCATTTCCATCTTAAAGTCGTACCGACAACTGACCTAAATACCACGATGGCGATGGCGCTTTCGGTATTTGCTTTGATTATTTTCTACAATATCAAAGTGAAAGGTCTATGGGGCTTCACGAAGATGTTCCTATTCCACCCATTTGGTAAATTCTTTATCCCATTTAACATCGTCATGACGTTGATTGAAGAAGTTTCTAAGCCGCTGTCATTAGGACTGCGTCTATTCGGCAACATGTTTGCTGGTGAGCTGGTGTTCCTGCTGATCGCCTTGATCGGTGGTACGCTTGCAGTCGGTATCGGTGCGCTATTTTGGGCGCCGCTACAAGCACTGCTTGGTTTGGGCTGGTTGATTTTCCACATTTTGGTAATCACCTTACAGGCCTTCATCTTCATGGTACTAACCATTGTCTACTTAGGCATGGCGCATACCGAGATGGACGATCACTAATATTAGTTCATTAATGGTGAATGCTCAGAGCAGGTTTGGATAAAACCAGATCTGCTTGGAAAATCGCCAGCTTTGGATTAAAAACGATTTCATTAACTTTTAACCTTTAAACTTTAACTTTGGAGAAAAACGATGGAAGTAACTGCTACTATGATCGCTGATATCTACGCTGCAACTGCAATTGGCGTAGGCGTTATCTTGGCTGCTGCAGGTTTGGGTTCGGCAATTGGCTGGGGCTTGATCTGTTCTAAAACTTTGGAAGGTATTGCTCGCCAACCAGAAATGCGTCCTGCTTTGATGACCAACATGTTCATTTTCGCTGGTTTGATGGAATCTTTCCCATTCATCATTTTGGCATTCGCTATGTGGTTCCTGTTCGCTAACCCATTCGTTGGCGCAATGAAAGCTGCCCTAGGCGCTTAATTTGTGGTTATGGGTGGTGTCTCGTACGCTTCCCAACCAAGGTTTTTGTGTTAACCAACCTTAGGGGCGAACCGTGAGTATTAATGCTACGCTCTTGATCCAGATCATCGCTTTCGTGCTGTTGATTTGGTTCGTGAACAAGGTCCTATGGGGACCAATTTCCAAATTGATGGAAGAGCGTCAAAAGCGCATTGCCGACGGCCTATCAGCGGCTGAAAAAGGTAAGCGTGAGCTCGAATTAGCTGAAAAACGCGCTAAAGAAGTGCTAAAAGAAGCGAAAGAGCAGGCTCAAAACATTATTGGCCAAGCTGAAAAGCGCGCTAACGAAATCGTTGACGACGCTAAAACCAAAGCACAAGAAGAAGCCGACCGCGTTCGTGCTGGTGCACAAGCAGAATTAGCGCAAGAAGTTGCCGCTGCTCGTGAACAGTTACGTGGTGATGTGGCGAAATTGGCTGTGGCAGGTGCAGGTCAGATTCTGGCAGTCGAGATTGATGCAGCTAAGCATCAAGCTATTCTCGATCGTCTTGTCAAACAGATTTAACTTCTGGGTAATATTATGGCAGAGTCACAGACACTGGCGCGTCCTTACGCTGAAGCCGCTTACGGCTTGGCGCGCGAACAAGGGTCGGTTGCTGCTTGGGCAGATCAATTATCTGCTTTGGTAGCAATCACGACTGAATCCCAGGTTGCTGAGCTGATTAATAACCCCAGTACGCCGACTGAAGTGGTGGCAAGTGTTGTGAATGCTGTTGGTTCCAGCGTCTTAACAGACGATGCGAAACGATTGGTTGACGCAATGGCTGCAAACCGCCGTTTGTCGGTCATTTCCGACGTGAAAACGCAATTTGATGCGTTACGCGCAGAAAATGAAGGTCGTATTCAAGCTTCTGTTACTTCTGCAGTGGCGCTAACCAGCGCACAGCAAGCAGATCTTAAAAAAGCACTCGATGCTAAATGGTCTGCCGATGTTGAAGTAACCTTTAATGTGGATTCGACACTGGTTGGTGGTGCTGTTATTAAAGCACACGATTGGGTCATTGATGGCTCGATTGCGACTCAGTTGAATAAACTGTCCGCAGTCATTGCCCAGTAAGGTATAGAGGAACAAACATGCAATTGAATCCTTCTGAAATCAGTAGTCTGATTAAAGAACGCATCGCCGGTTTCACTGCAGCACCAGAATCAGGTTCTGAAGGTGTCGTGGTAAGCATTGCTGATGGTATTGCACGCATTCATGGCTTATCAGATGTCATGTATGGTGAAATGGTGCAATTCAACGACAATGTATTTGGTATGGCGTTGAACCTAGAACGCGACTCTGTAGGTGTCGTTATTTTAGGAGATTACACAAACATCGCTGAAGGTCAGCGCGTTAAATGTACAGGTCGTATTCTTGAAGTACCAACCGGTCCAGCATTATTGGGTCGTGTGGTAGATGCTTTAGGTACGCCGATTGATGGTAAAGGTCCATTGACGGGCGAAATCGTCATGTCTCCGATTGAGCGTATCGCGCCAGGCGTTATCCCACGTCAAAGCGTTGATCAGCCAATGATGACGGGTATCAAGTCGATTGACTCGATGATTCCGGTGGGTCGTGGTCAACGTGAGTTGATTATTGGTGACCGTCAAACGGGTAAAACAGCGATTGCCATTGATGCCATCATCAACCAAAAAGGTAAAGGCATTCCTTGCGTTTACGTGGCGATGGGTCAAAAAGCCTCTTCAGTTAAAAACGTGGTACGTAAACTAGAAGAAGCCGGTGCGATGGAATACACCACGGTTGTGGCAGCTAATGCAGCTGATCCAGCAGCCATGGTTTTCTTAGCTGCCTACGGTGGTTGTGCTATCGGTGAATACTTCCGTGACCGTGGTGAAGATGCGTTAATTGTTTATGATGATTTGTCAAAACAAGCGGTTGCTTACCGTCAAATCTCATTGTTGTTGCGTCGTCCACCAGGTCGTGAAGCTTACCCAGGTGACGTATTCTACCTCCACAGTCGTTTATTAGAGCGTGCTGCGCGTGTGAATGCGGACTATGTTGAAGCCTACACCAATGGTGCTGTTAAAGGCAAAACAGGTTCATTGACGGCTCTGCCGATCATTGAAACTCAAGCGGGTGACGTTTCTGCGTTCGTACCGACTAACGTTATCTCGATCACTGACGGTCAAATCTTCTTAGAAACGTCATTGTTTGCACAAGGTATCCGTCCTGCTGTTAACGCGGGTCTATCGGTATCTCGTGTGGGTGGTGCAGCTCAAACTAAGATCATTAAGAAGTTCGGTGGTGGTATCCGTCTAGACTTGGCTCAGTACCGTGAGTTGGCTGCTTTCGCGCAATTCGCTTCTGACCTAGATGAAGCAACTCGTAAACAATTGGAACGCGGTAAACGCGTCACAGAATTGATGAAACAAAAACAATTCTCTCCATTGTCGATTGCTGAAATGGGTATCTCTTTGTACGCGGCAGTTTCTGGCTACTTAGATGACGTTGACGTCTCTAAAGTCGGTGCCTTTGAATCTGCATTACACGCTTACTTGAATAGCAACCACAAAGACTTGGCTGACAAGATCAACGTGAAGGGTGACCTGAACGATGACATCTTGGCTGGCTTGAAAGCCTGTGTGGAAGGCTTCAAGGCTAATGGCGTTTACTAAGTAAAGAGGGTAAGGCCATGGCAAGCGGAAAAGAGATTCGCGGCAAGATTGCGAGTATCAAAAATACGCAGAAAATCACCAAGGCCATGGAGCTGGTGGCGGCGTCTAAAATGCGCCGCGCCAAGCAACGTATGGATGCTGCACGTCCCTATGCGGATAAAATCAAGCGTGTAATCGGGCATTTGACACAAGCTCATCCCGAATACAAACATGCTTTCATGACTGTGCGTCCGGTGAAGCGTGTTGGCGTTGTCGTCATCACCTCGGATCGTGGTTTATGTGGCGGCTTGAATGCTAACTTACTACGCCGTTTAAGCGGTCGTGTGAAAGAATGGCAAGCAGCGGGAACGGACGTTTCTTACAGTGTGATTGGTAGCAAGGGTGCTTCTTTCTTCAAATCGTTTGGTGGCAATTTATTAGCGACCAGAACCGGTTTGGGTGACAAGCCTCATGTGACTGATTTAATTGGTAGCGTTAAAGTGATGCTAGATGCTTATGAGCAAGGTAATATTGACGAATTGTGGCTGATGTCCAATGAATTCGTTAACACCATGACTCAAAAGCCTACCATGCACCGCATGTTGCCTATCGCTAAAGAAGATGTCGCAGTGTCTCATGGTCATTGGGATTACCTGTATGAGCCAGAAGCTAAGGATGTGCTCGATGCACTTCTCAAACGCTATGTTGAATCAATGGTGTACACAGCAACCGTCGAGAACGTTGCTTGTGAAATGTCCGCTCGTATGATCGCGATGAAGAACGCGACAGACAATGCTGGCAAGTTCATCAAAGAACTACAATTGGCATACAACAAGGCGCGTCAAGCTGCCATTACTGCAGAGATTTCGGAAATCACTGCGGGTGCAGCGGCGGTTTCTGGTTAATTAGCAACTATAGAGGTTTGCGTTATGAGTTCTGGAAAGATTTTGCAAATCATCGGCGCGGTTATCGACGTCGAGTTTAAGCAGTCTGAAATGCCTAAAGTCTATGACGCTTTGACGGTTCCGTCATTGGGTTTGATTTTAGAAGTACAACAGCAAATTGGTGGTGGTGTTGTTCGTGCGATCGCAATGGGTTCATCTGATGGCCTAAAGCGTGGCATGGAAGTAACTAACACAGGTAACCCCATTTCTGTTCCTGTTGGTAAAGCGACTTTGGGTCGTATCTTCGACGTATTGGGTAATGCCATCGACGAAGCGGGTGATGTGGTTTCTGAAGAGAAACATCCTATTCACCGTAAAGCGCCATCTTTTGATGAATTAGCGCCTTCAACTATGTTGTTGGAAACGGGCGTTAAAGTAATCGACATGCTGGTTCCATTCGCTAAGGGTGGTAAAATCGGTCTGTTCGGTGGTGCCGGTGTCGGTAAAACCGTTAACATGATGGAGTTGATTAACAACATCGCTAAAGCGCATGACGGTTTGTCTGTGTTCGCGGGTGTTGGTGAGCGTACTCGTGAAGGTAACGACTTCTACCACGAAATGAAAGACTCTGGTGTACT
>CAZFLX010000007.1:0-91326 GCA_964519885.1 uncultured Francisella sp. | reverse complement strand
GAGCCTAAGAAAGATGGCCCACGTCCAGCTTTCCAACGTCGTCCTCAGTACTAATTCATTTTAGTCGCTGAACGCGTTCCTAAGAAACCCCGCTTGCGGGGTTTTTTTATGGTACTATATTGACTCAATCTTTTAAAATTGTTTTGGAGATAGTTGGAATATGAGTTCAGCAACTTTTGATACTTTCGAGTTTAATAAAGCGTTACGGGAAGGCGGTTTCGACGAGAGACAAGCAGAAACATTAACCAAAGCGCAAGCAAAAGTGGTCGAGCAAACAGCCCATGACGGTACAAGTTATGCCACAAAACAAGATGTATTCGAATTAAAAAAAGATATGGCTGAAGTGAAAGCCGATATTTTTAGAGCCATGATGTTGCAAACATTTGCTATTGCAGGTTTAGTCATTGCGGTGGTTAAATTTATGGGCTAATAACAATATTAGTCAAGATTTCTTTTCTTCTTTAGTACGTCATGCCGATCGATGTACATCAAATTTCTCTCTCGTAATGTGTTAAAATAGAGCATATTTTTGCACTTTTTGAGCCTAATTCCATGACTGATTACAAATCGACGTTGAATCTTCCCGACACTGAGTTTCCGATGCGCGGTGACTTGCCCAAACGTGAACCCGAACGCTTGGCTTCTTGGCAAGATGGCAAGGTGTATGAACAGATGCGTGCGGCTCGTCAGGGATGCCCTAGTTTCGTATTACATGATGGTCCGCCTTACGCTAATGGCGATATTCATATTGGTCATGCGGTCAATAAAGTGCTTAAAGACATGATTGTTAAATCGAAAGTCTTATCAGGTTTCGATGCGCCTTATATTCCAGGTTGGGATTGTCACGGATTACCGATCGAGCTAAACGTCGAAAAAGCCGAAGGTAAGGTAGGGGTTAAACTTGATGCTCGTGCTTTCCGTCAAGCTTGCCGTGATTACGCCGACGTGCAAGTCGCGCGTCAGAAAAAAGACTTTCAGCGTTTGGGCGTGCTGGGTGATTGGGATCAGCCTTATTTAACCAAAGATTTTAGTTTTGAAGCCAATCAGTTACGTGCTTTGGCTAAGATTGTCGATAATAATCACCTCTATCTAGGGCTTAAACCCGTTTATTGGAGTGTGGGAGCACAATCCGCTTTGGCCGAAGCTGAAGTCGAGTACGCGGACAAACGCTCGAATGCCATTGATGTGGCTTTTGCCGTGCCAGATGCGGGTGAAATTTTCACGCGCTGGAATGCCACTCATTTGCCTAAACAAGGCGAGGGGCGTTGTTCGGTGGTGATTTGGACAACCACGCCTTGGACGCTACCTGCCAACGAAGCTGTTGCTTTGAATGCTGAGTTGGAATATGCCTTAGTACAGATTCAACGCGATGGCGTTGCTGAACGCATTATTGTCGCCTTAGGCTTGCTTGAAGGTATTATGGGACGTTACGGTATTGACGATTACCAAGTGTTGGCGACAGGGTCGGGTGCGGCTTTAGAAGGTCTGCTGTTAAAACACCCGTTTTTAGACAAACAAGTTCCTGTCATTGTCGGTGAACATGTTACCCTTGATGCGGGTACGGGTGCGGTTCACACTGCGCCTGCGCACGGTGTTGAAGACTTCCAGGTGGGCTTGCGTTACAACTTACCGGTAAATTGTCCTGTTGATGGTAGCGGTCGTTATATTGACGGCACGCCATTGTTTGCAGGAGAGTCGGTATTAAGTGTTGATGCTAAGGTATTGGAATTATTGCGTGAGCAATCTGTATTGATTCATCATCAAGCCATTACCCATAGTTATCCTCACTGTTGGCGCACAAAAACGCCACTGATTTTCCGTGCTACGCCACAATGGTTTGTCAGTATGGAACAAGCAGGATTGCGTGACCAAGCCTTGGCTGCGATTCCTAAGGTGAACTGGGTGCCAGAATGGGGTCAAGGACGTATCAATGCCATGATTGATGGTCGCCCTGATTGGTGTATTTCACGTCAACGTCATTGGGGTGTACCGATTGCCATTTTCGTACATAAACAAACTCAACAAATGCACCCACGTACCAGCGAGCTACTAGAAGCCGTGGCACAACGCGTCGAGCAAGAAGGGATTGATGCTTGGTACGAATTGGATGCCGCTAGTTTGCTGGGCACAGAAGCCGACCAATACGAAAAAGTACAAGATATTCTCGATGTCTGGTTCGATTCTGGTGTTACCCATAGTTGTGTATTGGAAACTCGTGAAGGTGTTTCTCGTCCTGCCGATTTGTATTTAGAGGGTTCAGACCAACATCGTGGTTGGTTCCAGTCGTCATTGTTGACTTCCTTAGCGATGGACGGCACAGCGCCTTATAAATCGGTGCTTACCCATGGTTTTACCGTTGATAAAGACGGTAAAAAAATGTCGAAATCGAAAGGGAATGTGGTTGCTCCACAAGAAATTTGCGACAAATTTGGTGCGGATATTCTACGTCTGTGGATTGCATCAAGCGATTACCGTTACGAGATGACCGTTTCCAGTGAAATTATTGCCCGTATTGCCGACAGTTACCGTCGTATTCGTAATACGGCGCGTTTCTTATTGGCTAATCTAAAAGGCTTTACACCCGATCAGGCATTACCTTTAACTGACTTGGTGGCTCTAGATCAATGGGTGGTGCATCGTGCGCACAGTATTCAACAACAAGTGATTGCCGATTATGATGCTTACCAATTCCATCAAATTGTGCAAGCGGTGCATCATTTCTGTGCCGTCGATTTGGGCGCTTTTTACCTCGATATTATCAAAGACCGTCAGTACACCGCCAAAGCAGGTTCTCATGCGCATCGTTCGGTACAAACCGCCTTGTATCATGTATTGCAAGCGATGGTTCGCTGGATTGCGCCAATACTTAGCTATACCAGTGATGAAATTTGGCAAACCATGCGCCAAGAATTGGGCGAACTGGAAAGCCCTGTGGTGTTTACCGCGCACTGGTATGATGGCCTAGATCCGTTATTAAGTGAGCAATCTTCTTTAGATCAAGCCTTCTGGCAATCGATGATGGATTTGCGCGATCAGGTGAATAAACAGCTGGAAGTTCAGCGTACCGCTGGTACCATTAAAGGTTCACTCACCGCAGAAGTAACCTTGTTTGTCGATGAGGTTTGGCAAAGTCGTTTAGCGCAGTTGGGTGATGAGTTGCGTTTTGTCTTAATCACCTCAGCGGTGACGGTATTGCCGTTAGCGCAAGCGACAGAAGATGCTGTTGTTTCTGAGTTAGCAGGTGTTTCTATTGTCGTAACGCCAACTGCACATGCTAAGTGCGAACGTTGCTGGCACCATCGCGATGATGTTGGCACCCACGAAGGCCATGAAGGTATTTGTGGTCGTTGTGTCGAAAATGTCGCAGGTGAAGGCGAGGTGAGACACTATGCATAGTAAGCCATTGCATCCCACGCCAACGGGCTTAAAAAGCAGTGGTTTAGTTTGGTTATGGGTCTCATTGTTGGTCATCGGATTGGATCAATTCACCAAGCAATGGGCTTTGGCTAGTCTAGTACCTTACGAACCTGTAGCGATTATGCCAATGTTTAATATCATGTTGGCGTTCAATCCCGGAGCTGCTTTTAGCTTTTTGGGCGATCAAGATGGTTGGCAGCGCTGGTTTTTCATTGCCTTAGCTTGGGGAGTCAGTCTGGCATTAGTTGTTTGGTTAAGCAAAACTCACTTATCGCAACGTCGCTTGGTGCTAGGCTTAACCTTGGTGTTAGGTGGTGCGATTGGTAATGTGATTGATCGCATGGTTTATCACCATGTGGTGGATTTTCTCGATTTCTATTGGGGTGTTTGGCATTATCCCACTTTTAATGTGGCGGATATTGCCATTAGTGTCGGCGCTGTATTGCTGATTTGGGATGCGTGGAAAAGTGATAAGTCATAAGCTTAATTCACATCCCCAAGCTAAATAGCTTTCTCTTTCCACTGACAAGGTGTTTTAGCAGCGCAATCACCGCATTTGGGTGAACGTGCGGTGCAGACATAACGCCCGTGTAAAATCAACAAGTGGTGGGCATCTTTTAGGTGCTGCTTCGGCGTAATGAGCATCAGTTTTTTCTCAACATCTAAGGGCGTTTTGCCGACTGCTAAGCCTGTACGATTGCCCAGTCGAAATAGGTGGGTATCGACCGCAATGGTAGGGTGCCCCCACAGCGTATTCAATAGTACGTTGGCAGTTTTTCGTCCGACACCAGGTAGTGATTCTAACTCCTGACGTGTTTGTGGCACTTCGCCATTAAATCGTTCTACCAGTAGATGACAGGTTTCGAGCAGATGCTTGGCTTTACTGTTAAAAAGACCAATAGTTTTAATCTGTTCTTTAATGCCATCTAATCCCAGTTCAATCATCGCTTGGGGTGTGTTCGCCGCAGCAAATAAGCCCACCGTCGCTTTATTAACGCCAACATCGGTTGCTTGGGCAGACAAAAGAACAGCCGTCAATAGTTCAAACGGGCTAGTAAAGTTGAGTTCCGTGGTCGGGTTTGGAATGGACTGAGCGAGCGCATCGTAAAAGGCCAAGGCTTGTGCTTTGGTCATTTGTTTACTCGGTTTAATGGCGAGTTGAGTCATGCCGTTTGCCCGTCTTTAATGCCAATATCGGTAATGGCAACACTAATGGTTTGTTGCTTTTGTTTTTGTTTGGCTTTAATCACATTCATAGCCGCAATCATTAAGCCCAAGCCGATAAAAGCACCTGGCGGTAAAATCGCCATCAGTAATCCATAGTCTAGGTCGAGTAATTGAAGTGTCCAGTCTTTTGCGATTGGACCAAAAAGAAGGTCGGCTTGGGCAAACAGTGTGCCATTGCCTAAGAGTTCTCGCATCCCGCCAAGAATCACTAAGGCTAAGAGAAAGCCTAAGCCAATGGAAAAGCCATCAATCAGGGCTTTATCGATACTGTTTTTACTGGCATAGGCTTCAGCACGAGCCAACACAATGCAGTTAGTCACAATCAGTGGAATGAAAATACCGAGTACGCTGTGTAAACTAGGTAGCCACATCGACATGAGTAAATCAACCGAAGTGACCAAGCCTGCAATCACGGTAATATAAGCAGGAATGCGAATTTCAGGCGTAATCCAATGGCGAATTAAAGACACAGCACCATTGGATAGTGTAAGCACAAACAAAGTGGCTATGCCAAGTCCGAGCGCATTCACCACATTATTACTGACCGCCAGTAGGGGACATAATCCCAATAAAGCGACTAGCGCATAGTTATTGTTCCAGAGTCCATCCATAAAAAGCTGACGGTATTCGCTGAGCTTGGTATTCATGGTTGACCTCCTTGAGTGGTTTTCACTAGCGGTGCATAGGCTTCATTAGGATGCTGACTCACCCAAGCAAGGGTTTTTTCAACCGTTGAGACTATGGCGCGAGGGGTAATGGTTGCCCCTGTTCGATAGGTGAAATCACCACCATCTTTTTTAACTTTCCAACGACTTGAAGGTGTGTTTTGATAAGATTTATCGATAAACTGATGAATCCATTCATCACGTTCCGCTTCGATGTAATCGCCTAGTCCTGGGGTTTCTTTATGAGCGATGACCCGCACACCAGCGAGGCGGTTATCGGCCCAAATAGCCACCAGTAGGTGAATATCACCCGAATAACCATTAGGTGCGGTCACCGTCAGTAAGCAGGCAACAGGCTGTTGGTCTTGTCGGGCGCGATAAATGGTCACGGGTTTTTTGGCCGATAACGAAGGAATATTAAGACTAACTCTATCTTCAGTTAAGGTATTGTTGTATGTGTTAGCGGGGATTAGGCTATTGAGTTGCAATAACAGCGCTTGTTGTTGGTGTACCAACATTGCAGGCTGGGCAAACTGATAAATGACATACAGCAACACAGCGGCACTGCCCGCAAATGCAGCGAGTTTACTGGCCGTTATTAGGTAAGGCTTAATGGCGTTCATGCGCTTTACCTATTGGTTTGTTCAGGTCGTGGCCATAAACTCTCGGAACTGTCATGGCATCAATCCAAGGAACCAGCATGTTCATCATCAGCACGGCGAAAGCGATGGCATCTGCATAGCCACCCCAAGTACGAATAATGTAAACCAATGCACCAATACCCATACCGAAATACAAACGTCCACTGGGGGTGGTGCTGCCCGTCACAGGATCGGTAATGATAAAGAAAGCAGCAAATAGCGTCGCACCTGACAGTAAGTGGAAACTGGCACTGGCATAACGCTCACTGTCGTAAAGGTTAAATAGCGTTGCTAAGAGGGCAATAGTGGCGATAAAACCGACGGGCATTTGCCAGCGAATGACGCCTTTGTAAAGCAACCATAGGCCACCAGCTAAGAAAGCCATGCTTAACCAGAACTGACTGGTAGCAAAGGATTGTCCGGCAAAAACGATTTCATTGGCGTAAATGCTGGAAAGAGGTTGATCGTTTAAAATCCCCGTTCGTGCCGCTTCCAAAGGTGTTGCGCCTGTTAGCGCATCCAGCGTCATGGTTGGCGGTAATTGCCCTGTAAAGATGAGTTGAAGCGTTTGCCAAGCATCGAGTGGCACTGCGACCAGATGGTGTGGCAGGTGCCAAACTGTCATCACCGCTGGGAAAGAAAGCAATACAAAGGCATAACCTGCCATGGCAGGGTTGAAAATGTTATAGCCGAGACCACCAAAAATATGTTTGGCAACCACGACAGCAAATAAACTGGCCAGCGCAATAATCCACCAAGGCGAGGTTGGCGGTAGGCAGAAGACAATATCAATGGTGGTGAGAACGACTGACCAGTCGGTTAAATAAGGTTTGAGTGGCTTATCACGTAGCTTGAGCATAATGGCTTCTGCGGCCAGTGCGAAAGCCAAGCCAATGGCGATTTGTACCAAGATGCCAATACCATAGAAATAGACATGTACCAGTAGCGCAGGTGTGGCGGCCATTTGCACCTGCATCATCACTTTGCGTACGTTTTGTTGTCCCCAATCATAGGGCGAGGCGTGGATCATGGCTTGTGACATTTTAGCTCAGTTCCTTGGGGGCTTCGGGGGTTGGTTTTTCAGTTAGTTCTGATACTTCCGCGGCCATCATCGCGGCACGTTTAGCGGCGAGGCGTTCGGCTTTTTCACGGGCTTCTTGTTCTTTACGTGCCAGTTGTGCTTCGTGACGCTGTTTGGCTCTTTGTTGCGCTTCTTTTTCAGCCTTATCTTTTTTTACTGCCACTTTCGCATGACGATAATACTGAACTAATGGAATTTGGCTGGGGCAGACATAAGCACAGCAACCACATTCTATACAGTCTTTTAAATGTAGAGCTTCGAGCTTATCGAGGGCTTCGGCTTTGGCGTGCCAGTAAAGTTGTTGCGGTAATAAATTAACTGGGCAGGCATCCATACAGGCACCGCAACGAATGCAAGGCAGTGTTTCAGTTTCTGGTTCGGGTTGATTAACCAAAATGCAATTACTGGTTTTAATCACGGGCGTTTTTGGATGATGAATCGGTGTGCCCATCATCGGTCCACCCATTAGCCAAGATGCATGAGGGGTTTGCAAGCCCGCCCATTGAACGATGTGTTCAAACGGAGTTCCTATCGGCACTTCGACATTGCAGGGGCGGTCAATCGCAAACCCCGTTACCGTGACAACACGACTCATGACAGGTTTGCCAATCACAACCGCACGGTACACAGCGGCAAGGGTAGCGACGTTGAACATCACTAAGCCCAAATCGGTACTGTGGGCATCGGTTGGAATTTCTTGTCCTGTTAGTTGGGTAATTAGTTGATTAGCGCTACCCATCGGGTAAACCGTCGGCACAACGACCACTTCAACGGCAATTCGAGCATCGTTTTCGGCAAGCGGTTGATACTGGCGCATGGCTTGGGCGGCTTCGGGCTTGTTGTCTTCGATACCAATCAGGACTTTGCTAGCACCTAACGCATGGGCGGTAATCAGCGCACCTTCGATGATTTCATGTGGACGTTCACGCATCAGCATATCATCGCAGGTAATATAGGGTTCGCATTCGGCAGCATTCACAATGAGGGTGTGAATTTGTCCCGCTTTATTGGCAATTTTACGAAAGCTGGGGAATCCCGCACCCCCCATGCCAATGATGCCCGCATGTAATAAAATCGCTTTTAAACTCTGAACACTATTGGGTCTGTCTTTTGGCTGAAAGGCCTTTAACTCGTGCAAACCATCGGGTTGCAATACAATACATGGACCAGGTAAACCAGACGGGTGACTGGTGGGGTAGTCACCAATATCCAAAATTGTGCCAGATGTTGGTGCGTGTAAAGGAACGCCTAAGGGTGGAGCGCAGCGGGCGATTAACTCACCACCCAATACGCGTTGACCCACTTCAACCAGAGGGATAGAGGCGGGGCCAACATGTTGTGTGAGCGAAATAATCAGCTTTTCCGCTAATGGAGGCGTTTGAATCGGTTGATGCGTTGAAATCAGCTTATGTTGTGCGGGATGCACGCCACCATGAAAACTCACGCCCGTTGTTAACCGACTGAACCATTGATCGAGTTGTTGAATCCAGCGTCCCATCATTGTTGTTCACCCACTGCGCCTTTGGGTTTGTCCCATTGCCAATTTTGCGGTGTTACGGGAATGTTTTCCATAATAATGCAATCGGTTGGACATACAGGAATACAAAGTTCGCAACCTGTACACTCATGTGCAATGACGGTATGGGTAAACTTAGCTGCACCAAGAATGGCATCTACGGGACAGGCGGCAATACATTTTACGCAGCCAATACAGTCTTCTTCTTTAATAAAAGCCAGTTGTTTCGGTTTGGCCTCTGCAGCGAGTGGTTTAACTTCGCGCCCCGTCAGTTCTGATAGGGCGATGACAGTCACTTCACCGCCAGGAATGCAGAGATTAATGTCGGCTTCACCACTGGCAACAGCATTGGCATAGGGTTTACAGCCTGGGTAGCCACATTGACCGCATTGGGTTTGTGGTAGCAGCGCATCAATTTGCCCAACCAGCGGATTGCCTTCAATCTTAAAGCGATGTGAAGCCCAAGCCAATAGACCGCCGAAAGCGAGTGCGAGTAGCGTAAAGAGCAATAGTGCTGTCATTTCACCAAGCCCGCAAAACCCATAAAACCCATCGACATAATGCCTGCAGTAATGAGTGCAATAGCACTGCCTTGAAAGGCGACTGGTACGTCAGCCACGGCGAGTCTTTCACGTAAACTGGCAAAAATAGCCAGCACCATGGCAAAGCCAACCCCTGCACCAAAGCCATAGAGCGCGGCTTCTAATAGGGTATGTTGTTCTTGAACATTGAGTAGCACTACGCCCAATACGATACAGTTAGTGGTGATGAGCGGTAGGTAAATGCCCAAAATGGCATAGAGCACGGGAGAGAGCTTATGCATTGCCATTTCGGTAAAGCCAACCACGGTGGCAATGGTTAAAATAAAGGCAACCGTTCTGAGAAACTCAACATCAAAAGGAACCAACAGGTAAGTGTGAATCAGGTAAGATAAAATGCTGGATAACGTCAGCACAAAGGTTGTTGCTAAGCCTAGCCCCAGCGCACCATCGGTCTTTTTTGACACGCCCATAAATGGACACAAGCCCAAGAACTTCACCAATACGAAGTTGTTAACGAGAACTGTGCCAATTAAGATGGTGAGAATGTCGGTCATGATGCTTACCTAATCTAACTGAGTTATTTTACCCGCATACCAGGTTGTGCGCCCGAATCAGGGGTGAGTAAGTAAAGACCACCGTCACCGCTGCCTGCCAGTACCATGCCTTCCGACATGCCAAAGCGCATTTTACGGGGTTTCAAGTTGGCGACCATTACCGTCATGCGTCCTTCAAGTTGCTCGGGGCTGAAGGCTGATTTAATGCCCGCAAAGACTTGACGTGTACCGACACCGATATCTAGCGTTAATTTCACCAGCTTATCCGCTTCAGGAACATGTTCTGCTTTGACGATACGTGCGACGCGTAAATCAATTTTCATGAAGTCTTCAATGGCAATTTCTTCACCAATGGCTTCTACAACGAATTCGGTTGTTGTCGGCACAGGCGATTGAACTGTCGCAGTAACAGCAGGGGTATTGGTTGCTTTTTGTTGGGGTTGCGCAGCAACGGCTTGAGCGTTTTCAGTCATCATGGCCTCGACGTGTTTGGGGTCAATACGCGTAAATAGGGGGGCGTAGGGGGCAATGCGGTGATCTTGCAATGGGGTTTGAGCACTTTGCCAATCCCAGTCAATTTCTTGTAAAAAGCTGCGTGCTTGTTGTGCCATTTCTGGCAGAACTGGGCTGAGGTAAACCATCAATGTGCGGAACAGGTTAATCGCTAAACTGGCCGACTGATGCAAGGCATCGCGCTGCGCTTCGTCTTTTGCTTGTTGCCAAGGCGCGACTTCTGCAATCCAAGCATTAGCCTGGTCAGCCAATGCCATAATTTCGCGCATCGCTTGACCAAACTCACGCTGTTCGTACAAGCGTGCAATAGACTCGCTTGCTTGTTGGTAAGGCTGTAATAAACCCACATGAGCAGAATCTAGCTTTGCCAGCTTAGCATCAAAGAATTTATGAATGAACCCAGAACAACGACTGGCAATATTCACCAATTTGCCGACTAAATCACTGTTGACGCGTTGCACAAAGTCTTCCATGCTTAAATCTATGTCTTCAACACGACTCGACAATTTAGCGGCGAAGTAATAACGCAGGGCTTGGGGCGGCAAGTGATTCAAATAGGCTTCAGCGGTAATAAAAGTGCCGCGTGACTTAGACATTTTTTGACCATTTACCGTCAGGAAACCATGAGCGAAGACGGCGCTGGGTGTGCGATAACCCGCTGCGTGCAACATCGATGGCCAGAATAGCGTGTGGAAGTAAACAATGTCTTTGCCAATAAAATGATAAAGTTCAACGTCACTATCGGCTTTCCAGTAGTCATCAAAGTTGATGCCCGTTTTGTCGCAATAAGCCTTAAAACTGCCCATGTAACCAATGGGTGCATCTAACCAGACATAAAAGAATTTATCGACGGTATCGGGAATTTCAAATCCAAAGTAGGGCGCGTCACGTGAAATGTCCCAAGGTTGTAAGTCACTTTCAAACCATTCATCTAGCTTGTTGACCAGCTGACTGGGTAGACGACCTTCGCTACGAATCCAATCCGATAACCACTCTTGTAATTTAGGCAGTTCAAAAAAATAGTGACGTGAGGTTTTAGCCACAGGTGTGGCGCCCGTGATGGTGGACACGGGGTTCTTCATTTCTAATGGGCTGTAGGTCGCGCCACAGCTTTCGCAACTGTCACCATACTGATCGTGAGCGCCACATTTCGGGCATTCGCCTTTAACAAAACGGTCGGGCAGGAACATGCCTTTTTCAGGATCGTAAGCCTGTTCAATGTCTTTTTCACTGATTAAGCCCGCATCACGCAATTTAACGTAAACGCCCTGTGCCAGTGTTTTATTTTCTTCTGAATGGGTACTGTGATAGTGGTCAAAACCAATACCAAAACCAGCAAAATCGCGTGTGTGTTCTTGCCAAATTCGACCGATTAGCGCTTCGGGGCTAATGCCTTCGTTTTGAGCGCGCAACATAATCGGCGTGCCATGAGCATCATCGGCACAGACATAAGTACAGTTATTCCCCATCAATTTTTGGAAGCGTACCCAAATATCCGTTTGGATATATTCCACCATATGACCTAAGTGAATAGGGCCATTGGCATAGGGTAGAGCACTGGTAACCAGCATACGGCGCGACGGTTGAGACATAGTAACTAACTTTCCGAAAAATTGATGACGTGACCCACCATTTTACCCGATAGCCCTTGGTACGAGCAATGCAACTAGATTCAATTGGAATATTTTATTTGCCTACTTGTAATCTACTAATGAATGAGGCATTATCAAAACTAACATCTGGTAGTCCAGTTTGCGCTAATGCTTTAGTTTCAAATATAAAATCAGGATATTTTCATGAAACCACTTTTTGTTTTACTGGCGGCAGTCATGAGCTTGGCTTCGGCACCTTATGGTTTTAGTGCAGAGAAAGAGGCTAAAAATGCAACGCCACAAGAAAGTCCCGTCAATAAACATCAGTGGCAATTATTGTTGTTCACCATTCCAGGATGCTCATCTTGTATCACGATGCGTGACCAGGTTATCGAACCAATGATTGCAACGGGACACATTCATCCTTTGCAGTTCACTGAAATCATCCAAGTTTCAGATGCGGATTGGTTTTATGTGCGTGGTTTGGGTTATGACCAAATTCGTAACTTAAAAGTACGTTACAAAACCAGTTTATTTCCAACTCTGGTGGTAACTGATATGCAAGGTAATAAGCTTGCTGAAAATATTGTCGGCATGACCAGTGTCGAACATTACCGCGCTAAGTTGGATGCCCTTATCGCTAAGTTAGAACAAGCCAAATAAATTAAAGCCCTGTTAAGGGCTTTAATTTTGGTTGTATAGGTTGAAGCATAGCTCGCTATCAGTGTTTCATTTGTCCCATATTGCCCATGGATTTAACCGATTTGACAGGAAGCTCCATGGTTTTTTCGCTGCCATCTTCAAATTTAATGGTAACAGGAACTGGCTTGTCAGTGGCTAAGGGAGCGGTCAAGTCAATCAGCATAATGTGCAATCCGCCTGGTTTGAGTGTCGCATCTGCACCAGCGGGCAGGTCGATTTGTGGGATTTGACGCATTTTCATCATGCCGTTTTCGTGCGTATGGGTGTGCAGCTCGACAACCTTTGCAGCAGGTGAGCTGGCACTAACCACTTTATGGTCGCTCATGTCATTATTTTGAATGGTCATGAAAGCGGCCGAAATGGTTTGATTGGGTGGCACCTCACGTACAAAACCATCTTTGATTTGAATGTGATCGTTGACAGCCGCTTGTACACCAAGACTCAGCGTCATGAGCATTGCAGAAGCGAGTAAATTGATTTTCATGAATGACATCCTCTTTTAGGAATGGTTATTTCAGTAATGAACGAACGGCCACAACAAATTCTTCACCAGAAGTGTCGTGAGGTAACTGTGTGACCAAAATTCCTTGTTGATTAATGAGGTAGGTGAATGCAGAGTGATCTACCGCATAACCTAATGCCCCTTCTCCAATGGCGGCTTTTTGATAAACTGCGCCGTAGCGGTTGGCTACTTCGGCTATTTGTTCTGGTGTTCCCGTCATCCCTTTAAAACTTTTATGAAAGTAGGGTAAATAGACGTCCATTTTAGCTTGGTCATCACGTTCAGGGTCAACCGTAATCATCAACACCTGAACCTTGGCTTGTTCATCAGCGCTGAGTTGATTCATCGCTGAAGCCAAGTTACCCAAGTTGGTCGGGCAAATATCTGGGCAAGTGGTGTATCCAAAGTAGAGTAACACCACTTTGTTTTTGAAGTCACTTAAACTCATCGGTCCATGTGTGCCCGTGAGGGTAAAGTTACCACCGCTCGGCTTTTCATCGCTTACAAGATGAGCGATGGCTTGCTCATGCGTTGTATCATCATTTGTCCAAGGATTAAGAATGAGCAACACACTTACTGCAATAACCGCTGCCATCGCACCCAGATAGCTATTTTTCATGACCACTCGCTAACTTAATTAAAACTTAGCCGATAGTTTAACCCAAGCAGAGCGACCTGGCTCATATAAGTTAATGGTGTTACCTGTTAAGCTGTCGGTTCTACCCACATGCTGGAAGTAAGCATGGTCAAATACGTTATCAACACCCGCCATCACTTTAACGGTTTTATTGATACGGTAGCTACCATACAAGTCTAACACTGACCAAGCTGGTGTTTTTTGTGTATCCAGTCCACTGAGCGTATCAATGGCACTTTGTTGATCTTGGAAGCGGAAACGTGCTCCCATGGCTAAATCACCCACTTGTTTGTTTAAGGCAACATAACCCGATAAAGGCGGTGTTTGCGCAATATTACGATTATCGCTGTCGTTATGACTGCTAACATAGCTTAATCCACCCGCTAATTGAGTATTCCAAGCAAAGCCTGTGTAACCTTCTAATTGCGCGCCATATAGGGTGGCATTGACATTGCGGTAGGTGGTAATTTTGCCATTTGTTACTGTTAAACGATCACGTAAAATATAGTCTTGAACGGCGTCATAAAAGACGGTAGCGCGCCATCCAAATTGTTCGGTTTGTTTGCTGAGTCCGGTATCAATTTGAATATGTTTTTCCGGATTTAGGTTGGGGTTACCAACCCATGCCGAACTATTGGCTGTAGCGAAAGATCCTGTTGCATTGACATTCGCACCATTAGCAAAGAAACGCTCGGTTTCATCCGCAGTACGCATGGTTCGACTAACACCCGTAAACCAAGTCAGGTCTTTAGCCAAGTCTAACTCGTAACGAGCTAAGGCACTCCAATGATCTTCATTGATTTTGCCATCACCTTTGTAGCCATAAACGCGGTCATACATTTGTGCCGGCGTAATAGCCATAGGGTTTGCTTTTGTATTTAATAAATCTGCTTCTGCTGTGACTTTATCGAAACGAACACCAGCCTTAATACGGCTGTCGTTTGTTAGCTTGTGCAACGCTTCAGCAAACACGCCGATACGATCCGTGCTGACGTTTGGCCAGTTAAAAGAAATATTGGTTTGTGGTAAAGGCATAACGCGCACCAAATCAGCTTTTCGATTAACATTTTGAATGTTAAGACCATACTCAACTGATGTGGAAGAACTTAGTTTACTGGTTAGTGCTAATTTTCCGGATAAAGTATTGGAAGTCGTGGGTGACTTCATGCGCATAGCCATGTTTGGACGTAAGCTGTAGTTATCCATCAAATGCTCATCAGCGGCATAAGACAGGTCGGCCTTAATACCATCAACAAAGCCAAAACCGTTACTGCTACGGTATTTTAAGCGCATGATGTTCATTTCATCATAAGGGGCATCCATGCCTGAACCTTGGAATAGTGCATTATGCGTAACAATTTTTTCAGCGCTCATTTCGATGCGTTCGCCCGCTTTGGGTGTTAAGCCTGCAATGACACCATGATGCTCGGTGCTGTAGCTGGTGCGAACTGTGTTGCCGTTACCATCCTTGTAATTGCTGCCATCTTTATTAATAGCAAAGGCACGAATGTAACCTAACTCACCACGAGTCGATACTTCCGCATTGGCTGAGCTTTTATACGCATTATCGCCTGCGCCAACTTCAACTTTACCGTGAGTGCCCATTTCAGGGATGCCACGTTCAAATAAAATCGTACCACCCGTACCGCCAGTTCCGTATTGCAAGGTTTCAACGCCTTGAATTACACGAACGCTGTCATAACTTTCAATATTGGCAAAAGACGTTGGGGGATCCATGCGGTTAGGGCAACCACCATGCAGGTAAGCATCGTCTAAAATAACATTTAATTGTGTTTGGCTTTGTCCGCGAATACTGGGATCTAAGCCATGTCCACCCATGCGAGAAGCATCAACGCCCAGTGTATTGCGCAAAATTTCGCCACCTTCTTGTTTAGCGGTTAAGCGAAAACTTTCTGCGCTACGACTATCACTAGCCATAGGAAGAGCTTGGTCTGTGACAAGTATGGTGTTGAGTGTGTTGGCATAGACAACAGGTGAAAATGCCATAGCGACGGCAATGGCAAGTGTGGACTTATTCATAGCAAAACCCTTAGATAATTTTTCAACCATGCATTTTAGGCTCTTTCAGTGATTAATAACATGCGACAAATTGTCGCAGTCATGCGCAAATCTGTGTCATCTGCTAAACTGTGAATCAATTTACCTGTCGGAATGTTTCATGCCCCAACGTCTGTTAAAAATGGTTTTGCGTGCGCCCGTTTACGATGTCGCTCAAGAAAGCCCCTTAACCTATGCACCACGTTTATCAAGTAAATGCGGTAATCGCGTTGTGTTAAAGCGGGAAGATTTACAGCCTGTTTTCTCTTTTAAACTGCGCGGTGCTTACAATCGTATGCTGAACCTATCGCAACAAGAGCGAGACAATGGCGTTATTGCCGCTTCGGCTGGCAATCATGCGCAAGGAGTAGCCTTAGCGGCTCAAAAGCTGAAGTTGAAAGCAACAATCGTGATGCCACAAACAACGCCATCGATTAAAGTAGAGTCGGTGCGTCGCTTAGGTGGTGAGGTGGTATTGCATGGTGATAATTTTAATCAAGCGGCTGAATATGCTCAATATTTGGTAGCTCAAACGGGGGCTACTTTCATTCATCCTTATGATGATTGGGAAGTGATTGCGGGTCAGGGAACGATTGGGTTAGAGTTGATTCGTCAACATACACAGCCGATGAAAGCGGTGTTTGTGCCTGTTGGTGGTGGTGGCATTATCGCGGGCGTAGCAGCAGTGATTAAAGCGATTCATCCAGAAACCTTGGTGATTGGTGTCGAACCTGAAGATGCGGCATGTATGAAGGCGGCACTAGAAGCCGGTGAGCGTGTTGTTTTGTCACAAGTAGGTATTTTTGCTGACGGCGTGGCGGTGGCACAAGTCGGTGAGCGTCCGTTTATGGTGGCGCAACATTATGTCGATGCGATGGTGACGGTAACAACTGATGAAATGTGCGCCGCCATTAAAGAAGTGTTTGAAGATACGCGTTCGATAGCTGAACCTGCAGGGGCGATTGCTGTAGCAGGTCTTA
Organism: uncultured Francisella sp.; assembly: GCA_964519885.1. Classification (GTDB taxonomy): domain Bacteria; phylum Pseudomonadota; class Gammaproteobacteria; order Thiomicrospirales; family Thiomicrospiraceae. The sequence goes on along the minus strand of CAZFLX010000007.1, from coordinate 74,699 downwards.
AAAAGTACGCTTTGGCTCAGGGTTGGAAAGATGAGTCATTAGTGGCGATAGTCAGTGGCGCGAATATGAACTTTGATCGTTTGCGTTACATTGCCGAGCGTACAGAAATTGGTGAAGGCACTGAGACTTTGCTTGCTGTGACCATTCCTGAACATCCAGGGAGTTTCTTAGAATTTTGTCGTTTATTGGGTAACAAACGCGTTATCACTGAATTTAATTACCGTTATGCGGATTCATTACTGGCACATGTGTTTGTTGGCATTCGATTGAACGAGGGAACGGGTGAAAAAGCAAAAATTATTAACGAGTTAGAAGCAAAGGGTTTTTCAACCATAGACCTTTCAGCGAATGAAATGGCTAAGTTGCATTTGAGACACATGATTGGTGGTGTTGGTGGAAAAGCCTTAGATGAGCAATTGGTGCGCTTTGAGTTTCCTGAACGTCCAGGCGCATTATTAGCTTTCTTGTCTTCTATGTCGGCTGGTTGGAATATTAGTTTATTTCATTATCGAAATCATGGCGCTGCAGAAGGCACTGTGTTGGCGGGTATTCAGGTTCCAGAGAGTGAATTGTTAGCTTTTCATGCTTTTTTAAGACAGCTGGGCTACCCCTATACCTCAGAGAATGATAATCCGGCTTATTCATTGTTTTTGGCATGATTGGGCTTGATATTGCCATATCCAACAGCGCTAAAATTTGCTATAATTGGGTAAATTTTTTATGTGCTCATAAGTGAATGTCATGGCTAAGTTTGTATTTGTCACTGGTGGTGTTGTTTCCTCATTAGGAAAAGGAATTGCAGCGGCTTCGTTGGGAGCGGCGCTGGCAGCTCGTGGATTGAAGGTGACCATGTTGAAAATGGATCCTTATATCAACGTCGATCCAGGCACCATGAGTCCAATGCAGCATGGTGAAGTCTTTGTAACTGATGATGGCGCTGAAACCGATTTAGACTTAGGTCATTATGAGCGCTTTATTGATCGTCGTATGGGGCGTAATAATAGCTTCTCGACTGGTCAGGTATATGATTCTGTGATTCGCAAAGAGCGTCGTGGCGATTATTTGGGCGGCACGGTTCAGGTTATTCCACACATTACCGATGAAATCAAACGTCGCATTCAGTTGGCCGCACAAGATATCGATGTAGCGATTGTTGAAGTCGGTGGTACCGTCGGTGATATTGAATCACTTCCTTTTATGGAAGCCATTCGTCAAATGGGTGTTGAGTTGGGGCGTGAAAATGCGCTTTTCGTTCACCTAACACTGCTTCCTTACATTGCTACTGCAGGTGAGTTAAAAACCAAGCCGACTCAGCATTCAGTACAACAACTGCGTTCTATTGGCATTCAGCCCGATGTGCTCTTGTGTCGTTCTGATCGTCCGATTTCTGATAGCGACAAACGTAAAATTGCCTTATTCACTAGCGTTTCCGAAAAAGCGGTCATTAATTCGCTAGATGCGCCGAGCATTTATGCCGTGCCTCGTATGTTGCATGACCAAGGTTTCGATCAAGTTGTGTGCGATCAGTTGCGTTTGGATGTGCCGCCAGCCAATTTGGCCGACTGGGATGCTGTCGTTGCTGCTATCGCCAATCCTGAGCATTGTGTTCGTATTGCCTTAGTGGGTAAATATGTAGAGTTGACCGAAGCATACAAATCGCTCAATGAATCTCTGTTACATGCGGGTATTCATGCTAAATCAAAAATCGACATTACCTATATTGATTCTGAGCGTTTAGAAACCGAAGGCACTAAATTACTGGAAAATCATGATGCGATTCTGGTGCCTGGTGGTTTTGGTGAGCGTGGCGTAGAGGGTAAAATTTTAGCGGTGACTTATGCACGTGAGAATAAAATTCCCTATTTAGGTATTTGTTTAGGTATGCAGGTAGCTGTTATTGAAGCAGCGCGTAACCTTGCTAAACTGCCTGAAGCGCATAGTACAGAATTCCGTGCTAAAGCACGTCACCCTGTAGTGGCGATGATTACTGAATGGGTTGATCCAGATGGTAAGGTTCAAGCACGAACTGAAGATGTCGATTTGGGTGGCACCATGCGTTTGGGTTCACAAGCGGCTGTGTTAGAAGAAGGTTCACTGGCAAAAGCAATTTATGGTAAAGCGGTCATTTGGGAACGTCACCGTCATCGTTATGAAGTCAACGATCACTACATTCCGCGCCTTAATGAGGCAGGTTTAATTATTGGTGGCCGTTCTGCAGAGGGCGGCTTGGTTGAAACCGTAGAATTGCCAACATCAGTTCACCCATGGTTTTTTGCTTGTCAGTTCCATCCAGAGTTTACCTCGACGCCTCGTAATGGTCATCCGTTATTCTCGGCATTTATTCAAGCGGCTTTAGCGCATCAACAAGGAAAGTAACAATGAAACTTTGTGGATTTGATGTGGGTATTGATCAGCCGTTCTTTTTGATTGCGGGTCCTTGCGTCATCGAGAATGAAGCTTTGGCAATGAATACCGCTGAAACCTTAAAACGCATGACTGAAGAACTGGGTATTAATTTTATTTTCAAATCATCATTTGATAAAGCGAATCGTTCCTCGACCACCAGTTTTCGTGGTTTAGGTTTGTCGGAAGGGTTGCGTATTTTAGATAAAGTAAAGCGTGAAATTGGTGTTCCTGTTCTTACCGATGTGCATGAAGATACCCCTTTTGATGAAGTTGCGGAAATTGTTGATGTACTGCAGACGCCTGCTTTTCTGGCGCGTCAAACCAATTTTATTCAATCTGTTGCCCGTGCGGGTAAGCCAGTAAATGTCAAAAAGGGTCAATTTATGGCACCTTGGGACATGAATAATGTGGTGCAAAAATGTCATGAAGTAGGTAATGATAAGATTATGGTCTGTGAGCGTGGCGTTTCCTTTGGTTATAACACATTGGTTTCGGATATGCGCTCGTTGGTCATCATGCGCGATACAGGCTGCCCCGTGGTTTATGATGCCACCCATTCGGTACAACAACCCGGTGGACTAGGTACCGCATCGGGTGGCCAACGTGAATTCGTTGCGCCTCTAGCGCGTGCCGCCATTGCCACAGGCGTAGCGGGTATTTTTATGGAAACCCATCCTGATCCTGCCAATGCCCTTTCTGATGGTCCGAATATGTGGCCTCTAACCAAACTGCAACCCGTTTTGGCGACGATGAAAGCCTTAGACACTGTGGTGAAACAGGCTGGCTTTATTGAACATGAACTAATGGGCAAGTAGTACTTGCCTATTTTTTTGTACCTTTTATAAGTAGTTAATTGTTTTTAGGAGTTAAATAAATGAGCAATATTCAGCGTATCTGGGCTCGTGAAGTGATCGATTCTCGCGGTAATCCGACAGTTGAAGTGGATGTTACCCTAGTTGATGGTAGCTTTGGCCGTGCCGCTGTGCCATCGGGTGCTTCTACGGGTAAACGCGAAGCCTTAGAGTTGCGTGACAATGATAAAGCTCGTTTTGGTGGTAAAGGTGTTCTGACCGCAGTCAACAACATCAATACTAAAATTGCTCAGATTTTGGTTGGTCAAGATGCCACCAATCAAGCGGCGATTGATGCTGCGATGATTCAGCTAGATGGCGATGCGAACAAAGCAAACTTGGGCGCTAATGCGATTTTAGCAGTATCAATGGCGGTTGCTCATGCAGCGGCTAAGTCGAAAGGCTTGCCTTTGTTCAAATACGTTCAAACCGACACTTTCCGTATGCCTGTGCCAATGATGAATATCATCAACGGTGGTGCTCATGCGGACAATAGTGTGGACATGCAAGAGTTCATGATTGTCCCTGTGGGTGCTCCCTCGTTCAAGGAAGCAGTACGCTATGGTGCTCAAGTATTCCATGCTTTGAAAAAAGTGTTGCATGATAAAGGCTTAAATACAGCGGTAGGTGATGAAGGTGGTTTTGCCCCTGACTTAGCATCTAACGAAGAAGCCATTACCGTTATTTTAGAAGCCATTAAAGCGGCTGGCTTTGAAGCAGGTAAAGACATCATGATCGCGATTGATGCGGCAGCCAGTGAATTTTATCATGATGGTAAATACGTGCTTACCTCAGAAAATCGCAGCATGACCTCTGAAGAAATGATTGATTACTTTGCCGCTTGGTGTGATAAATATCCTGTTATTTCTATTGAAGATGGTATGGCAGAAGAAGATTGGGCTGGCTGGAAACTCATGACTGAGAAATTGGGTAAGAAAATTCAGTTGGTGGGTGACGATTTATTCGTTACTAACAGTAAAATTTTGAAAGAAGGTATCGATAAAGGTATTGCTAACTCGATTTTGATTAAAGTAAACCAAATTGGTACTTTGACGGAAACCTTTGATGCGATTGCGATGGCAAAAGCGGCGGGTTACACAGCTGTTATGTCTCACCGTTCAGGTGAAACTGAAGATACCACCATTGCTGACCTAGCGGTTGCGACAGGTGTGGGTCAAATCAAAACGGGCTCTATGTCACGTTCAGACCGTGTAGCCAAGTACAACCAATTACTACGTATTGAAGAAATGTTGGGTGACGATGCGGTTTATCCGGGTGTAGCAGCTTTCAAACATTAATTGACTGATACGGAAAATAATGCCCCTTTGAGCCGATTTAGTTGTCTCAATAGGGGCGTTGTTATATGTCAGTGATATGAAAAAGTTATTCGTTGTCTTTGTTTTGGCCATTTTGTGGCTTCAATATCGTCTCTGGTCTCCTGATGGAGGTGTCAGTGAGTGGTTGCGTCTGCAAAATGAACTTGCTCTTGCCCAGGCGCAGATTAAACAATTAGAGTCGAGTAATGAGTCACTGAAGAACTTGGTATTGGATTTGCAAAACCACACTGACGCAATTGAGACACAAGCGCGTGAAGTATTGCATTTTGCCATGCCGAATGAAACATTTTTTCGTGTTATTAGTGTTCCCAATCAAAAAGCTGAAAGCTATGCACCCAATTTACCCCGCACCAAACTTTCTGCTCCAGAAAAAGAAGGAAATATTGCTGATATCGCTGCAGAAGCACCACCTTAAATACTGGGATAGGTCTATCCTCTAACGCTAGCTTTATGCTTTCAACTATCCTCGTTTTTAATCACATCTCTTTCTTATTTTCCCTTTTCCCTACCAATGCACTAGCCTTATTAGGTTTCTTTATAGCATAATAATAGCCTTGTTTAATCGTTAGGCGTGTCTCATGGATTCTGTGTATAGTCCCAAGGAAATTGAAAGTCGTATTCAACAGCAATGGCATGATGCCAATGTTTTTCAGGCAGTAGAAAATCCAGATAAAGAAAAATTCTATTGCTTATCGATGTTTCCTTATCCTTCTGGTCGTTTACATATGGGTCATGTGCGTAACTACACCATTGGTGATGTTATTGCACGCTATATGCGCATGTTAGGAAAAAATGTACTGCAACCCATGGGATGGGACGCTTTTGGCTTGCCAGCTGAAAATGCCGCGATTGCCAATAAGGTAGCGCCAGCCGCTTGGACCTACAGCAATATCGATTACATGCGTAATCAGCTTAAGTCTTTGGGCTTAGGTTACGACTGGTCGCGCGAGTTAGCGACTTGTTCGCCGGATTATTACAAGTGGGAGCAGTGGTTTTTCTTGCAACTCTACAAGAAAGGCTTAGTGTATCGCCGTTTATCGGTGGTTAACTGGGATCCTGTAGATAATACGGTATTGGCAAATGAGCAGGTGATTGATGGTCGCGGCTGGCGTTCAGGTGCTCTGGTTGAGCGTAAAGAAATTGCCCAATGGTTTTTGAAAATCACTGCCTATGCTGACGAGTTATTGGACGATTTAGATACGCTGACTGAATGGCCAGAACAAGTTAAGACCATGCAGCGCAACTGGATTGGTCGTTCGCAAGGGTTAGAAATTGATTTTCCGTTGGTTGAAGATAGTGAACAAAAACTTAAAGTCTTTACCACGCGTCCCGACACGCTGATGGGCGTGACCTATGTTGCCATTGCTGCCGAGCATCCTTTAGCGAAACAGGCTGCGGTTTCACGCCCTGAATTGGCGAGCTTCATTCATGAGTGCGCACAGACGGGTACGTCGGAAGCGGTTATCGAAACCATGGAGAAGAAAGGCATCGATACGGGGTTGCGCGTCACTCACCCAATTACAGGTGAATTGATTCCTGTGTGGGTCGCTAACTTTGTCTTGATGGGATATGGTACTGGCGCAGTGATGAGTGTGCCAGCACACGATCAACGTGATTGGGAGTTTGCAAAGCAGTATCACTTGCCGATGAAGGCTGTGATTAGCGTCGATGGTGCAGAGCCAGATATTAGTGCCGAAGCGATGACCGAAAAAGGTCTGTTGATTCATTCAGGTTCTTTCGATGGATTGGCCTTCGATGAAGCTTTTGAAGCCATTGCTAAAGCGCTCGAAATTAAAGAATTGGGTAAGAAGACCATTAACTATCGTTTGCGTGATTGGGGTATGTCACGTCAGCGTTATTGGGGTTGCCCGATTCCCGTAATTTATTGCCCTGATTGTGGTGTTGTGCCTGTGCCTGAAGATCAGTTGCCAGTCACGCTACCCGAGGGTGTGATTCCAGATGGTGGCGCTTCGCCACTCACGCAATTAGACAGCTTTACGCACTGTACTTGCCCGAAATGTGGTGGCGATGCGAAACGCGAAACTGATACCTTTGACACTTTCTTTGAGTCGAGTTGGTATTACGCACGATATGCTTGTCCTGACAATCAAGAAAAAATGTTAGATGAGCGTGCAGACCATTGGTTGCCAGTGGATCAATACATTGGTGGTATCGAACACGCGATTCTGCATTTGCTTTATGCGCGTTTCTTCCACAAACTGATGCGCGATGAGGGATTGGTTAAAACCGATGAACCTTTCAAGCGCTTACTGACTCAAGGTATGGTGATCGCCGACACCTACTACCGTATGGGAGAGGATGGGCGTAAACATTGGTTTAATCCTGCCGATGTTCAATTGGAAACCGATGAAAAGGGTAAACCGCTTAAAGCCATTTTGAAGTCAGATGGCTTGCCTGTTGAGATTGGCGGCACAGAAAAAATGTCGAAATCGAAAAACAACGGTGTGGATCCACAAGCGCTGATTGATCAATACGGTGCAGACACGGCACGTTTGTTTATGATGTTTGCTGCACCACCCGAACAGTCATTGGAATGGTCGGATGCGGGTGTAGAAGGAGCCTCACGCTTTTTGAATCGTGTCTGGCGCTTGGTACAAAGCCATGTTGAGCAAGGTGCTGTGACTGATTTAGAGGTGAACTTGCTGTCAGAAGAAGACAAGGCGGTTCGACGTAAGGTTCATGAAACCCTAGCTAAGGTTACCGATGATTGGGGACGTCGTCAGTCGTTTAATACGGCCATTGCTTCTTGTATGGAGTTATCGAATACGCTGTCTCGTCATAATACCGAAACGGCTCAGGGTCGTGCGGTATTACAAGAAGGCTTAATGATTCTGACCATGATGTTAGCGCCTGTTGCTCCACATATCACTGAAGTGATGTATCAAGCTTTGGGCGGTGAAGGACTCCTAGCCAGTGCCAGTTGGCCTAAAGTTGATGGGTTGGCTTTAAAGCGCGATTCAATTGAATTGATGGTACAGGTGAACGGCAAGCTAAGGGGTAAGATTAGTGTCGAACCAGATGCTACTCAAGACAAGGTAGAGGCCATGGCGTTAATGGATGATGGTGTACAGAAATATACGGAAGGTAAAGCCATTACTAAGGTAATTGTCGTACCAGGTCGTCTGGTTAATATTGTTGCCGTTTAAGCAGCTCATGATTCAGTGACAATATGACATTATCTCGACGCCATTTTTTGTTGAGTGCTTTGTCGCTATCGACTTTAACGGGTTGTGGCTATCAGTTACGGGGTGTTTCATCTGCTTCTGATCAGGCTTTACCCTATCGCATTTACTTATCCAGTGAAGGCGCTGATGGTGAGTTGGTCGTGCAAACAAAACGGGCTTTACAATCCTTCGGTGCTCAGTTGGTTGGTGAGCAAAAACAGGCTCAGCTAGTTGTTACTTTGGGAGCAACGACTCAGCAGTCGGTGATATCAGCAATTGGTTCTTATGGTGAAATATCGGCGCGCTTATTTGTGATGACACAAGCATTGGTCGTGACGAAAGTGGGTGTAGAAACGCCACTGATCGACACCCAAGTCAGACGCTCCAGAGAGGTTGATCAAAGCTTAGCCACGCAACAAGGCGGTTTGGGAGCAGAAAGACCCTTGGCTATTACTCGAGAGTCTGCAGAGGTCGTATCCGATATTCGGGCTAGGGTTGTTGATGCGATAGTGCGTTTGTTACAAGGTCTTGTCGCTTTAGAGCCTTCGTCATGATCACACCGGAACAGCTTAATAGCAAGATAGATCAAGCCAATGTATTGCCGCCAGTAGTCTTGTGTTGTGGTGACGAGCCGCAGCGCACCTTGAACAGTGTGGATCGTATCAAACTCAAATCTAAGGATTCGGGGTTTCTAGAACAGCAGTTAATGGTCATTGAACAAGCCAGTGATTGGGAATTGGTATGGATGCACTATCAAGAGCAGTCATTGTTCGCCAGTTTACGCGTGATGCAAGTGATCTTTTCAACCAAATTAACAGGCGTTCAATCGGAAGCCTTACAACGACACATAGCAAACCCCAATCCCGATGTGTTATTGTTATTGCGTACAGGTGAGTTGGATAAACAAACGCTTGAATCGAAATGGGTGAAGGCCATTGATGTTAAGGGTTGGGTAGTAAACAGTAAGACCTTAACGGGTCAGGCGCTGAATCAATGGATTCAGCAAGAAGTTGATCAGTTGGGGATGCGCATAACACCGATGGCGTTAACCATGTTGGCTGATTGGTCTCAAGGGAACTTGATGGCAACTCGACAAAGCTTGTTGCGCTGGCAGTTAGCTGGCTATCAGCAGCTGGACGAGACACTGTTATCGGATGATCAACAAGATTGGGCAAGATATGATGTGTTTGCTTTGTCTAATGCTCTGTCTCTTCAAAAGGCAGATCATGCGCTGAGAATTTTACAGCGTTTGCGTGAAACGGGGGAGGAGTTTGTCTTGTTGCTTTGGGCGGTCAGCAAAGAGTTACGCTTATGGCAAAATTTATGGGCTTCTCAGCAACAAAAACCCTGGTCACAGCTGGCAAATGAATACCGACTCTGGGGAGACAGATCAACTATTTTGCAACGTTTGATAAAACAAATAACCCCTGCGCAATTATCCAGTTGGCAAGACATGACACTGCAAATAGACCGGATAATTAAAGGTCAGCTGAATGGTAATGCTTGGGCAGAGTTAATGTGGTTGGTTGCCGATATGTCTAGTTTGGGTAAAAAATTACCCAAACGGGTTGCTTAGTCGCTACCCGGTCATGTGAGATATTCATCACACAGCAATTTAATAGGAGATGGGCATGCAGATAAACGTTTACATGAATGAGTTAGGTCAACAAGCGCGTAAGGCGAGTCGCCTGTTAGCCTCAGTACCTACTGCTCAAAAAAATATGGCTCTGCATCAAATTGCTGATCGTTTATTGGCTCAATCCTCATGGTTAATGGCAGAAAATGCCAAAGATCTAGCAGCAGGTAAAGCGAACGGATTAGATGATGCCATGTTGGATCGTTTGCGATTAACTCAGCAGGGTATTGAATCTATCGCTAAAGGCGTGCGTCAAGTGGCAGACTTGCCCGATCCAGTCGGTGAAATTACTGATATGGCTTATCGTCCTTCAGGTATTCAGTTAGGAAAAATGCGTGTTCCACTAGGGGTGGTTGGTATTATTTATGAATCACGTCCGAATGTGACGGCCGATGCGGCTGCACTGTGTTTAAAGTCGGGCAATGCGACGATTTTACGTGGTGGTTCTGAGGCGATTCATTCCAATAAAGCAATCTCACTGTGCATTCAAGAAGGTTTAACATCCGCAGGTATTGATCAGCATGCGGTACAATTGGTGCAAACAACCGATCGAGAAGCTGTTGGACAGATGATCAGCATGCCCGAATATATTGACGTGATTATCCCACGTGGTGGCAAAAGTTTAATTGAACGCATCAGTCAAGGTGCCAAAGTACCCGTCATTAAACATTTAGACGGTATTTGTCATGTGTATGTGGCAGCTGATGCCGATTTAACCATGTCATGGGCGGTGTGTGACAATGCTAAAACGCATCGGTACGGCGTGTGCAATGCGATGGAAACCTTGTTGGTGGATGAAAACATTGCAGCTGAATTTTTGCCTAAGATGGCAGATATTTATCTAGCCAAAGGCGTTGAGTTGCGCGGTTGTGAAAAATCTCGTGCCATTGTTGCCATGAATGCTGCTACGGAAGTAGATTGGTCAACAGAATATTTAGCGCCCATTTTGTCGATTAAAATCGTGAATGGGATAGATGAAGCCATCACGCATATCAATCAATATGGCTCTCACCATACTGATGCCATCATGACGCAAGACTATGCCATGAGTCGTCGTTTCTTAGCCGAAGTTGATTCAAGCTCGGTAATGATTAATGCGTCAACCCGTTTTGCAGATGGTTTTGAATATGGCTTAGGTGCTGAGATTGGCATTAGTACGGATAAATTTCATGCGCGTGGACCAGTAGGATTAATCGGATTAACATCACAAAAATATGTTGTATTTGGTTCGGGTCAAATACGTTCTTAAAGTTTACCTTATTGAAAAAGTGATTTTTTATGTCAAGTTATGTCAACATCATTGAACGTTACCACGATTATCGGGGCATGATTCAAGAAATGCTGCATTCTATCCTGTTAGGATTGAGTGATGCGCATCTTTTTGAGAGCCCAGAGCGCATTTTGGAAACCTTAGATGAGTTAAGTAGCCACTATCCCTTCATTGATATTGTCTATACCCTAGATAGAAATGGCGTGCAAGATAGCCCCAATTATGCGTTTAAAGAGGGTAAAACGCGCACGGATTTCTCAAATAGAGGAAATGATTTAAGTCAACGTCCTTATTTTGTTATGGCAAAAGCCAAACAAAGTGTGGTGTTCACTGATCCCTATTTATCCGTTACGGATAGGGTTTTGTGTTTGTCGGGCGCTATTCCGATTACCAATAGTGCTGGTGCTGTTTCAGGTTATTTGGTGATTGATTTAGACTTGGAAAAAACCGTCAGCTTTCTGATGGGTGATAGCTTAAGAACCCGTTTTGAGCCATTTTTCAAAGCCGTTTATTCCGCGATTTCAATTGGTTTGTTTTGTGTTGTAGGGGTTTTACTCTATTCCGGTTTTTCCGAACTGCTCAAAATGCTCGAGGAACCATCACACATTGAGTCCATTCGTCCTTTTAGTTCGATTATTTTCATTACCTTGGGCTTGGCTATATTCGACTTAGCCAAAACAACGCTTGAAGAAGAAGTGTTGATGCATAAGGATATTTTCCGACACAGTTCAACGCGCAGAACCATTACCCGCTTTATGGCAGCGATTACTATTGCAGTTTCAATTGAAGCTTTGTTGTTAATGTTTAAGTCAGCCATTGGAGCAGGGGATTACTTAACCAGTGCTACGTGGATGATGCTTTCAGCGGTTGCTTTAATGGTCGGCTTAGGCTTGTACGTTTATTTGGGTGCGAAAGCCGAAAATCTTTTAATGCACGTTAAACGCCACAAACTTTCGCAACATTATGAGACATCCGATTTACAGACTAATAAGCAATAGTTGGCTATGAACAACTAACAGAGTTAAAAAATACTTCGATTAATTTTAAGGTACATGATTATGTCAGATGAAAAACCTGTTTTATCACTCGCGTCACGTAAAGTGATTCGTCGTCCACCACCGGCTATGTCTTCGGCAACCATGAGCCCTCACCAATATCCTGTATTAGATGAATCGGTTGATTTTATGGAAATACGCCGGGCTACCATTGCATTGTCAGAAAATGGATTATGGGCAAACCCAGTGTTAGTCAGAATGTACGTGGGTAAAATGATGGATTTAGAAACTGTTTCTGATGTGCTGAAAGAGCTGGATTAAGCCCGTTTAGTCAACTTATTGAAGTTGTTTGATCATACTTTTTAACCCCATCAGACTGAATCTTTGGGGTTAAGAATGGTTGGATGGGGGTGAGTTGAGTGGTTGGGATAATCGAGCACATAATGTAGCCCTCGACTTTCTTTACGAGACAGAGCTGAACGGATAATCAATTCAGCGACTTGTGCCAAGTTTCTCAGTTCAATGAAGTCGGTGTTAAGGTAGTATTGAGCATAAAAATCCTCAATTTCTTCTCGAATCACTAAGATGCGTTTTAGCGCACGTTTGAGTCTTTCTTCCGTTCTAACAATGCCCACAAAGTCCCACATCACACGACGAATTTCGTCCCAGTCATGGGCAATTAAAACTTGTTCTGGGCTAGGGTTAACTTGGCTTTCATCCCAGTCAGGCAAGTTGGGCGGGGCAATCAGTTTTCCCTCGGCTTTACGTAACATAATGTCTTCATAAGCGGCATTGGCAAATACTAGCCCCTCTAATAATGAGTTGCTGGCCAAACGATTGGCGCCATGTAATCCGGTATAGGCGACTTCACCCACCGCGTACAAACCCTTCAAATCCGTTCTAGCACGTAAATCGGTATAGACACCGCCACAGGTATAGTGAGTCGCCGGAACAATGGGGATAGGTTCTTTAGTAATATCAATTCCTAACCCTAAGCAGCGCTTATAAATGGTCGGGAAGTGACTTTTAACAAATTCAGCATCACGATGACTAATGTCTAACCACATATGATCACAACCGAGTTTTTTCATTTCCGCATCAATCGCCCGGGCAACAATGTCACGTGGTGCCAGTTCGAGGCGCTGATCATATTCATGCATAAAGCGCGAACCATCAGGGCGTTTGAGGTAGCCACCTTCACCCCGCACAGCTTCTGAAATGAGAAAAGCACGTTCACTGGGATGGTAAAGAACCGTTGGATGAAATTGCATAAATTCCATATTGGCAACACGGCAACCTGATCGCCAAGCCATGGCAATGCCATCACCCGTCGCTAAATCGGGATTGCTGGTGTAAAGGTAGACTTTACCAGCGCCACCCGTTGCCAGCACTACCGCTGGAGATGCAAGGGTAGAAATTTCGTCAGTGGCTTGATTTAAAGCATAAACGCCGACACAGCGACCTTCTCTTTCAATTAAGTCAACGGCTGTGTGATGTTCAAGCAATAAAATATTGCTGTGCTGACGAATTTTGAGTGCTAAGCTGAGCTGCACTGACTGACCGGTATGATCGGCAGCATGAATAATACGTCTGTGACTGTGACCGCCCTCACGAGTGAGGTGATAAGGAAACAGGTCACAGTCTTGTTCATCATCCGCTTGGCATGCCGTAAAGGGAACCGACAGCTGAATCAGCTCTTCAATCGCTTGTCGTCCGTGTGTAGCCGTAAATCTAACTGCCGCTTCATCACATAAACCATCGCCAGCAACCAAGGTGTCTTGCACATGCTCTTCGATTGAGTCGTTAGGATCTAGCACAGCCGCAATACCACCCTGAGCGTAGAGAGTATTCGACTCTAATAAACCACGTTTAGTCAGTAGGGTAACGGCGTTGTGGTCGGCTAGTTTTAACGCTAAGGACAGACCAGCGATGCCGCCACCAATAATAATAATGTTATTGGGTTGATGAAATTTTAACAAACTCTTTTACCGCTTCCCTAGAATGAATGATGGATTTATTTTAAGATAGTCACTCTATCAATCCTATAAGTTGTTCATATTACCATGACGTCGTCTTTAGATGAAATCAAAACTTGGGCAGTGGTACGTGCTGTCGATCAGGATGGTCAATTATTGTTAGATGTCAGTGATAACGCACAGTCTGCTTGTCATGGTGGCGGTTGTGGTGCGGGTGGTCTGGGTTGCCAAACCAACGCCTTTGCACGCTTACTTAAGAGAGCACCAGCCTTAAAACTTTATCTTCCCTTGGCTGAATCTGTTAATGTGGGAGATGCCTTATTGTTGTCTCTTTCACAAAATGCTTTGATTCGCTTAAGTTTGATGGCTTATGGTGTGCCGCTGTTAGCGCTGTTATTGGGGTTGGCTTTAGGTCAAGAGATAGCGCAAGACATGGGTGCGTTACTACTTGGCATCTTTTCACTCTTGTCGAGTTGGTATCTGGTTGGTAAACTGAATCTAGCCTGTACACCAAAGGTGCACGAGATTCATCGTTTGACTCATTAACATAGGAAGGCAATATGTTGTTTAATAAGTCGTTATTGGTATTTTCTATTTTATTTTCGTGGCTGTGGTTGGTGCCGATAGCACAAGCTCAGTTGCCTGATTTTGTTCCTTTAGTTGAAAAAAATGCGCCCGCTGTGGTGAATATTTCGACAGCATCTAAGGTCAAACCACAACGTCGTGCCGATTTAAACGGTATTCCGGAAGAATTATTACGTCGATTCTTTGGAGATAGTTTTCCGCTACCTCCTGGTCATGGAGAGGTACCACGCGGAAAAGGAGATGATAATAAGAAAGAAATGCAATCGCTTGGCACGGGTTTTATTATTTCAGCCGATGGTTATATCATCACCAATCATCATGTCATTGCTGAGGCCGATGAAATTACCGTTCGCTTTAGTGATCGTAAAGAATTGATTGCTAAAGTAGTAGGTAGTGATGAACGTACTGATATCGCTTTATTAAAAGTAGAAGCAAAAGGCTTACCCAGCGTGACCCTTGGTCAAACCAGCAAGTTAAAAGTTGGTGAATGGGTATTGGCTATTGGTTCGCCTTTCGGATTTGAAGCCACAGTTACCCAAGGTATTGTTTCGGCGAAAGAGCGTACTTTACCCGATGATACCTATGTACCTTTCATTCAGAGCGATGTGGCGATTAACCCAGGTAACTCCGGTGGACCATTGTTTAATTTGGCGGGTGAAGTGGTGGGGATCAACTCACAAATTTACAGTCGCAGCGGTGGTTTCATGGGGTTGTCATTCTCCATTCCGATTGAAGTGGCGATGAACACCGTGGATCAGCTAAAGAAAAATGGCAAAGTAACGCGTGGTTATTTAGGGGTTAATGTTCAAGAAGTTACTTCTGAATTGTCAGAGTCTTTTGGCATGGACAAACCCAAAGGTGCTTTGGTGGCTGAAGTTTTCCCGGATACACCGGCCGCCAAAGCGGGGATTAAGGCGGGCGACATTATCTTGTCGGTCAATGGTCGTGAAATCAATAAGTCGGGTACGCTACCACCGGTTATTGGCATGACACCGGTCGGACAACCCATTGAGATGAAATTATTGCGTCAGGGCAAATTAATGAATCTTACCGTGGTGATAGATGCCTTGCCTGAGGATCAAAAAGTTGCTAAAACCAACAAGCGTGCGGGCAGCAAAGAGCAAGCTGTTGGTAAAGTGATTGAAGGGGCTCAGTTACTAGCCTTGGATGATGCTAGTAAGCAAAAATTGGGTATTGATTTCGGCTTACGTGTTGGTGCGGTTGAAGAAGGTGCCTTTTCAAATGCTGGTGTGCGTGAAGGAGATGTGTTGTTAGAATTAAATTACATACGTTTGGATTCAGTCGATTCTGCCCAGGTTTTATTGCAAAAACTGCCTAAAGGTCAGAAAATTCCGATGCGCATTCTGCGTGGAAACCGTGCAATATTCTTGCCGATCGTCATTCAATAAGTTAAAGTAGTCGATTATTTGTGGGGAGCCATGCTCCCCGTTTTTTGTTGGTTAAGCGGTTTTAGGTATTTCATGGCTCAAGAGTTGGATTTAATTCGTAATTTTTCGATTATCGCGCACATTGATCATGGCAAATCGACATTAGCTGATCGCTTTATTCAGTATTGCGGTGGGTTAACTGATCGAGAAATGTCGGCGCAGGTGCTCGATTCGATGGATTTGGAGCGTGAGCGCGGCATTACCATTAAGGCAGCGAGTGTGACCTTGCACTACAAGTCGGATAATGGAAAAACTTACGAATTAAATTTTATTGACACTCCTGGTCACGTCGATTTTTCTTACGAAGTATCGCGTTCTTTGGCGGCTTGTGAAGGTGCGTTATTGGTGGTTGATGCATCCCAAGGTGTGGAAGCGCAAACGGTTGCCAACTGTTACACCGCCATTGAACAAGATTTGGAAGTCTTGCCTGTATTGAACAAGATTGATCTACCTGCAGCCGATCCTGAGCGCGTAATTGCTGAGATTGAAGAAATCATCGGCATTGATGCCACCGAGGCGGTACATGCCAGTGCCAAAGCAGGTGTGGGCATTAAAGAAACGCTGGAAGAAATCATTGCTAAAATTCCAGCACCTAAGGGTAATCCTGATGGTCCATTGAAAGCCTTAATTATCGACTCTTGGTATGACAATTATTTGGGTGTTGTGTCTTTAGTGCGTGTGATGGACGGTTCAATTCGTGCCAAAACCAAAATGAAGGTGATGTCGACTGGTGATGTGCATGAAGTGCATGAAGTCGGGGTGTTTACACCAAAACGCACTAAGCGCGAGGCGCTTTACTCAGGTGAAGTTGGTTTTGTCATTGCAGGACTTAAAGAGATTGATGGCGCCCCTGTAGGGGATACGCTAACCGATGCAGCCAATCCCGCTGAAGCTGCATTGCCTGGATTTAAGCCAGCACAACCACGCGTCTTTGCCGGTATTTTTCCGATCAGCTCCGAAGACTATGAAAATCTGCGCGAATCGCTACGTAAATTGCGCTTAAATGATGCCTCTTTGTTCTTTGAACCAGAAACATCCACCGCATTGGGCTTTGGTTTCCGTTGCGGCTTCTTGGGTCTGCTTCACATGGAGATTATCCAAGAGCGTTTAGAGCGTGAGTTTAATCTGGACCTGATTACCACTGCACCGACGGTGGTTTATGAAGTGTTAACCACGCGAGATGAAGTATTACTCGTTGATAATCCCGCAAAATTGCCAGAGTTGGGTAGTATTAAAGAGATTCGTGAACCCATTATTCAAGCTAATTTACTCTTGCCGCAAGACTATGTTGGCGCGGTGATGGGCTTGTGTATGGAAAAACGTGGCGTGCAGAAGAACATGGTTTATGCGGGTAATCAAGTTCAGTTGCAAATGGAGTTACCACTGAATGAAGTGGTGTTAGACTTCTTTGACCGCTTAAAATCGATTTCGCGTGGCTATGCTTCGATGGATTATGAGTTTTTGCGTTTTCAGGCCGATGATTTGGTTCGTATGGATATTATGGTGAATGCTGAGTCTGTCGATGCCTTATCGATGATTGTGCATCGTAGTACGGCACAGTATCGTGGTCGTGACGTGATTGATCGCTTGAAAGAGCTGATTCCTCGTCAAATGTTTGAAGTGCCGATTCAGGCAGCGATTGGCGCTAAGGTGATTGCACGTACCAACATTAAAGCCATGCGTAAAGATGTGTTGGCTAAATGTTATGGCGGTGACGTTTCTCGTAAGAAAAAACTGTTAGAGAAACAGAAAGAGGGTAAAAAACGCATGAAAACCATTGGTAGCGTCGAGATTCCACAGGAAGCCTTCTTAGCCATTTTGCATGTCAATAAAGACAATTAAGAGGCATATTCTGCATGTTGTTTGAAATCATCTTAACGCTTGCTGTTGTGATTGGCGGTATTTTAGCGGCCATTGATAAATGGGTGCTTGAGCCTAAACGTGCTGCTGATGCGCCCATGCCGATGGTGATGGATTATGCGCGTTCACTCTTTCCGGTGCTGTTAATTGTGCTGGTACTCCGCTCATTTGTGGTTGAACCTTTCCGCATTCCTTCAGGCTCTATGTATCCGACTTTACATATTGGCGATTTTATTCTGGTCAACAAAGCCAGTTATGGGGTGAAGTTGCCAGTGGTTTACACAAAACTCATTGCGACAGGTGAGCCAGCGCGTGGTGATGTGGTGGTGTTTCGTTACCCGGTTGAACCCGACAAAGACTACATTAAGCGTGTGATTGGTTTACCGGGTGATCGCATTAGCTACATCAATAAAACACTGATGGTGAATGGTGAGCCTGTTAAGCAGCAAGCCATTGGACGCTATGAAACCACAGGATCAGGGGCTGTATTGAACGGTACGCTGGAATTGAGCGAAAACCTATTAGGTATTCAGCACAACGTCTTGATTGATAAAGATAGACCGGCTTCTGATGTCATGGAAGCGGTTGTGCCTGAAGGGCATTATTTCATGATGGGTGACAACCGAGATCATAGTTACGATAGCCGTTATTGGGGTTTTGTGCCTGAAGAAAATTTGAAAGGCAAAGCCTTCTTTATTTGGATGCACTTTGATAGTGGTGTAAATGGCGACCGAATCGGGAGATCTATCCAGTAATGAAGGTCGATGAGCTTCGTCTACAACAAGAGTGTATGGCGCGTATTGGTCACCAGTTCAATAATCCATCTTTGCTTTGGCAAGCCTTAACGCATCGTAGTTATGCCAGTGCGCACAATGAACGGCTGGAGTTTTTAGGTGATGGTATTCTGAACTTTTTAGCTGCCGAAGCCCTGTATGCACGGTTTCCCAAACAGCCCGAAGGGGTGTTGACGCGCATGCGTGCCCGTCTGGTGCGTGAAGAGACTCTGGCGGAGTTTGCCACTGAATTAAGGCTTGGTGATTGTTTAAAATTGGGTTCTGGCGAGTTAAAAAGTGGTGGTTATCGTCGTGCATCGACCATTGCCGATGCTTTTGAAGCGGTGATTGCAGCCATTTATTTAGATGCGGGCATGGAAGCGACACGTGAGTTTGTGTTGCGTTATTTATTACCGCGCTTTGATACGTTAGAAGAAGTGGCGACGGAAAAAGACCCTAAAACGCGACTGCAAGAATGGTGTCAGGCGCGCAATAAAGGGCTGCCCGATTATGATTTATTAAAACAGGTGGGCGAGGCTCATGCGCTGATGTTCACGGTGGCCTGCCAAGTTGCTGGCTTTCCAACAACTCAGGCAACGGCGAATAGTCGTCGTAAAGCAGAACAAGCCGCTGCTGCACTGATGCTGGCAGAATGTGAGGAAAAACGTCATGGCTGATACGCAATTTCGTTGTGGCACCATTGCCATTGTCGGTCGTCCGAATGTCGGTAAATCGACGCTCATGAATGGCTTAATTGGTCAGAAAATTAGCATCACTTCACCTAAGCCTCAAACCACGCGCCATCGTATTCACGGCATTTTAAGCTTAGATGAAGCTCAGTTGGTGTTTGTGGACACCCCTGGTATTCATTTGAATGGCGGTAAAGCATTGAATCGTGTGATGAATCGTACTGCGTCTAGTGCCCTAGAAGGGGTGGATGTGGTGATGATGTTGGTCGAAGCGGGACGTTTTACTGACGAAGATGCGCGCGTGGCGCAATTAATCGCTAACGTCAAAGTCCCAGTGGTGTTGGTGATTAACAAGGTAGATAAAATTCAACCGCGTGAAAAGCTACTGCCTTATTTGGCTGAATTAGGTCAAAAGGTTAAATTTACCGAAAGCCTGCCCATTTCGGCTTACGACAAAAAGCACACTCAGTTAGTCATTAACACGCTGATTAAACATTTGCCAGAAGGCGAGCCAATGTTTGATGAAGATATGGTGACCGATGCTTCTTCTCGTTTCCTCGCTGCGGAAATGGTGCGTGAAAAACTGATGCGCCGCTTGGAAAAAGAAATTCCTTATGGCTTAACCGTTGAGATTGAGAAGTATGAAGTGACGCCTGAAAGGGTGTTGATTGATGCCTTGATTTTAGTGGAGCGCGAAGGGCAAAAGCGTATTGTCATTGGCGAAGGCGGTGGCATGTTGAAACAAGTCGGCAGTGAAGCACGTCAAGACTTAATGCGTTTGCTCGATAGTCGCGTTCATTTACAGCTTTGGGTGAAGGTTAAAGATAACTGGTCGGATGACGAACGTGCTTTAGCGAGTTTAGGTTATCAGTAATCGCATAATTAGTCCTAAACGCTGTGTTGTTGCAAGATAAGGCTTATCTCTTGTTTTCGCGTCCTCAGGGTGAAACCAGTTTATGGTTAAGTTTACTGACTGAGCGTTATGGTCGCCTACAACTGACGTTTAAAGGTGGTCAGAAAAAACTCGCTTCAATGCCAGCTTTTTCCGAGTTAGCCATTGCTTGGCGAGCCGGTAAACAGTCGGGCGGTTGGGTGACTCAGTGTGAAGCCTTAGCCTACCAAATGCCATTGCAAGGTATGGCGAATTGGAGCGGGCTTTACGCCAATGAATTGCTGCATCGTAGCTTGTTGGTAGAACAGCCTTTTCCCGCTCTGTTTGCTGCTTATCAGCAATTAATGGATTTATTAAGAAGTTCGGGAACAGAGCGCAGCCAAATGGCATGGGCGCTCAGACGTTTTGAATGGTTATTTATTGCAGAAATGGGCTATGCTTTGCCGCAGCAAACCCGTGAGCATCAGCCTATTTTGGCTGAGTGTCATTATCAGTGGCACATAGATGGATGGCAGCAATGTGAGGCAGGTATTTCGGGGGCTGAGTTATTGGCTTTAATAACTCAAGCACCTCAGGGAAAAGCCAGCCGCGCGTTGCGTGAATTATTACAATGGCGTTTGCTGCAAGCAATGCCCAGTCAAGCCTTGTCGATGCGACAATGGTGGGAGCAATTACAATGATCGCACTCGGAATTAATATTGACCATGTAGCTACCTTGCGTCAAGCACGCGGCACACGTTATCCAGACCCGGTTCATGCGGGATTGTTGGCGGAACAACATGGCGCCGACAGCTTAACTTTGCATATTCGCGAAGATCGTCGTCATATTCAAGAACGCGATTTAGCTTTGCTCATGCCAACACATCAAACCAAAATCAATTTAGAAATGGCCGTGACGGAAGAGATGATTGCTATGGCATTGCAATACTTACCGCAAGATGTGTGCTTAGTGCCTGAAAAGCGCGAAGAGTTGACTACCGAAGGCGGTTTGGACGTGGTGGGGCAGTTTGAACGAGTTCAAGATGCTTGTCAGCGTTTGGGGGCTGCGGGTATTCGTGTGTCTTTATTTATTGAAGCAGATGAAGCGCAAATTCGGGCTTCTAAAGCGGCAGGGGCACCCGTTGTTGAGTTGCACACGGGGCATTATGCCGAATTGACAGGGCAAGCACAGCTGAATGAGCTGAATAAAATTCGTACAGGCGCAAAGCTGGCTGCCAGTATTGGCTTAGCAGTGAATGGTGGACACGGACTCCATTATCACAATGTACAAGCCATCGCCGCCATTGAGGAAATGGAAGAGTTGAATATTGGTCATGCCATTATCAGTGAAGCGATTTTTAAAGGCTTGCCCGTTGCGGTTCGTGAAATGAAAGATTTGATGTTGGCTGTTCGAGGCTAACTGAATGGCTGTTCGGGGAATTGGCGTTGACCTATTATCTGTTGCCAGAATGGAAGCAACCTGGCAACGACATGGCATACGCTTAGCCGAACGTATCTTACACCCAGATGAATTGGCAGAATTACCTGAAGGCTCTAAGGTTGGGCGTTGGTTAGCCAAGCGTTGGGCAGTAAAAGAAGCGGCATCTAAGGCTTTGGGGACAGGATTTCAGCAGTCGGTCAAATTTTCAGATTTTTGTTACAGTCATGATGCATTAGGTAAGCCTTTGTTAAGCTTATTTGGGCAAGCCGCTCTGATTGCAAAACAGACAGAACGTCACCTTTGGCACGTAACAGTGAGCGATGAAAAAGATCAAGTGATTGCCATGGTCGTGGCAGAAAATGGACAGTGATAGGATACATAAACTATGAATGAATCTACAGAAGTCAAAACCGTTCATCCCATGCGCATTGCCATGCATCACGTTTGGCAATGGCGCATTCAGACAAAAGGGCAGATAGATGCGCTGAATGTCGGTCGGTCGATGGCGTTTATTCCTTTATCCGCCTTATTGTTAGGGGTACTCTTAGCCAGCATTGCTTGGCTGTTTAGTGGATTTCAGGCAGAAATTAGCGCTGCCTTAGTGCTGATTGTTTGGGCGAAACTTAGTGGTGCCAGCACATTAGACAGCCTTGCACAGATTGCTGATGCTGCTTTGAGCAAAGAGCCTGAAGCCCTACAGCAACTCAAATTAAGCAATCGCTTGGCTTTGGGTAGCATGGGTATTGTCGTTTTAGTCCTGACGCTGATTTTGAAATGGTCACTGTTGGTAACCCTAATTCGGGCTGAATGGTGGACGGTGATTGTGTTAATGCCGATGGTCGGTTGGGTATTTGCGCAAATGGTGATGACCGGTTCTCGATGGGTCAACCAACACGAGTCGCTTCCAGAAGGTTGGCGCGAAAAAGTGGAGTTAAGTTGGTTATGGCCGCAATGGTTGCTATTGCTGATGGCGTTGGCTTTGGCGTCTGGTTGGACATTGACCCTTCTTATTTTAACCACTTGGATGTACATAGTTTGGTGGCGTAAGAAAATTGGCGGCGTCAACTATGTCATTTCACTGGCGTGGGTGGAGTTGAGTGAATTACTGTGGTTGATGGGATTGGTGTGGTTATTATTGCCAAGCTAGGCTTGCTTTAGTAACAAGTCTTGCCATTTCCAGTAAACAGACCACAAACTGGCATATTCTAACGGAGATGCTAACATAAGAGGCAGCGCTTTCTTGAAGCTTTGCTGAGTTATCTGAGTAAGTTGCGCATTCCTGGACTGCAGACAGGCTTCTATCCAGACGCTACTTGCGGAAGTGAGCGCTGAATCCGCAAAAGCAAGTTGTCTGGGTAAGCTAAAGTCGCCAACCGGGGCTTGTGCAATAAAACCCTGATCGTTAACAAACAACTTCTGGCTACGCTTGAGCAAATTGATGGCGAGTTCACTGGCATCAGCATCACCGGTGATGATTGCATAATCCAACAACCCCTTAGCGGCAAAAGCATAGCCTTCAAAGTCTGCTTCAGCTAATTTTTTATCTAGAAAACTTCCTTGCGAAAGTTGATCATTTTTCCAAGCATCGTACAGAAAACTGACTAGCTTCTGCGCAATGGGTTTTAGTGTGGGTTGCTGTCTGAGCTGTTGAGATAATACAGACAGCATCAAGCCGTTGTAACTGACCAAGTGTTTTTTATCTGTAGCAATGGGTTGCGAAGCACGCGATGTTTTCAGTCGATTCATGATTGCTTGGCGTTGTGCATCGGGTCTTAAATGATCACCCCAAATGGGTAAATAACCCAAATCAAAAGGTGGTGGGTAATCCAGTTGCCAGTCTGAGGCGACTAAAGATTGTTCTTTGACGGCTAGGTGTTGAGCGAGCTGTTTTTGTGTCCAGAGATAATGTCCGCCTTCATGACCCGCGTTATCCAGTGCTGACAGGCTGGTAAAAAAGGCGCCTTTTTCGGCATCATAAAGATGGGTCAGCATAAACTCTCGCGTCTGCTCAGCAACGATAGCCCAATCTTGTGAAGCGGAAAGAGGTGATAACTGCGCATAAAGTTGCCACAGTTGGGCATTATCAACGAGCATTTTTTCAAAATGAGGTGTTTTCCATTCACTATCCACGGTGTAGCGAAAAAAACCGCCGTTAACGGCATCGTATAAGCCATGATTAACCATTTGCGTTAAGGTTTCATCAAACCATGTTTGTAGCGCTACATTGGGTGTTTGCTTAAGTAAGCGACTCATTGCCATCAGTATAGGTGTTTGCGGAAATTTTCGTGTACCCATGAATCCGCCGTGTGTGGTATCTATTTGAGCTAGGGCTGCTTGAAGAAAGTTGTCAGAATCTAGTTTAGCGCTTGAATGCCATGCTATGTTGGGCGCAATGTTTATCGTTTTGGCAGTGGATTGTTGCGCTTGGTTTTTGTCTAATCGAGCAGCCAATGCCGTGGCATCTAAATAGACGTGAGCATCAAAAGGACGTGCATCGGGAGTTAGGTAAATATTGAGTGGCCAACCAGCAACGCCAATTAAAGACTTGGCATAATTAAGCATAGCCTGATCTAATCCGGGTTCCAATTCACGATCCACTTTAATGGGAATGAAATGTTGATTAAGCATTTCTGCTACTGCTGTGTTTTGGTAGCTTTCTTGCTGCATCACGTGACACCAATGACAGGCATAGTAGCCAATCGACAGCAAGATGGGTTTTTGTTGTTGTTTGGCTAGAGCAAGTGACTCGCTGGTCCAGGTTTGCCAGTGCACCTTATCCTTGGCGTGTTGTTGAAGATAAGGCGAGGGGGCGTGAAGCATTTGATTGATGAGTGAATCAGCTGCTGATGTTAAGGGTGCGCTGAAAGCCAATAAAATCGTTAGCGTTGTTATGGTTTTCATGCACGAGTACTCCAAACAGGTGACGCGAGGTTTTTAGTGTTCCTCTCCGTTATGTTAAGATGAATTATCCGTCAACAATCGAGATCATACTATGAAAACTGTCGTTAGCCTAATGAGTTTGATGCTTTCGTTAGGTTATCTGTCTTCAGCAAAAGCCGATGTGGCTATATCCGGCGTGGTGCAAACCATTCTCAGTGGCGATCAATTGATTATTACGCATCCAGAACTTGGACAACAGCCTATTCGTTTGGCACAGATTGATGCACCTGAATTAGCAACAGGTGTATGCAAAGCTCAACCTTGGTCAGATGTGGCGCAAAAAGCTTTATCGCAGCAATTACAAGGCATGAGCGTTCAAGCCAGTTGCTTGGAGCGCTTAACAGCTGACGGGTTTGCCGTCTGTCAGGTGATGGTTGATGGCGAGAACATTAATCAGTGGATGTTATCGCAAGGACATGCTTGGTTTGATCGATCATTAGGAAATAACATTTGGCTACAACAACTTGAACAAGAAGCGAAACGGAAACGTCAAGGATTATGGGCTAATGCAGCCAATGTGCAAGCTCCTTGGGCTTATAAAGCGCAATGCCAATCAGCAAAACGTTAAGTGGGGTCAGTGGGGCTAGTTATACGAATGCGGATGAATTTTTGAATAAAAGTATTGCATTATTCGGCTCAATCGCTTATTATTATCTTCTCGTTACGGAGGAATGGCAGAGCGGTCGAATGCGGCGGTCTTGAAAACCGTTGAGGGTAATACCTCCGGGGGTTCGAATCCCTCTTCCTCCGCCAACGAGAAAAAATCACTCTATCGCGGGGTGGAGCAGTCCGGTAGCTCGTTGGGCTCATAACCCAAAGGTCGTAGGTTCAAATCCTGCCCCCGCAACCAATTGAGTTTAAAAATAAACCAGCCTTAGTGCTGGTTTTTTTATATCTGTTCTCTGTGTTAAACTCTATCTCATTCGTGTACAAGCGTTGAGTCAAACTAGCCTTGTCGAAGTATTTAAATTTTAATTTGGTCAAGCACATTATGTCATTACTACACATTTACAACTCCCAAACCAAACAAAAAGAAGTATTTAAGCCGATTCATGCCCCTAAGGTGGGGATGTATGTCTGTGGAATTACCGTATACGACTTTTGTCATATTGGTCATGCGCGAGTAATGGTGGGTTTTGACATGATTGTCCGACATCTACGTAGTCGTGGTTACGATGTTAAATATGTGCGCAATATTACCGACATTGACGATAAGATTATTAATCGGGCTATCGAAAATGGTGAAAGCACGCAAGCCTTAACTGAGCGCTTTATTAAAGCCATGCATGAAGATGAAGCAGCGCTGAACGTGCTGCGTCCGGATGTTGAACCTAAAGCAACAGAATACATCACCCAGATTACCGATATGGTGCAAACCTTGGTTGATAAAGGCTTTGCTTATGCTGCCGTCAATGGTGATGTCTATTTCCGTGTTGAAAAGTTTGCTGAATATGGCAAGTTATCGGGTAAGAAAATCGAAGACTTGCAAGCGGGTGCAAGGGTCGATGTCAATGAGCAAAAAGAAAGTCCGTTAGACTTTGTGCTATGGAAAGCTTCTAAGCCCAGCGAACCCCATTGGCATTCTCCTTGGGGTGAGGGTCGTCCAGGCTGGCATATTGAATGTTCCGCTATGTCTAAACACACCATCGGTGAACACCTAGATATTCACGGCGGGGGACACGACTTACAGTTCCCGCATCACGAAAATGAAATCGCTCAAAGCGAGTGTGCGCACGGTCATACCTATGTGAATACCTGGATGCATGTTGGCTTTGTTAATGTTGATAACGAAAAAATGTCAAAATCATTGGGCAATTTCTTTACCATACGTGATGTGCTCAAAGCCTATCCAGCAGAGGTGATTCGTTTTTTCTTGTTATCTAGTCATTATCGCAATCCATTAAATTACACTACCGAAAACTTAGACAATGCTCGTGCAGCTTTGCGTCGTTTGTATGGTGCCTTAGAAGGGATTGCTTTAGTTAAACCAGAAGCAACCTTATTAGCACAATGGACAGACGCCTATAATGCGGTAATGGATGATGACTTTAATACGCCACAAGCCTTTGCGGTATTGTTCGATTTGGCTACGGAAGTGAATAAAGCAAAAGCCGCTAAAAATGATGGCTTAGCCGGACAACTGGCACAAGTGTTGATTAGTTTGGGAAATCAATTGGGTATATTGACCAGTGAACCTAGTCGTTTTTTACAAGCGGGATCTTCCACAGATGCAATAAACGAAACTGACATTTTAGCCAAAATTGAAGCACGTATTGCCGCTAAAAAGGCAAAAGACTTTGCTCTGGCGGATGCTATTCGCAATGAATTGAAAACAGCAGGCATTGAAATTTTAGACACACCGCAAGGCACGACTTGGCGTCGGGTTTAGGCTGCTAAAGAGCCGTTAAGTAAATGCGTTACTACTTAACGGCGCTACCCATCAACTTAGATTGCGAAATTTTGTGTTCGCTGAGCGATTAATAAGTCCGTTTTGGAATCGGTTAACAAATGCTTAGTGGTACTGCCTAGAAGCATTTCTTGGAACCATCCTTTGCCATGTTTTCCCAACACGACCAAATCGATATCATGTTCTTCTTCAGCTTCTAGCAGACGACTGCTCGCATTGCCTTTCATCACCAATGGAGACCACTGATTTTCTTCTAAACCTGCTTCACTGGCTAAATCTTTTAATTCAAGTTGTTGTTGCTGCATTAATTGATTGCGATAGTTGATAATATCAAATTCACTGACACCGGCCATACGCAGCTTTCCTTCTTCGGGAACGTCAAAAACATGCGCCAACACATAATGCGCCTGAGGAGCAATCAGTTTGGCAAGTTGTATTGCAGACAAAGACCACTCAGAAAAGTCGATTGCAATCATGACGCGCTGATAGTTTACCTGGGTCGATTGCTTAACTACCAGCATAGGGCAGGTAAGCAACCTAATCAAACGTTCAGCAGTCGATCCTAAGGTCCAGTGACGAATAAAATCTTCGCCTTTAGCGGAAACTAAGACGAGGTCTGCCTGATAGGCATTAATTTGTTTGGACAAAGTAGGCAGTAATGAACCCGCGTTGATGCTTAAATTCGGATTAACAGCGTATTGCTCATGAATAGAAATCATCAGTGCATTCAGTTGCAGTTCGGCATTTTTATGCGCATGATCATGGGTTTGCGAGTCATTTAGTTTAAGCAACACTTTCAGATGCTCAGTTAATGAAGGTTCAATGACATGTGTTATGTGCAATTCGCCATCATGCTGTTTACTCAATTGTGCAGCTCTCATAACTGCATGTCTAGCTGGTGCAGAAAAATCTGTTGCAACGAGTATTTTCTTGATGACTGTCATGAGCTGATCTCCTGTTGAGTAAATTCCTGAGCCATCATTTCTGCCGTGTGATCTGCTGCAAAAATGTAAGGATTAATAGTGTTAGAAATGCCCATTTGTTTTAGGTGTAATAAATTGGTTTCTGTTCTAACCACCGCAGTGATACGCGCTTGGTGGTTGTATAAGCTTAAGTGATGAAACAGTGCAGCATTAGCGTCATCGCTAGGAAGGGTGGTTAAGATATGAACCACCTGGCTAAACGGCACAGCACTGAATAGTTCACTATCTTCGGTATTGCCATATAGTACGTTATAACCTGCTTCTCGGAACTTTTGTACCACTTCGGGGTTAAAGTCAATGCCCATAACGCCAATACCCTGTTTATGTAATTGCCGAAGCACCTGTCCCCCAAAGCGCCCCAAGCCAACAATCAATACACGAGGTTCATGAATGTGAATGTTTTGATGACTTGTTTCTGTTTCTCTAAACGCGAAACGTCTTTCAAACATGCCAAGATACGGGGAGAACCAACGATATAAATTTTGCGAGTAGATAATCATATAAGTTGAAGCGGCAATGGTTACAATACCCACCAAGGTAGTTAGCCCTAAGGCGTCTTGTCCGACATGACCTAAGGTAATGCCCATGGCAACGAAAATAATCGAAAATTCACTAATTTGTGCAACCGTTAAACCCGCCATAAAGCCGGTTCGTTTACGATATCCCATATAGCCCATAATTGCCATCACAATCAATGGATTACCGATCAGTACAAACAGTGACAGAATAACTGCCGATAACAGTTCTTCACTGAGTGAACTGAAATCGAGTTTGCTTCCTAACTCGACAAAGAAAAAGAGCAGTAAAAAGTCTCGGATACCCCCAAGGCGTGCACTGATCGCATCACGATAAACGGTAGAGGCAAGTGAAAAGCCAGCTATGAATGCGCCGGCTTCCATAGAGAAGCCAATTAGTTGACCAGCACTGGATAAAGCAACGCCCCAAGCAATCGCAAATACCAGTAACAATTCTTGCGATTGGGCTACGAAGCGCATCAACCATGGCAAAACGTAACGCATAAGCAAAAAGACCACAACAGCCACCGCTAGCAATTTGGCAGCAATAATGGCAACTTCTAATACAATACTCTTGTCATCTAAACCGGTATCTCTTAAAGTACTCACAAACATCATCGCGATGACCACCGCAACGTCTTGCACAATTAAGAAACCAATTGCAATACGACCATGCAGGGAGTCTATTTCGCGTTTATCGGACAAGAGTTTGATAACAATAATGGTACTGGAGAAGGTGAGGGCGATGGCAACATAGAGCGCTGTCATCCAATCCTTGCCGAGCAAAAGGGTAATAAAAAAGCCAATAACAATGGTAAATAATAGTTGGCCTAAACCGGTTGCTAAGGCAACGGGACCAATATGTTTAACGTGTTGAATGTCTAGTTTAAGACCTACTAAGAACAATAAAACGGTCACACCAATTTTGGCCAGAAGCTCAATTTGATCATGGGCTGTGACCAGTGCAAAGCCAACCGGTCCTACAATAATGCCTACCAATATGTAAGCGATAATGACCGGTTGCTTTAAACGCGTCGCAATCGTACCGGCAATGGCAGCGATGATGAGTAATAAGGCAAATTGTTGAAAAACCGACTCTTCATGCATGATCTGACAGCCTTGTAACTTTGTTATCGATTCATAGAAACATGATAGTGTGGGTCTTCGGACACATTCACTTCCACCAATTCTTTTGCTTTTGTTAGCAGGGCTTGGCATTCAGGGCTCAAATGCTTTAACACCAATTTCTTACCTTTCGCTTGGTAACGTTCAGTCAATTTGTCAATTGCCTCAACACCTGAATGGTCGTAAACTCGAGAATATTTAAAATCAATCTTCACACATTCGGGGTCATTTTCGATATCGAACTGTTCTGAAAAATTCTGAGCCGAAGCAAAAAATAATGGGCCGTGCACATGATAAATTACCTTGCCATCGGCTTGAACCTTGCGCTCTAACATCACTTTTTGCGCATGTTGCCATGCAAAAACCAGTGCCGCAATAATAACCCCTGAAATGACACCAATTGCTAAGTCAAAGATAACCGTTAAGGCTGTCACGATGATCACAATAGCGGCATCGCTTTTTGTCATACCCCTCAAAATGGCCATACTCGACCATTCAAAAGTAGCAACCACAACAAAAAACATTAACCCCACTAAAGCAGCAATGGGAATTTGTTCAATTAAATCGGATAACACCAAGATAAATAACAAAACCACTAATGCCGCCGTGATACCCGACAAGCGTCCTGTTCCACCTGATTTGGTGTTAATCATCGACTGACCAATGAGCGCGCAACCGCCCATAGTACCGAACATACCCGCAACCATATTAGCAGAACCTAAAGCCACACATTCACGATTACCTTGACCACGTGTTTGCGTGATGTCATCGATTAAGGTCATGGTGAGTAAAGATTCGGTGGTGCCAATAATGGCTAAAATGAAAGCGTAAGGCGCGACAATAACGAAGCTTTCCCAGTTAAACGGAATCATCGGAATATGAAAGCCGTTAAGTTGGGGATTGCTGGTATCACCGAAAAGTAATACCGAAAGGCTGCCTTCAATATCAGCAATATCACCCACAGTACGCATATCCCAACCTAAAGCAAATACGGCTAATGACATTAAGACAATTGCAGCCAGTGTGGAAGGTATGGCTTTGGTTAGTTTCGGCAGTAAATAAATAATGACCATGGTTGCGCCAACGACAGCTAATAATTGCCAAAGTGCGATACCTTGCAACCAATTACCAGAGTCGTCTTTAAAGGCGGGGAGTTGTGCCATAAAAACGATTAAAGCGAGTCCGTTGACAAAACCCAGCATCACCGGAGCTGGCACCATGCGAATAAAACGTCCCCACTTTTGCCAGCCGATGATCAGTTGAATGATGCCCATGCCAATTACGGCAGCAAACAAATACTCAACACCATGTTGCATAACGAGTGCCGCCATCACCACCGCTAATGAACCGGCAGCGGCGGATACCATTCCCGGACGACCACCAAAAGTCGAGGTTATGAAAGCAACAATGACAACTGCAAATAAGCCCGCTAACGGATGAACACCGGCCACAATAGCAAAGGCAAGTGCTTCAGGCACTAACGCCATCGCCACAGTAATACCGGCTAGAAGGTTGGTTTTGTGTGACACCCAGTCAGTACTCATGGTTAATAACTCATTTTTTTTAATAATGATGACAAGTTTAACCAAGCAGGCATGACTTTCAAAACATATCATCTTGCGCTAATATAGAAATAAGAAATTTTTATGACCGTTTCGTGACACCTTCGGAGTCTTGCCAGTGATCAAAAATGCACTTTTTCTGTTGGGTATTGGCTTAATGGCGCTCAATTTAATCGGTTTGGTTACACCGCCGCGTAGCAGCGAACTCATTAACGAGACGGCCACTTATTTTGTTAACGATTTAACCCTAAGTGAGCAAGAGTTTTATCAACGTCTAGAAGTACTAGATCCAAGTCATCGTGCCGATTATTTGACAAAACTCAGTCGCTTGGTCAGTGAAAGTGTGATGCACTACTGGCAAGACGAGCATCGTGCAGAATATCGTATTTTGTTACCTTGGTCAGAAAACTTCATCTTACGTGCTTTGGCCTATGTTAACCCTAAGTATTTTGCCATGTATGAGTTTCAAGATCACCGTAAAGCCATTGCCCGTGGTGTTGGTTTATGTTCACAACATTCAATTATCACGGCAGGCTTTTTAGCGGAGCAAGGGATTCCCGCCAAATTAATTGAATTACACGGTCATGTCATTTTAACGGCCGAGGTGGATGAAGGGCAGTGGTGGTTGCTTGATCCAGATTATGGATTAGTCTTGCCTTTTAGTTTACAAGAAGCGGAAGAAAACCCTGCAGAGGTTGCTCAATTCTATCACCGTGCCGGATTTAGCGATTACGACGTAGATAAGGTAGAAGAGTTTTTCCGCACCGACAACAATATCATCTTTGATGGTGGTGCGGAAAGTTATCAAACTTGGTTGTTTGTGATTGAAAAAATCAGTTATGTTGCAAAATGGGCTATACCCGTCGGTTTACTCTTACCAGTATTCTTCACTAAAGATAAACGCATTTGGCTGTGGACTTTGCGATTATGGCGTAGTCGTAATTTAATTGGTCAAGTGACCGATAAATTAGCTAGAGCCAAAATAAAAGGTTAACACAACTGCTTTTCCCATTCAGCTTGCTTAAATCCGGCTAACAGAACGCGACTGCCTTCAAGCAATAACGGACGTTTAATTAAATTGCTATGCTGATGCATTAAGTCAATTGATTTGGCTTCATCTAGGTCGTTGCGTTCATCTTCTGGAAGGTTTCGCCAAGTAGTTCCGGTTTTTTTAAGCAGAATTTGCCAACCTAATTGGTGCGACCATTGGGTTAATTGCTCAATGCTGGGTGTTTGTTTTTTAAAGTCGATAAACTCAACGGAAATAGCTTGCTCGCTTAACCATTTTCTCGCCTTTTTCACCGTGTCGCAATTGGGGATGCCATAGAGCTGGTAGTGCTTTGTCATAATTATAATTTCCCGATAATAGATAAACTGTGGATTGACTGAATGATTTGAAAAGTCACTGCTGAATTAATCGACGCAGGTTTTCTTCTCGATCGGAGCGGTCATATTTAGCGGTGGTGTTGGCATTAGCATGACGGGCTAAGGCTTGCACGTCGCGTAGCTTGTGACCTTCGTCTAATAGATGCGTAATGCGTGAACGGCGCATATCGTGAGGCGCCAAACTACTGGGATCAATGCCGGCTAGTAATGCGGTGCGCTTGAGAATATCACGAATCGCCACATCGCTCAGCGCTTGTGTGTTATCTAACTGTCCGCCTTTACGAATCCGACACAATAATGGACCGGGTTTTAATCCTCGAATAGACAACCATTCTTGTAAATTTTGTTCAATTTCATCGCCATAAGGTAGTTCCGCTTCCTTATTTCCTTTGCCAATAAAACGAATGATTCGACGTTGCTGGTGAATACTTGCCAAGGTCAATTTAGCTACCTCAAAGCGCCTTAATCCCAATAAATACAATAAATTAAAGATGAGTTTGTCACGAACCAAGGTGGCATTGTTAGGCAGTTGCGCCTGGGTAGCGCGCATGGCGTTTAGTTCATCGTTAGTAATTTCTCTGCCAGCAGGTAGGCGTTGAATCTTCTTGAACGGAATGGCTTTAATTCGTGCGTAAACATCACCATCCATATTGCCCAATAACCACGCATTTTTAGCCACACCACGAACCAAACTGATGACTTGATTGAGATAACGTTCCGATTTTTGTGCATCTTGTAAACGTAGCAAAGCGGTTAATACATCATCGACGGTTAATTGATTCCAATCAATGGCATTAAGTTCTCGAGACTTGCCAGCGGTTAAAGCTTCGACAAATGCGGGCGCAGCGCCACGTAAATAGCCTTGGCGTGACGTGACCGAAACACTGCTTAAATAAGCAGTTAACGGGTTAGCTTGAGGAACTGTTTGTGTAATGTTCTGCATTGCGTGTGTCGTCGTCATGGTTAACTCGGCTTAAAATAATGCGTTGATGAACTTAATAGGGATAAGGCTATAATAACCCAACATTATTACTTTCGACAAGATTTATTGTCGAAAGTAATAATAATTCAGCCTTAACTCTAGTTTCTAACCAATAACACCAGCACCTCGGCATGTTGTGTATGCGGAAACATATCAAACACTTGAGCTTTGACAGCCTTGAAAGCTGTCAATTGATGAATATCCTCAGACAGTGAGTTTGGATTGCAGCTGGAGTAAATCAGATGACTTGCTGTCGAGTCGTTGATCCATCGACACAGTTCAGTTCCAATACCACGTCTGGGCGGATTAACAATAATACAATCTGGAGATGCCGTTGAAGCCTTGTGTGCAAAATCGGCTGCACTTAATGCGCGAAAACTCAATCTGTCCGCAAAACCTAAAGCATTGGCGCTGCTTTGTGCGCTGTGAATGGCATCAGCATTAATTTCGATACCCGTAACCTGGCCTTGCATGACCTGCGCAGCATGTAAGGCAAAACCCCCAACGCCACAAAATAAGTCCCACAGTTGAGTTGGCTGAATGTCGGCTACCCAGGATTGTGCCTGTCGGTAAAGTGCAGCGGCAACTTGAGTATTGGTCTGAAAAAAACTGCGCGGATGACAATGTAATGGCAGCCCATTTACCCAATGCGTCAGCACCGCTTGTTCGCTAAGTAGTATTTCTTGTTCACCTTCCACAATGGCTGCCGCTAAGGGTTGAATATTCACTGAAACAACAGCCAATGTTGGTAAGGCTTGCATTAAGCTCGGCAAAGCGGCTCGAATGCTCGCTAAGTGCTGGGTTGATCTCAGTACCAATCGGCACATCAACGCTTTGGTGTGTTCATCAATACTGACGATAACGTACTTTAACTCACCCTGGCGTTTAACGACATCGTATGGCATCAGTTTGGTTTGCTGAATCCAATTGCGAATGGGTTCAAAAGTAGCTTGTAATTCATTAGGATATAATTGACAGTTAACTAAATCATAAGCTTGATATTGACGATCCAGAATGCCAAGTACGGGGGATTGCCAATGACCGCTAACCACCATTTTGGCTTTATTGCGAAATCCCTGTATGCGACTGGTCACTATGGGCAACCAACAAATGGATTCATTTTTCGATAAGCTAGATTCTACAAGCTGTTGTTTTTGTTTGCATTGCTGTGCATAATCGAGGGTGATTTGCGTACAGGATCGGCATATACCTTGCTCATAATAGTCGCAGTTAAGTTGTTGATTAGTCAAAATTTAAACCACCTGAGCGTTGAACGCAACGACCTACCGCATGAAACAGTTGTTGTGGATTGGAAGCTGCCAAGATAAATTGGCTTTTAGCGCGGGTAATGGCAGTGTAAATCAGTTCTTTGGTCAAAATCGCGCTATCCTGTTCGGGCAATAACAAACAAACCTTATTAAATTCAGAACCTTGAGACTTATGCACACTCATGGCAAAAGCATCCTCATGGTGAGAAAGACGTGCTGGCAAAATCCATCGAACGCCTTGCTCCGAGGCAAAAGCTACGCGCAATCCTAGTTTTGGATGAGCCAAACACAAGCCAATGTCACCATTCATAAGGTTTAAGGTATAGTCATTGCGGTTAATCATCACCATGCGCCCGACTTGCCAGGTTGTGGTGCTCAGGTTAAGCCATTGAGCAATGCGTTGATTCATCGATACTAAGCCCCATTGACCATCGCGTACTGCGCATAATAATTGAAACTCGCTTAATTGACCAAGACATTTCTTCGCCCACTCATCTGCCTGTTCAGCTTCTATGCTCTGTTCAAGCAACGCATTGAGCTTTTGCCATTGTATCAGCATCAATTGTTTCAGTGATCTGAAGTCTTTGCTGGTGATAACAAGACGAACCACTGCCTCATCTTGGTCTTTGTGCCAATCGGCTAATCCAGTATAGGCCTGCTTGACAACTTTTACGGCTTGTTGATTGACCCATGATGCCCATTGACCAATGGCACTGCTGGCATCAAAACGATGCGACTGACGTAACATAATGGTTTGTTGCGATAAGGATGGTGTAGTTGATGATAGATAGTTTTGCGGTAAGGTTTGACCAGCGTTGTGCATTAACCACTGCTGTGTTGCCAGTGAATAATCGCCCTGCTCTGCCTTGTTACATAATTGACCCAATACAGCACCAGCATCAACCGATGCCAACTGGTCTTTATCACCTAGCAAAATTAATCGCGTGGTTAATGGCAGTTTGCGTAATAATTGCGCCATTGAGTGCAGGTCAATCATGGAGGCTTCATCAACAATAAAACAGTCGCACTGCGTGAGCTCATCACTAGCCAACCATTTATGCAGGGTTTGTGCGGGTGCGCTAAAGTTGAATTGAAAATCTGCTGGCAAGTGATGCATCGCCTGTTGTATGGAGCCGGTAAGGCGCGCAGCCGCTTTGCCCGTGGGCGCTGATAAACCAACTTGTAAGGATTGTGAGGGTGTTGATTGTTGTGCTAAGCGGTGTAGTAAAGCCAACAAGCGAACAACAGTGGTCGTTTTGCCTGTGCCAGGTCCGCCGGTAATAATGGAAAACTGTGACCTGGTGGCTAAAGCGCAAGCGATCAATTGCCAGTTTGGCTCGGTCGTGTGGGTTGGCGATGATTGAAATAAGCTTGTTAACCAGGGTGTTAATAACGGTTGCATAACTTCGCTTATCATATCAAGTCGTTGTTGAATTGATGCCTGAATGAATTGCTCATCTTGCCAAGCACGTTGCAAGTAAAGGCGATTTTCTTGCCACACTAGCGGTGTTGAGGCATCATCACGCTGCCACCAACGACACTTGTGTTGTTGGGCGGACCAATTAGCGGAAAAACGCCCAATACTCAATCCATTAGGATGGATAAAAGTAGCGTGTGACAGGCTTTCAGACAGTATTAAACAGCTGTTACCGGCACGATAGGCATAACTGGTATAAGCGGCTAGTAGCCAAGCGTCTTTGTCGGCGGATTGTTTAGATTGAAGCAGATTGGCAAAGGCGATATCGACCTTGGCAAGTATAATTTGGCTGAAATGCGTCATGGTGCTTCACTCACAAATAGCTGAGAAAATTCGGTTAACTCAGTTAAACTGGGCTTATATTGCCAAACACCTTGCTGAAGTTGATGTGGATCGGCACCACGAATAAACCAGTAAACAGCGCCACCCATGTGACGCTCGTAATCATAATCGGGCAAGCGTGCCGATAATAATCGGTGCAATGCCAGCACATAAATCATGGCCTGTAAATCATAACGGTGTTCAAGTATCGCTTGTTGACAAGACCAGTCATCATAACCCTGCGCTAACTTGTTAGTTTTATAATCTAACACGTAGTAACGCCCTTCTCGTTCGACAATCAAATCCATAAAGCCGGTTAGTAAACCACCTAAGCGTTGAAAAGATAAGCTGGGTCGCGACATGCCTTTTAGCACCATGCGTTTCACCGCTTCATCTAAAGCTTGAGTATGTGTTTGCGATAGCGGTAAGGTGAAGCCCATTTCACACCAAAACTCTCCTGTCTGGCACTGGTTAAGTTGTAACACACCACCTCCAGACAGGTGAATGGGTTGTTGCACCAGTGTACTTAACCAGGCATGAAATGAATCAATGAGCTCTAAAGAAAGTTGATGATTACCAAGTTGCCGTTGCCAAAATTCCTGCCAGAAGGCATCATCAGGTTGGATTTGCTCAACCAATAAGGTTTCTAGGGCGCGATGCATAAAATCACCCACACCCGCACCTGCGGGTAAAGCTTGCCAAGGTGTCTCGACTTGGGTCAGTTCAAACAGGGGTAAATCGCTCGGCTGATCGTCATCTAATGGCTGTTGTGTGTCATCGGCTTGTTGTTCTAACAAACGAAATTCACTGGCACTGATGCGCTGCGCATCCAGTTGATGCGTGATTCTGGAATAGCTGGTGACTTGGCTGAAAGGCCAATGTCGAGTTTGTGGGATCAATACTGCCGAATGCGTCTGTTTTTCTGACACTTGGTCAACGATTGCTAAACCTTGTTCACTCGCTTTTATTAAGTTTTGTTCTAGTATTTGCCAACTTACATTGGGGTGGGTTAACCAAGACTCGAAGGCGTTAGCCCATGCGTTTTCATCATCTCCGCGTTTATCGCCTGCTAATAAGTAGCCCAAGGCAGTTTCATAAAAGCCAGCACTATCCGATTTTGTCTTAAAACCAGCAACGCCCAACCAAAGTGCATGACTGGCACGTGTTAGGGCAACATAGAGTAAACGAATCGATTCCTGCCAATCCAGCTCTCGTTCCTGTTCATCACTGACTTGGCGTTTATTCATACCCAAACTCATGGCAAAGGGTAAAAACACTAAGGGATACTCTAAGCCTTTCGATTTATGGATGGTGATAATGGTAATACAAGCGGCATCACTTTCTAGTCGCACCAAATGTTCTTTCGCGGTAGACGCTTGTGGTTGGCTAATGTGCATGGCTAACCAGCGAATTAGCGCAATGCGCCCTTCTCGCTCCAAGGAAGCCTGTTGTAACACCTCGGCTAAATGTAATAGGTTGGTGAGCTTACGTTCTCCCTCGGTTTGCCGCTGCCAGTAATCGGTAATTCCCTGCTCATGCATCAGCCGATACAACATCGCTTGCACGCCTTGCTGTTGCCAAGTGTCTCGCCAAGAACGAAAACGTGTTACCCATTCATCCCATGCAGCTTCATTGTTAGCCAATTGGTCAATTTCATTTAATGAATAAGCAAAGCTGTTACTGGCTAGTGCTGCGCCAATGGCACGAGTCGATTCTGGCTCATTCACTGCCACCAGCCAACGCCACACATCGAGGGCTTCAGAGCTGGTAAAAATACTTTCTTTATCAGAGAGATAAACGCTGGCTATTTGGTATTGACTGAGTGCTTTTTTGATGAGCATTGCTTCGTCTGTTTTGCGAACTAATACCGCAATATCCTTTGCAGCAATTGGCTTTAAGCCACTTTCGCCGACAAAGCCACTGTTCGTTGATGGATTGAGTAACCGATGAATTTGATTGGCGCATGCTTCTGCCATCACTTGCTGATATTCACCCCTTGTCACGCATTCTGCGGGCTTCATTGACCACAAGGTAACCGCAGCATGCGGCTTTTCATCCACGATCAATTCAGACAGTGTTTTTCCGGCTGTCACTTCAACAAAAGGAATGGGGTTTTGATCATCTACTTTGAATTGAAACGCCCCTTTGGGATGTTGCTCTGCCATGGCAAATAACCGATTGACTGCACTAATCATCGCTTGGCTAGAACGAAAGTTTTGCGTTAGTGTATATGGCTCTACGACATGACTTTTGGCCAGTAAATAGGTGTCCATATCAGCACCCCGAAAGCGATAAATCGCTTGTTTGGGATCACCAATCATCAACAACACACAATCATCTCGACCAGCGTATAGCGGCGTGAAACAGCCATATTGC
This sequence comes from uncultured Francisella sp., assembly GCA_964519885.1. Classification (GTDB taxonomy): domain Bacteria; phylum Pseudomonadota; class Gammaproteobacteria; order Thiomicrospirales; family Thiomicrospiraceae. The sequence goes on along the minus strand of CAZFLX010000007.1, from coordinate 36,034 downwards.
CAAGGATCAGTGTCTTGAAACTCATCAACCAAAGCTACTGGGTATTGCTTACGAATGGCTTGTGCTAAGGCTGTGCCTTCCTCGCCTTGCAAAGCATGATAGAGTTGTTGGAGCAGGTCATCGAAATCAAACAACCCTGCTTGGTGTTTGGCGTGTTGATATAAATTTTGAACACCGACTCGTGCATGAGCCAGCAAGGCCTCTTGGTAATCGGGTTCTTGACTTAATAAACCCACATAACGCGCCATCAAATCAAAAGCGTCATGAACGGGTGCTGTGCCCTTGCCTTTTGTTTTGAAAGCACCTGTGCTGACATTTGCTAATTTATCTAATGGCGGATTGTTTTCGGTTTTGAGCCAGTCAAGCAATTGCCCCAGCCATGTTTTGTGATAATGGGTTTTATTAAGTTGATCAGAATCTAAGGCTTGAAATAGTAGTTGAGTGACTTCATCCGTCCAGCTGGTTTGTAATTCAATGAAACAGGCCGATAGTTTTGTTTTCCAGTCCACCCATGCTTGCAAGACTTGCTTGGGTTCAACCGGTGTAACAGTATTATCGTTATCTCTATTTGGCGTAGATTGTTGATGGTTGACCAAGGTTAATAGTGCTTCGGGGCTCTTGACCCAAGCTTGAACGGCGCTTGCTGCCTGCGCGTCGAGTGCATAATAAGTTTGTCGCCAATAATTTTTGCAAGCGGTTAATTTCAACTGATAGGTATCTTCAACCAAAGTCTGTTCAAACATGGCTAGGCTGTCGAAGGCATGTTGTCGCAACATCCGACTCGCCCAACCGTGAATAGTGAAAATTGCCGCTTCATCCATCCATTCAATGGCTAAACTCAGTTTTTGTACACAAACGGCATAGGAATCGACTGGAAACTCTGTGAGTAATTCCGATAACAGTGGATCATCACTACTGCCACATTGAAACGCGAGTTTTGCTTCTTGCAACCGCAAGCGTATGCGCTCACGCAACTCAGCAGTCGCCGCATCAGTAAAAGTCATCACCAAAATATCGGGCGGCAATAGTAGGCGTTCACCGCCATCGAATAGCTGATTGTGACCTAACACCAAGCGCACATAAAGTGCCGATAAGGTGTAGGTTTTTCCCGTACCCGCACTGGCTTCGATTAGCTGTTGCCCTTGCAAAGGCAAGGTTAAGGGGTTGAGGTTGGTGGCTATCATAGAATTACTATCCGCTCTAACATCACGCCATACAATCTTTGAGCCAGATCACAAAATTCGGGCTGTAAGTCATCAAACGACTGAAAACAACGTTGTAATTCGAGTGATTGCTCCCTTTCGCCTGTGCGTCCAAAACCGCCATCAAATTCATGACGAGCGGCATCTAAGGCTTTGGTATTTAAGATTTCTGCATCTATTTCGGCATTTTTAGGATTGGCTTGGAGTTGTTGTAACATCTGCACATAGGCAATACCACTTTTACACGCCACTTTCAGCGGCTGGTGCGATGCCTGTTGATAAAGATCGATATAATTTTGTAACCATAATCGCGCTTGGTTAGCTTCAATGGGTTGAAAACTAACTTGTGTATCCATTGCCACAATGTGACTGGTCATAACCTGATGTGCGGCATGTGCGAGACAGTGATTCAGCCAAGCAGCTATCAATTTGTAAGCTTTTAATTTCTTGCTATCTCCTAAAAAGCCCGCAATGAAATAGATAGCTGACTGCTGCTGGTGTTGGTTGCTATAAAGTAAATCGATTTGACCCTGTAAATGGGTGCCAGATAGTGTTAAAGCTAAAGGCAAGGAAGCCAATTGATGGGGATACTGACTCACTAAAGTTTGCCATCTCTGCCAGAGTTGTTCGCTGTGTTGTTGTAATTGTTGTTGATTGACTTGAGCAAAACCAGCTAAGGGTAAAGCACCACTCAACTCCAACGGCAGAGACTTTTCATCACCAGTGGTTAACCAAGTGTCAATTTGTTGCTGATAAAGTTGATAGCTCTCTAAGCCCGACAATTCAAAGATTTCATCATCACTCAGCACTTCATGCGGTTGATTGAACTTAACGCCTAATCGATGACCTAAGATAACCCGCTGCGGATGACGTAATAAATCGATTAGCCTAGTGATGGACAAGTTGTTAGGAATAGAACTTTTGACTAAGACGGCTTGTGACCAGTCATGCTGGCATGTCGTCGAGTTATCGACAAGGGATAACCAGTCAGCAGCATAAGTTTTTAGATGAGAGTCTGGCTGCAAATAGGTTTTAGAAAAAGGCTGTAACGGGTGCTGCTGTGGCACTAATTTCGGTGTCCAAAGCTGATGACAATAGTCGATAAACTGAGACACCAAAATACTCGGCGCACGCGGTTGATCATCACGAATACTGCGTCCCGTCCAACTTAAATAAAGCTGTTGACGCGCCGACAAAATGGCTTCTAAAAACAGGTAACGGTCGTCATAACGACGTGACCTATCCCCTGCACGCCATTGTCCCGTTAATGTCATTAAATCAAAATCTTGTTTGACTTGTTGACGCGGATAATCACTTTCATTTAAGCCAATTAAACAAATCACCTTAAAGGGGATGGCACGCATTGGCATAAGGGTAGCAAATTGAACGCCACCTGTTAAGAAAGGACGTTGCAAACTGCTATTATCGTCAATATTATCTAACCAAGCTTTTGCCACCAGTGACAAGGGCAATTTTTGTTGAAATCCTGCCATCTCGCACGCCGACAACCAATTAGTTAGCCCTTGACGAAAACGACTTAACCAACGTTGACTGTTTAGGTCTTGCTGATCATCAAAAAATAACGTTAGTAATTCTTCTAAATAACAGCGCCAAATAACCGGAGTTATTTCGTGAGCTAACAATTGTTGTGCAATCCGAATAGATTGAATCCATTCGGCTAAAGCCCCCAAAAGTTCAGCAGAAGAGCCAGAAACCGCAGCGACAGGCAACACAGACTGCCAAGCCTGATCACTCTCTCCCGTTGCATAGCCCAATAATAGACGCTCTAGCCCAAACAACCAACTATTAGCCGTTACACCAGCAGGCAATTTATGACGTTCCCTACGGTCTTGCGCATCTAATCCCCAACGGACTCCGACTTCGCTTAACCAGTGGTGTAGGCGTTCCACATCATGCTCGTCGAGCTTAAACCTTGTCCGCACCGCCTCCAATTCAAACATCGCATGCCAATCACTCAGGCCAATCTCGGCTGTGGGCAGTGTTAATAACCACTGCAATAACTGCATCATGGGTTCGATGCGTAAACTGGTGTCGGCAATCGAAAAAGGAATATAACGTTTATCTTTGGGACTCATTCGACCAAATACCGCACTTACTGCAGCCGCAAATTGATCGATGTCTGGCATCATCACCATGACATCACTGGGAGCTAGGTTGGGGTTAGCGTCAAATAATGCCAGTAAATGATCGTGCAACATCTCCACTTCACGTTGTGATGAATAGCCCGAACGCAAACAAATCGAATCATCCGCATCGACCGGTTGTGGCTGTTCTGGCGGTGGCGTTAACTGCAAAATATGGCGTTGCAATTCGGCCAGTTGTGTTGATTCCTTTGGCTCGACAAACACATCAACCCGTTGAAACCAATGGGCGTAAATCGAGGTTTCATCAATGTCATTGAGTAATTGTAAATAGTCTTTACCTTGCTTGCCCCAAGCAGCCAGTAATGGATGAAAACTGGCATAGTCTTCTTGCAAAGGCGAAAGCGGTAAATCGTGTTTAATCGCGTGTCGGTGGGCTTTCACCATTTGATTACGACGCCAATAACGGGCATCCTGCACATCGCCCCAATAGTATTGACAAGGGTTGTTGACAAACAACAATACCTGAGAGGCTTTAGCCATCATCGACAGAGCTTCGAGCGTTTGCTGTGGCAAACTACTCACCCCAAACACAATAATGCGTTCAGGTAGCTTCAAGTTGGATTGCGCATCGGATTCCTGCATTTTTTGCATAAATTGCGCGTGGATACTGGCCCGCGAGGTTTGAGATTGTCCTAACTGGCTAATATCTTGCTGTAAAGCGCGCCACAAAGCGGCTTGCCATGATTGTTCATTCAGGGGTGTGGCACTTCCCTGTTGATTGATGATTTGATCCAGCCCTTTCGACCAATCACTGATCCAATCAGCACGATAAGTTTGATATTGATCGTACAGATCAGCAATTTGCGCGGCTAATTGAAAGCGACGTTCATCCTGTTGCTCAGTCACGGCTAAATAATGCTGTAGCGGTTGATAAACCGTGTCATTACAAGTTAATACCCAATCGAGTAACCGATAGATACGCCAAGTTAAGGGAGCTTTATCAAATGCCATCTGTTTGGGAACTTGCTGATTACCTAACACCTGTCGATAGGCGCGCCAAACAAACTCACTGGGTAAATAGAGTTCAACGCCAGCGCTAACACCCAGCTGTTGAGCCATCGACTGTACCAGCCATTGCTTCATGCCATTGCTTTGCACCAGAATGACTTCGGGCGTGAGTGGCGGTAAAGGGTGACTCTGCAACCAAGAAAGCATGACTTCTCGCAAATCTTCCATGCGATTACCATGTACGATCACCAAGCCAGTTGATAAAGAAGCCATTCAGATACTAACCTTGTGGTGTCACCAACTTATTGCGTCCGCTTTGTTTGGCTTGATACAGCAAATCATCCACATCACGGTAGAGTAACTCCCAGTTTCCAATTGACGCTTCCATCTGCCAGCAGCAAGCACCAATCGAGATAGACACCCAACCTAATGGCGTATCGCGGTTTTCAATTTTTGCATTGAATACTTCAATTCTGAGCGCTTCGAGTTGCTGATAAAAATCATCTGGATTTTCCACAAACATCACTAACAAAAATTCTTCACCCCCCATGCGGAAAGCGAGAGCATCACCTTGCGGACAACATTTTTTTAATAAAGCTGACACCTGTTTTAATACCTGATCACCCACAAGGTGACCATAGGTATCGTTCACCAGCTTAAAGAAGTCGATATCAATCGATGCCAAGCAAAGGTGATTGCCTGTTTGATAATTGCGCACCAATAATTTGGGTAGAATCTGGTTAAAATAATGTCGATTGTAGAGTTGCGTTAACTTATCGGTATTCGATAGTTGTTCAATACGTTTTTTATCACTAATATCCACACGCGTTGCCCAAAAGTGCGTTACATCACCTAGCCAATTGGTTTGCGGCGTTAGGGTTAAATGCACCCAATAAGGCGACCCATCACAGCGTTTTCCTTCAACTTCTCCACTCCAAGCTTCTCCGGACAACAGCTGTTCTCTGATGGCTTGAATGGAAGCCTCTGAAAAACTTTCTTTGGCTAATTCAATATAATCCTTTCCCAGCAGATCAGTAACTTTACAACCACGTAAATCAGCATAGGATCGACTGACCCAGACCACTTTTTGTGTCGCTAAATCTACCTTAGAAGCATAATTCAATTCATTAATTTGCTCGGTATAGTGTTTAAATCGATTGCGCTGGTAACGGTAACTCAGCAATATGGTCAAGAGAAGAATCACGATGATCGTGCTATAAACCGTTAACTCTCTAATCTGTTTATTATCTAAACGTTTAACCAGTTCAATGTGTATCCAACGATCGTAAATGCTACGCTTATCTTCTTCCGATACACTGGCCAAGGTTTTTTGCATAATGGAAAACAACAGTGGTTGCTGGTGATGTACGCCAATAGAAATTTCAGCGCGTTCATGAGCTTCACCCACAATCGATAAACCATCCATACCCTTCTTACGCATGGCAAAATTGACTACCGCTAAATTTTCAGAATACACCAAGGCTTTTCCCGTCATAACTGCAGTTAAGGCTTCATTAACGGAATTTGTCACCAATAGGTTGACCTTGGGATACTTACGCGCAAAATACTCATGAGACCAATAGTCTTTTACCACGGCAACGGTTTGTCCTTCTAATTGACGATAATCGGACACATAACTGACATTATTCCCGGCAACCAATACCATCGGAAAAGACAAATAAGGATCGGTAAAATGCATATAGTTTCGTCTTTCAGGCGAAGACACTGTACCTGAAAAAATCATTCTTTCACCTGACTTGGCTAAGGCTTTGACCTCGCTCCATGATTTTTCAGTTTCTGGTATAAACTTGACCCCTAACATCTGCTCAAAAATCTTAAAGTAATCTGCCGCCAATCCACGAAAATTTCCCTCATTATCGATGAATTCAATCGGTGCCCAATCAATATCATTCGCTAACTGGATAACCGGATTCTTGGCTAAATAGGCTAATTCCTCGCTGGTTAAATTCACCTTGCCTTGCGTTAGTCCCAGAAATTTAGAGGGATTAAACGCCTCAAAGTTGGCCTGACTAATCAAGCCAATTTCTTTTAATTCAAGAGCTGTTTCTTTTAGTCTTTCTGGTTCGATCACACCAATGGGTCTTGTCCCCACACTCACATAAGGGCGCAAAGCCTTAGCTTCATATTCAAGCGCTTTGCGAGACTTAGGAACGGTGTAATGTGCAAGCATGTAATCAATCACGGTATCAGGATTATCCATTGCAAATTGCCAACCTTTAATGGTGGCCTCTCGAAAAGCCGCCACGGTAGCTGGATTTTCGAGAGCATACTGAGAAGTGGTAAAAACCAGATTTTCAGCACTATTTACCCCATACAATTTAGGATCGATAATGTAATAAGGTACACCCATTTCTTGAAGTTGAAAGGGTTCATTGGTGATGAACCCACCAAAAAAATCAACTTCTTTGCGAATGAAAGCATCCAAACTGGTTGAACTTGGCACCCGAATAATAGAGTCCTGTTGCTGCTTAGAAGCTTTATTGAGTAGCGCTAACTCTTGCAATGTGTCATTGTACATAGCCTTCTTGCCTAGTAATTCAGACAAATCACTAATGGGAGCTTGGCTAATGAGCACCGTCGGAGAATGTTGAAAAGAAGCCATCACCAATTGAATTGGCGCGCCCTTGATATAATCGGCGATAGTCGTCGCATAACCCACACCAAATTGGCTATTACCCTTAACCACCTCGTTAAGCACATTTTTGTCTGCCACAAAATGTTTTAACCGAACATCTAAGCCGACATCTTGATAATAACCTTGCTGAATAGCCGCATAAAAACCAGCAAACTCGAATTGATGGTGCCAGTTAAGTTGAACTTGAATGGGTTTGAGAGCAGTTGTTGATTCTACTGTCATTGCATGAGCTGAAAAGCTAATCCATAAACTTAACACGAAAGAGATTAGTCCATAAATCCCGAGAGGATGAAGACGGCTGAACTGATTAATGACAGGCATATTGGACAAGCTCTATCTAGAGAAATGAGTGTTAGTAGGACTATAACGTTTGAACGCCTCTAGATGCTGCAAGCGATTAAAATTAATTGATCGAATCAACATTAACCCGCCTCCCTGTTCACCAACTTATTGCGTCCGTTTTGTTTGGCTTGATACAGCAAATCATCTACCTGACGATAGAGCAACTCCCAGTTTTCGATTGAGTCGGCATCCGACCAACAACAAGCGCCAATTGAAATGGACACCACTTTTAAAGGAGATTCAATATTTTCAATTTTTGCGTTCAAAATAGTTTGGCGCAACAGTTCAAGTTGTTGATAAAACCGCGCCTCTTGCTCAAAAAATGCGACAACCAAAAACTCTTCGCCACCCATTCGGAAGGTTAAAGCTTGGTGTTCATGGCAACACTCCTTCAACAAATGAGCGACCTGTTTTAATACCTTATCACCGGTAACGTGACCGTAATGATCATTGACCAGTTTAAAAAAGTCTATGTCAATAGAGGCTAAACAAAGATGCTTGCCACTAGACTGATGAGAGGCAATGAGTTCGGGTAAGGTTTGGTTAAAATAATGGCGATTATAGAGTTGCGTTAACTCATCGGTATTCGATAATTGTTCAATGCGTTTTTTGTCACTAATATCCACGCGCGTTGCCCAAGCGTGGGTAATTTTGCCTAACCAGTTTTTAATTGGCATCAACCTGAGCATCACCCAATAGGTGGTTCCATCACAGCCAATGCCTTCTACCTCGCCTTCCCAAGGATTGCCTGAGAATAACTGTGACTTAATTGAGTCAACCTGCTCAGCCGACAATTTTTTAGCAGAAAAACAAGAAAAAGTATCGTCAATCATCTGCTCTATTTCACACTTTCTTAGTCGAGCATAAGATTGACTGGACCAAATGACCTTTTCTGTAACCAGATCGATTTTAGAAGCAAGATGCAATTCGTGAATCTCGTCGATGTAACGTTGAAAACGGTTGCGTTGGTATCGGTAAACCAACAAAACCAATATTAGCCCGATGAAAATGACGAAGATAACGCCTGCCAGTTCAACCAATTGTTGCCGGTCTAAACGTTTAACCATTTCAATTTTAATCCAATGATCATGAATGGCGCGCTTATCCTCTTCTGACACACTGGCTAAGGCTTTTTGCATAATGGAAAACAGCATGGGTTCAGAATGGTGTACACCAATTGCCAGTTCAAACTTCTGCGGCGACTCGCCCACAATGGCAATATTGGATAATCCATACTGACGAATGGCGTAATTCACCGATGCAAGATTTTCAGCATAAAAATCGACCTGATTACCTACTACCGCCATTAAGCCTTCATTCACCGAATCAACCACTAATAGGTAAACATTAGGGTAGTTATTGCGAAAATATTCGTGCGCCCAATAACCGCGAATGACGGCAACGCGTTTGCCGCTTAACTCAGCAAAATGAGCAACATAGTCGGTGTTATTTTGGGCAACCAACACCATCGGAAAGGATAAATAGGGATCGGTAAAATGCATGTAAGCTTGTCGTTCAGGTGTTCGGGTCGCACCAGAAAAAACCTTTATTTTTCCTTCACTCGCCGCTTGTAATACCTCGCTCCAACGCAGTTTGCTTTGTGGTTCGAACTTAACGCCTAACTGTTTTTCAAAAATTTGAAAATACTCAGCCGCTAACCCCTTATACATGCCCTGCTGATCAATAAATTCAAAAGGAGCCCAATCAATGTCATTACCTAACTGAATGACCGGATGTTGTCTTAGATACTCCCACTCTTGCTGGGTCAGTTGAATGCTATGTTTATGTAAACCGAGGAGTGTTTTCGGTTCAAAGGCATCAAAATCTGTCTGGCTAATTAGCCCAATTTCTTTTAATTCTAAAGCCGTATCTTTCAAACGTGTCGGTTCAATAACGCCAATCGGACGACTCCCGACACTGACATAAGGTACTAAGGCTTTGGCTTCATAAGCCAGGGCGCGTTTTGATTTGGGCACTGAATAATTTGCCAGCATAAAATCAATCACGCTATCAGGATTAGCTAGGGCGTACTCCCAACCTTTAATAGTGGCTTCACGAAAGGCGGCAACAACGGCAGGGTGCGCATTGGCAAAGGCTTGAGTCGTGAACAGAAAGTCATCGGCACTGTTTACACCATAAAGTTTCGGGTCGACAATGTAAAAAGGAACGTCCATTTCTTGTAGTTGAAAGGGTTCATTGGTAACAAAAGCAGCATAAAAATCGACTTTTTTATCAATAAACTCTTTCAATTGTGTGGTTGCTTGGCATTTAACAACAGGCTGACGCTTTTCCTTACTGGCTTTGTTAATTAAAGAAAGAACTTGCAAACTATCGTTGTACATACCCACTTTTCCAGCCAGTTCAGATAAATCTCCGATAGGCTCATGGGTTAATAACACCATTGGCGAATGTTGAAACGAGGTGGACAGAACTTGAATGGGAGCGCCATTAATATAGTCTGCGATAACGGTCGAATAACCGATACCAAAATCTGCTCGACCTTCTAAAACTTCGGTCAGTACTTGTTTATCACTCTTTAAGGAGTGGAGCTGAACATCAAGCCCTGCTTGGCGGTAATACCCCTGCTGTAAGGCAGCATAAAAACCACCATATTGAAATTGGTGATGCCAGTTAAATTGAACATGGATGGGTTTTAGCGTCTCTGCTGCGACATGACTTGGCGTTGCATGAGTGATTAGCGCCCATAGTGATAAGCTTAACAGCAGAATTAACTGAATAATTCTGTGATAGTTATCGTATCGGCTCGATTGATCATACATTGGCAACTGACTCTGTGCTACAAAATTTTGTTTCGATTATACCGCTTAGACAGGGCAAAATGTCACCATCTGTCATAATTTTGCTAATCGGTTTCGAATCGATAAAAAATATCGCCAGATGATTGCTGTCCGGTTTGCACTTCCACCGAGAATAACCGATTGATACGGTATTCTGTAATCAATCTTGCGCCATATTCAAAGGCTCCCACCACATAGCGAACATATAAATCGGGAGTCAAACGTTTACCCAGTGATAGACCGGTATTTTTTTCTCCTTTTATATTTGTCAAACCGACATCTAAACCAGCATCTTGCCCTAGTCTTTGCAATAAAGGATCTTCATCACTTTCGGTCGCTAATTTCGTCGCCAACAAGGCGGCATCGGTTGCCGTCATATCCTTAGCCCTTTTGCCTAAAACCAGCAGACCAAGTGCATCGGTTTGTGGCATCACAGGACGAGAAAATACGCTTAATCGAGGTTTGATTAACGATCCTTCAACCCTCACTCCTACTGTTTCATCGAAAACTTTGCGCGTGGCGATGATCATTAATCCTGGGTTATCGGTCACCCCATTGAAGATAATTCTTCCTTGCTCAATGGTTAAATCCTGCTGATAGGCACGAAAACTGCCTGATTTTGTCGCAACTTCACCTTGCAACAACAACTGTCCTAATCGTGATTGCGTCAACTGTAACTGTCCAGATAAACCAGTTTTTAATCCCGATCCCGACAAGGATATTTCATCGCCCAATAATACCCTCAGCTTGGGAATGACTTTTATTTTCGACTGCTGTTCAGCCTCCCCAACAATCAACACATCATTCGACAAGGCGACGGCTTTACTTCCATAAGATTGAACCCGCAACAAGGCTTTTGGCACAATCAGTTGACCGATAATTTCGATTTGCTGTGGCGTGGCGCTGAGTTGAATGTTGGGCGATAGCCAAATTTCAGCTTGCGGGGTATTGGCAACATACAGATCCTTGCCTTCAATAAGCACATCCAGTGTCCAGCGTGATAAATCAGCCACACTTCCCCAGCCACGCAGGTTAGCTTTCCCTTTTCCTGCTAATAAATTGCCATCGATATACACACTACCCGTGGGTTTAATATCTAAAAATAATTTAGGCACCTCAAAAGTGACACCTGAAGCGACTGGCGTGAGTGTGAGCGAAGCCAACTCAATTTGTGAGCTTAACTGGGGTTTATCTAGGTTTCCAGCCAATGCAAAATCGCCATGAAGTCGTCCACTTAACCCATTCACTTCCGTCAGAAAAGGCTGAGCAATGCTCATATTGGCAATGTCGAATTTTCCAGTAACCGACAACAAATCTAATTTATCTAAGCGATTAACCGAGTTAAGATTCAGACTCACACCTTGAGTTAATTTTCCTTCCAATTTCGAGGTAATGACCTCATTTACTAAGTTAGCATCAATTAAGATAGTTTCATAATCTATCTGTTGTTTGCCAGAAAGAGTGTGGTAATCCAAATGATTGGCAGGCAATCTTAACGCCAGCTGCGCTTGTCGTTGTTGTTTATGTTGTTTGTATTCAAAGGTTGCCTGGGCTTTACCAGGTAACTTTAGGGTTTTGGGTATCCATTTATTCAGCCGAGATAGATAAAACTCATCTAGTTTTCCGCTTAACTTTATACCCTGCTGAGGTGACCAAAGCGCAGAGGATAGACAGGCCTTCGTTGAAAGTTGTGATAAACAAAGCGGACTGAGTAAGTTAAATGCACTAGGACTAACACTTAATTGACTGGCAGCGGATTGCTGCCACAGCCCTGCTTCAGGCTGAATCACTTGCAACCCATCCAGTTTCCCCAACCAGCGCCAATCTTCATTCAGGCCACCTGCAAGCTTAAAAGATAATTGTGACTGCATGGCCTTCGCTGTTAGGTTAAGCTGATGTTGTGCTAAGCTCCCCGTTAGCGCCAATTTCACTTCACTGTTTTTTCCTAAATCACTGAGTTGAAACGCCTTAATTTCGGCAGTTAATGAATTAGGATTAGCCTGTGCGGTGACTGATAATTTGTCGATAGCATGTTGCTGCCATGACAATGACTTACCTTGTAAATTCAATTCACCTTCGGGGGATTGCCAGCTACCTTGCAACTTGCCCGATGCTTTCACCTGACCTGATATGGGTAACAGCCGATTAAAGTGGTTCAAATTCACCGCATCAACCGACAATTGCATATTAGGCCGCGGTAACCAATCACCGCGTGCAATGAGTGTATTCTGATAAGCATCGACACGAAGAATGCCACTTAAAGACAATTCATTTACCCAATTAGCCTGAACATTAAAAGCACTGAATTGTCCCAAACGGGTGATGATTTTCGTTTCAAGACTACAAGCCTGTTCCCGATCAAGCCACCAATCTGTTTCTGCCAGAATTGGCCCAATCGCCGCAGCATCACCCATGGTTTCAGTGTGTGCCACCAGAGATTGCGCATCTCCCACGACCATAACCTCTGTGCGTGCATCTAGCCATTCAGGTTCAAATACATCACTATTTAACTGTAACTGATAAGCATGAGGAGCTTCTAACCCCACCTCTCCTTGCACGGATAAGCTGATTGATCGTGGTGAGCTCATTGCTGCATAGACTTGATTGATCACCAGTTGATTATCTTGCGCGTTGATAGACACGGCCACATCGCTCAATTCAATTAGCGTTGAGTCTGCGGTGTAAAGACTCAGGCGTTTGATGGTCAATTGTTGCAGTTGAATCGCCAAGGGTAATGCTATGTCTGGTAACACCATGTTTTGCCATGAGTTATCATCTTTTAGGGAGGATTCTTTCTGTGTTGCGGCTATATCGACAGCAATGTGATTGAAGTTAAGCTGCGCTAGGTTAAGCTGCTCTTGCCATAAGGCTTGCCATTGCCAGTGAAAATAAGCCTCATCAATCACTAAGGCATAGTTTTCTTGTTGAACAACTAGGTTAGATATAGCCAGACCATCTAACAAAGAACCCTTAATCTTACCAACCTGAACAAACTCAATCCGGTCGATGAGCTTGCTCGCCACCCACTCGAAAACAGCAGGCTGTTTGAATACTAACCATAAACTCAATAAACCGAACAACAACAGCGCTATGAGCAACGAAAAGAGATATAGCAACCAACGCATCAAAAGCTCGCTCCGATACCCAGATGAAGCCGAGGTTCATTCGCATTGGCTTGAGAAATGGGAAAAGCCACATCGACTTTGACAAAACCCACAGGCGTTTTCCATCGAACACCTACCCCTGCACCTTGTTTAAGCGACTGTAACCCTTGTTCCCAATCGTTAAAGGCATCACCCGTATCTAAAAAAGTCGCTAATTGCCAAGAATCGCTCACCTGAAAGCTCAATTCAACCGAAGCTGCCACATAATGCTGTCCGCCAATCAACACACCTCGACTATTGGCTGGCGACAAGGCTTCAAAAGCATAGCCACGAACGGTTGCATCACCCCCGGTGTAAAATCGCAAAGGCTTAGGCAATAAATCGAAATTTTCAACCCAGGTTGATCCAGCTTGTGCTCGCAACAGCAAACCACCCTTGGCAAAGGGCATTAATCCATGAAAATCGATACGTCCTTGAATGAGTGAAGTGCTTGAAAACCAACTGGGATCAGCCATTTTAACTTCAGCCATTAAGGACCAGCCCTCAGTTGGGAAAATCGGATCATCCGAATCCCGCTTCAGCAACCTCACGCCGGCAAAGAAGAACTGACCCTCTCTGGGACTATCACCGATAAACTCGGTACGAGATGTCCATAATTCTGTAAACACCACCCCTGTCCAACCATCATAAATTTCTCGAAAGAAATTAGGACCTAAGCGCGCAAAACTACCATTTCCCCAGCGATCATTTTCCTCGTATTGGGCGCGAAAACCCCAGTCTAATTTTTCAGTTAACGGCTTATCCCAAGGCATCACATAATGGGTTTCAAAAACCTGGCGTCTCTGGGCGTATTGCAACAAGACATTGGCATAATGCCCGCGTCGATTCAACCAATGACGTTTGATATCTGCACCGATTCTTTCTCCAGTGTCTGTTCCGTAACCCGCTGAAAAAGCATAAGACATACGTTTTCTTGGCGAAAGTTCAACATGAATTGGGATGCTGGCATCACTCGCTTGAGGCGGTGACTGACGAACACTCACTTCGTTAAAATAGCCGCTATTAGACAAGTTCTGCGACAATTGATTGAGTTGATTGGCGTCGAAGTATTCTCCTTCCGTAATCGGAACATAGCGACGCACAAAGTCATCATGTAAAAAATCTTGATCCAGTAAAATTTCACCAAACCGATAGCGTTGCCCGCTATCTAAACTCATGTCTAATTCAGCCGTAGCCGTATCTGGGTTGACCAAAATCTGTGATTGCTGATAGTCTGCATCAACATAGCCACGAGATTGTAACTGCTGGGCTAACGCACTTTTTGCCGACTCATAGCGTCCATGATGGAGCTGCTCGCCCTGTCGATTAACCAAGGTATTCCAAGCATTTTGAATCACTTCATCCCCAGTTGCATCTCCGCTAAGCTTCTGATTCACTGTCGTGATCAGAACCGGAGCATTGGGTTCAATATTAATCAGCGCCCTGTCACAAGCCGACTCAGACGAATACTGAAATCGAACACTGACCTTAGCACGATAATATCCGAAAGTTTGTAACGCTTTGAGGGTGTTTTTATAAGCCAAACGACGCCATAAAGCGCGTTGCGTCTGATCTGCATCACAGGACAAAGGTTCACTTACCCAGGCACTGACATTCTCTGCCAGCGACTCATTCACCCCGCTGACTTCAATCGCCATCTTCTGTTGCTGCACACCTTCTGTTACTTGAGATTCTCTTACATTAGTAAGGGTTGCGGTGGATGATGACGAGATTGAACTGTCATGACTTTCTTCAGCAACCGCCGCAAAAGTCATAGCAAAAAAGAGAAGTAAAAAACCAATGAAAGACATTAAACTATGAATTTAACCATTCAATAAAGGGTTTAGGACGACCAAAATGATAGCCCTGAGCATAATGAACGCCATTGGCTTTTAACTTTTCAACCACGGCTTCATTTTCAACAAACTCAGCCACCGTTAGCTGACCTCTTAGGTTCGCCAGTTGCACCATAAAATTCACCATGGTTTCATCCATGGGATTATCGACAATCGAAACAATGAATGAACCATCAATTTTAATCACATCAAAAGGTAAGCGTTTCAAATAATCGAAAGAAGCCATACCACTGCCAAAATCATCGAGTGCAAAGCGAATACCTTGAGACTTACAAAACTCAATTAGTGCCCTTGCTTGCTCAAAATTACGTACCGCTGTCGTTTCTGTCACTTCTAAGGTTAATTTATGCCATGGGAAATCAAAGGTATCTAGGGCTTTTTCAATGGTCGCTCTAAAATCCGGATGTACCAAGGCTGCGCCAGTAACATTAATATCTACAAATCCCAAACGTTCCAAATGTTCAGGCGAAGCACAAGCCTGCTCGAGGTAATTCCACAACACCCAGGTATCCAGACGCAGCAACTCTCCATATCTTTCTGCCGCCGGTAAAAATACACCAGGATTAACAATTTGGTTGTCCGCATCGCGCAAACGAATCAGTACTTCATAATGCAATAATCCGTCATCCACATCAGGATGAATGGGCGCCAAGGTTTGCGCCCATATTTCAAAGCGCTCAGGACCTTTGCCCAAAGCCGCTCTAACCTGGTTCAGCGCAATAATATCCCTTTGATGTCCCTGAACATCTTGGTCGTCTTCTTTATACCAATGCAGTCTATCTCGACCTAGGGATTTAGCGCTATAACAAGCCGTGTCTGCCGCTTGATAAAGCCACATTAACGGCATATCTAAACGATTAACCTCGATCAAACCCACGCTAGCACCCACTTGGAAGGGTTTAGACTCCCACATGAAGCGCCTTTCTCGAATTAAATCAATTAAACTTTGTATTTGTGTATTCGCCCAACGACTATCCAGAAGCCAAATGCCGAACTCATCACCACCTAAACGTCCGACAAAGGCACCTTCCGGTAACCACTCTTCAATCCAATGCGCCAATTGGCGTAGATAAACATCGCCCGCGTTATGACCTACTGTGTCATTAATTAACTTAAATTGATCTAGATCTAAATAAGCATAAACAGGATAAATGGACGACGGCTTTTGTTTCAGTTCGGTGAGTTGCGCTTGAACACGTTCATCAAACCCAGCTCGGTTAAGTAATCCGGTGAGACTATCATGACTGGCCAAATAGGCTTTTTCTGAAAGCTCTGTATGCAGTGCATTCATACTCTCAGCAATTCTGGATTCTAAGCGGTTAAAACCTTGATAAAGTAACTTAACCTCTTCGCTTTCATCACCAATTTGAAGTGACAACTCACCCGTTTCAGCCGAAGCGCTACTCATGTGCGTTGCCAACAATTCAAAGGGCTGGAGAAAATGACGCGCCACACGATTGGCGAGCGGAATGGCAACTAGAATGAGCAAAGGAATCAACCATAAATCAGCCAATAGACTGTTCATCAGTCTTTGCGTCAAGGGCCTACCTTGATAAAAATAAACCACCCTGCCCAACTGCTGATCTGATAAAACGACATCCGTTGACACCCAAAACTCGCCCTTGACATAGGCATTGAAGGTCGAATGATCAAAAGCAGGCTCAGTATGAAGTATGTCTTGAGCCCTATGGAAAAGCGCTTTACCCTGCAGGTCGTATAACCATATTCCCTGTAATTCAGTTAATTGCGTGAGTTTGTCAACAAACCTCGCAGCAACATCGGGGTTTCCCGTCAATAAAATTTCAGCCAAATCATTCACCAAAAACTGATGAACCATCTGATTTTGCTGTTTAATTTTTGCTTGCTCACGTGGTAATGACAGCCCCTCTAATAAGAGTGTCGTAATCAACATGAAGCCAAAAGCGATGATAACAAACAGTAAAACCAAACGTTTACGCAGTGACCAGTTACGATAGTGAATCCAACTCATGAGCTAAAACCAACAATACCTTATATTGAGTTAATCATTACTCATTCATTTTGGGGCCAACAATCGGCAGGCTCTCATCATTACCCCATTCTTGCCAAGAGGCATCATAGTTAGCCACGTCATAACCCAATTCACGCATGATTAAATATTCTAAGGCTGATTGATCCCCCATAATGCAATACACCACCACTTTTTTATTGGTTGGGATGGCTGCATAAAATTTCTTCAGTTCAGAATTGGGTTTTAACAAGCCTGTGTTCGCATCAATATTATTTCTGAAATCGATATTAATTGCATTGGGAATATGACCAAAACGCTTAGCTTCTGATTTGAAACCCTGATAATGTTCTGTTTCACGCGCATCGATAAGCGTAAAAGCATCAGTTTTACTGCTTGCCAGTAATGTCGTTAAGCGCGTTGCTAAGCGGCTGGAGTTGATACTCGGAACATAATCACTTGCTTGGATAACTGGCTTATCTTGCACTAAATTAAACCCAGCAGCCTGCCATGATTTCATGCCGCCATCAAGTAACTTAACTTTTTTATGACCATACATTTCAAGCGTCCATAAAATACGCGAGGCTTGCAACATACCGCCAGCATCGTAGGCGACAACCAAATCATCGTTACGAATACCTGCCTGACTGAATAGCGTTTTGGCTTTATCCAGGGTAATCACGCGACCGGTTTGACCAAACTCAACAAAGGTCGAGGTAAAAGGAATGCTAATGGCATTGGGCAAATGAGATTCTTCGTAGAATTTAGCCGGTCGAGCATCAACTAATACCACCCTTTGTTGTTGGCTTACTTTAGCCAGCTCATCTGCGCTGATGCGAAAGCCATCTGACATAGCTTGCACTGAGAAACTTAACAAAAATAGAACAAAAAAACTGAAAAAATGCATAGTCAACCTCAATTCAAACCTAAATTTTTCAAGATTTCATCTTAACATAACTATCAATTTTTTATACACTCATGCCACAATTATCGCACTTTAATGGAATAAATCGACTTGAATATTATCGAAATAAGTTATATTATTGAACCAAATGATTGAATGTTGAGCTGTTTTAAGCATCTAAAATACTTATTCATTAACTTACATTAGCGAGCTCAACGGCATGATTTCGGCAAACCGATATCCTTATCAAGATGAACAATGTGAACAACTGCACGCAATTGTTTGTGCCGCTATACGCGATTCTAAGGTTAAGTTTACGCCCCTCTCCTATGCTGTGTTTTATCAGGCCGCCATGAATGGCTTTAACGGCCCCTTGGCAGATGAGTTGCTTGCACTCGAAAAAGGCAAGAATCTTGAATATGGGCTCAGCCAACTCTATCACAAGCACATTGGCGAATCCTGCCTAGAAAACATTGCCTTACTGGATGAAATCACCGAAGGCATTCAAGACGGTTCAGGAAAATTCCTTTCGGTCACTCAAGTGTCAGGCAATATTATTGAACAGCAAGTCGATCGCTTGGATGCTGATCATATTAATCAAACTGAGCTGTACAGTATTGCAGGTAAACTCAAAAAAGAAGCCATGACCTTATCGGTGTCTAACTATCAATTGCAACAAAGTTTATCGGAAGCACAAACACAGCTAACCGACATTAAACAAAAAATGAGCGAACTTCAAAACATGGTCACCTACGACCCGCTCACCGGTTTGCATTCTCGCCTAGCCTTTGAAGAGCTGCTAAAAAAATTGCTAAAAAACACCTCCATTGAAAGTTTGGGATTGATCATTGCAGACGTAGACCATTTTTCAGACTTAAATGAAAACTATGGTTTTCATGTTGGCGATGCCGTGTTGCGCTATATCTCTCAAAAACTCAAACATACGCTGGAAACTCAAGCTTATATTGCACGTTTTAGCGGAAAATCCTTTGCGATATTGTTTACCAATCAATCACCTAGTATCGTTGACGGCTTGGTGGAAAAATCACGCCAGGCACTGGTTTATTCTAAAATATTGCTTAGAGCAACCAAACAAGAAATTGGCAATATAACCGCTTCTTTTGGCATAACTTATGCTTTACCTGAAGATACAGAAGAGACATTGCAACAGCGAGCGCTGCAGGCAATGCATCTGTCAAAACAAAAGGGAAGAAATAGCATAACCACACTTTAAGAAGCTGAGCCTATGTCAGAAAGAATCAAAATGTTGCGTGATATGAAATCGAGCATGAAAAACTCGTTTAAAGACTTTTCGATGGTTTATCAGCCTCAGGTAGAAGTATTGAGTAACGGCAGCGTAAGCACCGTTAGCTACGAAGCATTAACCCGTTGGTCTAGCGTTAGAGCAGATGAATTTATTTCGGTGGCTGAAGATTACGGCATTATGAATGAACTGGGTGATTGGGTGCTTAATAAAGTGATTTCAGATGTTCGCCCCATGAACAGTAAACAGCCCAAACATAAATATTATTTCAATATTTCTGGCAAACAAGTTCAGAAAAATGGGCGTTTTTCCCTTTCGCTTGAAAAAGCAATTTACCGAGAAAAAATCAATCCTGCTTTAATTGGCGTTGAATTAACCGAAACTATTTCAGTTGTTGATATGTCTTCACTACGTTGGTTGGTGGATCATCTCAACGAGATAGGCATAGATGTTGCGTTAGACGATTTTGGTATCGGCTATTCAGGCATTCAAAAACTGCAAAAATTGAACGTACAGAAGATTAAGGTAGATAAGTCTTTTTTGAACTTCCATGACAAGCGCTCGCTATCTATCCTAGACTATGTGATTAAACTCTCTAAGGATATCGGCGTTACAGCGATGGTTGAAGGTGTCGAAACCCAGCAACAGCAACAAAAATTAATGGATATGGGTTATCAAAAATTTCAGGGCTATCTGTTTGGCAAACCCAGTGTTTTGGTAGCCTAAACCCCGCCTGTTAAAGTAATCAGTAAAAAAAGACAAGCATCGCTTGTCTTTTTTTGTAGGGGTGTTAACCAAAAGATTACTTTTTAGCTTGTTGAATAGCCAGTACCGGATACACCAATAAGGTTAATACAAAAGCAAAACCTGCAGCAATCATGGTTAAGAATAACCAATCTACCCAGTAGGTGACTTGAGCCAAAGACGACATGGTCGCACTTGGTAATACCAGAATGAACAATACCCAAGCAGCAATGCCGATAATAATACTGTTCATAAAAGCTTTAGCATTAACAAGACCTTTACCCTTTGCCAATAACATAGCGTAAAGCAACACCAACGCACCCACCACCACTAAAACAGTGGTTAAATGAAGTTCCAAAAAGCCAAGTAGCGTGACGACCGCTAAACTGATTTCATAAGCAGACATGTATTTTCTCCCTTGTTACACTTTGCCTTTAAGCATACCCAAATAGGCAGGCTTAAGCATTTGTTCTTTCATAATCCATGCAAACCAAGATTCTTGTTGTGGATTAATGAAACTGAAAGTCGGGATAAGATTTTTGTCATAATCAAACTCGATCAACATAGCTGAACCAATTTGCGTGATTAACGGACAAGAAGTGTAACCATTAAACTTCGCGCTCGGCTCTTTTCCAGCAATGGTGTCTAACAGGTTAGCAACAACAATCGGCACACTCATTTTGACAGTCGCTGCGGTTTTACCTAGTGGCGTACCATTCACGTCACCACAACCAAATACATTGTCGTATTTAACATGTTGCAGCGTGTTTTTATCTACAGCTAACCAACCACCACCAGCGAATCCACCCTCTTTCCAAGACAAGTCAGATTCACGAACCGATTTGGGCGCACGCATCGGTGGCACAACATGCAGTAAATCATAAGCGGTTTTCAACTCAGTGCCATCTGCAGTAGTAAAGGTTGCTTCACGTTTTGTTACATCAACGGCTTTAAGTTGGGTTTTGAACTTCACGTCCATGTTGTTTTCTTTGAAACGATTGATGACAAAATCGTTAAACCAAGGTAAACCGAATACACCACCAGTCGATGAGTAGAAATTCATTTGTGCTTTATCAAAACCACCGTTGCGCTTAAGCTGGTCTAGCGTTAGGAAGGTCATTTTTAGTGGCGCACCCGCACAACGAATGGGCGTAGCGGGTAAGGTAAAAATACCGTTACCGCCTTTTTTCGTGTATTCACTAATCGCTTGCCAGGATTTCTCAGCCATGTCTGGGCTATGGTAAACACTGGTTAATCCGTGACTACCAATGGCATTAACATCCATACCTTCAATGGCTTCGTAGTTATATTCGATACCGCTAGTAACGACTAAAAAGTCATATTTAATCGTTTGACCTGCGTCGGTAGTGACTTCATTCTGCTCGGGATTGTAACTAACCACCATTTCCTTCACTAGATTGATGTTTGCACCAGAAGGTAAGAAGTCGGCGTTTTTACCCGGAAGCACATCTTGTTTTGGCCACAAACCCGTTGCAACAAGGGTTAATCCTGGCCAGTAATAATGCTCAGCTTTTTTATCGATAATGGTTAGCTTGGCGTTGGGTAAAGCTTTAGCTAAACGATTGGCAATACTGATACCAGCAGAACCGCTTCCCACAATGGCAATATGCACAGGCTTGCTGTTTTCTTGGGCGGCAATTGCCGACTCTAGACCGGTAAAATAAGCAAATGCCGTGGCAACGCTTCCGGCTAACAACCGGCGACGACCTTGCATTACAGGTGCTTCATCTTTCTTCATGGAAAGGATACCTCTCATGTTCATCAATATTAATGTTGTTCGTTACTTAGTGCAGCATCTGCGCTGAGTGGATTTAGTCAAAAAAGGCTAAACCTCTTTATTCTAACATTATGGTGTAATTTTACAAAAGATACTTACTAAAATTACGTAACCAAAGCATAATAAATGCGTAACAATTACCACTTATTTGTCCGTTTTTTCATCAAATTGTTTAAACACCAAAACACATTTGATTGAAATTAACTATAATGAGATTAATCAATAAATATCTAGCGAAAAGGCGACTTGTCATGAAAATCGACTACCCGCACACCCTCATCACCTTACTCGTGGTTAGTGCATTAACCGCAAGCCAAACTGTGGTATGGGCTGCCACTCAGTCTGAAAAAAATAAGTCTTCGCCAGTTTCGTCATCCAATAAAAAACACCGCATTCATGTTCAGCCCCCTAGCCGATTACTCAGCGCACAGGGTGAACGATTGATGGAAATTGAACGCATTGCGGTCAACAATCCTAAGCAAGCACAAGGCATGGCTAGTGAATTTGATTCAACGCCGCTTGCAGCCTTTGCTCATTACCAATGGTTAAAATCAGTGGTAACGGATGTCAGCTACACGCAACCCATAACGCAATACCTACAAAATTATGGTGACACTGGCTGGGCGAATCAACTCAGTCAACGTTTGTCCGAGCAGCTGGAGTCACGACAAGACTGGCTTCATTTAATCAGTTATCAAGATCAATTCGCTCAAGGTTCTGCGCGCTGTGCTGTGCTGTCTGCACAATATGCAACCGGTTTCTTAGACAATAACGCTTGGCTTGCTGAAGCATCTACACGCTGGTTAAGCGAGCAAAAAGCTTCTAGCAGTTGCACCGCCTTATTTCAGAAACTCGAATCGAGCCAAATGCTTTCAGAAAGCCAATGGCAAACAAAACTCAACCAGCTATATGATAACGGGCGAATCGACGAAGCCAAGCGCAAAATCAATGATTTGCCCAATGCGCTGAAAAACGACAACCAAGTCATGATTAATTTGCTCTCATCGGATTTAGCTACCAGTGCACAGCAATTAATGAATCAATCGGTATTTAGTCAACGATATAAAGATGCTCAGGCTTTCATTTGGCTCATTCAGCAAAAACATAAACAGAACATTGAATTAGCTATGAATGTGTGGAAAGACGCTCAGTCGGTGTTTCAGTTCACCACTAGCGACAAAGCAAAGGTTGAAAAACAGCTTTATATGCAGATGGCAAAACAACAGCCAGATCAAAAATTGACCTGGCTGGCTAAAATTGATGCCAGTGTGCATGAAGAATCAACCTTAGTGCCATTATTGCAACAAGCTTTACGAGATTCAGATTGGGAATCGATGATTCGCTTAACCCATCAACTTCCTGTCGAAATGCCTCAAGAAGCTTGGACTTATTGGCGTGCAAAAGCCTTTATGCAAACCAACCAAGCAGCCTTAGCTCAACCCTTGTGGGAGAAGCTAGCCAATCAACGCAGTTATTATGGTTTCATGGCGGCTGACCAATTGGGCAAACCTTATCAACTGAATACCCTGCAGGTGAGTGCAGAACAGCTTTCACAAGCGCATCAATCAGCTTTAGGTAAACGCATTCAAGCACTCTATGAGGCGGGTCTAAAAGACGTGGCATGGCGCGAATGGGTTTACGCGCGCAATAATCAAAAAGTCAGTGCTGATGCCGTGCCAGGCTATGCTCAGTTGGCGCAATCGATGGGTTGGCACTCGTTTGCGGTACTTTCTCTGGGAAAACCCGAACATTGGAACTACACCACCCTTAGATTTGCCACCCCATACCAGGATATTGTTAAACCTAATGCTGAACAACATAACATCGATTTAGCCTGGGCTTACGGTATTATGCGTCGTGAAAGTGCTTATGCCCACGACGTCAAATCTAGCGTGGGGGCAATGGGGTTAATGCAATTAATGCCTAAAACGGCTCAAGCCTTAGCTCCTATTCAACAATTAAAAGATGTCTATCAACCAGAACTCAATGTTCAGTTAGGCACCAAGCTATTGGGACAACTTAAAAAAGAATTTAACGGCAACCTTGTCTTAGCAACAGCCTCTTACAACGCTGGTAGCTTTAGAGTGCGTCAATGGCTGAAACAACAACCCACGCTACCCACCGAACAATGGATTGAATTGATTCCGTTTAAAGAAACGCGTGATTATGTTAAAGCGGTCCTCGAATACATGCTCGTATTTGAGCGTAAAGGTTTAGCTAGTCAACACACTAGACTATCCGATCACTTACTACCCTTAAACACCCAACTTGCTAATGCGGGTAAAACCTGCAATCCCGCCGTTGAATGGTGTCTATAATGATAATTGAGTAGCACTATGATGAAGCAAGGGTTATTCTGGACTACATTTAGCATCCTACTGATGCTATTGACTGCTTGTGATCAGTCATCGCCTAGGCCTGCTTATCAACCCACCGCATCTGAACACCAAAAAGCCCATTACATTGTCGGCATTCATCCTTACTTAAATACACAAAAACTCTACACCGCCTATGCCCCTATTTTGGCTTATCTTGAAGAAAACATTCCGGATACAAACTTCACCCTTGAAACCGCCTCGGATTACGCCAGCTACGAACAAAAACTAAAAGACGGCTATTACGATTTTGCCCTACCCAACCCTTATCAAACCATTAATAGTTTAGAGTCGGGGTATCGCGTCACGGCACGCATGGCTCCCAATAGTGTATTCAAGGGTGTCATCATTGCACGTAAAGACAGCAATATTACCGCTCATCAACAACTAAAATATCGCTCAATCGCCTTTACCGCTAAAACAGCCTTAGCTGCCACCATGATGCCCAAATATTATTTACTTCAGCATGGTGTTAATGTCGATAAAGAAATGAAGGCCAAATATGTAACCTCGCAATTCTCTGCCATCATGAATGTTTACAATAAAGACACAGATTTTGCTGCCACCTGGCCGGTTGCCTATGCAGCTTGGCAGCAAGAGTTTCCTGAAGCCGCCAAAGAATTGGTTACACTGTGGGAAACGCCTTCCCTAGTGAATAATGCTTGGGTTGCACGCAAAGACATTGGTGAATCCGTTGTCAACTCGGTCACGGCACTACTCGTTCACTTAAATCAAACCGAAGCAGGCAAGCAATTATTATCACCCACTGCTTGTGAAGGTTTTTTACCCGCAAAAGACTCAGACTATCAGTCTGTGGTCAACTTCATATCTGACTATCGTGCGTCGGGATTGGAGTAACCTTATGATTATGAGTATCAATACCCGATTAATTTTAGGCGTAATGGTAACACTCAGTCTATTAATGGGCTTAATGGTTGTAGACGTACTGCACAAACAACAAGAGCTATTGAAACAGCAATTATCGCAACAAGCCTACGATTTAACAAAAGTGATTGCCAACAATGCATTAACGCCACTATTAAACAATGATTTGAACAGCCTAAGAGAATTGGTTAACAACGCAGCCACCTTAAGTGATGTTGAAATGGTGTTTATTGTCGATCATCACAAACAAGTTAAGGCGGCTTTTCCCGATCGTTATTTTGGTAAGCAACTTAGTGATGAGTTTAGTCAACACTGGCAAGCGCAACTTTTCTCCAAAGATGCGGCTCAAATGAAGCATAGCATTCAGTATTGGCATGACGATGGACTGCTAGATAGCCTGGTTGCCATCAAAATTGATGATTCGGCTGTTGGTTACGTGCGCATCTTATCCAATACTACCCTGATTCAACACGAGTCACAACGCCTGATGTTTAATACCTTCGGTTATGCATTAGTGGCCATTTTGGTAGGCGGTCTTATTGCCTTATTATTGGTTAAAGGCATGGTATCTCAACTCAGTCAGTTGGCAGTTGCTGCGCAGGCCATCACGCAAGGAAGTCTTCAAGTCAAATTGCCCACCTTTACAGGAAGTGACGAAGTCTCGATATTAGGCAGGGCATTTGAAGTAATGATTCAATCACTTAAAAAGCAAATTCAAGAACTATCCTATCAAGCAACTCACGATAATTTAACCAAATTGCCCAACCGTGCTATTTTAGTTGATCGACTCAATCAATCTTTTGGACGATCTCAGCAAAGCGCGCATCATGTGGCGGTGATGTTTATTGATTTGGATCACTTCAAAGAAGTAAATGATTCTTACGGTCATGAAATGGGCGATTTACTCCTCATTGAAGTGGCGCATATTTTCAAAAAACACTTGCGACCCATTGATACGATTGTGCGCATGGGCGGTGATGAGTTTTGCATTTTAATTGAAGACATTACTAATCTTGATGAAATTAGTGATATCGCTAACACCTTAAACCATCGGCTTAAACAGCCCTTAATTTTAAATGATAAAACACTCTACATTTCATGTAGTATTGGTATCAGTTTATATCCCGATGATGCAAAAACGCCAGAGGAACTACTGCGTAACGCCGACTCAGCGATGTATCGGGCGAAAGAATTGGGACGTAACGGCTATCAGTTTTATACCTGCGAAATGACTCATCGAGCGTTAGAACGGGTCGAGTTGGAGTCTGAAATTCGTATGGCGCTTGCTCATGAAGCGTTTAAGGTGGTTTATCAACCCAAAATTAACGGTTTTACGCAACGTTTAATTGGTTTTGAAGCTTTAGTGCGTATGCAAGATCATCAGGGTCATATTATATCTCCAGCTCGATTCATTCCACTGGCTATCGAAACAGGAATGATCGTCGACATTGACCGACAGGTAATGCAGACCGCTGTTAAACAATGGGTTAGTTGGCGTAATATGGGCTTAGATACAGGCGTTTTGTCGATGAATTTAGCCTTAAAGCAGCTTCAACAACCCGACTTTATTGATTATTTGAAAAACCTGTTGTTTGAAACAGGTGCTAAAGCAGAATGGCTTGAATTAGAGGTAACTGAGTCTGAAGTGATGACCAATCCTGATTTGGTTATTCCGTTATTGCATCAGATTCGTGAATTAGGCATTGGTCTATCGATTGACGATTTTGGCACGGGTTATTCCTCGCTAGCTTATTTGAAACGCTTGCCTGTGACAACATTAAAAATTGATCAGTCTTTTGTTAAAGACTTGCCTGATGATGCTGAAGATGCTGCTATTGTCCATGCGATTATTGGACTTGCAGAAAGTTTTGATATTCACACCATTGCAGAAGGGGTTGAAACAGAAGCTCAAAAAGACTTTTTAGTTGCAGCAGGATGTCATGCCATACAAGGTTATTATTACAGTAAACCGCTAATTGTTGAACAGGCTGATGCCTTTATTCGCCGTTATCAAAATTAACACAGAAATAGCTGCTTGCTTTTTTGACTCTTTGTAATGGGTCAGTAACAAAAAAATCCCCAGTCTAGACTGGGGATTTCAAATAGACAATCAAATATATAATGCATCAGGCATCAAAGCGATCTGCGTTCATCACTTTTGTCCATGCTTTCACAAAATCGTTAACAAATTTTTCTTTGTTATCGTCTTGCGCATAGACTTCAGCATAGGCACGTAAAATTGAGTTAGAACCAAACACCAAATCCACACGTGTAGCGGTATATTTGGTTTCGCCCGTTTTACGATCAACAATGTTGTAATGATGTTTGCTAGCTGGATCCCAACGATAATTCATGTCCGTTAAGGTAACAAAGAAGTCGTTTGTGAGCGCACCAACTTGTTGGGTGAATACGCCATGTGCGCTGCCACCATGATTGGTGCCTAACACACGCATGCCGCCTACCAAGCAAGTCATTTCATGAGCCGTTAATCCCATCAATTGAGTGCGATCTAGCATCAACTCTTCAGGTTTAACCACATAATCTTTTTTCACCCAGTTACGATAGCCGTCGTGGATAGGCTCTAAGGGCGCAAATGATTCTGCGTCAGTCATTTCTTGGCTGGCATCACCACGACCTGGCATGAAAGGAACCGTTACATTAACACCAGCAGCTTTGGCTGCTTGTTCAATTCCCACATTACCTGCTAACACAATGGTATCTGCGATGCTAATGCCGTGTTGTGCTGCAATAGGCCCCAGCTTGCTTAACACACGCTGTAAGCGTTCAGGTTCATTACCCACCCAATCTTTCTGAGGTGCTAAACGAATCCGTCCGCCATTGGCTCCACCGCGAAGGTCTGAACCGCGGAAGGTTCTCGCACTATCCCAAGCCGTTGACACCATATCAGCAACGGATAGACCAGAGGCTGCAATACTGGCTTTAACAGCATTTACATCATAATCTTTTTTGCCAGTCGGAATCGGATCTTGCCAAATTAAATCTTCATTCGGCACCCAAGGACCAATATAACGACATTTAGGTCCCATGTCACGGTGGGTTAATTTGAACCAAGCACGCGCAAAGACTTCTGAGAAATAGTCTGGATTTTCATAGAATTTCTTTGAAATTTCAAGATAAATTGGATCTTTAATCATCGCCATGTCGGCATCAGTCATGATTGGGTTATAGCGTTTGCTTGGATCTTCTACATCAACGGGTTTATCTTCTTCCTTAATGTTGATAGGCTCCCATTGCCATGCACCAGCCGGTGATTTTTTGAGTTCCCAATCATAAGTGAAGAGCAAATAAAAATAACCATTATCCCAACGTGTCGGATGTGTCGTCCATGCACCTTCAATACCCGATGTGACGGTATTTCGACCCACGCCACGGGTTTTGTGATTCATCCAACCTAAACCCTGTTCATGCACATCAGCACTTTCAGGATCGGGACCTAGATTTTCGGCACGACCATTACCGTGACATTTACCCACAGTATGCCCCCCTGCTGTCAAGGCAACGGTTTCTTCATCGTTCATTGCCATACGCGCAAATGTTTCACGCACTTGTAAAGCGGTTTTCAGTGGATCGGGTTTGCCATTAACGCCTTCTGGGTTGACATAAATAAGACCCATTTGAACCGCAGCGAGCGGGTTTTCCATGGTCGAAGGATCGTCAACATTTTCATAACGTTCATCTGAAGGGGCTAACCATTCTTTCTCAGCACCCCAGTAGGTATCTTTTTCAGGTTGCCAAATGTCGGCACGACCAAAACCGAAGCCAAACGTTTTCAAACCCA
The DNA here is from genome assembly GCA_964519885.1 of uncultured Francisella sp. GTDB lineage: Bacteria > Pseudomonadota > Gammaproteobacteria > Thiomicrospirales > Thiomicrospiraceae. The sequence goes on along the minus strand of CAZFLX010000007.1, from coordinate 7,168 downwards.
TGCTTTCGTAAGCAATGGTGCCCGCTAAAGCTAATAAGTCTGCCCAGCTGAGCTTGTTACCGTATTTTTTCTTGATCGGCCAAAGTAAACGGCGTGCTTTATCTAAGTTAGCATTATCTGGCCATGAGTTTAGTGGAGCAAAACGCTGATTGCCTGTACCCGCACCACCACGACCGTCGGCAGTACGATAAGACCCCGCCGCATGCCAAGTCAAACGAATCATTAAGCCACCGTAGTGACCCCAGTCCGCTGGCCACCAGTCTTGACTTTGCGTCATTAGCTCAATCATGTCTTTTTTCAACGCATCAAAGTCCAGTCCTTTAACCGCTTCTTGATAATTGAAGTTAGCTAAAGGATTCACTTTACTGTCGTGCTGATGCAGTATGTCTAAATTTAGGGCGTTTGGCCAAAAAAAGTTCATGCTGTCTGAACCCATTGACGTGTTGCCACCATGCATGACAGGACACTTACCTGCGTGGTTATTCTCCATGAGTTTCTCCTAGATAGTTTTATTGAACAGTATGTATTGAAGCTCAACAATCATATTACTCAATAGCCATTCTACGTACAAGCAATTACTCAATGAATTTTAATGGTCTTCTTAAGTGAAAAAATCGATAAGAAAAAAATGAAACAATCAGATAATCGAACATCAATAAGGGTTTAATCACCTATTTTGGTGTAACATAATCCTTCCATGAAAATGAAGGAACAACGACAGATGTCCAAATACTTAGTGATAGCCAGTTTATTGTCAACAAGCTTATTTACAAGCTCTGTGGCTTGGAGTAAAGCAGATTATTCAGGTCAGCAACAAGTCTTGAACTTCGAAAAGTGCACAAGTTTTTTCCCAGAAAACAATCCTAAACTTGTGTTAGACAACTATTCTCAAGCCTTAAACACCTCTCAACTGTGTTCTGATACCTTCGCAGTGGTTTATTCAAAACGTACCAAAACACCCTTAGTCGTCGTCGAAAAATTAAATGCTGCCATGATGCAAACTAAAGGTGAGTCTAGCGGTCAAGCCTATTTTGCTGACCCCCGTATTGAAAAAGGGGAAACGGCTGAATTGACAGACTGGAATGGTGCCAACATGGACAAAGGAAGGTTAGCTCTGTTAAGCACCTTTGGACATCAAAATGCTAATGCGCAAACCTATGCGCTAACCAATGTGGTCGCACAACCCCCACGCTTCCACAAACAGGTTTGGTCTAAGGTAGAACAAGAAGTCAAAAATTACGTTAGTGTTGCCATAGGAGATGTCTATGTTTACACGGGCGCACTCTACACTTCTATCGATAAAATGCAAATTCTTGGCAATAATCGCGTCTGGGTTCCGACGCATTTGTATAAGTTAGTTTATGATCCAACGACTAATAATGCTTGGGCTCAGGTGGTCGCCAACGAAGCCGATGCTCAAATTGGCAAACCACTCACTTATGAAGCCTTTATGCGCACCGCCAAGTTGAGGCTTTTACCCTAAATAATTCGGTTGAATTGTTGCACAAGCATGGATAGTTCAACCATTCAATTCAATCGATTAAGGAAATGCCGAAGCTAATCTATTTCGATTGGCTGGTAATTTTTACCTGAAAATTACACGGCATATTCATGGTACACAGTGACTGAATGTCCCAGCGTAAACCTCGAATATCCGTTAAATTTTCAGCAGATAAGGTTGTTAAGTTGGTTAAATCGTAGTCTTCACGTAAATGTTTAATGAGCTTTTCAATCGATTTATCGGACAAAGGACGTGTCAGAACCGTCAGCACCTCTGCTTTGCCATCTTGAGCAAAGCTAACACGGGCTTGTTGAATCACCGGATTCAACAAACGCAGCAAGCCATTACCTTGAATAATGGCATCGCCTTCTGGCGTAACTTCACAGTCAGCAAACACCCTATCCGCTTTTTGACATACCGTTTTGGCTGTATCCACCGCCATGGTAATACCAAAATAATCCTTTGCTTGCGCACTCCAAGCAAAGGAACTGAATAAGAGCACCATCATTATCCGAACCATTTCTGCCACCACCTTTTTTGTTGCATCACCCATAAACCATTAATCGGTAAATAGCCTTGTTGCTCGCGCTGCACATTCACCCTGTCGGCAAACCAGAGCATTTGTACTTCATTTAATAGCTTGCGCCACTGCCCTGCGTCCTTTCCTTTTTGCCAAGCATCTCGACAATTCATCGACTCAGCATCAGACAAACTTGGAAAATTGAGCTTCCATTGATGTGACGATCCTAAAAACCATGCGGTTTCTGACTGAGCATACAGATAATAGCCATCTTCAGTAAAATGACAATTAAATGAGGTAACTAAACCTTCCGCCTCAGTCAAACTCAACCCTAATCCCGACGTGGGTGCCAATACCAAAGTATCTCGATCGGCAATTAAATGTACAGGGCAAACAGGCAGCCAAAAGGCTGCCTGTTGTTGAATCGCTGGGGGTAATATTACCTTACCCTTCATACTGACTTATTGAACCATGTTGTTAAGAATGGCGGTACGAACCGCTTCCAACTCAGCTGGGATTTGTACCATCACCGATTTACCCGTACATTGTGCAATCGCCGTATCAGGGTCTTTCATACCATTACCCGTTAGCGTTAACACAATGGTGCTACCTTCAGCGATTTTACCCGACTGAATGTCTTTCATCGCACCCGCAAACGAAGCCGCTGAAGCAGGCTCACAGAACACACCTTCATACTGAGCCAACATTTTTTGCGCCACTAAAATATCTTCGTCGGTACACTCATCGAACCAACCGCCCGACTCCTGCATCACTTTCCATGCTCTGTCCCAGCTTTGTGGGTGACCAATACGAATCGCCGTTGCAATCGTTTCAGGATCATCGACCATACCACCACGAATAAAAGGTGCTGAGCCCGCTGCTTGATAACCAATCATTTTTGGACGATTGCCAACAATGCTACCGGCATACTTACAGTGACCTTCACAGAAAGCACAAGATTCAGTGACTTTGGTCACATCGGTTGCTGAAGATTCGCAATAGCCCATCCAGTGAGCAGTGATGTTGCCTGCGTTACCCACTGGCAAACAATGGTAGTCTGGCGCACGACCTAACTCTTCGATGATTTCAAAAGCCGCTGTTTTTTGACCTTGTAAACGGTAAGGATTAATCGAGTTAACGATGGTCACTGGCGCTTTGTCAGCCACTTCTTTCACCAAACGCATACCATCATCAAAGTTACCTTTAATTTGAATGGTAATCGCACCATACATCATCGCTTGAGCCAATTTACCCATGGCAATTTTACCGTCGGGAATCAGTACGAACGCAGTAATACCTGCACGCGCAGCATAGGCCGCCGCCGCCGCAGAGGTATTACCCGTCGAAGCACAAATAATCGCTTTAGAACCCGCCTCTACCGCTTTAGTCACGGCCATGGTCATACCACGGTCTTTGAATGAGCCAGTCGGGTTTAAGCCTTCGTACTTAACATAAATATCGACATCTTTTTTCAAGATTTTCGGTAGATTATGCAATTTGATTAGCGGCGTATTCCCTTCACCTAAGCTAATAATAGGCGTCGATTCAGTGACGGGTAAACGATCACGGTAACGGTCAATCAATCCAGTGTAACGATGTCCAAAAGCGTTCATAATGCTCATATCCAATAAAATTAAAATCTGTAAATCTAAAATCAGGCTAAGTGTTCAACACGCAACCAAGCAACTGGCGCTTTCAAATCGCTCAATGCCGACAACTGAGCTAAGGCTTTCATAAAAGCTGCCTCCTGCACCACATTCGTTAACAGTACCAGCGTCGCTGCTGCTTTAGCCGTGTCAGGTTGCTGACGCATTTCTTCAATGCTAATACCTTCATGCGCTAATACGGCAGAAATCTTCGCCAATACGCCAGGCGCATCGGTAACGTTTAAACGCAGATAATAAGCCGTTTGAATCTCAGACGAAGGCAAGATGGGTAAAGGCGACAAGTCTTTCATCGGCACACCTAAGGCTGGGCGCGGCACTTGACCCGAACGTATAGCAATACAGACATCGACAATATCTGCAACAACAGCTGAACCTGTTGGTAAACCACCCGCACCAGCACCCGAATACAAAGTCGTGCCAACAGCATTGCCATTTACCATCACCGCATTCATCACATCATCGACGTTGGCTAAGAGTTTGCTTTTGGGGACTAACGCCGACTGCACACGCAATTCAATGCCCGACTCACGACGACGCGCAATACCTAGCGATTTAATCTTGTAGCCTAGATCATCCGCCCAAGCGATATCATCCGCTGTGACCATGGTAATACCTTCAATCAGCATACCTTGACGCGACAAAGGCACACCAAAAGCAACCGAAGCTAAAATCGCCAACTTGTGCGAAGCATCAATACCATCAATGTCAAAACTGGGTTCAGCTTCGGCATAGCCCAAGCGCTGTGCTTCTTTTAATACAGGCGCGAAGTCATTACCAGGCTTAGCCATTTCGGTCAGCATATAGTTACACGTACCATTAATAATACCAGCAACCCAATTGATGGCGTTACCCGCCAGCCCTTCCTTCAGCGCTTTAATAACGGGAATACCACCTGCTACTGAAGCCTCAAAAGCCACCATTACGCCTTTTTGCTCGGCTAAGGCTAATAACTCATTACCATGTTCAGCCAATAAGGCTTTATTGGCAGTAATGACGTGTTTCCCTGCTTCAATCGCAGCACGAACCACATCCACTGCCAGCCCCGTACCGCCCATCAACTCAACCACCACATCGACATCATCGGCAGTGGCAACCGTTAAAGGTGTATCTACCAGTCGAATGCCTTGGGTATCACAACCACGAGTGCGAGATAAATCACGAACCGCAGCTGTCGTAACACTAAGGCTACAGCCTGTACGCTGTGCTAACAAACTAGCGTTATCGCGCAAAATACTCAGTGTACCGCAACCAACCGTACCTAAACCAATAATACCGAGTCTTACAGAAGTCATTGAACTTGTTATTCCTATCACTAAATGAGGGAGCATGCGTTAAAGCGTACCGAAACGCTTTCGATAATTATGAAAGAAACGCTCCATGCGTTTCATCGCGTCTTGCAAATCATCGCCATTGGGTAAGAATACCATACGGAAATGATCGGGACGAATCCAGTTAAACCCTGTACCCTGCACAATCAGCACTTTTTCTTCTTTTAATAAGTCCAGTGCAAAGGCTTGGTCATCCACAATGGGGTAAACCTTGGGGTCTAACTTAGGAAACATATATAGAGTAGCATCGGCTTTAACCGTGGTAATACCTGGGATGCTGGTGAGCATGTCATAAGCCATATCCCGTTGACGACGTAGCCGTCCGCCTTCGCCCACTAAATCATAAATACTTTGGTAACCACCCAAGGCGGTTTGAATGGCGAACTGCCCTGGCACATTTGAACATAAGCGCATCGAAGCAAGAATATTCAAGCCGTCAATATAATCTTTAGCATGACGTTTTTCACCCGAAACAATCATCCAACCTGCACGATAGCCACAGGCACGGTAGTTTTTAGATAAACCGTTGAGGGTGACAAACAGCACATCATCCGCAAGCGAAGCGATTGAGGTATGCGTTCGACCATCGTAAAGCATCTTGTCATAAATTTCGTCGGCAAAAATAATCAATTGATGTTCACGCGCCACTTGAATTAAAGACTTCAAGATATCGTCTGGGTACAAAGCACCCGTCGGGTTATTGGGATTAATGATGACTAAAGCACGTGTTTTATCGGTAATTTTGCTACGAATATCCTCAATGTCTGGCATCCAGCCTGAACCTTCGTCACAAATATAGTGACGCGGCGTACCACCTGATAAGCTTACAGCTGCTGTCCACAAGGGATAGTCGGGACTGGGAACCAGTACTTCATCGCCATTATTCAATAAGCCTTGCAAAGACATCACAATCAGTTCTGAAGCGCCATTGCCGACATAAATATCGTCTAAGTCCACCCCTTTGATGCCCTTTTCTTGCGCATAATGCACAATGGCTTTGCGGGCAGAGAACAGCCCTTTCGATTCAGTGTAGCCCGCTGCTTGCGGTAAATTATGAATGACATCGCGTTGAATTTCCTCTGGCACATCAAACCCAAATGGCGCTAAATTGCCAATATTCAGTTTGATGATGCGATGCCCTTCTTCTTCCATTTCGCGGGCGTGAGCCATCACTGGACCGCGAATGTCGTAACATACATTCGATAATTTAGACGATTTTACAATAGGTCGCATCATGGTCCAGTCTCGTTAAGGTTAATTGCCCAGTAAAAGCCCTGAGTGTTCTTTCACTGAATCGCGCAAAATATTGTGATTTTAGTCGATTTATGGCAAATTTGGCTATATCCTAGACGCTAGTTTATGATCACAAAGAGGGTTTTTTATGAAATTCGTCGAATATCAGGACGTTTCTCGTTACCGTGTCCGTGCTTATGAGGCTAATCGCATTCGACTTGAACAAGAATGGATAACGCTACCCTGCGCCCTCTGTGCTCAAAAATTGGTTGCTGATTGGCAACCCAACAATGCAAATGACCTGTCCTTAACAGATTTCAGCCAGCTCATTGCCGCCCATCCTGCCGATCTCATTATTGTTGGACGAACACAACAACCTGAGTGGAATCCTGCATGGATGAAACTGCAAGCTCAGCTCAATGCTCAAGGCATAGGTTTAGAGCAAATGCAGGCAGATGCTGCTATCCGTACTTTCAACGTACTGACGACCGAGGAACGCTCTGTCTGGCTGGTGCTACTCGGCTAGGCAAGCCGAGCGGCGTCAGACTCTCAGCTGCAAAACCAGCTGGTTTGCTGTTATCGATGCCCTCGACGGTTAAATCCGCTTCCACCAACGGTGCACTGGGATCGGCTCGTAACCATACCACCGTATTTTCAGCAAATGGCTGACGAGTCGTTAACCAAGCGTTGTGGCGAATGAGCAGTGCTTCATCGACTTGGCAAGTTTTGGCCACATCGGCCAGGCTTTGTCCCTTAAAAGCAATGTAAAAGCCATGCGGCTGACAAGGCACTTCGACCCAACGATCTACCCTAACCTGATGCTGACAACCCAGCAACAAGGTTGATACGCCCAATATACCACCCCACTGAACCATTCGACTCCGCTGCATCATACCGATTTCACACTATTCCAAATAAC
>CAZFLX010000006.1:0-92294 GCA_964519885.1 uncultured Francisella sp. | reverse complement strand
CACCTTTAATGTCATTAATGGCATTTTTGATTTTACTGTTTTCAATTAACTCCTGACCTTTCAGTACACCACCTAACAGTAAGCCAATAATGACCAATACAATAGCCATTTCAACTAAGGTAAACCCTTTTTGGTTTTTCATTGTCACATCATCCTTTGTGAATTTAATTAATCAAACAGTTCATCACTGTTTATGGGTTTCATTATTACCGATGCTTACCAAAAAAAAAAGCCCTAAACACAAGGTTTGGGGCTTTTTTAGTAGATAACGTGATGATTAATTCATAAACTTCATGATTGCAATAACAATACCTGCAAAAGCGAAAGTCTGGATCATCATTGCTTTGTATAACTTTGATTTGAGCTCCAGAATATCGCCTTTAGTAGCAAGAGTTTGCGTAACCATTTACTTCACCAATACTTCTATGTTAGCTTTGTCTTTAATGGTTTTGCTCACGGCTTCCAACTCAGCATCGGCAAAGACTTGCTGTGCGGCTGATTTTAAATCGTCAGCGACTTTACTCAGTTTGGTGTCGTCATTACGCACTGCAGAAACTCGAATCAGTACCGTGTCACCGGTTGATAATTGATGCGAAACCCATGAAGCCTGATCTTTAGCCGGTTTCGGTGCTTTAAAGCCCGCCGTTAAAATTTCCGGCAACACTTGATCAAAATTGCGTGTCATCCACTGACTCGCTTTCCACTCAATGCCATCTTTCACTAAACTCTCTGGAGTTTTAGCCGCTGTTTTGGCTTCAACCATCAGCGTTTTAGCTAAATCTGCCGCTTGAGCAAAGGCCGCTTTGCGTTGCAATAACGAGCGAATTTCATTGCTCACTTCTGCCAAGGGCTTGTCGCGGCTTTCTTGATATTGATTCACACGCAATACTAAGGATTCACCCATTTGCACTTCCACCACCGCACTGTTCAGCTTGTCTTTAATGACCTTGGGTGAAAAACTGGCTTCAATGACCTGTGGTGCTGCAAACACACCTTCACCACCTTCAGCCGTCATGAATGGACTGGTTTGAACCGTTAAACCAAGCTTTTCAGCCGCTGGTTTAAGGGTATCGTCTTGTTCAAAAGTAAGGGTTTTTAACTGCTCTAATTTAGCGTTGTAATCTTTCAAAGCTAATTCATAACTCAGCTCAGTCGATAACAATCCTTTCGCTTCGGCAAAACTGGGGGTTTTGGCGGCTTCTACCGCAACCAACTGCAATAAATGGTAGCCATAGCTGGTTTTGACAACATCCGATAAATCACCCGGTTTTGCCAAAGCAAAAGCCGCTGCCTCAAACTCGGTAACCATATCACCACGTTGGAAAAATCCTAACTCGCCACCACGGCTTGCGCTACCCGGATCTTGCGAATTGTTTTTAGCCAATTCAGCAAAGTCAGCGCCCTGCTTGATTTGCGCTAATAAGCCTTCCATCTTAGTTTTAGCGGCTTCAGCCGTTTGCGCATCCGCTTCTTGCGGCGACATAATTAAAATGTGACGCACATTACGCTTTTCAGGCAGCTGAATTTTTTCAGGATGATCTTTATAGTAGGCTTGAAGTTGCTCATCGGTCGGCTTAATGCTTTTAGCAATGGCTTCAACGGATAAGGTAATATAATCAACGCTGACCTGTTCTGGCGCTTTGAACTGCGCTAGGTTTTGATTGTAGTAGTCTTTGATTTCTGCTTCGCTTACCGACACCTTAGCTAAAAAAGGACGATGATCAACTCGCAAATAACCGATTTCACGTTCTTGGCTTTCCAAACCCGCTAAGGCTTTCAATTCACTGGCACCAATTAACTCCGAACCAGTCACCATGCCTTCCAATTGATTACGCAACATAAACTGACGTTGCGCCTGCTCAAAACGCTCTTTAGTGAAGCCATTATTTTTCAGCACTTCGTCATAACGTTGCACCGAAAACACGCCCTTGTCTTGGAACATCTGTTGCGACTGAATCACCTGCGCAAGCAACGCATCACTCATGCCGAAACCTTCTTTCTGCATTTGCTGATCGAGCGCACTGCGTTGAATCAAATCATCCAGCACTTGCTGACGCAATTTGTCTTCTTGTACCAAACTGGTGTACATGTCACCAAAACTTTCTTGGTACTGACGTTTCACGTTATCCAGCGCACGCGCAAATTCATTCGCCTGAATGGGCTCGCCATTCACCTTAGCAGCCACTTCAATACGATCACCGCTGGTGAACTGGTCCAAACCAAATAGCGCAAAGGGGATAATAATAATCACCACAATGATCCAAGCAACAACACCTTTTGAGCGTTCACGAATAACAGATAACATCTTCTAGTTTCCAGTCCACAGCAAGTGAGCAAAATTAAATAGCAAAAGGATCACGCATGATTAGGGTTTCTACACGATCAGGACCCGTTGAAACCATATCAATAGGCACATTGACGATTTTTTCGAGATAACGAATGTAAGTTTTTGCATTATCAGGTAATTTATCCCATTGCTGAACACCTAAGGTCGAGGTTTGCCAACCTGCCAAGCGTTCATAAATAGGTTGACAGCGTCGATAATCTTCAGCGGACAAAGGTGGCATTTCAATGCGTTGACCGTCTAGTTCGTAAGCAATACAGACATCAATGTATTCCAGCTCGTCTAAAACGTCTAGCTTGGTTAAGCAAATACCCGTTAGCGAGTTAATCTGTGCTGAACGACGTAAAGCCACTGCATCGAACCAACCACAACGGCGTTGACGACCAGTCGTAGCTCCAAACTCACGTCCGACTGTACCCAAGTGTTTACCAATCGGATCACCCTTGTCCTGCGCAGCATCGTAGTCTAATTCCGTCGGGAATGGACCACCGCCAACACGCGTTGCGTAAGCCTTAGTAATGCCCAACACATAATCTAAATCACAAGGCCCGATACCCGTGCCTGTCGCAGCACCACCAGCTGTGGTGTTCGATGAGGTAACATAAGGATAAGTACCCTGGTCAATATCCAGTAATGTACCCTGTGCACCTTCAAACAACACATTCTGACCTGCGGCATTCAATTCGGTGATGAGTTGTGGAATATCGGCCAGCATCGGCAACAAACGTTCACGGTAAGCTTTGCATTTTACTAACTGTGCTTCAACATCCACAGCCGGTTGCTTGAAATAAGCAGTTAGCGTGAAATTGTGATAGTCCATGACTTCACGCAGTTTATGTTCAAAGGCTTCAAAGTCGATTAAGTCACCAACACGCAAGCCACGGCGAGCAGCTTTGTCTTCATAAGCGGGGCCAATGCCACGACCTGTGGTACCAATGGCTTGAGCACCACGAGCCAATTCACGAGCTTTGTCTAAGGCAACGTGATAATCGAGAATTAATGGACAAGCTTTACTCACTTTCATGCGTGATGCAACGGTAACACCGGCTGCTTCAAGATTATCCATTTCTTTAATCAACGCATCGGGTGCCAGTACCACGCCATTACCAATCAGACACAAGACTTCGTCTCGTAAAATACCTGAAGGAATGAGATGAAGGACTGTCTTTTTACCTTCAATAACCAAGGTATGACCTGCATTATGTCCGCCCTGAAAACGAACAACCGCAGCAACACGATCAGTTAATAAATCGACGATTTTGCCCTTGCCTTCATCGCCCCATTGCGTGCCAACCACGACTAAGTTCTTTTTTGCCATTTTGCCTACAGCCATTCGTTTATCACTCATGTTGATGACGCCTTAGCGCACCGTCCACTGATCTTTTTCTTTCATTAATTCTAAGTCACAGGTTTGTTTTTGACTTGCCCAATCGACATCGGGAAAACCAATTACCACACTATGACCTTCATGTCGTAATTGATGAATCAAAGCCACCAAGGCTAAATCTGCTACCGCAGGCGCCAAAATACGTTTGCGTTTTTTCGGATTGCTTGGCAGCGCCAAATCCATGAGTTGACGCAAGTCCAAACTGAAACCGGTCGCAGGACGTGCCACGCCAAAATCAGCCCCCGAATCGTCATAACGTCCACCAGAAGCAATCATACGTTGACGTTTGGGTTCAATGACACCAAAAACAACACCTGTGTGGTATTGGAAGCCACGCAAATCTGATAAATCCAAGTGAATAGACAGACCATCATGGGTCATATTGAGATGTTGAACAATTTGTTTCAAACGCGCTAAGGCCGCATCAATAGACTTGTCGAGTTTGCCTAACAGGCTTTCAGCATCCTGCAACACTTGTGTCGCATCACCACATAATTTAGGTAGTTGTGTTAACGCCGCTTTTAACTGGGTTTGTGATAGGTTAAGACACTCACACCAAGCAGACCATTCTGGCAAGGATTTACGTTGTAAAATCGCCTGAGCTTGATTGTCTTGTTCAGCGCTGAATGCTAATAAATTAGATAGGCTACGATAAATACCTACATGACCAAGCGCTAGAGTTAGGCCAGATAAGCCAACACGACTACTGGTAGCCAGCATTAACTCCATCACTTCAATGTCGCTTTGAACACCGCCATGACCGAACAATTCAGCACCGACTTGAATAGGACTACGAGAACCGCTGACCGCGTTAGGGCGAGCGCGCAATACTTCACCCGCATAGCAAAGACGCGATGGCAATTTCGTGTGCAAACGGTGCGCATCGATACGAGCTACCTGTGGTGTCATGTCAGCACGAACACCCATCATTTTGCCGGAAACCTGATCAACCAATTGACAGGTATCCAGCTGCAAATCCACCGCTTTGCCGGTCAACAAAGACTGGGTAAATTCGACCATCGGTGTCATGACCAACTCGTAACCCCAGCGAGAGAATTCATCAAGTAACTCTCTGCGCCAAAACTCGATTTGCTCTGCTTCGTTTGGCAGAATATCCTCAATCCCATCCGGCACTAACCAGCGCCCCATATCCATCGACATAAAATTCGCCTATTTATCCTAATCTTGTTTCGACTTACTTGCCTGAAGGCTGACGCAGGAAGCGTAAGAACTCTGCATCACTATCTAAAATTAATACATCGCGTTTATCTTTGAAGGCTTCACGATAGACAGACAGTGAACGATAAAACGCAAAGAAATCTGCATTTTTACTGTGCGCTGCAGCGTAAATGTCGGTTGCTTTAGCATCACCGTCACCGCGAAGCGATTCAGCTTCTTTGTAAGCCTCGGCTAACAGAACAGTACGTTGACGGTCAGCATCAGCACGAATACGTTCAGCTGCTTCAGAACCCTGCGAGCGCAGGTCTTTGGCAACTCGAATACGCTCCGCTTCCATACGACGATAGACTGACTCACTGACCTCTTTCGGTAAATCAATACGTTTTAAGCGAATATCAAGTAATTCAATACCGAAATCTTTCGCTTGATCTTTGGCAGCCGCTTCAATGGATTGCACCATTTGGTTACGATCACCGGCAATCACATCTTGTACAGTACGTGCGGCAATTTCAGCACGCAAGCCATCTTTGATAATTTGCGATAAACGTAGGTTTGCACGGCGTACATCTCCACCCATCGAGGTGTAGAATTGACTGACGTCAGCAATGCGCCATTTTACGAATGAATCAACAATCAGATTTTTCTTTTCGAAAGTTAAATAACGCTCTGGTTCAGCATCGAGTGTTTGAATACGTCCATCAAACTTAACCACGTTGTTGATAAAGGGAACTTTGAAATGAAGTCCAGGCTCATATTCCGCATCAATGACTTGACCTAATTGCAATTTCAATGCTTTTTCGTATTCATTAACGGTGAAAACCGACATAGAGACACCAATCACCAGCACACCGGCGATGGTTGAAAAACTCGTTTTAAATAAACTCATTAACGTGCCTCCCGAGTACGAAGGTTATCGCGCAATGATGGCGCTGTGCGAACACCCGTCGATGCCGACGTTTCTGGCAATGCATTCATTGCAGGTGTCGCTGGTAAACCAGACTTATCGTCTTGCATCCATTTGTCTAACGGCAAATACATCATTTGACCACTCGATTTAGCTGATACCATAATTTTGCTACTGCTACCCAATACTTGCTCAACCGTATCGAGATACATACGCTGGCGTGTGACTTCAGGCGCTTTTTGATACTGAGCTAAAATGCTATTAAAACGGCTCGCCTCACCTTCTGCGCGTGAAACGACTTGTTCACGATAGGCATTGGCTTCTTCTGTTAAGCGAGCAGCCTGACCACGAGCTTTGGGCAAAATATCGTTTGCGTAGGCTTCAGCTTCACTGATTAAACGCTGACGATCTTCACGTGCTTTAACCACATCTGCAAAAGCTGCTTGAACTTGCTCTGGCGGTTGCGCATCTTGTAGGTTAACACTGGTAATTTGTACACCCGTTTTGTAGGCATCTAGGGCTTGTTGTGCGTTTTCACGAACCTTAGCCACCAATTGTGCGCGTCCTTCCGTTAACACGAAATCCATTTTGTTTTTACCCACCACATCACGCAGAGCACTTTCTGTCACTTCACGCAGGGCATTATCAGGGTCAACGTTGGTAAACAGATAATTACTGGCATTACGGATGTTATATTGAACGGCTAGTTTAATGTCGACAATGTTTTCATCTTGCGTCAACATGAGTGATTCGCCCGCTACGTCACTGTTAGTATTTTTGACCGTACGATAACCAATTTCTGCATTGCGAATTTGTTCGACGTTAACCTTGGTGACATCTCCAATCGGCATAGGCCAGTTCCAGTGAGGTCCCGGAGCTGTTTCTTCAGTAAATGCGCCGAATACGGTAACCACCCCTCGTTCAGCGGGATCAACAATATAAATACCAAAAGCCATCCAAACCGCAAAGGCAGCTCCGGCAACGACACCTAAACCGACACCCAAGCCTTCAGGGGGTAATGCAGGCTCTTGATCGCCTTTTCCTTGTTGGCCAATTTTGCCTAAAAAGCCTTCTAGCTGACGCTTAACTTGTTCAATCGCATCTGCTGATGAGTCTTTTCGTGGTGGACGATTTCCACCCCATGGATCTTGTCCAGGTTTCCCAGGTTCGTTCCAGGCCATAATGACCAACTCCCTTATTTGTAACATGAAATAACAGACAAACTCGCAAATTCTAGGCTGTGATGGCTTTAGATGCAAGCTGTTCTTTAAATTCAAAGCGTGAATCTTGACAAATATCTGCCCATTGAGCCGGCGAAAGACGCAGCGTTAGCCATGCCAATCCCTCATCATCGAAAAACTCCGAAAGAACTTGTCCCGTTGCGTAAAGCTGTGCGCGCTGCTTACCTTCACTAGCTGATAAAGCCACTTTTACCTCAAGCTGCTCGCCTTCCAGTTTTTCCGCAATAGCACGAATTAACAACGCCATACCCTGCTCGGCTTTCGCCGAAACCCAAGCCTCACGTGAGCCATCCGGTAATGGAGTGGTCACGTGGGCTGCTATGGTGGGTATACAGGCATCAATTTTATTGTAAACGTGAATAATCGGTACATCTTGTGCACCGATTTCTTCGAGCACACTCATGACATCAGCAATTTTTTCATCTCGACGGGCATCTGAAGCGTCAATGATGTGAATGAGCAAGCTTGCATTGGTCGCTTCTTCCAAGGTTGAGCGGAAAGCGGCCACCAAATCATGCGGAATGTGACGAATGAATCCCACCGTATCAGCCAATGCGCAGGGACCAACGCCTGGAAGATGAATGCGACGAATGGTGGTATCAAGGGTTGCGAATAGCCTATCTTCTGCATAGACATCGGCGCGGGTTAGTGCGTTAAAAATAGTTGATTTTCCTGCATTGGTATAACCCACCAAAACCACAGTCGGTAGTTCATTTTTAGCCCGTGATTTGCGCGACAAATCTCGATGCCCCCTAACCTTAGCCAAGCGTTTTTCGAGCATAATCATACGCTCTTGAATCAGGCGACGATCACTTTCTAATTGGGTTTCACCCGGACCACGTAGCCCGATGCCCCCCTTTTGCCGTTCTAAGTGAGACCAGCCGCCAACCAAGCGCGTTGCCATGTGCTTAAGTTGTGCCAACTCTACTTGCAACTTGCCTTCAAACGATTGGGCCCGTTGCGCAAAAATATCAAGAATCAAGCCAACCCGATCCACAACACGCATTTGGCAATCATTACTTAAATTGCGCTCTTGACTGGGCGATAAAGCAAAGTTGACGATAATCACATCGGCTTCTAGCGCTTTGGCTAGCTCGGCAATTTCTTCAACCTTACCACTGCCGAGCAAGGTTCTCGCTCGGAAGTTACTCGGTTTAGCGGTGACTAATGCCACCTCTGTGACACCAGCAGAATCGACCAGTTCACGAAATTCGCTTAAATCTTCGGCATGACTGGCATCATGAAGCTCTAAATGGACTAAAACGGCACGCTCTGCGTGCCGCTGTTGCTCTATTCGATGAAATATCTCAGCCAAACGACTATTGCCTCATCGAGCATCAAATATGGCGCAAATAAGCATCAAAACTTATTCACCTGCCGTTTCATTGCTTTCATCACCTTCTTCACCACCAAAGTAACCTTTCGGATCTCTTGCTGGCACAATGGTTGAAATGGCATGTTTATAAACCATTTGCGATACGGTCGAACGCAACATAACCACAAATTGGTCAAATGAATCGACACGACCTTGCAACTTAACGCCGTTAACTAAATAAATAGAGACCGGAATACGATCTTTACGTAACGCATTTAAATAGGGATCTTGAATCGGTTGGGCTTTTGACATAGTTATTCTCCGAGATTTTATTAGGGTCAAGCCTTCTTATAATGAGACGTTATGAAAACCTTGCAAGGCTCAGTTTTTTTAACTCTCCCACATTGCATCGAAAACGCGCATGAAACAGCGTCATTGGTTCATAATGCAAGCCTAAGTCTACACCAGTTAGCACATTTTGTCATGAGTTGACTGACTAAAGCCTGATGGATTTTCTGCTTGAATGTAAGCCAACACTTGAGCCAACTGATCTTCCGTTGTCATCTCCGCTGACAATCTCAACTGCGCGACCATCTTTTTCATCCAGGTTAATTGACGTTTTGCTAGGCTGCGTGTTGCCGATAGCGCTTGCTGTTCCATAATCGTTTGATCTATTTCACCCAGCAAATACTGAGCAATTTGACGATAACCCACACAACGCATTGAGGGTAAATCAAGCTGATTATTAGTGGCTTGCATCACCGCTTTGACTTCATCCATAAACCCTTGTTGCATCATTAATTGCCAACGTTGTTCTATGCGCTGATGCAGCCATGGCTTACTGGGAGGCTCGATAAACACCACACCCAATTTTAACTGGGTGGCCTTACGCTGTTGTTGCTGTGCCGTCAAACTGCTTCCAGTTAAGGTTATCACTTCTAACGCACGTAAAATACGTTGCGGATCATTAGGATGAATACGCTGTCCAGCCACAGGGTCTAGGTTCATCAATCGCGCATGCATGGCTGTGGGATCTCGCTCCCATTCTTGTTGTAATTGAGCGCGCAAGACCTCATCGGCTGAAGGTAATTCAGACAAACCTTGCTGCCAACTGTGTAAATAGAGCAAAGTTCCGCCGACAACAATCGGTAGCTTGCCACGTGCTTGAATTTCTGGCACTAAACGCTCGGCATCAGCAACAAAATCTGCCGCCGAATAACTATCCGTCACCTCGACCATATCGATTAGGTGATGTACCACTTGGCCACGTTCTTCGATACTGGGTTTCGCAGTGCCTATGTCCATACCCTTGTAAACCAGTGCAGAATCCATGTTAATAATTTCTGCGGGTATCTGATGCGCCAAGGCTAAGGCTAAGGCTGTTTTGCCAGCAGCGGTAGGACCGGCAATCACTAGAGCGTCCACGGCTATTGTCCTCGCATAAAAAGTTTGTCTAGTTCTGTCATGGTGACTTGAATCCAAGTGGGACGACCATGGTTACATTGACCAGAGTTGGGGGTTTGCTCCATTTGACGCAATAAGGCGTTCATTTCAGCTAGGGTAAGTTGTCGATTGGCTCTGACCGAGCCATGACAGGCCATACTAGACAACAGAATATCTTGCTGACGTGCTAGAAAATGCTCAGCACTGCCGCCTTTTTCAACCGATGCCAACAGTTGCATGATGACATCTTGAATATTGGCACTCACCAATTGAGCTGGAACTGCTCGAATAACACATTCGCTGTCACCCAACCAATCTATAACAAAACCCAGTGCTGATAAGTTTTCAATCAAACCCTCCATTTGCGCCGTTTGATGTGGCGTGAAGTGCATTACCAATGGAACCAGCAAAGGTTGGCTAGTCTGCGATAAGCTCGACCATTGTTTTTTTAACCGCTCATAGACAATACGCTCATGGGCTGCGTGCATATCCACCAGCACCAAACCACTCCGATTCTCTGCCAAGATATACACGCCCTGAATCTGCGCTCTAGCCTGCCCCAAATACTGAGTTTCTTCGGCACTATGCTTTTCTTCAATGGGATTTGTTGTCGAGTATTCATTAGCGTTTGACGTTAAGTCTCGCGTTTCAACATGAATCGTTTGCCAGCTGAGTTCGGCTTGAACCTGTGCTGACCAATCACGCCTATCTTCTTCGAGCCGCCATGAAAGGGTTTGTGGTTGCGATTGAGTGTTTGATTGAGTGTTTGGGTGATATGAATGCGGTGTCTTTGTTATAGGCATTGCCGCATCTTCGACTAATTTTAGTGACTGTTGCGACAAAGTTTCTCGCACCACATAACGCAAGGCATCACTTAAGCCTCGACCGTCGGCAAAGCGCACTTCTGTTTTAGCTGGGTGTACATTCACATCGACCTTTTGCGGGTCTAGGCTAATAAATAGCACAAAGGCGGGATGACGATGACCGTGCAATAAGTCATCGTAAGCGAGTTTAATACTGAATGCCAGCTGACGATCTTTAATCGGTCTTCCATTGACAAATAACCATTGTTGATCGGCACCAGCACGTGTGTAACGAGGCGAAGCAATATAACCTGACACTTGCCAATCATCACCTTGGTAATTGACCGCTAATGCTTCATGTGAAAAGTCTTGGCTAATTAGACTGGGCAAACGATGGTGCAGAGGACCATCCGTTGTAGAAAATTGATAAATAAGCTGTTGGTTGTGTCTGAGAGAAAAAGCAACTTGCGGATTAGCTAAGATTAAAGCGGTTACGACATCTAAAACCTTAGCCCACTCTGCCCGTGCCGATTTAAGAAATTTTTTACGCGCCGGAATGGTGTGAAAAAGGCGATCTATGCTAATTTGCGTACCTTGTGGATAAGCAGCTGGCTGATGAGTCTGAATGTGACCATTTTCCACTAATAACGAACCAGCATGAGGTGCATCAGCTCTGACAGAAGTTAAGCGTAAGCGCGCAACAGCTCCAATACTAGCCAGTGCTTCACCTCGAAAACCAAATGAGTGAATATTGAACAGATCATCTGTTTGCGTTAATTTGCTGGTCGCATGAGCCGAAACAGCGAGAGGTAGGTCATCATAATGGATACCGCTACCATTATCGCGCACTTCTATAAGGTTTAAGCCGCCTTCTTCAATGTGTATGTCGATTTGTGTTGCACCGGCATCGAGGCTATTTTCTAGCAACTCTTTAACAATGGAAGCTGGGCGATCAATCACCTCGCCTGCTGCGATTTGATTCACCAACAGGGGCGACAAGCGTTGTATTCTTTGGCTAAGCGTATTCACCCGAACATTATAACGCAATCAGTGAACTTAACATTGTGGGTATCTAGAAAAACCAACACAAACTGGTTACTAGAGATTTCATTAGCCTTTCAAATCTTTGATCATCGCCACCCGTTGCGTCATGTTAACGGGCACTTTCAATACTTGACCAATTTTTAAACTACTTTTTTCAGTTAAATTATTCGCCTTAACTAGATAATCGACACTGGTGCTGTGACGTTGAGCAATTTTAGCCAAGTTATCACCTTTATTCACCCGTACATTAGCGTAAACGACTCCAGGTTCTGGTTGAACTTCAACGAACTTCACCAATCCATTCACCAACGAACTCGCTAAACGCGCCTGATAAGCCGTGTGCTGTAATAAACGGTCTTGTTCTGGATTAGAGATAAATCCCATTTCAACCAGCACAGAAGGCATATCAATGTTTTTTAGCACCATAAAATTAGCTGACTGAACCTGCGAATGTTGTAAGCGAATACCCGCCTGTTTGAATCCTTGCTTCAAGTAGGTTCCCAACTTTTGACTATCATCAACCGAACTGTTCATAGCGACCTGCCCGATGCTATTAGCCTGAGAACGGTTCCACAATTCAACCCCATCAATCAAATGATGATCGGACGTATTGGAATGAGCGGCAACAAATTTAGCCAAATGTGAAGAAGCGCCTTTGTTCGATGTTACGTAAAATGAAGCGCCGCTAATCGTTCTGTCTTTATAAGAGTCGGCATGTAAAGAAATGAACAAATCGGCATTTAATGCTCTGGCAATTTCGGGTCTTTTAGTTAATGAAACAAAATAATCACCATCACGTGTGAGCACTGCCCTCATACCTGGCTGGGCATCTATCTGACGTTTGAGTTCTTTCGCAACGGTCAGCGTTAAATCCTTTTCCATCACACCCGAAGCACTGACCGCACCCACATCTTTTCCGCCATGTCCTGGATCAATCGCAATCACCAGTTCTTTGGTGCCTTTAAAGGGTTTAACGGATAAGGGAGCGACGGGAATCAGTTGTAAATCTTTAGGATTCAGACTAGCAAGCTGAACATGATTCGATTTCTGTGATTTAACTTTTTGAGCTTGAATTTCCGCACTGACCGATTGTGCAACCTGTTGAGCAGTGAGTTTGGGTTGAACTTTCTCGACGCTATTGGCTAATTCCACCACAAAACGCGCCGACTGTCCTTTTTTTGCTGGAATAGCATAGCTGTTAACCAGTTTCATCGGGCGGGTTAATTGAGTTTCAAGGGTTAACTGTTGTTTTGTTTTCTTCACCCGAACCTGATCTAATCCACTAGCCATAGGCAATTCAATCGTCTTATCCAAACGCGTTGTTAGCTTATTAGATTTTAAGATCAGTCGTTGTTGATTTAATTGTACATTCCAGATTTCGGGAGTATCACTGACCAACACCAAACGCGTTAAGCGTTCATCTTCACCAGCTCGAATCGATTTTAACTCTGCCGATAAGGCAGATTGTGACATAACACCAAATGCTAGTGCGAGTATCGATACGAAAAAACGTGATTTCATCACTCCCCCCTTGTCTTCTAGCTAAGACGATTCCAGCAAGGCTGCTAATAATTGATTGCCTAACTCGGTTTGTGCTGTGAGTTTAATCTCGCGGCTATCATGTTCCAGTGAGACAATCTGAATGGCACAGTCTGCAACGGGTAACCAACCCTCGCCACGACTGGCCCATTCAATTAAGCAAATGCTATGCCAGAATAAATCTCTTAAGCCTAGGTACTCTAATTCTTCAGGGTCTTGCAAGCGATATAAATCAAGGTGATGCAAAGTTAATTGATCGAGCGGGTAAGACTCTATCAATGAAAAGGTAGGACTTTTAACACGCGCATTAGGCAGCAGAGCTTGAATGAATCCTTGGCTAAAGGCTGTCTTTCCAGCTCCTAAGTCACCTTCCAATGTCAGCAGGAAAGCCTTATCATGCACCAGTGCGGTGACATGCTGTGCTAATTGCGCTGCTAAAGCCTGTGTTTGTGTAACCGATGTTGAAATTAACTGATAACGATGCATGACTAATCAACCAAAAAACCTGACTGAAGTCGATTATACCGAGTTAAAAGAAAAAATTCGTTGTTGGGGTGAAGAACTTAACCTAACAATCGGATTTACTCAACCGGTTATTCCTGAAACCCATCAACAGGCACTGAAAAATTGGCTGATTCAGGGTTATCAGGGTGAGATGTATTTCATGACGCAACACCAAACTCAACGCAACAATCCAAGTGCCTTGCAAGAAGGCTGTCTTTCGGTAATCAGTGCTCGACTCAATTATTGGACGGAAAGCAAGCAAACATCTTTAACCGTGTTAAAGAACAGCCAACAGGCTTATATTTCTCGCTATGCGTTGGGGCGTGATTACCATAAAATCTTGCGTGCGCAATTAAAGAAACTGGCATGTCGTATTGAGCAAGAAATAGGCACTTTCACCTGGCGACCTTTTGCTGATAGTGCTCCAATTATGGAACACGCACTGGCACAGCAAGCGGGTTTGGGGTTTATTGGCAAACATACCTTGTTGATTCATCCTAAAGCAGGTTCTACCTTCTTTTTAGGTGAACTCTTATGTAATTTGCCTCTTCCTCCAGATCAACCAACTGAACACTGCGGTTGCGGTCCCTGCACTAGCTGTATCGATATCTGTCCGACCCAGGCAATTGTTGCCCCTTTCACTGTCGATGCACGTCGCTGTATCAGTTATCTCACCATTGAATATGATGGCGTGATTGACGAAACACTCAGACCGCTGATGGGTAATCGAATATATGGTTGCGATGATTGCCAATTAACTTGTCCGTGGAATAAGTTTGCTCAATTAAGTGAGCTAAGCGATTTCAATGTTCGTCATGGCCTAAATAAGATTGCGTTATTGGAACTATGGCAATGGACTGAAGCAGGCTTTTTGAACAAGTTTGAAGGAAGTCCCATACGTCGTATTGGCTATCAGCAATGGCGACGTAATTTAGCCATTGCTCTGGGTAACGCACCCTACACCACTGAAAGTTATTTAGCGCTAGAACAAGCATTACCCTTGGCCACCCCACTTGTTGCAGAACACATTAATTGGGCGATGCAACAACTAATCCGAAAACAAGCGTCCAGCTCAATTCAGCAAATCCCGCTATGGATAACCAAATCTTACCTATAACATAAAGCAAAAAGCCACTGAAATCAGTGGCTTCTGCATAGGTTTATCTCACATTAAGACTGATGAACCACTTTGGTCATGGCTTCCAAGGTCCCTGTCACCACGTCGGTGTCGATTTTACCAATAAAGAAATCTGCACCCAGATTTTTCGCATCACGCTCATTATTTTCAGATGTCATTGAACTATGGACAGAAACTGGTAAACGACTGAAACGATTGTCGTTGCGAATAAATTTAATCACCGTATGTCCAGAGGCCTCGGGCATTTCTAAGTCGGTTACAACAGCAGAAATCCCCTTACCGTCAGGAAGACTGTTCATGTAATCAATTAATTGTTTACCGTCGTCAAAAATTTTGTGTGGAATCGCTAATTGATCAAACACAGTCGATAAGTATCCACGGATGGCTTTAGAATCATCCGCTGCCAGCAATAACTTACCTTCGTAAAAGCTTTTCCAGCTTTGCGCGGTTAGCGTTGGACGTAGCTTTTCTGCCATATCTGGCATGCATTCAACGAGCAGACTTTCCACATCTAATATGTAACACAACTCATCTTGACCATTGTGTTTAACTTTGGTCTGGTTAACTACTCGGTTTGTTGTACCCATTGAATTGACATTTTCTGCCGCCTGCAACTCATTCCATTCTTTTTCTTCCACACCATGAATGTGCGCGACACGGAAACCGACAATATTGTTAGAGAAGTCAGAAACAATAATCACCGACTTTTCTTTTTCTTCATCCGTCATGGGGCAACCCAGCCAGGTCGGCATATCAATCACTGGGATAAAGTTGCCACGTAACTGGATCATGCCTTCAATGAGCGGATGAGAATTGGGCGTTTGCGCCACAGGAAAACGTCGTCCTTCAATGACTTCACGCACTTTAAAAACGTTGACACCATAAAAAGTAGGTGCTTTATCTCCAAACTCTTGGCGCATTTGGAAGATCATTAAGCTCATTTGATTATTGTGAACCAGATTAGCGGTTTTATTGATTGAGTTCAGATCCATGAGTAATCCTTATGACGAATGTGGCTTGGGTTGCAAGTTTGACCGTGTTTGCATCATTATAATCACAAACGATGTGATAAAGCATCGACATAAGCCTAACTGTCGCAAAAAATTCATCATAAACGATCAAAAATTGAGCCATAATAAGGATTGAACAGCTTTGCATAAACCTTGGTTGCATAATCGTCAGTCATTCCGGCGACATAATCGCACAGTAAACGCATGCGTTGCTGCTCTGTTTCAGCCGCATCTAATTTGGCCAAACGCGAGCGCGGTAACAATCTTTCCGGATTTGCCCAGAGTACCCTAAATAGTTCCATCACCATAACTTGTCCCTTGTATTCTAAGGATTTGACTTCCGGAATGCTAATGACATGATCCCAAACAAACTGTTTCAAAACACATAAAGCCTGTGCGGCTGATTCAGTTAATTGTGCGTGATAATCCAATAAGGGATGTTGAAATTGATCTTGTCGATGCAGTTCGACACCATGAATGAAGGCACCCACTAAATGACTGATGCCTCGTTTGAGTGAGCGTGAATTACCCGCAAATAACCAGTCGGTAATTTGTTGAGCATCAAACAAATTTGACTGGGCAAACACCGACCGACTCATCACTTCCTCTTGCCACAAACTTCGGTGAATTAACCCCATAGCAATCGCATCTTCTAAATCGTGAACGCCATAAGCAATGTCGTCGGCAATATCCATAATAGAAGTGTCTAAGGCGTGATAAATGGGTTTAGCATGTTGATTAATGCGTTGCTCAAACTGAATAAATTGCTGTTGGTCTTGTTGACTAAAGGGCGATAATATCCAGGCACGCACATCACTCTCCTCACTAAAAATCGATTTAGGAGGAATCCACGGACGCATATCAATGGTTTTGAAATCATAGTCTTCTTGCCAACAGGATTGCTGGTAATTTTCATCTTTTCTTACGACATCGGCATAAATAACGGGATATTTAAGCACGCCTAATAAGGTACGTCGGGTTAAATCTTGTCCGTGTCTTTCGCTATGTTCTCCGAGTCTAGCTAAAATACGCAGCGTTTGACCATTACCTTCAAACCCACCATGATTACGCATCATAAAGTTAAGCGCCACCTCTCCTCCATGTCCAAAGGGGGGATGACCAATATCGTGCGCCATACAAATAGCTTCCATCAGATAGGCACTGGGCAACCAGGCAACCCCATCAGCACATGGACTATTGCGTTGTAAAAACTCGACAATACCCGAACCAATCTGCGCCACCTCTAGCGAATGGGTTAAGCGGGTGCGATAAAAATCGCTTTCGTGCAACCCCAATACCTGGGTTTTCGCCTGTAAGCGGCGAAAAGAAGCTGAGTGAATAATGCGCGAACGATCTTGAGCAAAACCATCTCTTTTCAGCGGATTATATGTACGGGGAGCGCCCCAACTGCGACGTTCTGTCCAAAGCGGTAAGTCCTGATGTGGATTTTGGGGCATGTTCGTTCTCGCTATGATAAAATTACAACATTCATTTTTAATAAAAAGTCAGGTTATTCGTTTTATGCGTAGCAGTCAAACCCTTCTTGCCACTTTACGTGATACTCCTTCCGATGCCGCTGTGGTGAGTCATCAACTGATGATTCGTGCTGGTATGATTCGCCCACTCGCGAATGGTCTTTATACTTGGTTGCCATTAGGCTTGCGTGTGCTGCGTAAAGTCGAACGCATTATTCGTGAAGAAATGGACAAGGCTGGCGCACTAGAAGTGACCATGCCGGTGGTGCAACCTTCAGAGCTGTGGCAAGAAACGGGACGTTTTGAAAAATACGGCAAAGAACTGCTGCGTTTCAAAGACCGTCATGACCGCGATTTCGTGTTAGGCCCAACACACGAAGAAGTGATTACCGATTTGGTGCGTCGTGAAGTTAAGTCTTACAAGCAATTACCGATTAACCTCTACCAAATTCAAACCAAATTCCGTGATGAAATTCGTCCCCGTTTTGGTGTCATGCGCTCGCGTGAATTTATTATGAAGGATGCTTACTCCTTCCACTTAGATACCGATAGTCTGCAAAAAACCTACGAGGTGATGCACGCCACTTACTGTAATATTTTCACCCGTTTGGGACTAAACTTCCGTCCCGTTAAAGCCGATACGGGCAGTATTGGTGGTGATTCATCGCATGAGTTTCATGTATTGGCCGAATCGGGTGAAGATGCCATCGCTTTCTCGACCGTAAGTGACTATGCTGCCAACGTCGAATTAGCGCCAGCTTTAGCGCCTAAAGCGCCTCGCGCTGAAGGCACACAGCCGATGCAGAAAGTACACACACCTAATGTCAAAACCATTGACGAAGTCGCCGCTTTCTTCAAGGTATCTCCCAGCCAGTGTGTAAAAACCCTGCTGGTGAAGGGTACTGATAGCCCTGCTGTGGCTTTGGTGCTACGTGGCGACCATAGTCTCAATGAAATTAAGGTCGAAAAATTATCCCAAATTGCTGCACCCATGACCTTTGTCAGTGAAGCAGAAGTGGCGCAATTAACGGGCGCCCAAGTGGGTAGCCTAGGCGTGATGAATCTGAGCATTCCGATGATTGTCGATTATGCCGCAGCACATTGCGCTGACTTTGTTTGCGGTGCTAACGAAACTGATTATCACCTAACGGGGGTGAATTGGGGACGTGATTGTGCCGAACCAACAGTGGTTGCTGATTTACGTGATGTGGTCGAAGGTGATCCAAGTCCTTGCGGTCAAGGCGAAATTCGCATTGCCCGTGGTATCGAAGTTGGTCATATTTTCCAACTGGGTAGTACCTATTCATCTGCCATGAACTGTACGGTATTGAATGAAGCGGGTAAAAACAGCGTCATGGAAATGGGTTGTTACGGTATTGGTGTTACCCGCGTCGTTGCTTCTGCTATTGAACAAAACAATGATGACAAAGGCATTATTTGGCCCGATGCCATTGCTCCTTACACGCTGGTCATTGTGCCAATGAATTTGCATAAATCACCGCGTGTGGCGAAAGCGGCGGAAAAACTCTACCAAGAACTGCAAGACATGGGCATTGATGTGTTATTTGATGACCGCAACGAACGTCCTGGCGTGATGTTTGCCGATGCCGAGTTGATTGGTATTCCGCATCGCTTAGTTATCGGTGAGCGTGGATTGGATGCCGGAACTATCGAATACAAACATCGTCGCGCTGAAACAGCCGAACAATGGGCGATGAGTGAAGCCCTAGCTCGTATTCAGGCCATGATAAAGGCTTGAATAGCGTCAAACTGATCAAAAAGCACGCTCTTTGGCGTGCTTTTTGGTTTACAGGGTTTGTCAAAAGTAAGACTAAGCCAAATTTAATAGGGCTCTAACTCTTGCTAAATCTTCTGGTGTATCGACACCTGCATGTGTTGGCTGACAGGCTTCGGCTAAGACGATTTTATGTCCATTCCATAATACTCTCAGCTGTTCAAGTGCTTCAATGCGTTCCATTTCTGCAGCCGGCCACTGCGCATACTGACGTAAAAATCCGGCAGAATAAGCATAAATACCCAAATGACGACAAAAAGGAATGCCAGTAGGTAACTCGGTATCGGCGTGCAACGCACTTCCAAATAGATCACGGTGCCAAGGAATTGGTGAGCGGGAAAAGGTTAACGCATAACCCTGCTGATCGGTGACCACCTTAACCACATTCGGATTCATTAATTGCTTAGCGGTGTGAATGGGCTCCCACAAACTCGCCATTGAAGCCTGAGGATTTTCAGCGAGTAATTGCGCGATTTGTTGAATCACTGCTGGGGCAATGAGGGGTTCATCTCCTTGCACATTAACCACCGGCGTGTCATCAGACAGGTGCAACAAGCGCGAAGCTTCGGCCAAACGTTCCGTACCCGAAACATGGTCAGGGCGCGTCATCACCACCTCTGCACCTAAGTCAAGCATGGTGTTTTGAATTTGTTCACTGTCTGTGGCAATGACCACAGGGCCAACATCGGCTTCCAAAGCACGCTGCCAGACATGCCAAACCATCGGTTTACCGCCAATATCAGCTAACGGCTTATTGGGTAAGCGTGAAGATTGCAAACGCGCTGGAATTAACACCACAGGTTTCATACAGCAGCCTGTGTTGACTTGCGATAGGTTTCAGCCTCTTCTAAGGACAATTCGCGGGCTTCGTTTACTAATAAAATAGGTATGGCATCACGAATCGGATAAGCCAGACCGGCTGACAGGGAAATCAATTCTTGCTTCTGCTCATCATAATGCAACGGAGTTTTATTTGCAGGACACACCAAAATTGCTAATAACCGTTTATCCATTTCCTTTCCTCTCGTTGATGGTTTTTGTTAACTGCTCTATCATCGGCTGCCATACATCCTGATTCAGCTCAGTGGCCACCTCTAAACTCCACCAATGTGCTTGAGCAAAACCTTGACATTTAACCGCATCTTTAGCGGTCATCACTAAAGGACGACTAGCATCATCAAGCCTTGCTAACTGTTGCTGATCAACTGGTTGGTGATCCTTTAATGCTAGGCTATGTTTCAGGGTTAAGCCTAACGCCGTTAAGCTATCAAAAAAACGCTGTGGATGACCGATTCCCGCCATCGCATTAACCTCACCCTGAATGGCCGTTAATGGTAAGATTTCAGCAGACACTAGATTTCGCCAAGCCACAGGTTTTAATTTGAAGTCTTTTCCATTGTAAAGGGTTAAATCGGGCAAGGGCAAGGCATTTTGTGCCTCTCGCAGCGGTCCTGCTGGCAAACAATGACCATTACCATAGCCTTTTGCAATATCCACTACTTCAATCACATAATCTCGACCTAATGCCCAATGTTGCCAACCATCATCGGAAACAATCAAATCGACTGATTCTGTAGCGAGAAGCGCCTGAGCAGCCCTAACACGATTAGCTCCCACCCACACTGGCACCTGCAAGCTTTGCCATAATAGTAAGGGTTCGTCCCCCACCTGTTCACTGCTAGACGCTGCATCCACAGCACGAATGCTTTGATCACTTCGTCCATAACCACGACTGACGATACCAACGCGCCAGCCTTGCGCTTGCAATATCGGGATTAGTGCCATTAATAACGGCGTTTTACCCGTACCGCCCACCACTCTATTTCCCACCACAATCACGGGTACTGGCAAATAGATCGTTTTTAACCAGCCTATTCGATAAGCGAAACGTTTTAATGCCAGCAAGGCACAATACACGCCTTCTAATACCCTAGCCCACCAAGGAGGTTGTTGACCTGTTAACCAAAAACTAGGCCATCCCGAGGTCTTCTGCATTCTGTTCACTCTGGCTCCTGATGATAAAAGCGTTGCTGCATGGGACGATAAGCGTTAATGAGTTGAAAGCCCGTTTCATTAATTTGCCACCTCATCGCACCCTGTTGTTGTGTGGCGAACTGCTGTTGTGCCCAACCTAATCTGAACGGTTTCCCCGCACTAATCCATAAAGGAATACCAGTGATGGCGCTAGGTTTACCGATTGGTGCTGGGGCAATGATGGGCATAGCCTCAGGCCAATCACCTTCCTTCGGTGTTTTCCAGCTTAGGGCAAAAGGCGCTAATTTATGATCTGTGTTCATTAATAACCAACAATCACCTTTTCCTGATCGCCACCCTTGAAAGGAAGCTTTTATCAAAGCCGAAGTCGTCTCATCTTGCAAACACTGCTCTGTTGATACGACCTGTTGAACCTCGATTCTATCGCGTAAAATTGCCAGACCTTGTTCTGCCTGAGCGACACTTTCTGTCAGAACAATCCCTGATAATCGATTCACGCCCAGAGCTGTCAAACTGGGCAATATCAGGCTTTCCATGCTATGCGTTTTACCTTGTAAACGACCACTGCCAATAAGCCAATTCGCATCGGGGGTTTGCCAAATAGCGACCACTTCGCTAGCTCCCATGTCTAATACAGTGAGTTGTTGACTATTGGCTGGCAAGGGATTAAACCAAGTACTTGGAGAGAGAATCAACACTGCCATCGGCCAGGTAGCAATTTCACTCAAGATTGACCACACCCAAGACCATAACGAATCTGTCAGACTGGCTAAATAAGTCGCTAAGCTAGGTAAAAACCAAGCCAAAAACGCAATGGTCAACAACAAAGGTACCAGCATCCACTCGATCATCGGTGCTGTTAATAAATTAGCTAAGGCTGAATAGGTGGGTATTTGTTGAAAAAACAACACCAAAAAAGGCGCAAGCAATAAGCTCATGCCAATATGCAGTAATAACAAACGTTGAATATGACCTGTTTGTAACCTCAGCATCCACAGTAGAATCGCAGTGGCAATAAACGACAACCAAAAACCCACTTGCATCACCGCGCCAACATCCCACAACAACACCGAAATAAGCGCCCAAGATAGCGTTAAGACTGGATGTAAATCTCTTTTAAGCCAAACCGCCAGCATGACAATAAGAAACATAATCAGCGCACGTTGCACCGGTACATTCATACCCGCAAGCAAGGCAAAGGCGGTTGCGGCAAGGGTTGCAACCACTGAAGCGAATAATGCCGCTGGAACGCGTTCAGAAGGCATGAGTTTCCATAATGCCAACCCCAAAAACCATGCCAGCCCAGCAATTAAACTGATATGCGTGCCGGATACCACTGCCATGTGCAAAGTGCCTGTATCACGCAGCACACGCCATTGTTCCGCCGTCACGCCCGCCACTTCACCTAGCACTAAAGCCACAGAAAGCCCAGTAAATGCACTTTCGCTCGGCAATACCGATAACAACTTTTGCATCGCCAGCCAACGCCATGATTGCCAATGCCATTGCTGCGCATTCGGTATGGTGTTATGCAAAGTTAGCACCCTACCCGTTGCTTGAATATTTTGTGCGAACAGCCAAGCTGCAAAATCGATACCGGCGGGATTATAACGACCGGCTACCTCGTGCAAACGCATTTCAACCGACCAAAGCTGACCCGCCAAAGGTTCAACCCTAGGTGGAAAAGTGAGCAATACTTGAGCATTCGTTAAAGCTGGCGATGGTGCATCACGCAGTTGAGCGGATACTGTCCAGCCTTTAGTTGTCGGTTTCGCCAACCCATCCACCAACACTTCAGCAGTAAACGAAGTATTCAACCAAATGTCTGGAATAGTGTGTTGCTGCCAACTCAACATGCGTTCATGCATGAGAGTGCCACCCAAACTGACGCCAAGCAACACATAAGCCAACAACTTTATGTTCGTTTTAAGCCACAGTGCCAAGGCAACCAGCGCCATCACCAACCACACCAGCCGCCAGTTAGGCGCTAAAATGGATGACGATTGTGCCACAATAATCGCTGTTGTGGTCATCGATAAAGCAACCCACAACACCCAAGGTCGATAAGGACTCATGGTGTCGATATCAGGCGTTAAGCGTCTCTTCATCATGCTCTAACGCAATCGGATTCATCAACTCTAACGCTTGCAACACCCTTTCATTGACTTGCTCAGCTGGCATAGCCGTCATCATGGCTAGCGCTTCATCGAGATGGGTGACAGAATAAATATGAAACTTCCCTGACTCGCAGGCTGTTCTAACCTCTTCAGCCAGCATTAAAGACTGAACATTCACTGCCGGTATCAACACTCCTTGCGTGCCTGTCAAGCCGCGCATGGCACACAAACGAAAGAAACCTTCAATTTTTTCATTAATACCGCCAACGGCTTGCACATCTCCGAATTGATTCATTGCACCGGTAACGGCAATATCTTGACGTAACGGAATTTGAGCGATCGAAGACAATAAAGCTAGGGTTTCAGCAGCCGATGCACTATCTCCCTCAACCCCTTCATAAGTCTGCTCCATCACCACACTGGCGGTGAGTGCCATGCTACGCGAACGCATAAACCGCCCGCGCAAATACCCCTGCACAATCAACATACCTTTACTGTGAATCGGACCCGCTAAATCCACCTCTTTTTCAATATCGACTAAGCCATCATTACCGGGTGAAGTCTGCGCACTGATTTTAACGGGTTGACCAAAGGCCATACGACCCACTTCGTAAACGGTTAGCGCATTCACCTGACCTACTGCTTCGCCACTGGTAGCGATTGACAACCAGCCGGCCGTAATGGCTTGACGATAATCAGCTTCCAAACGGCCTGCTTCATAACGGTCATTATCTATAGCCAAAGTCAGCGAGGTTACATCAATCAATTCATGCCCTAGCTGAATGGCTTCATCCTGGGCTCGTAATAGCAAGGATTCAAGCTGATCCATCTGCAACGCCAAACGAGACGAATCTTCTGCTAGCCGTGAGGCATGATCGCAACAAAGCGCCAAAGCGTCAGCAGCCACATTCATCACCAAATCAGACTGGCAACGTGCCAAAAGCACTGACATCAAGGCTTGTTCCATCGGCGGAGTTCGTTGGGCGAAATCTTCAAACTCAATCAAGCGTTCAAACAAATTGACCACATCACTATCCGCTTCCTCTAAGGCAAAGAAATGCGCCGCATCACCCACCAATATCAAACGGAATTGAATTGACCAATCATTGACTAAGGGCAAAGTTTCATTAAGGCGTTGACCTTGCACTGCATACCAATCATCTGCAGACAATTTGCCCGTTTGCAGCACGCCCTTAATGAGCTGCCATAAACCATTAACTTGTAGTAAAGAAGCCACACGCACAATTAAAAAACCACCATCCGCGCGATGTAAAACCCCTTCACGCAAATGATTACCGACAGCCGTTCCCAATAATTGCGCAACAGACAGCGAAGGTTCATAAATAACCGGCACCGCGCGTCCCGTTAACAAATACTGACTCGATGCTAAAGCTTGCACCTCAGCTACCAACCAATCTCGCCAAGCTTCTATGCCTTCATCCATGACCATCACATGCTTAGATCGACGTGAACGTAAAAAAGCGGTTAAGGCTGATGCTGCGCGTGGGTGTAAAGTCGAAATACCCGTTAGGCTGGGTTCAATGTTCGCCAAGGTCTCGGCGGAAGTGTGTTGATAGAGTGCTTCTTTAGCTAAAGGGGAAATCAATGACGGCATCCTGTCCTGTATGGCTAGAAATTTAACAATAGAATGGCTATTCTATCGCATTAATCTATTTAAGGAGTAATCCATGCCTTCATTTGATATCGTTTCAGAAGTCGATAAACACGAATTGGCTAATGCGGTTGATCAAGCCAACAAAGAAGTCACCTCACGTTTCGACTTCAAAGGCACTAACTCTAACTTTACCCTTGATGAAAAAGAAATGCTGGTGAAATTACTCACCGAATCAGAATTTCAGCTCGATCAAATGTACGATGTCCTGACCGCTAAATTAGTTAAACGTGGCATTGATACACGCGCCATAGAACGTAAAGATCCTGACATTCAATTAAAAACCGCCAAACAAACCGTGATCATTCATCAAGGCATTGATGCAACCCTAGCGAAAAAAATTACCAAAGCCATTAAAGACAAAAAAATGAAAGTACAAGCCGCTATTCAAGGCGATACGGTTCGTGTGACAGGCAAGAAGCGGGATGATTTACAAGAAGCCATCGCCATGCTTCGCGCCATGGAAGACCTTGAACGCCCACTGCAATTTAACAATTTCCGCGATTGATAATTTTTCTTATTTCAGTACTTGACAATATAAGAATGCGGTAATATGATTAAACCACTTAAGCAAAGAACTTAAACCGTTTTTTGTTTAAGTGTTGTGAGCGTTTACCATTTTTACCAGCTTCCTCTGGTTAATTTGTGGGTTTAGCCTGACCTTGGTCAGGCTTTTTGTTTTATACTTACCGCCATGACACATTTAATCCATCAGCACCTCTCCTCGTCCCAATTGCTAAAACAGCTCATATTGATTACGCTGGCAGTTCATGGCATCCTCGCCTTTTTCACGCCCCTAACGGTTGATGAAGCTCATTACGCACTCTACGGCAAATTTCTGGATTGGAGTTATTTTGACCATCCACCAATGGTTGGCTGGTTGCAATCACTTATTTTAGTGTTTGGAGAACAGGAATGGCTATTACGCTTATGGCCAATGCTCAGCTATACCCTCACCTTATTATTACTGCACGGATATACGCGTTTTCTCACCCACTCACTTATCAGTGCCAATTTAGCGATTCTACTATTTAGCCTTATCCCCATTACCCACGCGCTGGGTGTTGGCTTGGTGCCAGATACGCTACTCTTGCCCTTAGCCATTGCGCTGATATGGCAAGCACAACGTACGCTTAACCAACCCAGAATCGGTAACTGGCTGCTAATAGGACTCTTAATCGGGCTGAGCGCACTCAGCAAATACACTAGCATTCTATTAGCACTAGGATTGTTGTTGGTGCTGATAAACAGTCAATACAGTTGGCGTTGGTTGACACAATCGGGATTTTGGTTAAGTATCATCATTGCGGGCATCTGCACCTTGCCCATCTTGTATTGGAATGCGCAACACGACTGGATATCCATTCTCTACCAACTGAATCACGGTCGTCCGGACGATGCGTTTACCTGGACCAATCTCGCTCAAAGTCAGTTAAGTCAGTTATTACTTTACACACCACTTATTTGGTTCGCTAGCTGGCAAGTCATCGTTAATATCAAACAGCATTGGGCATCACAACACAATCGGCAATTGATTTTATTTATCTTGCCTGGCCTACTGGTATTTACGCTATCATCTGGCAAAGAGCCCAGCTTACCGCATTGGTTGGCATTTTTTTATGTGCTCCTTTTGCCACTCATCGCTCACCAATTCGTCAATAGCCATTCATCAGCCAACCTGGTTATTAAAGCCAATATACTATATGGACTCTTGATTACCTGTGTCATGTTTGGCTTATCGCTCGCACCCAAACTCACCGAACACTGGTCACCCAATCCAACGCAAGACTTAATTGGCTGGAAGGAAGCAGCGAAGATTGCTCAGGCACTGCGCGAAAAAGATGAAAATTTAATCGTTAGCCATTGGGTGGATGCCAGTCGTATTGCTTGGTACGCCCGTCCCACTAAAGTAACGGTAATGGATAATCGTTTTGATCAATTCGATATTTGGTTTGGTTCACCCGATAGTCAAACCAGTGGTATTCTCATTCTACCCCCCGAAAGACAATTGCTGGATTGGCATAACCTATTTAGTCATTGTCAG
The DNA here is from genome assembly GCA_964519885.1 of uncultured Francisella sp. GTDB lineage: Bacteria > Pseudomonadota > Gammaproteobacteria > Thiomicrospirales > Thiomicrospiraceae. The sequence goes on along the minus strand of CAZFLX010000006.1, from coordinate 65,345 downwards.
CGATTAGCCTACAGTGGCGATGGCTTTCAATTCTTGCGTTGTTATGGTGCAAAGATTCGCCCTTAAAGCGCAATTCTTTTATAATGCATGGTTTAATTGGTAAAACACAGCATTTTGCATGAAAACGGCACTGGCATGGTTAAAAGTTGGTTTATCGCTCGGTTTACTTTGGCTGGTATTCGATCGACTGGATAACGAACAACTTTGGACCAACATCTCTAACATTGGCATCTTCTCATTAGTACTGGCTTTGGCGTTGCAGCTAGCCAGCACGCTAACAGCCGCTTACCGTTGGAGCCTGATTCAACGTTGGTTAGGAGATCCGCCCGATGCGCGCTTTTATGTCAAAAGCTATTTCAAAGGTTCGCTATTCAATCAGTTGCTACCCACCAGCATTGGTGGTGATGCCTACCGCGTACTAGAAAATGGCAACCGCATAAACAGCCATAAAGAAGCTTTTTTTGGCGTATTCATCGACCGTATCGCTGGATTACTGGGGCTACTGTTGCTCAGTGCCTTAGCGTTGATTTGGCTGCCCAATTTATTACCCAGTCATATCACCCTCACCATCACCATCATCTTGGTTATCGGTTTTTCAGGTGCACTCTTTGGTCTATGTTTGCATAAGCTACCCCGCTGGCGTTTTCCGTTATGGTCAAGCTTACAGAAACTTTCACGTCGCTTTGCCCGTGTTTATCGCAATGGACGCACGATTGCCCTTCAGCTTGGCTTATCCGTCATCACGCATCTTTTTTCCATGTTAGTACTCATGACCTTAGGACAAGCCCTTGGTCTAGATTTTGAATTGATGGTTTATTTGGCAGTGATACCCCCGGTTATTTTGCTCACTTTACTACCTCTTTCTTTTGCGGGTTGGGGCATTCGTGAAGGTGCAATGGTGGGTATTTTTGCATTGATTGGCGCGCCTGCCGAAGCCGTTTTAGCCATGTCGGTTATCTACGGCTTAACCTTGGTAGCAGCTAGTTTACCTGGTTTATGGTTTTTTATTCACAACAAACAATGGTGGCAAAACAACCAACGCCATCCACTAAATAAGGAAAGGTCTGAATAATGCGCTTTGCTTCTTATTCAGACTTCCTATTCTCAGTGTTGCGTGGTTGGAAGGGCATCAATCAATCGACACCAACTTATTTTCGTGTAGCCCTTCCCCCACACCCCCATCCCTTTTTTTCTCAGAAATTTCCAAGGACGACTATCCATGCGCGTTGATACCATGCGCCAGCTAGATTACTGGCTCGGCATTCCCCTGACCTTTTTAGCGAGTTTATGGGTCAGCATTCAAGACTGGTTCCGCAACCAGGCCAGTCAGGAAGCGCCGGCTATCCAACGTATTCTTTTTGTTGAACTTTCCGAAATGGGTAGTACCATTATTGCTGATCCGGCTATGCGTCGCGCACGCGATAAATTGAATGCCGAACTCTATTTCGTTATTTTTGCTAAAAACCGCCCCAGTTTAGAATTATTAGACACGGTAAAACGCGAAAATGTGTTTACCCTTCGTGAAGACAATTTATTCACCTTATTGTGGGACAGCCTGCGCTACTTGGTTTGGTGTCGTCGCAATCAGATTGATACCGTCATTGATTTGGAACTTTTCTCTCGCGTCAGCGCATTATTAACGGGACTTTCAGGAGCCTGGCGCCGCGTTGGTTTTCATAGCTTTCACAACGAAGGCTTATGGCGTGGTTTTATGCTCACGCATAAAGTAGCTTACAATGCCCATCAACATGTTGCCAAAAGCTTTGTTGCACTGGTTTATAGCCTTGAATGTGAAGCGGATGAAGTACCTTATGCTAAGGTTCACATCAGTGATGATGACATCGAGTTGGCACAAGTTAGCGTTAGCGAAAGTGCACAAGCTGAAATGCGCCAGCGCATTGCTTTACTTTGCCCCGATCAAACGCTTAACAATAGGCGTATTGTATTAATCAACCCGAATGCTTCTGAATTGCTACCACAACGACGCTGGCCCAAAGAGCGTTACGCAGAACTCATGCGTCGTTTACTCAGCCGTTTTGACGACATTGTCATTCTCATTACGGGCGCACCGGCAGAACGAGCAGAAGCGGAGCTTCTTAAACAAGTCTGCGATAGTGACCGCGTGATTAACTTTGCCGGTGGTGTTAAATTCGCTGAATTACCAACGCTCTACACCATCAGCACCCTTATGGTAACCAATGACTCTGGTCCTGGGCACTTTTCGGCCATTACGCCGTTGAAAACCTTTGTTCTGTTTGGCCCAGAAACACCGACGCTCTATGGCTCGCTCGGCAACAGCATCCCTATTTGGGCGGGTCTTGCCTGTGCACCTTGCGTTTCAGCATCTAATCACCGTAAAACACCATGTTCTCAACCGGTATGTATGACCGCAATCAGTGTAGAACAAGTTGAATATATGGTTGCGTTTGAGCTGAGTCATTAGATCAAGCTTGATATGTTATAATTTTATCAATCATTCACAAGGAGCATCCCAGCATGCGTCGTTTTTTAGCAGTATTAGGAGTATTATTCGCTATGTCTACCACTGAAGCTTTAGCTGATAACCCGAAAGTATTATTCAAAACCAATCATGGCGATATTACCGTTGAGTTGTATGCCGATAAAGCCCCTAAAACGGTGGCTAACTTCTTAACCTATGTTAAAAACGGTCATTATAATGGCACCATTTTCCACCGAGTGATTAAAGACTTCATGATTCAAGGTGGTGGCTTCACACCCGATATGAACCAAAAATCGACACTAGCGCCTGTTGAAAATGAAGCAGACAATGGCTTAAAAAACACCATTGGTACTCTAGCCATGGCGCGTACCAACGATCCTCACTCTGCCACTGCACAGTTTTTTATTAACACCACCAACAATGATTTTTTAGATTTCCGTGAAAAAACACCACGCGCTTGGGGTTATGCGGTATTCGGTAAAGTCGTTGATGGTATGAAAACGGTGAATGAAATTCGTAGTGTTCCAACGGGGCGCAATGGTATGCATCAAGACGTACCTAAAGAGCCTGTGATTATTCAAGAAGCACGTCAACTTTAAACTTACTGATGTCAGAAACCATTTTCTTCATTGCCGATGTTCACCTGCCTTTGCAGGTGGACGCTACGGTCAGTCAGGCCTTTCTCAATTTCATGCAAACCAAGGCAATAGAGGCGGATTGCTTGTATATTCTTGGCGACTTGTTTGATGGCTGGATTGGCGACGATGTTGGTTTGGTGGCTTACGCACCTTTTATCTCCGCACTAAAGCAGTTTTCTCATACGGGTCGCAAGCTATATGTCGGCTTAGGCAACCGAGATTTCTTACTGAAATCCGACTTCGCCCAAGCTACCGGCGCAACCTTGCTAAGTGATGAAACTGAAATTCAATTAGGTCAACAAAAAGCCGTTTTGTTGCACGGCGACACCTTGTGTACCGACGATGTGGAATATTTGAAAATGCGTGCTTTATCTACCCATCCCGACTGGCAAGCACAGGCTTTGGCAAAAAGTCCAGCTGAACGGTTGCAAATTGCGCAACAGCTAAAAGCAGCCAGTGAAGGTCAAAAGTCTGAAAAAAGCGCCGAAATAATGGATGTGACACAATTAGGCATAGCGCAACTTATTGCCCGACATCCGACAGTAAGCCACATAATTCATGGTCATACTCACCGCCCGATGCAACACCCACCCATTCAGGGTGTCACTCGTTGGGTATTAGGTGACTGGCGTCCCGAAACTGTTTATTTAACTTGGAAAAACCAGCAGCTTAAACTAGAAACTTTTTAAGCCCTTGTTTATTTTAATTAAAATATTTATTAGCAAGGTAACATTTTACCTTGTTTTTTTATAGCTAATTAAGCTGTTCCTAAAGCGGAATAGGTTTGTAGTGCCATTCTAACGGCCTTAATATCCCTATCGTCTAACATGAGGGTATCAAGACCATCTTTGAACTGTTCTGTCATTTCGGCACCGATATAAGACCCCATCGAAACTTCTGACACAATACCGTTACCCACTTTAATCAGTGCTACCAATAAGCGCACTTTCTCATTGCTGATTTGATCGCAGTGAGGTTTATGATGGTCGTAAATCGCTTGGGTTATCTCTGCCGATAAATTCCATTTTTTTGCCATCAACAAACCTACCACAGCGTGATTAGTATTGAATAAACTTTCCTCTTTTTCGATTGAAGTCACCGGCAGACTTAACGACTGAAAGAAAAGGTCGCTGTAGGTTTTCGCATCTTTGCACGATAATAAAAAGGCACCGCAATTGTGAAACAATCCGCATAAGTAAGCCTCATCGGGACTAACACCCTGCACGCCATTAGCCAATTCAGCCATACAAAAAGCAACGTCCGCCGAATTATCCATAATTTCACGAATGGTACCATTACCACCAAAAGCTTGTTTCAAGGCAGAAGCCAACACCATATTCTTTAAGTTGACAGTACCTAATATAGCCACCGCTTGGGGAATGGTTTTAATGATTTGTTTGGGACGCATACCTGGAGAGTTCGCAATACGTAATACATCAGCTGCCAGTAAGGCATTCTTACTGATAATAGCCACCATGTTTTGCGTGTTCGGATAACGACTAGAAACCTCGTTATTCAGCGCAATCACTTCCTCAGGTAAATCGGGAATAGAAACACCTTGAATAGCTTGAAAAGCCCTACGTAATTTCTGTTCGAACGTTTCTGCCATAGTTTCCCCACAAAAGCTGTCCTATTAATGTCGATATTACACCCATAAGTGATTGCAAAGCAACCCTTAAGCCGTTACCATCATCACTAATATGAATTCAGCACTATACTTATTTTTTATTACGAAGGTTATGATACGCTAAAATGGCTCAATATATCTACACCATGCATCGGGTTGGCAAAGTCGTGCCGCCGAAAAAACACATTTTAAAAGACATTTCATTATCCTTTTTTCCGGGTGCCAAAATTGGCGTACTGGGTCTAAATGGTTCGGGTAAATCAACGCTGTTAAAAATCATGGCGGGACTCGACACCAACATTGAAGGGGAAGCTCGCCCGATGCCGGGTATTAAAGTCGGCTATTTACCGCAAGAACCGCAACTGGACCCCAATAAAACGGTACGTGGCAACGTTGAAGAAGCGCTAGCACACATTAGTGATGCTCAAGCCGAATTAGACGCTGTGTATGCCGCTTATGCAGAACCCGATGCAGACTTTGATGCCTTAGCGATTCGCCAAGCAGAACTTGAAAACATCTTACAAGCTAGTGATGGTCACAACCTCGAAAATCAATTAGAAATCGCCGCCGATGCCTTACGCCTTCCCCCTTGGGATGCCGATGTAACCAAACTTTCTGGTGGTGAGCGTCGCCGCGTTGCCTTATGTAAACTGTTACTTTCTCGTCCCGACATGTTGTTGCTTGACGAACCAACCAACCATTTGGATGCCGAATCCATTGCTTGGTTAGAACAGTTTTTACACAACTATTCAGGTACAGTTGTTGCCGTCACTCACGACCGTTATTTCTTAGATAATGTGGCTGGTTGGATTTTAGAGCTTGACCGTGGCATGGGCATTCCCTACGAAGGCAATTATTCTGCCTGGTTGGAAGCCAAAGAGCGTCGTTTAGAACAAGAGTCTAAGGCAGAACAAGCCCATATTAAAAGCATGAAGCAAGAGCTGGAATGGGTACGCACCAATCCTAAAGGGCGTCATGCCAAATCGAAAGCCCGTATGGCGCGCTTTGATGAGCTCTCAAGTGTCGAATACCAAAAACGTAATGAAACCAATGAAATTTTCATTCCCGTTGGCGAACGCTTGGGTAATAAAGTCATTGATTTCGACAACATCAGTAAAGGATTTAGCGATCGTTTGTTGATTGACAACTTCACTGCCAGCATCCCTGCTGGAGCGATTGTTGGCATTATTGGACCCAACGGTGCAGGTAAGTCTACCTTCTTCAAAATGATTACCGGTGTTGATCAACCCGATGCCGGAACAGTGACCATTGGTGATACGGTTCAATTATCCTACGTCGATCAAAGTCGTGACGCTTTAGCAGACAATAAAACTGTTTTCGAAGAAATTTCTGATGGTTCCGATATCATCACCGTAGGTAAATTTGAGTTATCGGCTCGCTCTTATTGTGGACGCTTTAATTTTAAGGGTGGCGATCAAGGCAAATTTATTAAAGACCTTTCAGGCGGTGAGCGCAACCGTGTTCACTTAGCGAAAACCCTTCGTACTGGTGGTAACGTACTATTATTGGACGAACCCACCAATGACTTAGACGTTGAAACGCTACGTGCTTTGGAAGAAGCCTTGTTGGAATATCCCGGAACAGCTTTGGTCATCTCGCATGATCGCTGGTTCTTAGATCGTATTGCCACGCATATTATTGCCTTTGAAGGCGATAGCCATGTCGAATTTTTTCCAGGTAACTACTCGGATTATGAAGAAGACTACAAGCGCCGTAAAGGCAGTGATGCCGGTCCGGTTCGTATCAAGTACAAACCTGTTATTCGTTAGATGACAGCTGAGTTTGAGCATACCGAGGGCGCTTCACTGAAGCGCCCTTTTATTGTTGCCTTAACCGGGGGTATCGCCAGTGGTAAAAGCACCGTCAGTCGTTATTTGAACGAGCGTTATCACATCCCCATTATCGATACCGATGTCATTGCCCGTCAATTGGTTGAAGTCGGTAGCAGCACGCTTTCTGCAATAAGGGAACACTTTGGACAGGATATAGTTGATGAACATGGAGAATTAAAGAGAAGAGCATTACGAGACATCATTAGTCAAAATCCAGAACAACGCACCTGGTTAAATGCACTCATGCATCCACGCATTTATGCTGAAGTCCTTAGGCAAGTTGAATCACTGAATGAACACCAGCATGATTATGTCATGGTTGTGATTCCTTTGTTGTCTGCCGACAGCCCTTATCTGCGACGGGTTAATCAAGTCTGGGTAGTCGATTGCACCGAGCAACAACAAAAGCAAAGACTGGTGACGCGCGATCAAATGAACGAAATCAGCGCCGAACAATTAATACATGCGCAACCTAGTCGCGCTGAAAGATTGGCTTTAGCAAACCATGTTATTCTAAACGACAGCGATGCCAGTTCCCTCATGATGCAAACAGATAGATTGCATCATCAATTAACCCAATCTATGACACAATAAAGCGATTAGGGTTTTTCGGCCAACTGCTGAACATCAACTGCTTTACGAATCCAAGGTGTCACACCCAATTCCAATTTAAGTCGATCGGACGCTTTGCGCGCTTCGTCTCGCGAGGTGAATCCCCCATAGGTCAACACATAGCGTGTTGTTCCGTTAGCGGTGACGGGTAATACTCTTGCCAACTCTGGTTGTTGACGAATTTTTTTCGTTAAATCACCAAACGCATCCGCTTTAACACTACTTCCCAACTGAATCACCAAGGCATCTTTAGGTAAATCAAATAACCATTGATTCGGATGTCCCGATGGTGTGTTTGATACACTGGTACTGGTCACTCCCACAGTCATTTCGGCAATCACTGGCGCGGTTGGTTCAGTCACTGTAGGCGCTTGTAAGGGCTGAACCGCTGGATTTGCAGGTGTGGCTAAAGGCGCGATGGCTGCGATGGGTGTGGGTGCCTGCACACGCATACGTTGGTCCAGTAATTCAATCAACTGCTTAAAGCGTGCATCTAACAGACTTTCAACTGCACTCGCTGAAACAGACTGAGCATTGGCTGGCACTGAAGGTGCTTCAGCATTAGACTCACCCTTAACGTCTGTTTGCGCGGCTTCAGGCTTAACAGCAGATTTTTCTGCCAGCTCTGCCACTTCTTTAATATTGGTTTCAAGACTAGCAATTTTGTCCTTAAGGGCGTTATTTTCAACACTCAAGTTTTGAACTTGCTGATTCAGCTGATAAAACCCAAAACCCGCTACACCCGCCAGGGTAAGCAACAAGGTACCGCCTAATAGAACACTCATCATGGTTGAAGAGGACGAACGCCCCTCACCTGCAGCAGCCGACATAGATTTTACTGGTGGTTTTTTGACTTCTGGCATAACTTCCTCCGCGGCATTGAGCCAGTCACTCAACCGGTGCTGATTGGCACCGCGAGCCATTGACATGTTTTTGGCTTGTTCTTCAATCGCTTCAAGAATACGATGGCGATCATCATCTTCAAAAAAATGTTCATCCTTGGTTTGCAATTTTTGACCCTCATCTTGCATCATAAACGCATTCTATTATGGTCATCACGCATTCACCACAACATCGCCTATAATAACCCATATTCAACCAACTCAACATAACAAACGAGGTTTATCGATGGAACAACTGCTCCAAGCACTAGGGCTTACCGCTCTCTTTACCATCGTTTCGGTCAGCGTTGTTGGCCTGTTAATGTGGTTACTCTATCGACATTTTAACCGTTATTTACCCAAAGAGGACGAAACCCCATGAATGAATTGTGGTATCAACACATGGAAAATCAAGGTGCTGTATGGCAAGCAGACCGTCAACGCATTGCCCATTTCGGTATTCCGGAGATTGAACGCCATATTATGAAGCATGGTGCTGTCATGACGAGTTTAGAGCATAACGGACTGATTCGTTTTAGCGGTGAAGATGCCAAAACCTTTTTACAGGGTCAGTTAACTCAAGATGTGAATTTAGTTACCGAAACACAAGCGCAACTAGCCGCCTATTGTGATCCACAAGGCAATGTGCTGGGGCTAGGTATATTGTTTTTGTTTCATGGTGCTTATTACTGGCAAGTACCTCGCTCTAGCGTTTTGCCATTACTCAAACGTCTAAAAATGTTCATTATGCGCAGTAAAGTAGATTGTGAAGACTTCTCAGACTTACTACCTCGCTTTGGTTACGCCGGTATTCATGCCGCACAAGATATTGTTGTGTTATTAAATGAAAAACTGAGTGAGCAAGCTTATGGACAGCATTATCTGAGTTCAGAAGAGTTTGCTGATATTGCCATGATTCGCTTACCGACAGCACATCCTTGTGCCCTGTTTGTTGGCCCTTTTCCAGCACTAGGCATATTATGGGACAGATTAGAGACTAATGGCACCAAAGTCGGGACAGATGATTGGAATTTGATGGATTTGGCTTACGGACTGCCGAGTGTGACCTCTGAAATCCAAGGTCAGTTTAATGCGCACCAATTGAACTTAGATCGTATTGGAGCGGTCAGTTTCAAAAAAGGCTGCTACCCCGGTCAAGAGGTCATTGCACGGACACATTACCGCGGTAAACCCACTAAACGTCTGATGCGTTTTCACACCACTGCCACCCTGCTGCCTAGTCTTGCTGAGGAGTTGACAGTAACTTATGGTGATGATCGCAGTCTAACACTGACCATTGTTGGTGCGGGGCCCGATTTAAATGAAGGTTCACTGTTACTCGCGATTGCCAGTATTAAAGGCGTTGACGATGCTGATGGGCAGTTTTGCCTGCCTTCTGGCGAGCCTTTGCAAATGGAACCCATGGGCTACCGCCTAGTTGATTTATCTAGCCAAGCCTAAATTTACCCACCATTAAACCCTACTCACTGGTCGAGTGGGGTTTAGTTAACCAATGCGCCAGTTTTTCAGACAAAATGTTTGGATTAACCGGTTTAGCGATATAGTCATTCATGCCTACTTGGTAACATCTGACATCGTCACCTTGCATGGCATTGGCAGTCATGGCAATGATTGGCACCTGTTGATTAATACCTTCACTGGCACGCAATTCAATGGTGGTGTCAAAACCATCCTTAATCGGCATTTGACAGTCCATTAACACTAAATCAAAAGGTGTTTTTGCCAAAATGTCGAGTGCCTCTTGTCCATTATTAGCCACAGTCGCACTCAATCCTTGCTTTTTCAACAATGCCAAGGCAAGTCTTTGATTAATAACATTGTCTTCAACCAATAAAATACGTGCCGAACTGGGTAGTAATGCAGCGGTTTCAGTATTGTTAGCCATATTCGCTGCGCTTTCAGCTGATTGATTCGGTAACTGAAAAGCTTGAACCCAGTGTGCCATATTGCCATATTTCAAGGGTTTAATACGCATTTTAATCTGTAATCGCTGAACTGCATCACGCCATTCGCTGGCTTGTTTATGCGTCACAAACAGCGTGACATGATGATAATGGGCTTTTAAATCATTCAACAAGCTCAGTGGATGTGCAACGATTGATAAAACACTATCTAAATCGACCCACACAGGCGTATTAGACTCAACAACCGATTCAGTCAATGTCATTAAGTCTGCTAACACCGTCATATCGATGCCCAGCAACTTCAACTGATTCACACAGCGTGTCAATAATGGACTGGGTTTCATGACGGCGATTAACTGTATCGGCCGTTCAAGTGGTTGCAAACAGGGTGTTTTATCCAATACCAGACAAGGCAAAGTAAAACTAAAGGTAGAACCTTCACCGACACGGCTTTGTACCGAGATAGCACCACCCATTAATGAAACCAATTGCTTTGAAATAGCCAAGCCCAAACCAGTACCACCAAAACCACGTGTTGATGAGCCATCAACTTGAGAAAAAGCACCAAATAATCTAGCTTGACCCTCTGGAGAAATACCTATTCCCGTGTCTACCACAGCAAAATTAATCTGCTCGTGAACACGCGTGACCTCTAAATAAACATGCCCTTGTTGGGTGAATTTAATGGCATTGCCTAATAAATTCAGCAACACTTGTCGCAATCTTACGGCATCTGTTTTAATCACTTTAGGCAAGTTGGGTTCGATGAAATAAGCCATTTCAAGCGACTTAACTTGGGCAGACGCTGCAACCATATCAACAATCGTGTCCAACAGTGGAACCAATTCAACCGGCTCTTGACTGACTTCAAGTTTTCCTGCTTCGATTTTTGAAAAGTCCAAAATATCATTAATGATACTGAGTAAGGATTCGGAGCTGGCTTTAACCGTTTGTGTTAACTCTTTTTGTTCTTCAGTAAGCGGCGTATCCAGCAGCAAACCAGTCATACCAATCACACCATTCATCGGCGTTCTAATCTCGTGACTCATATTAGCCAAAAACTCTGACTTTAACTTCGCCGACTCTAAAGCTTGATCTCGAGCCAGCTCCATTTGACGTTGAGCTGCTTCGCGGTCACTGACATCGCGAATCACACAGGTAAAACAGGGTTTACCGTCTTGCATAATTTCCGTCACGGCGAGGTCAATCGGAATTAGAGCACCCGATTTTTTAACCGCATTCACGTGACGGGTAAAACCTATAACACGCGGATCACCATCTCTTAAGTAGCGCGCCATGTAACCATCGTGAGCACTGTGATGTGGCTCGGGAACAATCATATTAATATTATGGCCAACCAGTTCTGCAGGTTCATAGCCCAGTATATTCATCACTGAACGATTGGCTTCCAGAATGATGCCACGATCATCAATAACAATGATGGCATCTACCACAGAATCCATAATGCTTTGCGTTTTTTGTTGTTCTGTTTGTGCCTGAGTAATGGCCATTTTATTACGACGAATGACAATGCCCAACATGAGTAAGGCAACTAAAGCAATCGCCACCATGGCTAAAAAAGTTTGCCAAGCATGGGTTTCGTTTTGTAAATGTAAGCTAGAAATGGGGCGGATAACTTCTAATACACCGCGCACATCCCCTTCTTTCCAATCGTTTTTGGGCGTGCCCGGGTAGGTATTATGACAAGCTACACAAGATGCCTGCATGACATCGGCGACGGCATAACGTAGTACATCTTTACCTTCAAAGACTTCGAAGCGTGTCACAAATCCACTGGGGTTATCACGCAGATAATTCATGGCTTCTTTTTCAAAATCATCATGAACGCCGCCATTTTCACGCCAACTAAAAGGTAAATCACTATATAAACGAACACGATAGTCGCTGTTCTGAGAAATTTTGTCACCAAAATCTATGGCAAAGGTTGCGGGTAGCGGAACGGCTCCAGGAATATTGAGATAATCATGGGTAATGGGAATATTGTGTTTACTGACAGCGGGAATGATGGTGCTGGCATAGAAGTTACGAAATTGTGCAACCGATTTAGAAAAGTTGCGCACATCATCAACAGCAACTTCCTTCATGTGTGTTTCTGAACGCTCATAATGCCACCAGAAAACCGATGAAATGCCAAGAATCAATGCCAAAGCAATTAAAGGAGAGGCATAATCAACCAGCCAAATGGTAAAGCGTTTCATAATTTTCCTTGATACGGTTAAGCGTTTCGCAATTTTTCAATTATAAAGTGTTTTGTCCCTATTTTTTGAGTATTAATTAAAAAAATATGCTTCAAGCCATGGCAAAACTTAATGCGATTAAAGAATTATTGATGATTGATCACTTTTAATGCCAACAATAAAGGAAAACGTTGTTCAATAAAGTGTTTAAACGCTAAATCCAACCGATTTGGTTGTTCATTCGATAGGTTACTGGGTGCAAACAAAGATTCAACCAACTGATGGTTAGTTTCATCTAGCCATTCAGCCCAAACTTTGGCATCAACCTTTCCGGTCGCACCAAATGCCAGCAATCCCAATTGCTGTAATCGGGAAACTTGTACACCACAACCTGCTACTGGACTGGCCAAATAAGTGATGCGTCCGTCTTGCCAGGCGTTCTCCATGAGCTGACGATTCAAGCGTTGCGATCGCTGAATGACTGCTTCATTCATCTCAGTATTCGCTGGATGAATGGCGCCAATCGCGGTTAAGGCGGCCAGTATCGGCAGTGACTCTGTCACGCCTAATGAAGCTTCGGGAAAATGTTGATTCAACTTTGCTAATAATGTGCCTAAGCTTTTAGGGGCATAGTTGTCTTCGGCTAAATAGCTCAAAAATTGTTGTGTTATCGGTTGAGGTAAATCAAAAGCGCCCAAATCCCCTTCAATTTGCTCAGGAATAGCAGCCAGTGGATGCAATAACACCAAGGATGTCGATAATAGCCCTTGAGCCTGTGCTTCGGGCGTTAGGCGTTGCGGATTTTTTTGCCAAATATCGCGCCTAAAGGGCTGATTGCGCAACACATCCGCATAGCTTTCACGCAATGCGCCTTCGGGCAAGCCATTCAGCCATTGCTGTTGTTCAGTGGTGAAATGTAAATCAGCTAAGAGTTCAATGGCATCGGCGGAACAACTGAAGGATAAGCCAGCTTGCGCTAAGAGGTCAGCCGTGTCGTGAAAACTCATCGGATGCCAAGCGTGCCCCAGATATTCATGAGATAAATAGCGCGGATTTTCTTGCGCTAACGACTGCCACCAATCACCTAAACTCGGTTCATTTTGCACATAACGACTCATTGGCATGGCACTTTGTAGCACAGATAAGGCAGCTTGCAAGCCATCATCGGCATGATCGGAAAAGGCTTTGGCTGTGTGGTGAATGAGTCTTTGCATGGGAATAACGGGCGCACAGCCAGGAAGCGTATTATGCGATACATACACCATGCCATCATCTATCAAAAAGCGTTCAATAATGGTCAAAATTTGTTGCCGAATTTCGAGCGCAACCCAGCTCCAAACGCCATGTAGACTAATACTTTGAAATTTCTGCTGATTGGTGGCTAAAAAGCTAGCAAAGTCCGCACAATGTAATTGCGCTTCAATACCCGATGCATTAAGTAACTGGTTGAGATTGCTTACCTGTTCGGGCATAAAATCGACTCCGACCTGAGCTTCACTCGTACTGGCAGCGGTAATGGCAAGCCCCAGTCCTTGACCAAAACCCAACTCACAATGCAGAGCTTCAGCGCTGGGCTTAGGGCTATCCAACCCCGCTAACAACTGTACCCAACGCAAGGAAGCAGGATGTTGTTGTCTAAAATAGGCGTAAATATAAGCCGATGTCGCTAAATAGCCTTGATTGGGGTCTGACAGCATAAAACTACTCAGTTTCAGCGGTGTTATGAGGTGAAACAGCTGTCTGTAAACGAGATTGCAACAAGGTTTCTACCTGTTCGATGCGAGACTTACACAATTCGTAGGCCGCCATAGCTTCATCAATCATGGGTAACAGTTGGTCAATATCAATGCGCTCTTGACGACTAAGCTGCGTGGCGATTTGTTCCAGTTTTTGATAATTTTGTGCGTAATCTTGGCTGTTAGACATGGTTTAGTGTGCCTCTGTTAAGGTGAGAGTGTTCGGTTGCGGTGTTACGCTAATACTGCCATCACTAAAGGTGAGCTGCAACTGAAGTAAGCTTGCAACCTGTTCAGCGCTGGTAATCACTTGCCCTGCTTCATTACGTGCTAATACATACCCCTGAGCCAATAAGCGTTTCGGGTGCATAGACCGAACAAGCTGGTGATAATGCACTAATTGCCTATTTTCTTGTGCTAACAAACGTTCTGCGGCAGGTAACAAGGTTTGTTGCCATTGTTGCAACTGTTGTTGATGGCGTTGGCAATGATGTTGCCCACTCCACCGCAATTGCGTTTGCCAATGAGATAATTGTTGTTGCTGTGCTTTAAGACTTAATTGGACGCTATGGGTGCAACTCAACCAATAGGCAGAAAGTTGTTGTTTAGCCTTGGCAAGTTGCTGTTGACTGTGTTGTTGAACTCGGTGCTTCAACTCATTAACTTGATGAAGCGCTAACTGCAAATGTCCACTCGACGCTTGTTGAATACGCTGCCAAGCAGCACTGGCGGATTGTGCGGCATCGACAATGTGCTGGCGAATAAAGGCAATGGTTTTACTGGGTGTATCAAACCGAGCGAAAGCCACTTCATCTAAAATAGTGGAATCACGCTCATGTCCAATACCCGTGAAAATAGGTATGGGAAAACTGCAAACAGCGCTGGCTAAAGACAAGTCGTTCAAAAACATTAAATCTTGTTTAGCCCCACCACCACGAATAATAACGAGCGCATCATAAGGCAATTTTTCATGCGCTTGTTGAATCTGACCAAGAGCTTGCGTCAATTCCGACACCGCACTCACCCCTTGAAAACTGGCATGATAATAATCAAACTGACACAGCCCCATGTCGTTCAATTGGTTAGCATCACTGCGAAAATCCCCCAACCCTGCTGCTTGGGCGGGCGCTAATACCGCAACACGACAAAAGTCTGAAGCTAATGTCTTTTGTTTATTGAGTTGCCATAATCCCTGCGCTTTGAGTTGAGCACGGATCTGTTGTAGTTTGGCTTCTTGATCGCCCAAAGTAAAACTCGGGTTAATATCCACCACATTCAGCGATAGTCCAAAACGGGCATGAATCGTAACCTCGACACTGAGCAACACCTTCATGCCTGCCGATAGTTGCTGTCCGGTTACCTGCTCAAAATTAAAGAACAACCCTTCACGCAAGCTCGCCCAAATGGTGGCTTTGACTTGGGCCAATTGCTGACCCTGCATCGACTCGGCTAAGGTTAAATACACATGCCCCTGACGCTGACTCAGTTCGGTAATTTCTGCCACCACCCAAACCGCATTGGGAAGCGCAAGCTGTAGCGCTCGATTGGCTTGATTCATCAATTCCGACAAACGCATGCCTTGAGCTGACGTCTCAGTGTTTACCACGGGCATTTCATTGAAAGTGAATGCCGCTGTTTCGGCTAAGGGCATTACTAAGCTGGCAGGCAACCATCGCGCAAAGGCATCAGCATTGACGCCGTCTGGAACAAACCATCGACGTGCCATCGCATCCCAGCGTGCGCCCAATGCCTTGGCTTGGTCTTTTTCGGCATAAGCAACGGTCAGATACAGACGTTCACTCATGATTCGGCTTCCACACCATCCAGCGTTACCAGTCCCGCTTTAGCCAGTTGCTTCATCACGGTTAGCCATTGCCCTGTTTTATGCAAAGCAGCCAAACTGACAACAGCATGTTTTGGCTTACCATGCAAGCGAATCAGTCGGCTTTCTTGCAAGGCATCGGCTTGGTAATGACGATGCTGACTGAGTGCCGACTCAATTTGCACTGACTCGTTACACAGCAACACCAAATCACAACCCGCTTGATGAAAACGCTGTGCCAATTCGCCCCCCGACCCCAGTGAAGCTACCGCCTGCATCCCTAAATCGTCGCTGATGATTGCGCCTTGAAAGCCACATTGCTCACGCAGTAAGTGTTTCAACCAGACTTCAGACAAGCCAGCGGGCGAGCTATCCACTTCGGGATAAATGACGTGTGCCGCCATCACCGCACCGCAATAGTGCTGAATGAGATGTTTGAAGGGTTGCATATCTGCACCCACGAGACTGGCTAGAGGGCGCTGATCTTCCGCCATCGTTTCATGGGTATCGGGTACTACAAATCCATGTCCTGGAAAATGTTTCGCTACCGACGACATGCCTGCCGCTTGCATACCCTGCATCAATTGTTCGGCCAGTAATCCCACTACATGGGGATTATGATGAAAGGCTCTATCGCCGATGACACTACTATTGCCGTAATCTAAATCCACCACCGGCGCAAAGGAGAAATCGACACCACAAGCCAACAGTTCCGCTGCCAACAACCAACCCAAGTTATAAGCCGAATGCAAGGCTTGCTGTGGATGCGCATCATAGGCTTCCCCCAAGGCACGCATGGGTGGCAAGGGCGTGAAGCCCTCTGTTTTAAAGCGTTGAACTCTTCCCCCTTCATGATCGACACTCACCAATAAGCGCGGATGACGCAAGCCATGTATCGCTTGGGTTAAGGCACGCAACTGATCGGGCGAGGCATAATTACGTCGAAACAGCACCACGCCTGCAACCGCTGGATGCATTAATTGCTGGCGCTCAGTATCGGTCAATTCATAACCCGAAATACCAATCATTAAAAAACCGAGCGATTGAGCCTTGCCTAAGGCTTCACTATTGCCGTACATCAAGCTTATCCCTCAAGGCATCGCCAAATCGATTAACGGCCAAAATAATCAACATTAGCGTTAAGCCGGGCACTAATACAAGATGGGGTGCAGTCAAAATATAACGCGCCCCTTCACGAATCATCGTCCCCCACGAAGCTTGTGGCGGCTGAACACCCAAGCCCAGAAACGACAAACCAGCTTCAGCAATCACAGCACCCGCAATACCAAAGGTCATTTCAATCGCTAAAGGGGCAAACAATAAAGGTAAAACATGCCGCCACAAAATGAGATAACGAGGTACGGCCAAAGAGCGCGCTGCCATGACATGATAACGATTACGTAGTGACAAGGTTTGACCACGTGCCAAACGCGCATACCCCACCCAACCGACAATACTTAATGCTAACACCAAATTTCCAATACCTGCGCCTAGCACGGCTGCCAAGGCAATGGCTAACAACAAATGCGGAAAAGCTAAAAAGGCATCGATGATCCAGCGAATGAGATTATCAAACCAGCCGCCAATATACGCTGACAACATCCCAATAAAGGTGCCGATGCTGGCCGAAATCCCCACTACCATCAAGGCCACCCAAGCAGAGGTTTGAGCGCCCGCCAATAAGCGCGCCCACAAGGGACGACCCAATTCATCCGTACCCAAAGGCGCATGTTGAAAGGGCGACAATAACAGCGTTTCTAATTGAATACGATCAGCCATTTCGCTGACAAAGGAAGCCGTTAATGCCATGCCAATCCACAGCATAATGATGATGAACGACCAAGAGCGCCACATCATGCCCCATCCCCCGACATACGAATGCGTGGATCCAGCCAACGGTAAGCCAATTCAAGCAGGTTATTGACTAGCACATAAAATAAGGTGATCAGTAAGATAGCACCTAATACTAAGGCATAATCTCGACGATTAATGGATTCAATCAACAACAAGCCTAATCCAGGCCAATCAAATACGGTTTCAATAATCACCGCACCACCCAACAAAGCACCCAGTTGCAATCCGACCAACGTTAAAATGGGTAGAAAAGCATTGCGCAGCCCGTGAACCAACAACAATCGAGACTCGCTCGCACCCTTAGCTTGTGCAGTACGCATATAATCTTCATGTAACACTTCTAGTAAGGAAGCTCTGAGCATGCGCGTTAAAATCGCCGCTAAAGCCGTACCCAAAGTGAGTGCTGGCAAAACCCATGCGTAGGGCGCATGCATACCCGAAACAGGAAACCAACCATGATCCACCGCCAGCACAATAATCAAAATAGGTCCTAATACAAACCCCGGAATCGACATACCCACCAGCGCCGTGATCATCGCCACTTTATCTTGCCAGCCATTTTTACGTACCGCGGCAATAATGCCTAACGGCAAAGCAATGAGCAACGCAATCGCTACCGCCAAGACCGCCAAGGTTAGGGTCGCAGGCAATCTAGCCCATAATAACTCCAGTACAGGCTTGTGATAGAAAATAGACATTCCCCAATCGCCTTGTAAAATGCCAGTCATGAAAGCCCAATACTGGTGCCAAAGTGATAAATCCAAGCCAAAACGCTGACGTAATGCCGACTCATCCATACCAACGCTATCACCTAGCATAATACCAATCGGGTCTCCTGGCGCTAAATGCAGTAATAAAAATACCGCCGTTATCACCACCCAAATGACGACCAGCATGCCCAGCAATTGGCGAAAAACAACCCCCATCATGACTCAATACTCACCGACGAGCCATAGGGCAATAAGTCAAAAACACGCAACATATCTTCTGGCGCAACACGCACACAGCCATGAGAAGAGGGCTTCGCATCATCAGTCCATTGCGGACTGCCATGAATGTAAATATAGCGACGAAAGGTATCTAATGAACCACCACGATTAATGCCCGGCTCGCTCCCACAAAGCCACAAGATTCTACCCAAAATCCAATCTCTTTCAGGCTGAGCATTCATTAAGGCAGGAGTCCATTCTTCCCCTGTTACTCTTCGACCCTTTAATACGGCATAAGCAGAAAGCCCTTCACCGATACAAGCACGCACATAATGTTTCCCAAAGGGCGTACACCCAGAATCCCTTAAACAGCCAACGCCGTTTTGTGCCGTGTTCACCCGACATTGAAACAGCGGCTGTTGTTGCTCATCAACTATAATCATCTGCTGATCGGGAATACAAATTAACGCAGAATTCATATCAACCTGCTACTTTACGCGTCAGTAGTAGCGCATCATAACGACCATCACTCGCCAGTTGATAATCTTTAATATTCGGACGCGTCACACTCACTTGATGATCGTGCCATAGGGGCATAATCGGTAAACGATCCAATAAATGCTGTTGAATCTGTTTATAAGCAGTCGACATTTCAGGCATAGACGGGGCAATTAACGCCTGCTTTAACATGGCATCAAAACCTTCATCAATAAAATGCCCTCGATTCGCGCCTATGGGTGGTGTCGAATAACTGGCAAAAGCATATTCAAATATTTCTGGTGACTTAACCCCTACCCAAGCCAAACCATACAACTGAAAACGACCTTGCTTAATATCACTGTAAAAGGTACCCCAATCATGACTGTCAATGTGAAGTGTAATACCAATATCCGCTAATAAGCTTTGATAGACAGTTGCCAATCTAACACGGGTCGGATCGGTTGAAGTTTTATAGGTTAACTGAATACCCTCCTTAAAACCCGCATCAGCTAGAAGTTGACGCGCTTTAACTGGATTATATTCATAACCCTGAACACTACTGGGTAAACCACACCAATGTTCCGAAGGAAATATACCTTCTCCCGCACGAGCCATATCATCTAAAAGCCGCTTGATGATTAACGGGCGATTAATTGCATGAGCGATGGCTTGACGTACAGCTAGTTGAGACAATACCGGATCGGTTAAATTAAAGCCAATATAAGAAAAAGAATTACCAACACTGGTATTCACCTGAATAGATGAGCGAGAGCGTGCATGATGTACCAATTCGGGGGATAAATCATTTTGCAACACATCTAACTCATTACGCACCAATTTAAGTAACCTAACGCTGGCATCTTTTACACCGATAAAAGCCAAGTTAATACCATCTTGTCGCTGCAACACCAACATCTGATCTTCATAACGCACAAATCGACAACCGCCACAGCCAATCGGCTGCTGATCAAAATTATGACCCAATGCCAATAAATCAGACGGCATAATCGGCAAGGTGAGTCGAAACAACGCTAACTTATCGGGTTTGTGCCAGCGAAATACCACCCTCCCTTCATCGGCTTCAACACTGGCTAGATTACGCAGTGGGCCTTTAAGGGGTGATACCGTTTTAACGTCTAAAACCGAGTGATAAGTCGCCACCACATCATGTATGGTTAAAGCTTTTCCATGATGAAAAACCAGATTGTTATTGATTTCAACCGACAAGGTTAACTCATCAAGCCATTCCCAGTATTTGGCAATCCACGGAGAAGGGATGGAGGATTTATCAAAATCAATCAAGGCAGGATAAATGAGGCGGCCAATGCGGGTTGAAAAAGCATCGGTTGCATAACGTGGATCAAGACGCGCGGTAACATCAGGCACACCCATACGAATGGTTCCCATGTCATCAACTGGTTCATAACGATTGCAACCAGCACCCAAGGTCATCAAACCCGAAGCTAATGCCGTTTTAAACCAGAAACGTCGTGGATGATTAATCGCACTCACAGATATTAATCACGCAAAAAACGTTCGACACCAACCAAATCATCTCTAGACAGCACACCTTGTGCCGCACGCAGACTTAACCGATTTTGAACATCATCAAACAAAACGTTGGCTAAATCTTGTTTAGCTTTGTAAAGTAGCGTGCGCGCATTCAATACATCCACCAAACTTTTTAAACCGACTCGATTACCCTCTTCTGCAGCCTGCAAAAAGGCTTCGTTAGAAATCACCGCTTGACGCAATGCTTGCAAGCGCGATTGAGACATAGTCACAGTTTTCGCTAAACTGAGTACATCTAATCTGGCTTGTTCATCAGCATAGCGCAAGCCCGCTTGTGCCGCCGCACGTTGTTGTTCTGCTTGCCTAACCTGACTATTGACCAAACCACCAGAGTAAAGTGGCACGTTCACCACCACACCAATACTATTTGTTTGATAGGGATAACTGATTAATGGACTAGGCTGGCTAAGCTTAGCGTCAAGATTACTCATTGAAGCTTGCAAACTGACTGTGGGATAGTGAGCAGCACGCGAAGCAGTAACTTGTTGTTCCGAAGCCTGTAATTTGCGCTGATTTAATCTAACCGTTAAGTTAGATTGAGACTGTTCTTTACTCAATTGTTCCGGTGTTTCAGCCAAACCTGGTAATTGTGTGGTGAGTGCCAAACTTTTCAATAAAGGTAAAGGTTGTCCAATCAAACGCGATAAATTTTCTTGGCTAATGGTTAACTGATTATTGGCTTGGCTCACATCGGCAAGTGCCATGTCATAACGCGCTTGCACTTCGAGTAGGTCAATCGGGTTAGTTAGCCCAACTTTGACGCCCGCATCAATCTGATCACGTTGTTTTTCGGTTGATGCTAATTGTGCTTGCGCAAAAGACAGCAATTGCTGGGCTTTCAGCACTTCAAAATAAGCCTGACTTAAGCGCAGCATCAGTTGTTGCTGACTTAATAAATAAACGGTTTCTGCTTGTTCAACCAAACTCTTGGCTTGCTCGTAACGAGCAAAACTGGCGGCATCAAAGAGAGGTTGATTGAGTTGCAATTTTTGTTGTTGATTTTCTTTTGCTGCCATAAACACTGGCTGCGAGTAATCATTTTGTTGATAACTCAACTGCGCTGAAACATTGGGTAATAATACCGATTTCGCTTGATTTAATAGCTCTTGATCAGCTGCATACTGGGCTTGAGCTTGTTGCAACTGAGCATCGCGTTGTTCCGCTAAATCATACAAACTTAACAGCCCTTCAGCAGCTGCAACCGAGCCAGAAACAAAGACTAGCCACACCGATGAGATCATCACTGAAGCAGGCTTTATCATGAGCTTTCTAGCCAGCATTCTTTTCATCATCACTCCACATAGCAAACGGACGTTGCGATAGAAAAACGTTATAGTAACGTGCTTCGTCCGTCACTTCTAGCCCTAGCCAACTGGGTTTGGTGAAAACCTCATCTTCACGGTCTAACTCTAATTCAGCCACCACCAAACCTGCGTTATCACCATGAAACTCATCTACTTCCCACTCATGACCGTCAACCATGACAAAATGACGCGTTTTCACGACTTTAGGTCCTAACACCATAGTCATTAACTTGTGTCCATCCTCTACCGGAATGGGATATTCAAACTCATCTCGAGACATGCCAATTTGCACACGTTTAATGTTTAAACGTGCTTGATCATCTTCGATACGCACGCGCACAGAACAAGACACCGGCTCATTAAGATAGCCTTGGGCATAGTTAGCCGTTTTGTGCGCATCAGCACGCCAAGCCTCACTGGTGACTAAAAACTTACGCTCGATTTCTTTTCCCATGCCAACCTCAAATTTGTGTGTCTGTTAGGTTCTAACCAGCAAGGCAATTGCCTCGACGTGATAACTTTGCGGAAACTGGTCGATCAACGCCATTTTATTAAGCTTGAAGCCCGCTTTTTGTAATACCGCCATATCTCGCGCCATGGTCGCTGGATGGCAAGAAACGTACACTACTCGTTTAATCGACTTTTGTTTGGCAATACGCTCACAAGCCACTTGCGCACCATCCCAAGGTGGATCAAGCAATACATGCGCTAATCCAGCAGGTGGTCGCCAATCAGGCGCAAATAGGTCCACCTGAGCAAAAGTCGTATTGGTTATGCCATTATTTGTGGCGTTGGCCTTAGCCGTCGTGACGCTTTGCTCATTAAGCTCCAAACCCAACAAACTGCCAGCAGTCTGCGCAATAGGCAAAGAAAAATTACCCATGCCGCAGAACAACTCCAGCACCTGATCGTCTGAACTCACATCTAACCAGGCTTTCGCTAAAGCTACCATCTGCTGATTGACGCTATCATGGGTTTGCACAAACTGATCTGGTGAAAATTCAAATGTTAGCCCATCAAGCTGATAGCTTAACTGAGAAGGTTTAACGACCAACAAACCCGTACCACGCTCAGGGGTTTGTAGTGCCAACCCATCAATGCCAGCCTGTTCACACCATTTTTGCCAATGCGCCAAGTGATGTTCTCGCCACTGTTGATTGGTGTGCAAAACTAAAGACAGACTGCCAATTGCCAAACACTCAATCTCATCAATGCCTTGATGCGGTAATTTAACAAGCGCTTCACGTAAGTGGACGAAACATTCAGCGAGTGGTTGCGATAATTGCGGACAAGCTTGAATAGGAATCAAATATTTACCACCCGCCGAGCGAAAACACAATTCCCCTTGGCGATTTAATGCCCAGCGCGCACGCCGACGATATTGCCAAGGCTCGCCTGTTAGCGGCTGATGCCATTCGGTTTTAGTCGTATCGATTCCAGCTTTAACTAAACTGCGAGCCAATTGATTTTGTTTAAAAGCAACCTGACTTTCAACCGACAAGTGCTGTAATTGACAACCTCCGCAAGTGCCAAAATGCGCGCAAATTGGTTCAATTCTATGCGCAGATGGCTCAATAATCGCCACACATTTGGCTTCCAGATACTGAGATTTTTGATGCACAATCTGTGCATCCACCACTTCATCGGTTAATGCGCCTGTGACAAAAACCGTCTTGCCTTCAAGCTTAGACACACCACGACCATCATGGGTCATATCATGAATGCTGAGGCGAACTACTTGAGTAGTCGCTTCTTTATGACTATTCAGTTTCGACTGATGGCGAACTTGGCCATGATGCGGTCTTTTATAACTCACGAATTAACCGCCTTATTGCGTCGAAAGACGACTTAAAATGTGCGTTAAAGCCTCTTGAGGATTGTCTGCACGCGTAATAGGACGACCAATGACTAAGTAATCAGAACCTGCGGCAACAGCCGCTTCAGGCGTTAAAATACGTGTTTGATCGTCTTTAGCGCTTTCAGGCAAACGAATCCCTGGAGTCACCAGTTTAAAACCAGCCCCCTGGGCTTGGCGAATCACACTCGCCTCTTGAGCCGAACACACCACACCATCCATACCACATTGTTGCGCTAAACTGGCTAGGTTTTCAACCATGGTGCCGGCTCCTGCCATATAGCCAATTTCAATCAGCTCTTCGTCCGATAAGCTGGTTAAAATCGTCACCGCAATCAACAACGGCGGCTTTTCAAAATGGGCTAAAGCATCTCTAGCTGCCTGCATCATCTTACGACCACCACTGGCGTGAACATTCACCATCCACACGCCCATACGAGCAGCTGATGTTACTGCAGCAGCCACCGTGTTGGGAATATCATGAAATTTTAAATCTAAAAAGACATCAAAACCCATGTCTTGTACAGATTCCACCAAATTTGGACCAGCTTGGGTGAAAAGCTCTTTGCCAATTTTTAATCGACAATCTTGCGGTGATAATTGACGCGCTAATTCAAGCGCTTGTGCTGCAGTTGGGAAATCCAACGCAACGACAACAGGTGATGAGGTTGTCATGATTTTTTCCTAAAGAAATGCTGAAGCGGATAGAGAAGCCACCCTATGAGCAAACCAAACACAAAGATAATAAGACAGGTAATGGCAATGGGTAATTCAATAGACCAAGAAAACCAATGAATCTGCATGAAACCAGGATTTTGAAGTCCCAATAACACACCCAAAATGATAAACGTTAAACCAAGCCAATAGCGCATAGGCTTATCCTTTTATGAAAAGTCCAGCATAACAAATTGATTTACAATAGATTCGCTAAACTTGAAAAACCAAGGCATTAATCAAGTGAACCCTATCCTTGGTTAAAAAGCATTTAACCGACGAGAGGAACACGCTCACGACTGGCATCAATTGATTCTTTCAACTCTTTACCTGGCTTAAAGTGTGGCACACTTTTACGAGTTAATGCAACCGACTCGCCTGTTTTGGGATTACGACCAATACGTGGTTGACGATGATGAAGAGTAAAACTACCAAAGCCACGCACTTCAATGCGATCATCCTTGGCTAACGCATCCGACAATGTTTCAATAATCAGGTTGACCGCTAACTCAATGTCTTTGTGAGGCAGTTGGTGTTGACGACGAGCGATAAGATCAATAAGTTCAGATTTTGTCATTTTTTAAGTACTTTATAGTGTTTTTTCAATCGGTTAGTGTCAATATTTAAACTTAATAAAAAGTTAAAAATCAAACATTCACAACAACAGACTCGATAAAAAACCCCTGCCGAAGCAGAGGTTTTTCGAACATGCAACAAGACAATATTCTTGTTGCATCAAGATCAAATTATAGTTGACCTTTTAACAAATCACCTAGGGTGTTACTACCGATGTTTGAAGTGTTGTTGAAGCCTTTCATGGCTTCTTGTTGCTCAGCTTCATCTTTAGCACGAATAGAGATTTGGATACCACGTGTTTTACGGTCAAGATTTGTAACTCGAGCCGTTACTTTGTCGCCCACTTTCAACACATCACGTGCATCATTTACACGCTCAGCAGCGATTTCTGAAGCACGCAAGTAAGCAACCACTTCTGGAGCCAACTCAACTTCAGCACCCTTCTCGTCAACAGAAGTCACCACACCCGAAACAATTGAACCACGGTTCATTTCAGCAGCAAAAGTACTGAATGGGTCTTGCTCTAACTGTTTCAAACCTAGAGAAATACGCTCACGCTCTGGATCAATCGCTAGGATGATGGTTGTTAACTCATCACCTTTCTTGAAGTCACGAATGGCTTCTTCGCCAGACTTGTTCCAAGAAATGTCAGTTAGGTGAACCAAACCATCGATACCACCTTCTAGACCGATAAAGATACCGAAGTCAGTGATTGATTTGATTTTACCCGTAATTTTGTCGCCTTTATTGAACTGAGTACCGAAAGCTTCCCATGGGTTCATTTGGCATTGTTTCAATGACAAAGAAATACGACGACGCTCAGTATCCACATCCAATACTTTAACATTCACTTCTTGACCTAAGTGAACCACTTTAGATGGGTGAATGTTACGGTTAGTCCAATCCAACTCAGAGGTATGTACCAGACCTTCTACGCCTTCTTGAATTTCAACGAAAGCACCGTAGTCTGTTAAGTTAGCGACTTTACCCGAAACTTCAGAACCCACTGGGAAGGCAGCAGCGATTTTGCTCCATGGATCCGCTTCCATTTGTTTCATACCCAATGAAACACGGTTACGTTCACGGTCAAACTTCAATACTTTAACATCAATCTCATCACCCACATTCAATACTTCTGAAGGGTGATTGATACGACGCCATGCGATATCGGTGATGTGTAACAGACCGTCAATGCCACCTAAATCGATGAACGCACCGTAATCAGTTAGGTTTTTCACCACACCTTTTACTTCTGAACCTTCATCTAGGTTTTTCAGCAGTTCATCACGCTCTGCACTGCTTTCAGCTTCAATAACAGCACGACGAGACACAACAACGTTGTTACGTTTGCGGTCTAATTTAACCAGTTTAACTTCACATTCTT
This sequence comes from uncultured Francisella sp., assembly GCA_964519885.1. Lineage (GTDB taxonomy): Bacteria > Pseudomonadota > Gammaproteobacteria > Thiomicrospirales > Thiomicrospiraceae. The sequence goes on along the minus strand of CAZFLX010000006.1, from coordinate 38,924 downwards.
TACCTTCTAGAAAGCTAAAGTCGCGTACTGGACGGGTATCAACCAATGAACCGGGTAGGAAGCCACGGATACCTTTAACGTCAACCGTTAAACCACCTTTAACCTTGCCAGTAACCATACAGTTAACGATAGCATTAGCTTCAAGCTGTTGTTCCAACCAGTCCCAAGTACCAGCACGTTTCGCTTTTTCGCGAGACAATTTAGTTTCGCCGAAACCGTCTTCGATAGCTTCAACCGTCACATCGACTACGTCACCGACAGCAACTTCGAGTTGATTGTTTTCGTCCATAAATTGCTTGATAGCAATAGCCGACTCAGATTTCATACCCGCATCAACGTAAACAAAGTCGTTAGAGATGCGAGTTACTGTGCCTTTGATAAGGACGCCAGGTTGAACGAATGAAGTTTTTAACGATTCTTCAAAAAGCGAAGCAAAAGATTCCATGTAAAGTCTCAATGTCAAGCCGTTGTTGGTAAATTGCTTTTTATCAGGATCAAAAGCCAACGGGTCTGGTTAAATTAAACAATCACCTTCCTGCTAGATGACTGTTGGTTAATCCAAGCAACTGCTTGGTTAAAAACTTGATCGGGAGATAAGTTTGAGGTATCGATCACCAGTGCATCTTCTGCCGCTTTGAGTGGCGCAACTGCACGATTACGATCTCGATCATCTCTTTCACGAATTTCTTGGGTAATTCGATCAATATTAGCATCTAACCCTTGGTTTTTCAACTGTTTTACGCGCCTATCTGCCCTAACTTCGGCACTAGCATCTAAAAACAGCTTGGCCATGGCATTAGGAAAAACCACCGTACCCATATCTCGACCGTCGGCAATCAAGCCAGGTGCTTGAGCAAAGTCTTGCTGAAAGGCAAGCAAAGCGGAGCGTACCGACTCGATAACCGCGACCTGTGAGGCCAAAGCCGCAACCGTTTCAGTACGAATGGTCTCGCTAACATCGGTCGTTGCCAATAAAATCTTGCCTTGTACAAAGCTCACGGGCAGGTGTCTCGCTAACTCAATTAATGCCACAACATTATCTAGAATGCCCCGCTGACGAGCTGCCAAACCTAACACACGATAAAGCGCCCCACTGTCTAAAAAGTGAAAGCCATAATGTTCAGCAAGGCGAGCACAAAGCGTCCCTTTACCGACGCCACTCGGACCATCCACCGTCACGACAACAACGGAACTCATGCAGGCATTTCCTGACGAATCGCCAAACCTAACCCAGCGGCTAAGCTAACAAAGCCCGGAAAAGAGGTATTGACGTTAGCACAGTCATCAATCACCACTTCACCTGAGTTGACTCGCAGAGCAGCAACAGCACTCGCCATCGCAATGCGGTGATCGCCATGACTTTGAATGGGTGATTCTGGCGCTGTTAACTGACCACCTTCGATAATACAGCCGTCTTCTGTTGGCGTGGCGCTAATACCCATTTGCTGAAGTGCCGTAGCCATCACCGCAATGCGATCTGACTCTTTAACACGCAATTCTTCAGCACCTGTTAGCACCGTGGTCCCTGAAGCACAGGCCGCTGCGACAAACAATACTGGAAACTCATCAATGGCTAATGGCACAAGACTTTCAGGAATATTAATGCCTTTCAGTTGGGCTGAGCGCACACGAATATCAGCAACGGGTTCACCGCCAACTTCTTTTTCATTACTCAGCGTAATGTCCGCTCCCATCAGACGCAAAATATCAATCACACCGGTACGCGTTGGATTGATACCTACGTGTTGCAATAACACATCGGAATTGGGTGCAATGCTGGCAGCGACCATAAAGAAGGCAGCAGACGAAATATCTGCAGGCACATCAATGTCTGTCGCAGTCAATTCACCACCACCGACTAGACTCATACGATTCCCTTGGGTTTTGACGTCATAACCAAAACCACGCAGCATACGCTCAGTATGGTCACGCGTCGGTGCAGGTTCAGTAACGGAAGTTTCACCTTCGGCATAAAGCCCAGCCAACAACACGCATGATTTTACTTGCGCTGACGCCATCGGCAAAGCGTATTGAATGCCCTTTAATTGGGAACCGCCATGAATCACTAGTGGCGGAACGCCTTTTTCGCCTTGACTATCCACACGTGCACCCATTAAAGCTAAAGGATTGGTGACACGCTTCATGGGACGCTTCGATAAAGAAGCATCACCAATCAAGGTCGAATCAAAAGCTTGACCGGCTAAAATACCCGACATCAAGCGCATCGCTGTACCAGAATTACCCATATCTAATGGGGCGTTAGGAGCCTTCAATCCACGTAAACCAACACCTTCAATGGTCACCTTGCCATCATCAGGACCGTCAATATGTACCCCCATCGCTCTAAAAGCTTTAAGGGTATTTAAGCTATCTTCACCTTCCAAAAAACCGGTTACGCGGGTTGTACCTTTAGCTAAAGCACCCAGCATAATACTGCGATGGGAAATGGATTTATCACCTGCGACACGTGCTGTTCCTTGTAATGAACCACCTGCTTGAACAATGTAACGAATATTAGGACCGTGACTCATAAAAAACCTACATAAAAATACGATTAACGATAATTAAGCCAATTTATGACGCTTGGTGGCGTCTCGATGTTCATAACCCGCACGATTAGCGCCATCTTTATAAGTTTCATCTAAAAAAGCGCGCTCTTCCATCAGTCCGCCCTCTTCGACTTCTTTCCACCAATGTTTATTGGCGCCGCTGTTACGACCATCATCAAAACGATAGCCACGAGCTTTCAAAATATCTTTAACATCAATGGGAGCGCCAAAGGCACGAACCAATACGGTACGGCTAGCAGATTTTACCAGCAAGCCTTTCAGCAGTTCTGGTTGCACGTAAAACAACCAAGCCATGGCAAAGCAATCGGTCAAAGCACGATGACCATCATAAAAATAGCCATTGCGATAGAGGAGATACTCTAACTTACCCGATTCAAAGCCAGCATCGCGCCACGGCATTTCAAAGAAGGAGCAAGCCCAAGCCTTATCACCCAATTGAGCAAAACGACGATCGAAGAAAGCGCGATCGAAACCAGCATTATGAGCCACCACTAAGCTCGCAGGCGACATCCAATTGGCAATATAGTCATCATCAAATGACTTACCTTCGACATCGGCCTGGCTAATGCCATGAATGGCTTGGCTTTCCGCCGAAATCGGCACCCCGCAATCTTCCAGTTCCGAAAACTTGTCAGCAATCATCACCAATTTACCCGTGTTAGGATTATAGCGCACTGCCAACATGCCCAATTCCACAATGCCATCTTTGAGCTTATCCACACCGGTCGTTTCAGTATCTAATAAAATCAAATACTGATCGTCATCACTCGGATCACTCAGCAAAATGGGGAGTTCCGTCTGCTCATCCCAGGGCAATTGTTCGATTAAACGAAATCGTTGTGGTTCTGCTTGAATTTCTTCACAACGTTCAAATGGGAATGATTGCTTCATGATTGGCATGGAAAAGGACGCTCCTAAAATGGCATTAGCCGACTATTATAACGACTTCTGCCGCTGAAGACCTTGCCAAAAGTGCAAATACTTATCTAACGCGTTGGCAAAAGCTTGCTTATCTTTCGCCGATAAGGGGGCAGGACCACCCGTATGTTCACCACTGGCACGCATGGTTTCCATAAAATCACGAACCGTTAAACGCGCCCGAATGTTGTCTGGCGTATGGACTTGCCCTCGCAAACCAATGGCTTTAGCGCCTTTTGCTAACACCTCTGCTGCCAAGGGAATGTCTTGCGTCACCACTAAATCATCTGGCGAACATCGTTCCACAATAACATTATCAGCCACGTCAAAGCCTTTGGGCACTTGCACCCAACTGATGTTAGCTGTTCGTGGTATCGGAATGACATGATTGGAAACAAACAACATATCGATTTTGGTGCGTTGGGCACAACGTATCAATGTTTCGCGAAGCGCAACAGGACAAGCATCAGCATCAACAAAAATCATTAAATTTGACTCAACACGGGCGCATCATAATCCTCAGGTTCATCCGAATACACACAGACATTCCATTGCTCAATTAAGCCGTCTTCTGCTTCGCAATACTTAGCAAAAAAATCGATAATTTCTTGACGTTGACAATGGGCGTTAAAAGCAGCCTCATCTCGCCAGACTTCGTTGAAGACAATGGGAAAACTTTTACCATCAGCATACGGATTACTAACTAAACGCGTTACACGATAACTGACACAGCCGTCCTCTCGCAAGGTGTTGGGCTCTAGTGCTTGTAACAGACGAAATACTTCTTTTTCCTTACCTGCTTTGGGTAGAAACTGCGCTAAACAATATAACTGACGCGACATGACATGCTTCCTTGACCATTTTTTAATTTTTTAACGCACTTCCGGGTATTAGAGATGCTTGCGCCCTAAAATTTCCTGACTAAAGCCCAAAGCGTCGGCATCATCACCAGGAATCCAACCCAAACAGCTTCGCACTTTCATCGATTGATAATTACGCCAAATCGGCATAAGGGTCACAATTCCCCAGAGCTTTTGTCCACAATTCCAGCCTACCGGTGAAGGATGTATTGACCACCAGTCATTGTTCACGCCAAAGTGTTTGGTTTTTAATATCAAGTGAATCGCTAACTTCCAGTACTTTCTCGCAAATGCAATACGCGTTGATAATTCACTCATTAGGGTTTTGCCTCAATCTCGATCATTTTCATATTTTCATGGAACACTGTATCACCCAACTGCACCCAAAGCTTAGTCACCACTCCGTCAACGGGTGAAGTAATTTCATGGTAAGGCAATTGTGCTTGTGATGCATTCAATTCTGCACGCAAGGCATCAACCTTGGCACTCGCACGGTCTTTGGTAAGATTCGCTGCATCAAATCGACGTTTCGCCGTCGCACTTTGATCAAATAAGGCTTTTTCAGCTTCTAAATCAATTTTTGCGTCCTTGAGTTCCAATTCAGCCAAACGTAATTTAGCCTTAATTTGGGCGATATTTGCTTGTAAACCACGTGTGTCGATTGTCAGCAGTGCTTGGCCTTTACTGACCTTATCTCCCTCTTTAACCGATAACTGAGTAATTTGACCATCCACCAAAGCACCAATCGTTGCCGCATAAGCAGGCGTTAGTAACAAGATACCCGTCAGACAAGCCGCAAATTTAATACCGTATTTCATCTTTATTCTCCCAAAAGCTTCGACAAGCTATCCCACAATACCGCTCTATCTCGTTGTAACTGCAAGACTTCATATTCTGCTCGAGACACCCTGACCATAGAATCACCTAAATCGGTTTTACGTTCAAACTGATACTCAGTGCGACTTTTGTCCAAATAGCGTTCGGCAAAATCACCTGCTACTTTAACTTGGTTTTGCCGCGTTTTCAGTCTTTCGATAGCCAAAGCGGTTTCTAAAACAGCTTGACGCGTTTGACGTTCAAGCGATAATCGCATGGCGCGCTGTTTATTAAGTTCTGCCTTAGCCTTGTCCACTTGTGCATCTTTAAGACCGCCATCGAAAATGGGCATACTCACTGCCAAGTCTGCTCGCCAGCGACCTTCGTAAAGTGTTTCTACCTGACTGTGCCAACCCGCTCGCCCAATGGCATCTATGCGTGGCATATTCATTTTTTCGGCTGATTGTAACGCTAACTCAGCGGCTTCAATCATTAACTGTGCCGCTTTTAATTCTGGGTTATTTTCTAGAGCTTTAGATTGCAATACCTTGGGATCTTCCAGCTTGCGTTTCAGCAAATCGGTTTGTTTAGGCGGCACCAGTGTTTCAGGCAACTTGTTTGGAAATCCCAATAAATCTGCAAGGGCAGCCCGTGTATTCCGCTGCTGGCTTTCTGCCAAAGCACGTCTAACTAAAGTACGTTGATAAGGCTCATCCAGGGCAGCTACATCTAACTCAGATAATTTACCAACGGCTAACTCTTCTTTGGCATGATCTAAATCAACATATTCAATGGCGAGCTGTTCATTTTCAACCGTATAAGCAGCATCAGCTAAAAGTACATCATAAAATGCCTGAATTACCGATTGACGGTAATCACTCACCGCCAAACGTTCCAAGGCTAGCTCTGCCTGTAATTGCGTTTGTGCTGCCGACTGCGCCAAACTGGTTCGATTAAAATCATAGAGTTGTTTTTGCAACGTCAGATAAGCATTATTGAAATCTTCCTCACGACCATTAAATTCCCTTCTAACCAGTCCACCATCAAACTTTACCTTGAAGCTATCAATACTGGATAAAGCAGCCAACTGGGCATTGGCTTGTTGTGATTTAGCCTGGGCTAACATCACACGTGGATCTTGTTCAGCCGCAATGGATAAAGCAGCTTCTAGGGTTAGGGGTTCTGGTAATCGTTGTTGTGCTGGTGGTGCAGACCAAACCGTCTGAGCAAAAAAAACAGCACCGAATAACCAAAGCTTTTTCGTTCTCGTTAGCTTCACGACAACTACTCCTTGTTTTGACGTTTGTACTGTTCAAAACTCATTTTTTCATACTGTTTTTCTACGACAAACTTACCCAACAGCAGCATTTCTTCTTTACTACGCGTTGCCCCAGTGTAACGCATCACGGGTTTACCGTTTAAATCAAAAAACACCATTACGGGCGTAGCTCTAACCCTGAAATCTTTTTCGGCAATCTCTTTTTGTTTTTTAGACTTTCCGGTGAAGTCAACCACTTCCACATCACCTTCAATATCAAAGACAAAGGTGGCAAAGTGTTGCTTAAAATAAGCTTGAACTTCAGGTTGTGACAGAATGGTTTTTTCCATCTTGTCACAGAAAGGACACTCATCCATCATGAAGAACATAAAAACGCCCGACTTACCCTCTTGTTTAGCCGTCTTGAGCTCTTCTTGATAATTACCAAAACTTTCTTGGAAAAATCCTTTCGATTTATCAGCATAGGCAACCGATATGGATAAACAAGCCAATAGTGCTGTGGTGAGTATTCGTTTCATCATGAGTACCTCTTTATGGGTTTTGATTAAATATTTATGGGCTTAGAGCATATCGGGTTATTTCTTACTATTGTCGGCAATAAACTTTTCCAAGATTGCCTGATCAACTAAGCCGGTTCTTGCCGCAACGACTTCACCTTCTGGTGTAACCATAAAAGTAGTGGGCAAACCTTTCAAAGTACCAAAAGGCGTTCCGCTACCCAGCTTACCCTTGCCACGAACAATAGGGTAGTTAACAAAGCGATCCTCCGCAAATTTTCTAACTTCTGCAACAGGATCTTCTTGGTGATTCACACCTAACACCACGGCATCTTTCTTCGCATGAGCTTCATGAAAAGAAACCAACTCTGGAATTTCTTTCACACAAGGAGGACACCAAGTTGCCCAATAATTCACCACCACCCACTTACCACGATAATCTGACAGCTTAACCGTTTTACCATTCAAATCAACAAACTCAGCGTCGATAGGAGCTGCCATGATAGTTGAAGACAGCAAAAGCGATGCTGCTACGAAAAGAGAACGAAACATGAAAAACTCCTGTAACAGTTAATTTAAATGCATTGTATAGGAAACGCGCATCAAGTTCATGCCTTAGTTAAGACCGAAACAATAGCTTTTTAGCAAAAGGCAAAGTAATCGGGTGCTTCAAGGTCATAGAGCCATGATCTAAATAAGCCAACACATGCATTAATTGACCTACATCATCGGCATACTGTTTCATCAGCCAGTTAATAACTTCCTTACTCAAATCAATATCTCGCTGCTTGGCACGTTGAATCAATAACTGACGTTTTTCATCATCTTGATTCAAGGCAGTCAAGGTAAAGGTTAAGCCCATAAGTTCATCATCAGCGGGGCTCGCCCTCTGAACCAACAAAATCATACCACCCGAATCGCGCATCAACTTGACCAACTGCTGTAATGCCAATTTCCAAGCTTGCTGCTGCAATAATCGGTCTGCATCATCAATACAAATCAATGAAAGTCGTTCCATACCTTCTAGTCGTTCAGGACGCAAGCCGGAGCCATCCTTGGCTGAAATGAAGGCACAGGGCAACCCTTGTTGACTCTGTTGTGACAAAATTGCTTGGGCTAAATGGGTTTTTCCAGAAGAAGCTTCACCCGTCAAGAAAGAAAGCGTCGGACTTGCTGCTTGTAACCAGGCGGTCAGTTGTTGTAAGGTTTTTTCATTTTCACCGACAATAAAGCTATCTAAACTCGGCCACAAGGGTGCAGACAGGGTCAACACACCTTGAACCCATTGAATCGGGGCAATCTGTTGTTCAGCCATCACCTTCCCTAACAATTTAGCCTAAAAAAGGAATATAATAACAATAATAAGTAATAAACGGATAATTAACCGAAATTGTCCGCCGTTAGTAGAAAAGGATTAAGTATGGCAACGTCGTTAAGTTATAAAGATGCAGGTGTGGATATTGATGCAGGTGAAGCGCTGGTAGATGCGATTAAACCCATTGCTAAAAGTACACTCCGTCCTGAAGTCGTTGGCGGCTTAGGTGGCTTTGGCGCTTTATTTTCTTTAGACATGAGCAAATACAAAAATCCTGTCCTGGTTTCTGGTACTGACGGTGTAGGCACAAAATTACGTTTGGCGATTGATGCACAAAAGCACGATACAGTAGGCATCGATTTGGTTGCCATGTGCGTGAACGATTTAATTGTTCAGGGTGCTGAACCCTTATTTTTCTTGGACTATTATGCGACGGGTAAGTTAGAAGTTCCGATTGCGCGTGATGTGATTGCGGGTATTGGTGAAGGCTGTCGTCAGGCAGGCTGTGCGTTGATTGGTGGTGAAACGGCGGAAATGCCTGGTATGTACCATCACGGAGATTACGATCTAGCAGGATTTGCTGTGGGCATTGCCGAACGTGATGAACTCATCGATGGCACCAAAATCAAACCCGGTGACGTTATTTTAGGCTTAAGTTCTTCTGGCGTACATTCAAACGGTTATTCGTTAGTACGTAAAATCATCAAGCGCAGTGGTATTAGCCTAACCGACGCTTTTGACGGTACAACCTTTAAAGACGCCCTACTCGCTCCGACAAAAATTTACATCAAACCTTTGTTATCGTTAATGAAAGCCGTTGAAGTGAAAGGTTTGGTTCACATTACCGGCGGTGGCTTACTTGAGAATATTCCGCGCGTATTGCAAGCCGATGTGGTGGCTGAAATTGATCACACAACTTGGCAACGTCCGGCTATTTTTGACTGGCTACAAGAACAGGGTAATGTTGAATTCAAAGAAATGCACCGTACGTTTAACTGTGGTATTGGCATGATTGTCGTCGTCGGCCCTGAGCAAGCAGCCGCAGCTAAAGCCCATTTAGAAGCGCAAGGTGAAACCGTGTTCACCATTGGTCATATCCGTGCGCGCGCAGGCGACGAAGCCCAAGTCGATTTGCGTTAAGGCGTTTTGGTGAATACAGACATTTTTGACATTGCGGTTCTGATTTCAGGTTCTGGATCTAACTTACAAGCCTTAATCGACCAACAGCAACATTATGGTTATCGCATTGTCTGCGTGGTATCCAATAAAGCTGACGCTTATGGACTGGTGAGAGCGCAACAGGCACAGATTCCAACACGGGTTGTCGATCATAAAGCTTATGATGGTCGTGAGGCTTTTGAACAAGCGATGATTGTGGCCATTGATGAGTTTCACCCCAAGCTTGTTGTGCTCGCTGGATTTATGCGTATTCTAACGCCCCTGTTTATTGGTCATTATGAGCAGCGCTTGTTAAACATTCATCCTTCGTTGTTGCCTAAATTTAAGGGTACTCATACCCACGAACAAGCCATTGCTGCAGGTGAAACCGAGCATGGTGCCAGTGTTCATTGGGTGATACCAGAATTAGACAGCGGCAGGGTCATTGCTCAAGGGAGCGTTCCAATAATGGCTGATGACACAGCAGAGATTTTAGCTAAACGCGTACTGACCGTAGAACACCAACTCTATCCCGCTGTGGTTGCGGCCGTTGCACAAGGCAAAATTCGTGCGGACGATCCATGTGATCCGTTCACACTTTCTCAACTCTTAGACAAGGTAGCTTCATAAATGCGTTTATCGGATGTTGACATTGAAGCGGCTTTAGCCACGGGTTATATTGGCATTTCACCGCAGCCGGATGTGAGCAAAATTAAAGGCATTAGCGTTGATTTGCGTTTGGGACACTCGTTTCGCGTATTCACTGATCATACCGCTGGTTTCATCGACTTATCGGGAAAAAGTACTGATCTTGCTGGCACGGTTGATCGCATCATGGGCGCTGAAATTCAGCTGAATGAGCATGAAATTTTCTATTTGCACCCAGGCGAACTCGCTTTAGCCGCAACACTTGAAAGTGTTAGCATTCCCGATGATTTAGTAGGTTGGTTAGACGGTCGCTCTAGCTTGGCTCGTTTAGGTTTGATGGTACACGTCACTGCACACCGTATTGATCCAGGTTGGAGTGGTCAAATTGTGCTGGAAATGCATAACATGGGCAAGCTACCCTTAGGATTGAGACCAGGCATGGATATTTGCGCCATTAACTTTGAAACCATGTCCAGCCCTGCTGCTCGTCCCTATCACAAACGCACTGATGCGAAATACAAAAACCAAACCGGTGCGGTTGCCAGTCGCATTAATCAGGACAGCTAATACTGTCCGCTAAACGTTTAGGCAAGCCACCGAATCCGCCATTACTCATGCACACAATCACGTCCCCTGATTGCATTTGGCCTACAACTTGGGCTAGTAACGCTTCATAATCATGGGCGATAATAATGGGCTGACAGAAACTTTCTGTCGGAATTTGCCAATCCCAATCGGGATGCTGATACATAAAAACGATATCTGCTTTAGCTAAAGCCGTTGCCAACTGATTCTTAAACGCCCCCATGCGCATGGTATTGGAGCGAGGTTCAAGCACCGCAATCAGTCGTTGATCGGGAAAGCGTTGCGCTAAACCCGCTAGCGTGACATGAATCGCGGTAGGATGATGGGCAAAGTCTTCGAAAACACTTATATCCCTAGTATTCGCGAGTTGGGTAAGACGGCGTGCAACGCCCTTAAATTGTGATAATGCCTCACAAGCAACAGCAACGGGAACGCCAGCATGTTGTGCGGCAATGATCGCAGATAATGCATTTCGGATATTAAACTCACCCACCAATGACCATTGTATTTCACCGACAGGCTTGCCCTGATACAACACAGCAAAATGACTGGCATCGGCACTGAGAAGTTTCCAAGACCACTCAATTGTTACATCAGCTCCGTGTTGAGCCACAGAAGACCAACAGCCTTGAGCTAAAAGTCCCTCTATGGCTTCACACTGACTGGGCGTAATCACCAACCCAGATGCGGGGACTAAACGCATACCATGATGAAACTGCTTTTGGATTTGCGCTAAATTGTCATAAATATCAGCGTGATCAAACTCTAAGTTATTAATCACCCAAGTTCGGGGACAATAGTGAACTAGTTTAGCGCGCTTATCAAAAAACGCGCTATCATACTCATCCGACTCAACAACAAAAAAAGGCGAGTCATGACTCCAGCGTGCAGATACACCAAAGTTACTTGGTACCCCGCCAATTAAAAAACCTGGTGAAAGTTGGGCATCTTCTAAAATCCAAGCCAGCATACTACTGGTGGTGGTTTTGCCATGTGTCCCCGAAACCGCTAACACCCATTTACCTTTCAGTACCACCTCATGCAACCATTGCGGACCTGAAACATAAGTTAACTGGGATTCTAATAAGGCCTCAATTGCGGGCATACCCCGTTTCATGACATTACCGACAAGGACACAATCGGGTTGTTGTTGAATAAAATCACAATCTGCCATGGTTGCAACCTCGATACCCAACTGCGCTAATTGATCGCTCATGGGAGGATACAAGGCGTTGTCTTGCCCCGTCACCCGATAACCCATTTGAACGGCTATCTGCGCCAGTCCGCCCATAAAAGTGCCACCAATACCCAAAATGTGAATATGTTGAGAGGTTGCAGGTGATTGCATGAATTGTCCTTATGAAAGTTGAGTGAACCTCTAAAAAGCTCGCTTTGCTTGTTTTTAGATTTCCCAAGTTTGTTTGTTAGCTTGGCAACAAAGCATCACGCGTGGCTTTGGCGCGAGCGAAAGCATCGCTAAGACCTTGCCAATCCTGTTGTGCTAGCAAATCGGCATAGCTTTGAAGTTGAAGCTGGTAAGCGGTTAAGGCTTGAGCAATAGCAGGCGCATTAAGCTGAATAATGTCACGCCACATGGTGGGATCTGAAGCGGCAATACGCGTGAAGTCTCTAAAACCTCCTGCGGTGTAATCAAACAGTCGTTCAACGTCGTCACGCTGGCTGAACATATCCACCAAGGCAAAGGACAAGAGATGCGGCAAATGACTGGTCCAAGCAAAGGTTTGGTCATGTTCTTCCGCGCTCATTTGGCGCACATCGGCACCCGTTGCTTGCCACATTTGCGTGACTTTAGCGACGGCTGATTCACTCGACTGCTCGTGAGGAGTAATGACCACTTTACGACCTTGGTACAAGTCTGCTAGTGCGGCAGAAGCTCCACTTTTTTCCGCACCTGCAATCGGGTGCGCAGGTACGGCATTGATGGGCCAAACGCCCTGCCACACCGCCAACACATCCTCAATCCAACAACCTTTAGCGCTACCCACATCGGTTAAAATGGCGCTGTCTGATAATACGGGTTTAATTTCGCTCAATAAGTCGCGCATCGAGGCAATGGGAACTGCCATCACCACCACATCAGCAGCTTGCACTGCGGCAGTTGCCGAATCGACAGCTTCATCAATAATACCCAAGGCTAATGCTTGAACCAAATTGGCTTGCGAACGACCGTAACCCACCACCTGTTTCACTAAGCCTTGTTGCTTAAGCGATAGCGCTAAAGAACCACCAATTAATCCCACACCCAAAATGGCTAAGCGTTCAATCACTTACCTAGCACCTTGGTCAGTGCGGTAATACCATGCATGTTTTCTTCATCAGTACCGATTGAAATGCGTAAATGATTAGGTAGTCCGTAAGCGCCTACAGGACGCACAATGACACCTTCACGCAACAACGCCTCGTAAATTGGCAAGGCAGGCTGTCCCATATCGACACATAAAAAATTGCCTTGGCTTGGAATATAGCTCAATCCCAACAAGGACAAGGCTTGTTGCCAAATCCCCATTCCCTTGCGATTAATGGCAACACTTTCCTGAACATGCTCTTGGTCAGCTAAGGCAGCAATAGCCGCCACCATCGCAAGACTATTCACATTAAACGGTTGACGCACACGGTTAATATAACCCGCCACCTCTGGGGTAGCCGCAGCAAAACCTAAGCGGAAACCTGCCAATCCATAGGCTTTAGAAAAAGTACGTGTGACAATTAAATTATCATATTTGCTTAGTTCTTTCAGACCATCGGCATAATCCGCTTGGGTGACATATTCGGTGTAGGCTTCATCTAACACCACCATCACTCGGCTGGGCACTTTCGCCATGAACGCATCCCATTCCGCTTGACCAAAGCAAGTACCCGTTGGATTATTGGGATTCGCTAAGTAAATCAGTTTGGTTTTATCGGTTACTGCCGATGCCATCGCCATTAAATCGTGCGCATAATCTTTTGCTGGAACCACCACGGCTGTTGCGCCAATCGCTTGGGCAGTAATGGCATAAACGGCAAACGCATATTGCGAAAAAATAACTTCATCGCCCGTACCAGCAAAGGTTCGACCAATGAGCTCTAACACATCATTTGAGCCATTACCTAACACCAAGCCAGAAGCATCAATGGAAAAATGCTCACTAATGGCTTTTTTCAGCGCAAAACCTGCGCCATCGGGATAACGCGCCATGTCTTCTAATACCGCTTGACAGGCGTTCACCACATCAAAGGAACAGCCAATCGGGTTTTCATTCGATGCCAACTTACTGACTTGAGTTAATCCGAGTTCGCGTTGTAGTTCATCAATCGGTTTACCCGTTTGATAAGGCGTTAAGCCACGAATGGCAGGCTGGACTAGGACATCACAGGACATAAGCGTTTTAACCGTTTTAATAGCAACAATTCAAGCATTTTACGCTAGCGCGCACTTTGCTTCAAGCAATGATAAAGCTGAACGACAGGCAAAAAAAAGCCCAGCCTTTCGGCTGGGTCATAAGAGGATACTCATGAAGAAAATACCACGAGGCTTATAGTACCATAAATAAAATTAGTTGCAACATAAATTTTATGAATTACAGCAAATGATAATATAAAATCTTATTTTTTCATCAAATGTCACAAACTTCAAAGCCTTGCGTGTTGGCCAACCGTTGAGCGCTCGCCTCGTTAGTTAGCACGGCACGCGTTTTATCGCCTGTTGCTAGGTAACGCTGAGCCACTTCGCGCAGTTTATTTAAATCGGCACCTAGCACGCCTTGACGCCATGCCATGCGTGCTGCATGGGTTTTACCCGCTAAATCGAGGTGGAATAATTTTTTCACTTCACTAGCTGGTGAACCAGGCTTATCCATCGCGCCAATCACGCCTAAAATCGCTTCTTCCACCAATTCTGGTTTAGCGTCATTCGACAATAACCAAGCAAGCGCGCCATCAAATATCTCGTAGGTTTCTTCTAAACGCGGATCACGATATGAGAAGAAACGGAAGCTGGCACTTTCTGCATCATAACTTGCTCCACCCCCATAAGCACCGCCTTTCTCACGAATGTTCGGGTGCAAGTAACCGTTACGCAACACACCCGACAATACCGACAATAATGGCGAGTCTGGATGAGACCAAGGTACAGCGGCATGGGCTTGCGCACAGAAATGCACCTGAGTGCTGGTCACCCATGCCTGCCCCGCCACGCGCGCTGGAACATTGACTTGTAGACCCTGACCCGCTTGAGTGGCATCACCCATACGCTGCCAAGCTTGCTCTAAATGATCGTTCATCGATAACAGCATATCCGACTCACCGACAATCAAGGCCTGACGATTCACCGATGCCAAAGCATCACGCGTTGAAGCCAGTGTCGCCGCAAAGGCTTGCAATTCAGATTCGTTTTCTAGGCGATCATCTAAGGCTTTGAAACGTTTTAACCCCAACAAACCAGTATTGGCATGCGCAAAAGCAGAAGAAACCCCAAACCCTGCACTCGCCGCCAACATGGCCAAACTGTGACCGTTGCTGGTGATTGATTGCTCAGCATTCACTCGTGTCATAGACACCAATTCACGCAAACGATCCAACTCATCAAAACGTGCCTCGAATAAGGTTTGTTCCATGAGTTGCGCCAAGGGCATGGCATTGCTGTTGAGCGCCTTACCCGACAACACCACCTTAGCACGCGTTTTAGCGGGATTATCTTTTTCTGCCGATACAGACAGACTTGCACCTAACCCACCCGTTAAACTGGCTTGACGCATTTGCGTGGCTAAATAGTCATCTTTACCGACACCGACTTCTGCCCAAGTTCCCGTGAGTAACGGCAGTAAGTCACGTTGCGCATCACTCAGCTCAGGAATTTCTAAAATCAGTTGCTGATAAACCAAGCCATTAGTCGCCGCAGGCGCTAAAGTGGTTTTTAAGTGATGGAAATATTCGCTACGCCCATCAAATTTAGGTAAGTCGGCAGGAATATCACTTAACTCGACTTTCGGCAGAATATTCACATCATCTTCTTGCGCCTGACGCGCTTCTAATGCCGAAGCCAGCTCAATAATCGCTTGCTTTTGCTCAGGTGTCATCAAGGCTTGGGTGGCATCTAAATGGGCGCGCTCGGCCTGCACTTTTTGCGCACTTAAATTATTGTCTGGCGACAACACCAAGCGCACTCGATGCGGATTATCTAACAACCAGTTTTGAATCAGCGTTGGAATAAAAGCAGGATTGGCAATTTCTTGACGCAATTCAATTAACGCTTCATCAATGTCTAACAAAGCGACTGGATCACCACCATGAATCGCCGCTGGCAAAGCACGTAAGAACAATTGCAGACCGAACGGATAACCATCACCGCCAATTTCACGCTGACCCAGCTCTAATTGATGCAACATAGCGGCTAAATGCTCGTGGGGAACACCCTCGCGCACTAAACGACTCAACTCATCTAATATCAGGGCTTCGATGGCATCCGCATCTTCCGCTTGAGAACCCATTAGCCCCGCAGCAAAAATCATTTCTTTAAAATCATCTTGCAGACCACATAAAGGAGAAGGCGAAGCACCAAGTTCGGTGGTTTCAAGCAAATAACGCAATGGCGAGGCGCTGTTATCTAACAACACCATGCTGAGTAAATGACCGCGCAACACATCGCGTACATCTTGGTTCTTACCGAGTAACCAACCTAACACCACGTGGGTTTTCTTGCTTAAATCGGTTTCATCCAATGCATAAGATGAACTTACCTGAATCGGTGCTGCATAGCGTTGTTCATCGCTCACCATTACAGGTTCGAGTTTTTCAGTAAAACGCGACAAAGCTTGCTCTTGCCAACGCGCATGATGCTCACTGGCAGGAATATCGCCATAAGTGAAAAACACCGAATTCGACGGATGATAATGACGCTTATGGAAAGCCACCAACTGCTCATGGGTTAAATCGGGAATATCGACAGGCTCACCGCCACTATTGTAATGATAGGTGCTGGTGGGGAATACCGCCTTGGTAAACTCCTGCCACAAGGTAGAAGTCGGCGCACTCATGGCTCCTTTCATTTCGTTAAACACCACGCCTTTATACACCAAGGGACTGTTGCTATCTCCGGGTGTTTCAAAATCGAATCTATGGCCTTCTTGCGCAAAGTCTAACGGATGAATATTGGGAAAAAAAACTGCGTCTAAATAGATATCCAGTAGATTGTTATAGTCTTTCTTATTTAAGCTGGCGAAAGGATAAGCTGTCCAATCACTGCTGGTAAAAGCATTCATAAAGGTATTGAGTGAACGACGGATCATCATAAAGAAAGGATCACGTACAGGGTACTTTTCACTACCACACAGCACCGTGTGTTCGAGAATATGCGCGACACCTGTGCTGTCCATGGGTACCGTTCTAAAAGCCACCATAAACGCATTGTGGGGATCATCGGTCGCTAAATGGAAATGCTGTGCGCCTGTGGCATCGTGACGGTATTCTTCGATGTTAATGTTAAGTGCCGACAAATTGTGGCGACGAACTAGCGAAAATGCGCTCATTCAATATCCTCACTGAATAAAATTAAAGTGCCAATAGCGTGATTATATCAGTGCAGGGTGATAAAAACCTTAAATTGACCGTCATACTAGTCGTTTAGACAAAAAGAACATTCGTTCTATCTGTTATTTTTTGTGCGCTCATGATAACCTAAGCGCAGTTTTTAATAAGGATGGCTTAACGTCATGCATTTTGCCCGTATTGGTATTATTGCGAAACGAAATTCAACCCCCGCTTGGCAAATGGTAGGGATGCTCACTCAATTACTGCGTAAGCAAGGCTGTAGCGTTCAACTCGATGAAGACAGTGTAACCAGTAACCCAGCTATGGAAGATCAACCGCCCAGCTTACCGCGCCATTTATTGGCTCAAGCGGTCGATTTGGTGATTGTCGTGGGGGGTGATGGCACTTTCTTAGAAACTGCTCGCAATATTGTCAACTGGCAACGTCCAATTTTGGGTATTAATCTAGGACGCTTGGGCTTTTTAACTGACATTCCCGCTGCGCAAATGGAAGAGATGGTGTTGGCGGTACTGGCCGGTCAATTTGAAATTGAACAACGACTGATGCTGCGTGTGCGCATCGAACGTGATAGCGAAACGCTCTACGATCAACTCGCCCTGAATGATGTGGTGCTGCATAAAGTCCACATGGAACACATGATTGAATTTGAAGTGATGATTGATAATCGTTTTGTCCAGTCGCAACGCTCTGATGGCTTAATCATTGCCACTCCGACGGGATCAACCGCTTATGCGCTCTCAGCGGGTGGTCCGATTCTACAACCTTCGTTAGAAGCACTCACCCTCGTTTCGATTAATCCGCATTCGATGAGTAATCGCCCGATTGTGGTCGCCAGTACCAGCCGTATCGAAATTCATTCGGGCGAACAACGCAAAGAACCCGCGCAAATTACCTGTGACGGTCATGTTAAATTCGATTTGATGTCATCGGATCGTATTTTTATTGAACGTCACAGCCATGTGGTTTCGATGGTTCACCCTCGCCCACACGATCATTTCTTAATGCTTCGCCAAAAACTACACTGGGGAGAAAAGCTGTGAAAAATACGCAAAGCGCATTTTCACAACTTTAATTTGTTTGATTGGGGTAAGGGATGAAATCAGTGCAACAAAGCCAAAATAACAATCCCTTCCCCCAAACCCCATCCTCTATTTAGTACGCATAAGGGCTAAGTAAACATGTTACATAATCTACATATTCGTAATTTTGTTTTAGTTGATGAAGCACAACTGGCGGTTGAAGCAGGTTTAACGGTATTAACGGGTGAAACGGGGGCGGGAAAATCGCTGCTACTCGATGCCTTAGGTGCCGTGTTGGGTGATAAAGCTCAGCCGTTTTGGGTGCGTCCTGGCTGTGACAAAGCCGAAGTCAGTGCGGAGTTTGATGTAACCGTGCTGCGCAGCGCCCAGCAGTGGTTGAACGAGCAAGAACTTGCTGATGAAGATACTTGCCTATTAAGACGTGTTATCAATGCCGACGGTCGCAGCAAAGCCTATATTAACGGCACCAGTGTTACCCTCGGACAACTGCGCCAACTGGCGGAAATGCTGATTGAATTGCACAGCCAGCACGAGCATCATGCGTTACTCACCTCACAACGTCAGCTGACCTTGGTGGATACTTGGAGTCAAAATCACGCCTTGCGTAAACAAGTGGCGCAAGCTTGGAAACACTGGCATCAGTTACACCATCAGCACCAGCAACTGCTCACCAATGAACAACAGCGCCAAGAGCGTTTGGCGCTGCTCAACTTTCAAGCGGAAGAGTTGAAAGACATGCATTTGGATGAGGGCGACTATGAACTGCTCAGCAGTGAACACAGCCGACTGGCACATGCTGCGGAAATTACCCAACATCTCGAACAAACCTTGTCGCTGTTTGAACACGACCGTCAAGGGATTATCGCTCAGCTCAATCAAGGAATTCGTTTACTAGAAAGCGTGCAAGCTCATGATGAAAGCCTAACGCCCTTGATTGAACAGTACCAAGCCAGCCTGGTAGAGTTGACGGATATTCAAGACCAACTGCATCAGCGCAGTCGCCATACGCTGGTAGACGATCACCGATTAGCGCAGCTAGAAAGTCAGTTGGGTGAGTTGCATCGACTGGCAAAAAAATACTTTGTTAGTGCGGACAGTTTATGGCGTAAAAAAGCTGAAATTCTAGCCGAGCTGGATAATCTAGCCAGCCAAGAAGCCAATCGAGATTCATTGGCGCAAGCCTGTGACGTGGCACTCGCTGAATATCAAGCACTCGCACAGCAACTCACACAACAACGTCAAGCGGTTGCACCTCAACTCGCCGCCTTGGTGATGCAAGAACTGCATCAACTGGGTATGACACACAGTCGTTTAGAATGGCGCTTTTCTGCACTCGCTCAACCCCAAGCGAATGGGCTGGATCACTGCGAAATTTACTTCTCCGCCAACCCAGGACAAACACTCTACCCGATGAGCAAAGTCGCGTCGGGTGGCGAGTTAGCACGGATTAGTTTAGCGATTGAAGTCTGCGTCGCCGAACAAATTGCCCTGCCGACACTGATTTTTGATGAAGTCGATGTGGGTGTTGGTGGCGGCATTGCCGACAGTATCGGTCAGAAACTGGCTAAAATCGCTCAGCACAAGCAGGTGTTGTGTATCACGCATCAAGCCCAAGTGGCGGCTTGGGGCGATCAGCATTGGCATATTGCTAAACAAACGGACGGTGAACAAACCCTCACCCAAGTACGTAATTTAAATAGTGATGAACGTGTCAGCGAACTTTCACGTATGGTCGGCACACAAGAAGCCAGTGACGAGACCCTAGCACATGCCGAACAAATGTTGGCTAGAGCGGCACGAAAGAAGTCCACTGCAACAACAGCCAAGGCATGACAAAGAACAGCAGAATCAGCACCAGAATCAGTGCCATAATCCAGCGTAAGATTTTGATGGCTGGCACCACCAGCCAAGCAATCAATAATCCTAAGGCAATAATGACTAATGCTTCAATCATGGCTTTGTTAGCATAACGATTTCACCAACGCTAACGGCCAATCGAAACTCGGATCACCTACCGCAATAAAATGCGGATTTTCCAATGTATCGCGTGCATTGTAGGTCAACGCTTGACCATCTAAGCCACACACCAACCCGCCCGCTTCCGATAACACCACCTGTGCGGCTGCTGTGTCCCATTCACTGGTCAGTCCAAAGCGCGGATAGGCATCCGCCAAGCCTTCAGCAATGCGACACATTTTTAACGAACTGCCCAGCTCAATCAATTCATAAAGTGGCAGTGCACTTAAAAATGCGCGTGTTTTTTCGCCACGTCGAGTCGCCGAAAACCCCGTCACCACGCGTATGGGGGCTGCAATAGCTGAAACCTGTATGACGTTACGCTGTTTGCCCTGCCAACGCCAAGCTCCCTCGCCTGCAATACCACTGTAACCAATCGCTTCGACAGGCGAATAGACCACCCCCAATATCGGTTGATGATTCACAATCAAGGCAATATTGACCGAAAATCCCGCATCACCGCGAATAAATTGACGCGTACCATCCAAGGGATCAACCAGCCATAAAGTAGATAAGGACAAACGCTGCTCAATGGCCAAGGGCTGCTCCATCTCTTCGCTTAAAATAGCGATATTCGGTGTTAATTCATGTAAGGCTTGTTGAATTAGTCTATCAGCGGCTTTATCTGCTAGGGTAACGGGAGAGCCGTCGGCTTTAGCATCAAAACTAACTGAAGCACTAAAGTAAGGCAGAATAACCTCACCTGCTTGCTGGGCAATGCGTTCAACCGCTGGCAGTAATGAAAGCAAATCAAACGATGCAGTCACGTCTGTCTCGCAAATGGCGTTTTGCTAACCATAAAGCAGCGATAGAGCGTGCCTCGGTAAAATCATCTCGCATCATCAGTTCATCAAGATTATCCCAACGCCAAGCGATCACTTCCAAGGGTTCAGGCTCGTCACCTTCGGCACTCGCTGGATAAAGCCCGTCGGCCAGCACAACATGAATGCGATGTGTCATGTAAGCTGGCGCTAGGGTTAAAGGCACATGCAGTGCTGTCAGTCTTTCAGCGCCATAGCCAACTTCTTCCATACACTCACGCAATGCGGCTTCAATGGCTGTTTCACCTGCATCAATCTTGCCTTTGGGAAAACCTAACTCATAACGCCCCGTACCCGTTCCCCACTCTCGAATCAATAAGAAATGCTCGGCATCTAACAGCGGCACGACCAGTACCGCGCCATGTCCGCGCGTCACCAAACGCTCATAGGTACGCTCTTCGCCATTACTAAACACCAGTTGTTGTTGCTCAATGCAAAAATGGCGCGACTGCGCCATTTGCTGTTGTGCCACTACCTTGGGAGGATGTTGGCTCATTTAGTGAGCCTTAGCATCATGATCTTCTCCACCGTGATCTGCATGTTCATGGCTTTTGTGTAACAAATACAAGGCCAAAGAAATCAGTGCAATACTAATGGCAAAGTAAACCAAGTCCATGATGCCATTCGGTTGGAAATGAATAGCATGTTCAAAGAAAATCACCACCAAAATCATAAGAATAACGCTGGCTAAACGACTTTTAAGATCATCTAAAGATTCAATAATCAACACCTTACTAGAGCGTTCGTTTTGGGCACAGTCAATATCGGAAATAAATAACTCATAAATACCAAAAGCAAAAATTAGCAGTACAATCGCCAGCAAGAAACCATCGACAGAACCGACAATATGCGCCACCGTATTAGCACGCAACTCTGCACGAGCCGCATCGTCTAAACCTGCGTAATGGGTTAAGTGCGCTAAGGTATGATAGACATCAACCACGGTAACGTAAAACAAGGCGAAGGCCGCCAACATCGAACAAATAACGGCAGCATAAACCACCAAACGACTACGCCATAAAGCGCCTTCAAAAGCACGTTCAAATAAAGATGGGTTTTGCATTTATTGGTTCTCCTCTACCATAGTTTCTAAGGTTAAATGATGATTGGTATAAATACAAATATCACCGGCAATTTTCAAACTTTTTTCAACAATTTCAGCCGCAGTCAGGTCGGTATTTTCCCACAAAGCCGTCGCTGCCGAAGTGGCATAACTGCCACCACTACCAATCGCCACCAGTGATTTTTCTGGCTCAATGACATCACCATTCCCCGAAATCACCAACATACCGCTTAGGTCAGCCACAATCAACATTGCTTCTAGGCGGCGCAAAGCACGGTCAGTACGCCAATCTTTTGCCATTTCAACCGCAGCACGTAATAACTGACCTGAATGCGCTTGTAATTTCGCTTCAAAACGCTCAAACAACGTAAACGCATCAGCCGTTGCCCCTGCAAAACCAGCCAACACCTTACCCTGATTCAAGCGACGTACTTTACGCGCATTGCCTTTCATCACCACATGACCCAGGGTTACTTGACCATCTCCGCCCATCGCCAACATATTGCCTTTACGCACACATAAAATGGTGGTTGAATGCATTTCTATACTACTCATTCCAACGTTATCCTTTTTTAATCTCATCAAACGAAACGTTGATTGCGCCCAAACGCGCTAACCAAAGCCCCATTACATTTATAAATTGCTGTAAAAACAAAGTGTCAGCGGCTTCATTGAACAAAGCATCTCCACGACCAAGCACCAGCACCCCATAGGCTTGCCCGAGAGCACTGACGCGAAATGCACATCCGGATACTACGCCTGTTGCTCCCCAAACTTCAGTTGGAAAAGCCGAGACGGCACCAAAAGCTATCGCATTGGCTTGCATGTGAGCTAAAAAATACGACATGGCTTCGGTCGGAATGGCTTTAGGCAACTGGGAATTGGCTTGACCCCAAAGTTGAACATCGCGCAGGTCAAAACGCTGCTTTAATCCTTGCTTCATCAGCTGAATAGCTTGCTCTAAGTACTGTGCTTGCATCACTTCTAAAGTTAAGTCATGCAGGTTTAACTGTAAACGCGCATTATCTTCGATGGCTTCCATCATTTCCGACAAGGAGCTTTCTAACTGCGCTTGACGTTGTTGTGTCAACTGCAACTGTTTATCGACAAAAGAAACCACTTTTGCCGAACTTAACTGAGCTGGAGCTGACTCACTCATGCTTCAATGATTCCTTTGAATACCGTTTCAGCTGGACCTGTCATCCACAATGGCTCACTTTCATCGCCCGACCAGCGAATCATTAAGTCACCACCGAGCAGCCGCACCCGTACCTGCTCATTCACTAAATCGGCCGAACGCAATGCCGCCATCGCTGCCGATGCGCCCGTACCGCAAGCCTGGGTTTCGCCAGAGCCGCGCTCGTAAACACGCAAGCGCACCTCATCTCGATTGATGATTTGCACAAAACCCACATTTACACTTTCAGGAAAAATATCGCTACGCGCTTGTAGAGCAGCGCCAATACTGGCAACCTTAGCATTATCAATATCATCGACTTCAATCACCGCATGTGGATTACCCATAGAAACCGCATAAAAAGTCACCACCTCTTCACCCAGCGATAACAAATAATGTGGCGCACGAATCAGCGTTAAAGGAAGGTCTTCTGGCTCAAAACGTGGCGCTCCCATATTCACGCGCACCCCATTAGCTTCATGATAGAGTTTGATGATCCCCGATGCCGTTTCGACAATTAACTCATTTTTATTCGACAAACCTTGTTCACGCACAAAACGCGCAAAACAACGAGCCCCATTGCCACACTGAGCGACTTCTGAACCATCGGCATTAAAAATACGATAACGAAAATCGACCCCATCCTGCTGAGGGCTTTCCACCAACAACAGTTGATCGAAGCCAACGCCCGTGTGACGATTCGCCCAAGCACGAATTTGCGCTGGTGATAAATTGACGTCTTGATGAATGGCATCAAACACCATGAAATCATTGCCTAAGCCATGCATTTTGAAGAAAGTTAAACTGGCCATAACAGCGCCGTACCAATCCTGTGAACTCAATATTATGGCGTTATTATAGCGTGCAATCTGCCATGTCAATCAATTTTCAGCTACAATAAAAGACTATGAAGACACAAAATACTCCTGCCCTGACTCCGCAACAGATCGTAGAAGAACTGGATGCGCATATTGTCGGTCAAGCCGCTGCTAAGCGCGCTGTGGCCATTGCTTTAAGAAACCGTTGGCGTCGTATGCAAGTTGGTGATGACTTGCGAACTGAAATTACGCCGAAAAATATTTTAATGATTGGTCCTACGGGTGTCGGTAAAACCGAAATTGCCCGTCGTTTGGCTCAGTTAGCCGATGCACCTTTCCTTAAAATTGAAGCGACCAAATTTACTGAAGTCGGTTATGTCGGTCGTGATGTTGAAAGCATTATTAAAGACCTGATGGAAAATTCGGTAAAGATGTTGCGTGCGCGTGCCATCGAAAATGCCCGCCCCAAAGCACAAGCGGCCGCGGAAGAGCGTATTTTAGATGCGTTATTGCCCCCGCCTCGCGATGCTCAACCCGATCCAGGTAGTTTAGAAACACGTGAAAAATTCCGTCAACGCCTACGCGATGGCAAGTTAGACCACACGGAAATTGATATTGACCTTTCTACACCCAAACCTCAAATGGAAATTTTAGGGCCATCGGGTATGGAGGACTTTACCAGTCAAATTCAAGAAATGTTTGAAGGCATTGCCCGCGATAAAAAAACCAATCGTCGTATGACTGTCGCTAAGGCTTATAAAAAACTGTTAGACGAAGAAGCGTCTCGTCTCATTAATGAAGAAGACACCCGTCGCATCGCGCTCGAAAAAGTCGAGCAACAAGGCATCGTCTTTATCGATGAAATTGACAAGGTGTGTGTACGTGAAGGCAGTCGTGGTGGTGAAGTATCACGCGAAGGTGTGCAACGTGATTTACTGCCATTGATTGAAGGCACAACCGTTTCAACCAAGTACGGCATGGTCAAAACTGACCATATTCTGTTTATTTGTTCAGGTGCTTTCCACCTCACCAAACCGTCAGATTTAATTGCCGAACTACAAGGTCGTTTACCGATTCGTGTCGAACTTACCTCACTCACAGTAGAAGACTTTGTCCGTATATTAACCGAGCCAAAAGCTGCGTTAACGCGTCAAGCCGAAGCCTTGTTAAGTACCGAAGGGATTCAGGTTTCTTTCACTGACTGCGGCGTGCGTGCCATTGCCGAATATGCCCATCAAGTGAACGATCAGCTGGAAAATATTGGCGCACGTCGATTACATACGGTGATGGAAAAAGTACTCGAAGAGTTATCATTCCAAGCCAACAGCGAGGGTGAAACGATCAGCATTGACCGTAACTATGTGGATAATCGCTTAGGCGAGTTAGTGACCAAAACCGATTTAACACAGTACATTTTGTAACGACAAAGATAACGCAAAATAGCTCTGCACCATCGGATATTCAACCGTTGCGAAGAGCTAAAATTGCGAGGCAACGAGGCAAGCAAGAATGGGAGTGTATACACAATACATGACCATTCTGAGCACCGAAGTAACAAAGCAAGATAGCTCTGCAGCAGGTTTTAATCATGGCAAAAATTGATTTCGGATTCCAACAAGTAGACTGGAGCGAAAAAGCCCAGCGCGTAAAAGGTGTTTTCGATTCCGTTGCGCCTAAATACGATCTCATGAACGACTTGATGTCGATGGGTATTCATCGCTTATGGAAGCGTCATGCCATTGATACCTTGGGGTTGTTGCCTCATCATTCGGTATTAGACCTTGCCAGCGGCACGGGTGATTTAGCCTTACGCATGGCGCCGTTACTGAATGAACAAGGCAAAATTACCTTGTCCGATATTAATGAGTCGATGCTGAACATTGGCAAACAGCGCATGATTGATGCGGGTCATCTGCGGGCCGAGTATGCCGTTGCCAATGCAGAGTCCCTACCCTTTGCTGATAACAGTTTTGATCGCATCACTATGGCGTTTGGCTTACGCAATGTGACAGACAAGCAGCAGGCGCTGAATGAGTTGCATCGAGTACTCAAACCCAATGGCTTACTGATGGTGGTTGAGTTCTCTAAAGTGATTGACCCGCTATTGGCCAAGGGTTACGATTTTTACTCGTTTAATGTTCTGCCCCACTTAGGACAATTAGTGGCTAATGACCGCGATAGCTATCAATACCTAGCCGAAAGTATTCGTATGCATCCCGATCAAGAGAAACTGGCTGATATGTTCCGACAAGCGGGCATGGTCAAGGTGAGCTACGAAAACCTAACGGCTGGTGTGGTCGCTATTCACAAAGGCTGGAAGCTTGCCTAATGTTACCGCCACTCATTAACACAGTCGCCAATGTCACGTTAGAAACCAAACTACGCGCATTGGTTCGACTTGATCCTTTTTGGCGTGAACAACTGGCTGAATTGAACGGGTTACATATTTATATTGAACTGATGGATTGTGGCTTTAAGCGCGTCATTCAATTTGGACCAACAGATATTCACTGTTTAGCGCCTTATACTCAAGCCGAGGTTAAACTCATTACCCGCAGTCGTTATTTAACCATGCTGCGAGATGAAGCCCAAACCCAACAAGTGATTGATGAAGGTCACATTCAGTTATTGGGTAATGAGCCTGCCATTCAGGCTTTATTACATTTTGTCCGTTGTCATCATGCCGATTGGGAAACGCAACTCGCTCAGATTATGCCTGACGCTCTTGCTTACCAAATTACCACACTGGGACAAATGGCGATGGGGCAAATTCAACAAGCCAAACAAGGCTTGCACGACAGTTATGCCTTTTGGCAACGTAATGAACAGACGAGTCACTAGGTTATGATTCGCTCCTACCAGCACCTAAAGCGACTGCTGTTTATTCATCGCACTTTGCATAAATACAAGTTAGATCAACAATTACTGTCCGAAAGTCCTGTTGCTTTTTTACTGCCGTTACAATGGCTTGCCCCTTGGACTTGGCAATCTCGCTTTGACGGTGAACGCGGTGAAGCCATTCGCTTGGCTTTAGAAACCCTTGGCCCTATTTTCATTAAATTTGGTCAGGCCTTATCGACGCGTTTGGATTTACTGCCACCCGACATTGCGCAAGAACTGATTAAACTTCAAGACAAGGTTCCGCCATTTGACAGCGAACAAGCGATGAAGCTAATCGAAAGCCAGTTAGGTAAATCCATTACAGAGCTTTATGCCCATTTCGATGCCAAGCCTTTAGCGTCAGCATCTATTGCCCAAGTTCACACAGCACAACTGCACGATGGCACTGATGTGGTGGTTAAAGTGGTACGTCCAGATATTCTACCGGTCATTAAACTGGATACTGGTATTCTACGTACCCTAGCACGCATTACCGAAACGCTGATTCCCTTTACGCGTCGCCTGCATCCTGTCGAGGTAGTAGCTGAGTTTGAAAAGACCATTTTAGATGAGCTCGATTTAATGCGTGAAGCGGCGAACGCGGCCTTGCTCAAACGTAATTTCGATCACTCACCGATGCTTTATGTACCCGAAATTTACTGGTCGCATACGGCAACTCAAGTGATGACCATGGAGCGCATTTTTGGTAGTCCCGTTTCCGATGTGAACGCCTTACGAGCGCAAGGCGTTTCGATTGAGAAGTTGTCGGAAAATGGCGTCATTATCTTCTTTACGCAGGTATTCAAACATAATTTTTTCCATGCCGATATGCACCCTGGCAATATTTTTGTCTTGCCCGATGGGCGTTATGCCGCCATTGATTTTGGCATTATGGGCACACTCACACCAGAAGATCAACGCTACCTCGCTGAAAACTTCCTAGCGTTCTTTAACCGAGATTATTGGCGTGTCGCTCAACTTCACATCGATTCTAACTGGGTGGGTGCAGATACGCGCGTTAATGAGTTAGAAGCCGCCATTCGATCTGTCTGTGAACCGATTTTCGACCGACCACTGAAAGATATTTCTTTTGGTTTGGTGCTGTTACGTCTATTCCAAGTGGCGCGTCGCTTCAAAATGGAAGTGCAACCTCAGTTAGTGCTACTGCAAAAAACCTTATTGAATATCGAAGGACTGGGTCGTCAATTGAACGACGAACTGGACTTATGGAAAACAGCTAAACCTTTTTTACAAGAATGGATGAATGAACGACTAGGACCGAAAGGATTCGTGCGTGGCGTGAAAGAACAGTTACCTTTCTTAATGGAAAACCTACCGCAGTTACCCGCACAACATCAACAAATGGTGAAAACGCTCAACAGTCAACTCCCCTTACAAGCGGAGCTTTTGCAGCGCCTAGCGCAAGAACAAGCCACAACACGACGGAGCCAGCAGCGTCTTGCCTTAGGGTTATCGCTGGTATTAATCGGCTTGTTACTGCCACCCAGTGTTGCACTGGCACAATGGCAGCAAATTAGCTTGGTTGCCTTAGGCTTGTTGTTGATGGTTTGGAAATCACATTAAATTAAACCGGTTTTAACCGATTGACTACATAGCGCGACATCCCCTGTGCCAATTCGGCTTCACCGAAGAATACGGCAGCGCCAGCCTCATCTTTCAAGAAAGCACACTCTTCTTCACTGTGCGTTCTCAACACCAGTTGAATAGATGGATTGAGCAACAAAGCCGTATTGACGACCTGACGCAAGTTAATTGGGTCTGGCGTTGCTACCACCAGTAAATTGGCTTCATGAATGCCCGCTTGCTCCAATGCTTCCGCTTCGCTGGCAGTTCCATGAATAACGGGTTTATTGGCATCTACCAACAGTTGCACCAGCTGTTTACGTTGCTCAATCACCACATAGGGAATACTTTGTTCATCTAAATGATCGGCGATACGCTTACCAACGCGACCATAACCAATAATAATCACCTTAGCAGGTTTCTGCTCATCCACTGCTGCTTCAGGCACATGACGCATTGGCTCCTGACGGCGACTTAAACGACGCGCTAACTCAGAGCGTGCCAATAGCCAGTTATTAAAAGGACTAATAGCTGCAAATAGGAGCGGATTCAATACAATAGAAATAAGTGCTGCGGCCAATACTAAGCTCATCCCTTCTGCAGGCAACAAGCCTAAGGTCAGCCCCAAGCCTGCTAAGATAAAAGAGAACTCACCAATTTGTGCCAAGCTAACAGAAATAATCAACGCAGTATTGAGCGGATATTTCATCACTAACACCAACATTAAGGCTGCCAACGACTTACCTAACACAATAATCGCAACAACTGCCAACACTTTTAGTGGTTCATTAAATAAAATAGTCGGTTCAAATAACATACCAACGGAAACGAAGAAGAGCACCGAAAAAGCATCGCGTAAAGGTAAAGACTCTTCAGCTGCGCGATGACTAAACTCCGACTCTTTCATCACCATGCCCGCAAAGAAAGCACCTAAAGCAAAAGAGACATTGAACAAAGCTGAAGCACCAAAAGCAATCCCAATCGCAGCCGCAATAATGAGCAGCGTGAACAACTCTCTAGAACCTGTTTTCGTCACTTGCCATAATAACCAAGGGATTAAACGACGCCCTACCACCAGCATTAATACGACAAAAGCGATAATTTGCAGCAAAGTTTGACCGAGCGTTAACCAGAGTTCTCCTGCTCCTTCAGCGCTGGTCTCTGTTAATAAACTGCCACCCAATACACCCGCTAAAGGCGGCAATATCACCAAAATCAATACCGTAGCCAGGTCTTCTACCACTAACCACCCTACTGCAATCTGACCATTCATGGTTTCTAAGGCACCACGTTTTTCCAATGCCTTTAACAACACAACCGTACTGGCACAAGACAAGGAAAGTCCGAGTACCAAAGCCTGACCCCAACTCCACCCCCATGACATGGCCAACATCATTCCCAAAACGGTGGCGATACTCATCTGAACGACTGCACCCGGCACGGCGATTTTTTTCACTGCGAGAAGGTCTTTGAAAGAAAAATGCAATCCGACACCAAACATGAGCAGCATCACACCAATTTCGGCCAATTCAGACGCAATAGACATATCGGCAACAAAACCCGGTGTGGCAGGACCAATCAGAATACCCGCTGCTAAATAACCGACCAAAGCTGGTATTTTGAAACGTTCAGCAATAAAGCCAAAAATAAGTGCAAAGCCAAAACCAGCTGCAATGGTGGTAATGAGGGGAATATTATGTTCCATAAGCGCGGGATTTCCTTATTGAACAATTAGGTTTTGAAGAGAGTGGTTTCTGAACTAAAAAACCGATTAGCTTAGCTATTTTAAACGAAAAACAAGAATAAAAGGCAATAAAAAACCCAGATCATTTTTCAATGTATCTGGGTTTATTATATGGTGCGCTCGAAGGGAGTCGAACCCCTGACCTTTCGGTTCGTAGCCGAATGCTCTATCCAGCTGAGCTACGAGCGCTTCTATATAAATCAATAGCTTAAACAATATTCATGCTTAACAACGCTGTTAATATATCAAACTTGTGCCACTTTTGTGCCATTTTTGTGACACTTTAATCAAATGGCAATCAAACAGAACGAACGTTCTGATATAATTATTTTATGACATTACGGAGTTTAAGCATGGGAAAAGCACCTTACAACGACCGCGAAAAAAGGCGGACTTTTGCTACTGAGTACAAGCGCACTGGCAATATACACGAAGCCTGCAACACTGCTGGCATTGCTGAACGAACAGGTAGAAAATGGCTTAAAGATGACCCAACGGTTTTAGCCTTAATGAATAATGACAAACTTAATCACGGTGCGATTGTAATGAGCATTAAGCCACTAATAACATCTGACTGGATAAGCGAGCAACTACAAAGCATCATTTTGAATGAAGACACGCCACCTGCCGCTAAGGTTTCGGCTCTAGGTCAATTATCCAAAATGTTTGGACATGATACTGCTAAGAACTTTATCAAGTTTGAAGGCATTGCAAACAATCATGGTGAACGTGCTAAGGCGATTGCTGATAGTGTCGCTACTGGAATGCTAGACACCAACTCGGCTAATGATATTCTTTCGGTGATTAAAAATGCACAAACAATTACCGAAGTAGCCACTTTTGATGATCGACTAAAAGCACTAGAAGAAAAGCACTTAAACCAGCGAACCCAATAAACAAGCCTAGCAAAGGACAATTTATGAGCGTTAAGGTACGTCTAAACAATCTTGAACGAAGAAACAAGCCAACGATAGTTAATCTATTCCCTGTATTAATGGATGACCTTGAACACGGAACCAAGAACACAGATGAACTAATCGACCCTGATATACACGGTGATTTTTTGAAAGTGTGTGAAAGTCAATTATCAGATTATAGGGAACGACATTATGCCGAAGCCAATTCGTGAAGTTGAAATCGTCCTACACGGTTTAATGGACTCAATCGAATCGACCATCCGCAAAAACCCAGTTAGCAATCTAAATGAATTGACCTATGAAATAGCGAGCGAGTTTTTAAGGCGGCATGGCGGCTCAATGGTTTATCTGCCGAAGCAAAGCCAACTACTACAAGAGAAGCGATTACATGAAATTAAATCGGTGCTTGAAAAAGTTTCACCAGAATTAAGGTTTTTGGTGACTAGCTATTACGGCATATCGGGTATGCAAGCGAGAAACATTTTGAATGGTTTACAGATTAAGTGAATAGATAAGATGCTGGCGCAATTACAGCATTACTGCATTGCCACCAGCGTACACCCTACCAAGGCACCTAGTCGGTGTTATGCCTTGCGTGTCAGTAAGTCATCATTAAAAGCATTATTGGCATCATGCACCTTTCGGGCAATCCCAGCGATACCGCTCAACGCCCAGCCAACACTATTAATATTGTCGCCTACTTCTTTTTCGTCAACATAAGCCAATAAATTACCAATGGCACTTACAGCATCTAGTAGCCCGTGTAACGTTTGGTCAGCTTCATCTATCAACTCTTTCAGATTAGCGGTATCAACATCATGGCGCATGGTGTTAGTGGCGGAGTCGAAGTTACTCATGGCAGAAGCGGCAAAGATGACGGGCAAAGCGTCAAGCATGGTATGGTTTAAGTGACTCATGGTTTTGCCGTTGATGGTGAATTGCTTAGTCATACAGCACCGCCTAACGCACGCACAGCACGAGCAATGATCGAAGGTTTACGGGTTTGTTTACGGTAGATAACGAATGAACCGAATCGGATTAGTTTCATGATGATAAGCCTTTAGTGTTGGTTTAAGGCTATCCGCAATCACTGCTAAATAATGGCGGATAGATTACACAGGTTAGCAGACTGGCACTAAAGAACCAGCAACGCCTAAGCGTTCCCGTGCAATCTACCCATAGATTCAAAACAGGGATAATCCCATATTTGAAAAAGACAGGTGAACGCGCATAAAAAAACCGCATCATGCGGCATCTTATGCCTTTAGTGTTTATCGGCTGCTAAACCGATACGCTTGAATTTGCAAGCGTGTTTATAGATTACATCATGCCCTAGTCACTGGCAAGCCCTAACGCAAAAATTAAGGTCCACTACACCGAAGGCTAACTTTCTCGGTGATGGTTATTCATGATTGAAGGCTGATAGCAGTTGTTCTATACTGATATTGCCTAGCGCAGGACGCTAACCCAACTTTCCGTCACTGGATAGCGGAGCGTAGATACCGCTAGGCACTTCTAAATCAAATCCTTAGTTTCTAGTATCGCTTCCCAAAAAAACAGCCACACTATCAATAACCGCAATAATTAGCAAAACTGCTGAAAATCACGGTTTACTTTCGACAATATCTATTGTCAGAAGTAATAATTTAGCATCATTTTAGAAAAAACCTAATAGAATCAATACCATCCATTTTTGGAGCGCCTTTTATTGTTTTTATGCTTACAGTTGCTTAAAAAATAAGCAGGTCACAAGCTAAAAAAATATTGTTTTTCGCACTAGCTGGCGCATTTTATCGCGCAACTTGGCACGATTCTTGAACTGGCATGGTTTTTTAGATTTAACCATTCACCGAAAAGGATGATTTTTTAAGGTTACTGATACACTGATACACATGATACACATAGTTCTATATAAATTGAGCGAACTACGTATATTTTAGGATTTTATACGTATGCAACTAAATTAGATGATAATAGGTGTATCAGGTGTATCACCTGTATCACTCGCCACCTTTCAGGTATAAAAAAAGGAAGCCTTTCGACTTCCTAACCCGATTCATCCTCGGTGATTGTTATTTAGGTTCAGGCATCATGTAATAACGCCCGAACACACCATCAACTCGTCTATGCTCCTGCTTCAATCCCATCTTAACCAGTGCCTTGCCGATAGCCGCACTCGTTCGTTTGTCTGGTGCATGATAACCACAGATAGCGCATATCTGACTTGCCGTCATCGGTTTGGTGTAGGCTTCCACCTGACCGAAGTAAAAGGCGTTCATAATGGCTTCTTGGTAAGGGTCACTTGTCGCAAACTGCTCATTATGCCCGTTCAATTCATTCAGCACATCCATAGATAACCACCACTCATAACCTTCACGGAAGTACACCAGCATCTCCGCCCAGAATTGTTGCATATCAATAGTGTGTTGATAGTCCAGTCCGATCACAGGAATCGTCCAAAAACGCCTGTTACCCGTGTCGTCAATCAGATAGTGCGTTTCGTTGACCGTGGCAATAAAAGCGGTGCGTCTTGGTTGCTTGTTACTGTTCTTGGCAAAGGGTATGCGGTACTCGTCCACCTTCTGCGTGATAAAGGCTTTCAGACTGGCAATATCCGATTTACGAAAGGTTGCATCAATCTCACCCAGTTCGGTAATCCAGCTGCCCGTTGCCTGCCTTACACTATCCACGGTCCTAGAGTCTAACTGCGCCCCAGTCTTCACCGACTCCGCCACAGGACACAAGCGGTCAATCCATTTCGTTTTCCCCAGCCCTTGTTTGCCTTGCAAGGTTAGCACTCCGTGTAACTCACTCGGTTTATTGGTAAACAACACCTGCACTGCACCTATCGCCCATCGTGTTATCAACTCAATTTTGAGCTTAGAACTGATAGCCTTGTCATCGGTGACTAGGGTATTGGCAAAGTCCGCTAATCGAGATACACCATCCCACGGCTCACGATTTATCCAGTCCACAACAGGGTGATAGCTATTGTCTGCTGATAGTGTCGCCACGTAATCGGTAAGCATCCGCTCCGACAACTCCGCCTTAATGCCAAGGCTTGCCAATTTGGTGAAGTTGGTCGTTTCTTCAATATCGCTCGACTTCTCACCACTTGCCCATGGTGCGCGAAACTCGACTAGCCTTGTCATATTGTTGCGTCTAAGGGTCACGCCTTCCCAACGGCAAAGGGTTTGCCAGTTATCCAACGTGTTTGTCGGTCTGCCACGACTATTCCTATCGGTGAATTTAGGCATCATTGCCAACACCTGTACCTGTTTAGGTAGTACGCTGTTAATCTTGCCGATTACCGCCTTCAAGCCTTGGTTATCAATGGTCACTAGCAACTCACGCGCATCGAGTACCTGCATTTGATTAGCCCGTGCCGACTGCACCCATTCAGGCGTATGCCCTAGCGCAAGCCAATATGTAGGCGCGTCTGTTTCCTTTCCGTCCTTATCAACCAGTTTGATGCTCGTTACTTGCGCTTTGAGTGCTAACATGGTCGGCTCAGGTTCAAACTGCAAAAAACGGCTGTTAATCTGCACACCCAACGCCACGGCATCGGCTGAATTTTCACACACCAGCATCAGCTTTGCCTTAACGTCATGCGGTAACGACAAGGCACTAGGTGCAACATCCACCAACTCACCCATTATCGGCTTCACCTGATCGGTGTTATGGCGTTCAATAGCTTCATCAATCGCTTGTTTTACCACGGCAAGCCCAGCGTCACCTGCGCCTGCGTTCACAAAGTCATCGTTAAAATCAGTGCCATTGATTCCGCTTGCCAACACGCAAACACCACCAACAGCATCAGCGGCTTCTTGTGCATAAATTGCGCCACGGTTAGGGTCTTTGCTTGTATCATTGTCGCCACAAACCACAATCAGCACATCGGGTAAGTGTTGTCTAACCAGTTCCGCTATCGGCATCAAGTTACCACCCGAAAAAGCCACCACAACAGGCAAGCCCGTTGCTTGTTGAATGGTTTCGCCCGTGGCAAAGCCTTCTGCAATACACACGACACGACTATCAATCTCGGTTAAGGTCATCACCTTGGTAGTGTCGTTACCTTGTAACAGCAAGCCGTAACCTTTGTTGCTGATTCCCTTCTCGAACAATTTAGAGCCGTCATCGTGAATAGTCTGCAAGGTACGAAGTTTACCTGTGACTAAATGACGCACTGGCAATAAAATACTATTTGTTTCAGCGACTTTTACGATATAATTAAAACCACTCAAAGACTTCCGCAACAGGTACGAGAGTTCAAAGCCGTTACTCGAAACAGTAGCGGCTTTTTCGTATTTACTGCGTGCCAATTCCACCGCCTTAGCGGTTGCCTGCTCCTTGTCTGCCTGCGCTTTACGTGCCTTAGCTTCCTGCTCCAGTCGAAGGCGTTTATATTCTTCTGGTGCTACCCATTCGGTGCTTTGAGCTTGCCAGTGGTGAATTTCGCCCGTTGACCAGTCGCCCAACTCACCGCCTTTGCCGTCATCGAATTGGACACACCATCCGCCATATTGTTGACCCAGCTTGCCCGTTTTCACATCGAAGCGCGTAACCTTGCCATTCGCTTGAACCATGCTCGGCATTGAAAAACCCAATGCCGTGCCGAAGCCCATAAATTCATGATTGATAGGTGTTAGGCTCATAGCGGTTCACCTGCAAAAATGATATGTTTTGAGTAGCCCGAAGGTAACAGCTTGCCCAATGCCTGCGGTGTAATAGCCACGCTCTCGGTAGTCCATTGCTTGCCGAAACCAGTAGAGCCGTTTTCCACTACTTGACCTGCCGCTTTTAGGTCATCATGACGGGTTAGGCACAAGGTACGCAAAGCCAGTGACTCGACAATCATTATCTCGGTGATGTGCTGATTGATATGAGCGCGAACGAAGATAAAATACTCACATGATGTTTGCTTGATCGCCCAACCTGCACGCTCATGGTTGCCCAGTTCAATAAAAATCCAGTCTTCAAATGGTCGGTGACTTTGAAACTTAAAATCAACCAACATGATTTTAGCGTTCTTACGTTCGACATAAGCATCAACACCCGCTCGGTCATTGCTCGAATGCGCCCAGTGAATCGCTAAGGTATCTGGCATCAAACTTTTAACAGCCTTCAATAGCTTTTCAGTTGCTTGCGGTTGTCGCCATTGGTTTTCACGGCTTTTACTTGTGGCAAAGTTTTCAGACTTGATAGGACGACTCATAGTGCGCCCTCCTGAATATCTGAAACAAAGCTACGCAATATACCATTCACCCGTCTGCGGTAGAGTTTCAACTCGACACGGCTAGTGCCTTGGTAATAGTCGAACCACCACGCTAAAACGCTACCTTCTTTCGGTGTGACTTCAAAGGCGTAAAGTTCATTCTGCACCACTGCTAAAAACTTAAATGCACCTTCTGGTGTTTTGTGCAAATGATAGGCGGCTAGCCAATAGGATTTTAGGTGATTGTGCGCGTCTAGTGGCGCATGATATTTGCCGTCATCAAATGATGAATTAGCGATTAGATTAGGGATAGTGCTCATTCCCGCAACTCCGAATTATGCGCCCAAGTCGAACGCATAACCCATTATTCGCATAGGAATTTTTTATTCTGGTTTCCTTGGTTTACAACCAACAAAACCAAAAAATTAAGGCAATAAGCCGTGTTTTTTAATTTTGTCTTTTACATATCTAAAGCCATCGCTCGTCATTGTGAAGCAAAATCCGTTCTCTGCTACAGCTTCTCTACCTTTCATTACCGCAAAGTCACCAACGACACTCCAGTCTGATAGCGGTGCGCCTGCTATGTTCTGAATGTAGCTCATAATAACTCTTGGTTTATCTGTTCCAAGTCTTTTTATCAGTTCAGCAACAGCCTTATCGACTGGTCTAGCGGAAGTTGGTTTAATTGCTTTCGGTGCTTCTGCTGGCGCATGATTCAGCGGTTGGGTTGTTGTCTCTGCCCGTGGTACTTGTGTCGTCTGAGCTGCTGGAACGTGTTGTGGTATTGGCTTCACAGCTTTAGTTAAACTGCTCAAATTTTTATCGAATCGTGCAATCATCTCATTAGCTTTACGAACCAACTTCGAGAATTTGTCTTTTGATTGTTTGTCATGCGCTAAGCTGGTTTGCAGTTCTTCACTGTAACGGTCTCGAAGTAACAGTACTCGCCAGAATGCACGGCTTGCTGGCGTGTTTAACGGCTGACTTGTTTCTTTAAGCCAATCGCTCATTATTTCATTTGTACTTTTCATCATCACCTCTGCAACAGGTTTTATTCAATCGGTCATTTTATCAAGAAAGAAAAAAAGAAACGCTTAACAATTTAGCTATTTTTTTTCATAATAACTTCCTCCATCATAACCATAACCTTGCTGACAGAATCAAGACTCAGGTGCGCGTAATGCTTGCCCGTGACGCCTGTTTCAACGTGATTCAGGCAACGCTTAATCATCAACTCACTTACGCCTTCATTGATTGCGAACGAAGCCCAGCTTCTGCGTAAATCATGCCAACTTACCCTTATTCCGCTAAAGGCTTCAATCTGGTTGAATATGCGTGAATTGTCGGACATGGCAAACAGCTTTTGACCTTTGCCAACAGCGTTAATTCTGCGCTGAATGATTATCGAAGCCATAGGCGGTAAGGGTAGTTCATGCCTGCGTCCGTTTTTGGTTTGCTCAAGCGTCATTACTGGCAAGCCATCTTTCACGGTGAAGTTATCCGAAGTAAGAGAAAAGAGTTCACCCTTGCGAATGGCGGTAAGCAATACGAACTTGATAGCATCCTGCTCAATCTGGCGAAATTGTGACACGGCATTAAAAAACTTAGGCAACTCGTGCAAGGTTAGCTTGCGCTCCTTCACATTCGATTCGTGAATTGAAATACCCAGCAAGGTTTTAACTTTTACGGTCAGGTCAACCATCGGTAAATCGGCATATTGGCAATACCAACGTGACAAAGACTTGATCAGCCCTGCTACCTTCTTGGCTTGTGTCGGTGCATCTGCCGAATAGTCTTGATACCATGCTAAAAATGAGTCTGGCGTCACATCATGAAATGGCTTATCAACGAAGCCGTACTTTTCAACCATGTAAACATAGCCTTTAGCCGTGGCTTCACGCAACGTCTTGTGTTCAAGGTAAAGCCTTAGCACGTCACCGAAGGTAATCCTCTCGGTTATGGCTTCCTGCTCTGGCACTGCTGGCGCAACGACATTACCTGTTAATTGCTCGAAGCAAATAGCCCGAGCCTGCTCGGTAGTTATGTTTGGATATGAACCTATGACAATACGGTAACGCTTGCCGTTTATTTGCTGGTCAAACAGAAACGATATGCTTCTTTTGCTGAATCGTACTTTTAATGCGGATAGGTGCGAATCACGGATGACTTGTTGAGTACCTGCCAATCGACTGATTAGCGCATCTGTTACCACTGGCATGGCGATAACCAAGGTGAAGTAGGAATGTGACGGGAATAGATAAAATTAATAGACATGGCGCAACTCCAGTAAATTTACTGTTGTTAAACACGCCTAAAAACTTGTGCCATTTTTTATGGTATAGAATTTGCTACATACGCAATTTTTGATAATAAAAAAGGCTTACGTTTTACTGTAAGCCTTTGATATATGGTGCGCTCGAAGGGAGTCGAACCCCTGACCTTTCGGTTCGTAGC
>CAZFLX010000005.1:0-93382 GCA_964519885.1 uncultured Francisella sp. | reverse complement strand
ACGCTCCTTAAGTATGTATATGCATTTTGTATATGTTAGCATTCATTTAAGCAATGTGCAATGTTAGTCAGTTAAATTAAGCAGAAGATGCTGAGTAGTCTTACAAGTGATTCAAAAAGTTAATTAGTTGTGGTTCTTTCCAGTTTCGACTGCTGATTAGGGTTAGTCGTTTTATGAGTTGATCCATTTTCTTTCTACCCATAGTCCTGTCCAAGCACCTAATCCGATAGCAAAAAGCGCTATAAAGGAACCTGCTGCTAAGGTTGCAATTCCGGTTACACCATGACCGATAGAGCAACCCATTGCGGTCACGGCACCTATGCCTACCATAATTGCACCAATTAGACTTAAAGTAGCGTCTTTCAATGAAGCAAACCATGCAAAGCTAAACTGTTTGAAAATAAGTGCTGCAATTAATGAGCCGATGATCATACCAAAAATGGCAAGTACACCAAAGGTTACTAAATGCTTTTCACCACCTTCCATCATCCAGTAAACCAAATCCCCCATGGGAGCTGCAAAAGTAAAGGATTGACTACCCAGTCCAGCCAGCGGTGCGTCCATAAACTCAGATTGCTCGATCAATGACGCACCAAAACTGCCGCCTGTTAGTAAATAGCCAGCTGAAACAACCAAGCCGATCATAAGTGCGCTCGCCCAGTAAATTGGCTGCTTAACTTTAATGCTGCGCAAACTGACAAAAATGATGATTGTAGCAATAGTTAGGCTTGTTATCAGCTGAACCAAATTAGAATCAGTTGCAAATAACACGTCACTTAACTTTTGATTACCAATAGAAGATAAATCGAGCGTCATAGGCGTTAACCAAGGCATAAAATACTCAGCATATACAGAAGTTCGAGTCATGATGTAAGCGGTAATCGACATGACGATTAATATTATTAACGCCTTAGCACTGCCTTGCCCTAAGCGCACTAGGTTTCTCATGCCACAACCTGAGGCTAATACCATGCCAAAACCAAAAACAAAGCCACCAATGACATAACGTCCCCACGCAAGCTGACTACTACGATAAGGTGGTTTTGTGTCATCGAGCTGTACCCATTCCATAAACTCAATCAAACTGGTAGCTAATAATGCGACTCCAATCACGATAAAGTAGGTTGAAATACGATGCCATCCCTGTCCGTTCAGTCCTTCTCTTAATCCCCCAACAGGGCATAGCTGACTGCGTTGCGCGGCAAACCCGAAGATGGTTGCCAGAATCAGAACGCTAGCAAAATAAATTGTGGTCATTTCCATTGAGTTAACCTCCTTATTATTTATGATTCTATTTTTTATACTTAACTTGTACCCACCATCCCGATATTAGCATCGCCATGCCCACTAACCAGAAAGGGGTGAGTAGGTCTTGCGACCACTGCGCCAAGATACCCATCAATAAAGCACCTATGGCATAGCCTAAGTCTCGCCAAAAGCGGTAAATACCCAATAGGCTGGCGCGTTGCTGTGCTGGAGAAATATCCGCTACAGCTGCGCCTAAATTGGGGTAGAGCATCGCCATGCCAATACCAATCATGGCGGATTCGAGTGACCATAGCCAAACAGAACTGGTTAACGGCAGGGCTAACACGCCCAAACCACATAGCCACATACCCCA
The DNA here is from genome assembly GCA_964519885.1 of uncultured Francisella sp. Classification (GTDB taxonomy): domain Bacteria; phylum Pseudomonadota; class Gammaproteobacteria; order Thiomicrospirales; family Thiomicrospiraceae. Next base: position 91,761 of record CAZFLX010000005.1, on the reverse strand, counting down.
AACAATTAAAGCTTTTCTGCCGATTTTGTCGGACAAAGGCCCAGTAACCAATTGAGAAGCTCCCCATACCACGCCATAAATGGCGATAATGCCGCTGGCTTCGATAAGCGATAGGGATTGCGATAGGAAAAATACGGGTAAGAAAATCCAGACAATGGTATCAGTGAATTTTTCCACCAAACCTGCTTGATTTAGGGCGATCAGTTGTGGGTGTTGTAAGCTGGCAAAGCGAAACAGTTGCGCTAAGGTCATTTGTTCGGTGTTAACGGTGTTTGTGCTCGATGTTTGATGGTGTAATCTTGCCCAAGGCATGGTGTCTTTTACGCCAAACACGGTCAGCAACAAACCAGAACCTATGACGATGGCACTCAGGATGGCCAAGGCATCGCGTGCGCCCCAAAGTTCGGCAAAATAAGCCGTTAACAGACCCGCTAAACCGACAGCAGCATAACCTGAAAATTCATTTAAGCCATTGACCAAGCCTTTTTGGTGTGCGTGCGCTAAATCGAGTTTGCTGTTGAGTGCCATCGACCAAGCTAACCCCTGATTAAACCCAAGCAATACTGTTGCTGCTACCACCCACCACCAGTTTTGGGCGGCGAATAGTAATAACGGAATCGGCAAGGCGACTAACCAACCCCAGAGCAATACTTGCTTGCGACCATAGCGATCGCTGAGCTTACCCGCAAACAGGTTCATGATGGCTTTAACCAAACCGAACACCACAACAAATGTAGTGAGTAGGAAAAATTGGTCGTTAGCTAAGCCAAATTCACGCTCGGCAAGCCCAGGGAGCACGGTGCGGGTCATGCCGATGGTTAGACCCACCAAAAAAACCATCAGCAGTTGCAAACCAAACTGCTGACGATTATGACGAATGCCGTGTGTAATCATGCGTTTTTACCAATATTAAAGTGGTAAAAGTCTTTAATACCTTCGGGAACGGCAAGTGCAATTGAGGTGACATTATCAATAAACTGATCTTTATTGCGAATGAGGCTGGGGTTGTGGCGTTTTTCAAAGCCGATGGTAGAAACTGGCTTTGCACTGATACCACCACCACAGACACTACCCGCCATAGCGCCAGCATAAATTTCTAAATGATCGGGCAAGGACAATAAACGACCATAAATCGAATCGTATAATTTGCCTGCCATTTCACGCTCACGACCGTGTAAGTCAGGTCTTCCGACAGCACCCGGGAAAAGGGTATGACCTGTTAACACGAACCAAGGCTCATGGCAACGGCTGTTGTCGGTGACTAATAATGAAATATCATCCTCGGTATGACCAGGTGTGTGAATGATTTCGACGCCAACATTGCCTGCGGTGAGGTGTTGTCCGTGCGATAAGGCATGATAGGCAAACTCGGTTTTGGCGCTTTCATGTAGGCAGTACTTCGCTCCTGTTTTTTCTGCCAGTTCACGACCACCCGAATAGTGATCGGCGTGTAAGTGGGTGTCGATAACATAGAGAATGTTAACGCTTCTTTCTTCAGCCATTTGTACAAAAATATCGACATCTTCTGGTAAGACATCGACAGCGACGGCAGCACTTTTACCTGCACAGCCAAACAAATAAGACAGAGAAGAGAAAGATGTACGATGTTGAATGAAAAACATGATGATGACCCTATTTTAAGTTGACGGACTCATTTAATCATTTATTTGAATGTTGGTCAATAACAATTTAATAATTGTTTGAATGATTGGTTTGATTGACATTTTGGTTGCTTAATAATAAGCTAACAAACGTTAGTTCATTTTTATTGGGATTGCTTCATGTTTAAATCAAAAGATATGATTTGGTGGTATTGGCTGATTACCGATGTGCTATTGATCATGGAAGTCAGCATTGGTGCTAATGGGCTTGCATTAGCGATTGCATTAACCTTGGTTCAGGTAGTGCATTTTTATCGGATCGAAGGGGCAGTGAACGGTTTTGCTACTCAGGTTAGAATTGCCTACTTGCTTTTGCTGGTGTTAGCTTTGTGGCAGCCACTTTACGAATTATTGTATTTGGTTATCATAGGCACCTCGGCGATGGTGTTAGTGAATTATTGTTTCCTCGCCAGATTTATGTCATTGATGCCGTGGAATCATGATCAGGCTTATTCATGGGCCATGATGAGAGACACTTTTTTTAGTAAACCTGTGACAGGCTCAGTCAAAAAACGCTAGGAGTGGCGCTATGTCTTATGTCAACACTGCATGGTTTAGAGATACCCATGAAGCCCCTTTATTCATTAATGAAACAGCGGTGCGTATTCGTGCTGGGCTAATGATGTTTATTCCCATTTTCATGGCGTTTACCTTGTTTGATGTGCTTTATACACCTGCTTGGTTAGTCGATGTGGCTACCTTAGAGGATGCCTATAAAGTCAACGAAGCGTCGCAAGTGATTCATACGGCTGAAGTGGTGATGCGTGCTTATGATTACACTTGGCAGAGTGCGGTATTGGTCTATGCCTTGTTTGAGTTGCTAGCTGGTATGTCTGTGAAAACCGCACGTTTCTCACCGAGCATTCAATTAGCCAGTTGGCTGGCTCGTTACCAACCTGCCGTGTGGAAGCCTATGGCACCGAAACGCTTCGCATGGAGCTTAGGGCTAGTGCTTGCTAGTTTTTGCTGGGTATTTTTTAATCCAGATACCTTTGCGGGGTGGGTAAATACCGTGTTCATGAGCGAGGTGTTACCGACCACTTATAATTACATTCCTTATGAAGTACCAGTGACACTTTTATACTTGTGTTTAGCGATGATGTGGTTAGAAGTGGTGCTTGGTTTTTGTGTTGGGTGTAAAATACACTCATTGCTGGTATGGCTTAACTGGATTGAAGAGCCTTGCTATGCGTGTAATAACATCGATTGGGATGCCATTCGAGCGAAAAATGCGAGTAAAACATCATAGTTACGACACAACAAACCATTCTATCTACCTCGGCCGCACTCTTTGCGGCTAAGGGTTTTGATGCATTGACGATGCGTGATATTGCCTCTGCTTGCGGTATTAAGGCGCCATCGCTTTATAATCACTTCGCCGATAAACAGTCGTTGTACGAAGCAACGCTGGTGTTTGTGTTTGCTGGTCATGGTGATCAATTAATGAGCTGTCTACAGCAGCCTTTGCCAGCGGAGCAACGTTTGGCGACCTTTATTGAAACCTTGTGTCAGCAGTTATCGGATGACTTTGTCTTTCGGCAGTTATTTTTACGAGAAGTGATTGAACAAAATGCAGAGCGGGCGCAATTTCTAGCCGAGCAAGTCATGGCTGCTCCTTGCCATGCCTTACATGACGTTTTTTTGACCATTAATGCTAACTGCGATCCTCATTTTTTAACCACCAGTTTAATGGGGTTGACCTTGTTTCATTTTCAGATTAACCCGTTACGTCCCTTGTTACCGGGTGGGTCTGTTGAAAAACAACAGTTATCTTATTTAACGCAGCATATTTCCTTGATGATTCAGGCGATGCTAAAAAGTTGATGGTGTTTGAATCGACTTAACTTTTTGCGTGCTAACTGCGATGCTGATGCGGTTCGGCAAGTGAGTATAGGTTAAGTTGCTTCGGTCTGTTTTTCCATGCGAGCTAAACAACGATATAAAGCCTCGTGGCTCAATCCTAGTAGTTTTGCCCACTGTTTTTTCTGTTTGGGTGGATCGCCTTCGCTTTGTAGATAGTGCTTAACGCGTGCCTCGGCTGTATTGAGTGATAAGCGTTCGACTTGATTGCGCAAGCGTCGTATTTCACTGGATAAGGTCATCATCCAATAGCGGTTAAAATCGGGATCTTGTAAGCAGTGGCGAAAGTGTGTCAGTGGAATCGCTAGCAGTTCAGAAGTCTCTTTAGCAAAGGCATCACAGTGATAGCCTTGTTGGCTGAATAAACTGGCTTCCGCTAAAAATCCTTGTTGAATCTGTTGCAGTGTGCAGTCTTGACCGCTTTCTGAACAGCGACTTAAGCGAATATTGCCACTGACTAGGTAAAACAAATTTTCCGGCTCTTCACCTTTAAGAAAAAGGTGTTTGCCTTTGGAAAGGGTAATTGTTTTGGCGGATTTGGTTAAGGTTTCTGGTAGTAAAACAGTCATAATTTAATAAGTTGATATTGTATGATTTAAATCATATCATTGTCTAATAAATATTGTTACGCTAAGCCAGTAAATAAATAGTTAAACCGAGTGATGGGTAAATTCACAGCGTGTGACGCTGTTTTTACCGTTAAATAAATCATTTATCATTCAATAAAAAAGGAAAATATCACATGAAACTTACTTGGCTTATTGCTGTTTTTTCTGCCTTTAGCTTTGCAAGCGCCCATGCCGCTCCTGTCGCGGTTACCTTTACTAAAGTCACTGATAATGTCTACGCCTATGTGGGCGAAATGGGTGATCGTAGTAAAGATAATTATGGTCTGAATTCAAATCATGGTTTGGTTGTCACCGATAAGGGCGCGGTGCTCATTGATTCAGGTGCTTCTTACACCGCTGCGAAACAACTCGAAACAGCTGCAGCGAAGATTACTAAGCAGCCGATCGTGGCGGTGATTAATACAGGCAGTCAAGATCATCGTTGGTTGGGTAATGGCTATTTTGCTGATAAAGGCGTAGAAGTGATTGCACTGCAACGCACCGTCGAAACGCAGAAAAAGCAGGGAGCTGGGCAGATTGCGGGCTTAAAAAACACGCTTGGTGAGCAAATGGAGGCGACACAAGCCGTTACGGCAAAGCAACCGATTGCGGAAGATAGCAAACGTCTATCCATTGGCGGCACAGAGTTTGAATTGCGTTATTTTGCTGATGCGCATTTTGCTGGAGATGTAACCGTCTATTTGCCCAAAACGAAGGTGTTATTCAGCGGTGATCACGTTTATGTCGATCGAATTTTGGGTGTTTTGCCGGGACATTCAAACCCAAAAACATGGCGTACAGCAGTGCATGAGATGATGAAGGCCTACCCGCAGGCGAAAGTCGTTCCGGGTCACGGTAATGTGTGTGATATGAAAAAAGTTAAAGCGGAAACAGCGGACTATCTCGACTATTTAAATGATGTAGTGGGCAAGGCAGCTGCCGATATGGGTAATATCGATGAAGTATCTGCTAAAGCAAAAGATTTACCTGCCTTTAAGCATTTAAGCGTTTATGATGTGTTACATCCTAAAAATGTGAATAGCACTTTCTTATTTTACGAGCAAGGTAATTAACTTATATTCAAATTAAAATTTGAATATTCTGTTGCTTATGTTATGATTCGCTCATCAATTTAGTGAGGAAGCTAAGGCTATGTCTTATTCCACGGTGTGGCAACCATTACAGCAGCGGTTAAGTTCGGTCATTGTTGGGCAGGAGCGTTTGTTAGAGCGCTTGCTCATTGGCTTGCTAGGGCGAGGTCATGTGCTGCTAGAAGGTGCACCTGGCTTAGCGAAAACGACCGCAGTGAAAGTGCTATCGCAAGCGGTGAATTTGGATTTTGTCCGCATTCAGTTTACGCCAGATTTAATGCCTTCGGATATTACCGGTTCTGAGGTGTTAGACAAGGATTCGGGCATGATGCGTTTTGTGCCAGGGCCCTTGTTTCATCAATTAACACTTGCCGATGAAATCAATCGTGCGCCACCTAAGGTTCAGTCGGCTTTACTGGAAGCCATGGCAGAAGGGCAGGTTTCGGTAGGTGGTAAAACCTATGCCCTTGATCCATTATTCTTTGTTGTGGCAACGCAAAATCCGCTAGAACATAGTGGCACTTATCCTTTGCCAGAAGCGCAAATGGATCGTTTTATGCTTCATGTTGCTTTAGATTTTCCTAGCGCAGAACAAGAGTTGATGATTCTGCAAAGATCACGTTCTGGTGCACTATCGCAGCCGTTACCGCCTTCGACGCTTACCTTGACCGATTTACAGCAAGCACGTTCAACCATTGAAAACCTTCACATGGATGTGTCGATTCAGCAGTATTTGGTAGCCTTAATTAGTGCCACTCGTGCGCCCGAGCAAGTGCATGAGAGTTTGCGTGATACTGTATTAGTTCCGGCCAGTCCGCGTGCAACGCTTGCCTTAGCTCAAGCCGTGTGTGCGCGTGCCTTTTTGCATGGTCGAGATTATGTTACCCCAGATGATGTAGTGAACTTATTGCCTGATGTGTTGCGTCATCGTTTGCATTTATCGGCCAAAGCCAGAGCGCAGAAGTTGACCGTAGATGATTGGGTCAATCGGGTGTTAGATAGTGTCAAATTGGCCCACTAACGACTGGCTGCCTGCTTTGCTGGCGGAATGCGCTGATTTGCCGCCTTTGTCGCTAAGCTTAACAGGCGAGGGGGAAGGTTTACGGCATGGGGATTATGCGGGTAAATGGTTAGAGCCGGGAGTGGATGTCGAGGAAAGTCGGCTGTATCGTCCTGGTGATTCGGTGCGACATATTAACTGGCGGCTAACGGCACGTTCAGATCAAGTTTACGTAAAGTATAAGCCCAAACCCACTGAATTAAGGCTTAAAATGCTGGTCGATTTAAGAGCGAGTGCTTGGCAAGGTTCGACCATCCGCTTAAAAGCGGAGCAGATGGTGCGGGTTGCCTTTCGTTTGGCGCAACAATTTTCCGCTTCGGTGTTAATTGACACGCAAGTATGGGCGCATGAAACGCCTCAATTACCGGTGTTGCGTGGTCAAGCTCGTTGGCACACTTGGGCTGAAGCTTGGTTGCCGATTGTCAGTGGGCTGGCTAGTGACCATCTCAAACCCGCTTTGCCTTTATCAGAAGCTTTAATCGATCATCAAGATCAACTGTGTATCATTATTTCTGATTTGATTGATTGGGATGAAGTGCTGGAAGCGCAATTACTTGAAGCAAGTTTGCGTGGTAAGGTTCTGTTAGTTCAGGTGTTGGACAAACAAGAAGTTCAGCTACCCAAAGCCACTTCGGCATTATGGGGAGAAGCGGCTGTTGCCTTGACGGAAACTCAACGTGCCGACTATCAGCAACAGATGATGCAATTTTTACAACATATTCAACAATGGTGTAGCACACTATCCATTGGCTACTACCCTTTATGGGCTGATGCTGGCTTAGATGAGTTAGCTCTGCAAGAGGATTGGTCGTGAATACTGACGGGCAATGGGTTTGGTTGCTACCACAAGCCTTGTGGTTATTGCCCTGGGTTGTAATAGGGTGGTGGTTTGCGCATTTTCGTGTACAGACCTTGCCGACAGTGCAATTGCGTCATGCATTCGTTGATCGTTGGCTAACCAAAATACCGTTGAGCGGTTCATCTGCTGCTCAACGCCATTGGTGGGGGCTGACGGCTGTGTGGCTGGTGCTGGCTTTGGCGCAACCGGCATGGCAAACGCCGGGTAAGATTCAGACAAAGCCACTGACACAAGCCAGTGGTGTGCTGGTGGTCGAAACCTCAGTGAGTTTGTTGTTGCAAGAAATGGACGGTAAAACGCGTTTGCAACAGTTGCAAGGGTTTGTCTCTCAATTAACAGTCCTGCGCCACGATCAAGCCAGAACGGGACTGATGGTATTTGCCGATGAGGTTTATCCGGTGTTGTCACCAACTCAAGATAGGCATCAAATTAGCGCGATGGTGTCACGTTTGGATGCCGCTTTTGCGGGGCGTGAGGATGCGGCGTTGCTTGAAGCGGTGCAGTTTGCGGGTTGGCAATTAGTGGAACAGAATGCCGTTAATCCTTGGTTATTACTCATTACTGATGGGGCGCATACGGCAACGCGTGGTCAGCTTGATGAGGTCATGAAATGGTTGTCACGTCATTCTATCGGCGTTAGCCTGTTGTTATTGGGCAGTGATGAGGTTCATGAGACGAGTGCTTCATCAGGATTGCTTTACATGCCACGACAGCCTGCACTGGCAGAAGCCTTATCCTCCTATGGTGCACAGGTGGTGAAGGTTGAAGATGTGGCTGCTGTTTCGCAGTTGCTGGCGCAACTGACGCAACCAGTGGCGAGTGAAGCGACTGAAACTGATGGAACTGCGCAGGATGTGCAAGCCTTGTCATCTGTTTTTTTGCTATTGGCGCTATTGTCAGCCTTGTTGATGTGGTGGCGGGAGATACGTGATGCCGTGGTTTAATGTGTCTGTCACTGCTCCTGCATGGTTGTTACTCTGGTTGCTTCCTGTTGCCTTGTTGAGCATTCGATGGTGGTTGGCGCAAAGAGCGACGCATCGTTTGTGTCAGCCCGAATTGCAGCCTTGGATGCTGCTGGCGCGTTGGCAGTGGAAAGGATTACCTTGGCGTTGGTTAGCTCTGTGGTTTTTGATGGTGTTGGCCTTGTCGCAGCCGATGTGGTTATCGAAACAGGCGCAAGCACAACATCAACCGATGCGTTGGCTTGCGGTGGTGGATGTTTCCACCTCTATGTCGGCAACCGATGCGGCACCGAATCGATTGCAGCAGGTGCGCTGGGCATTAGAAGCGGCTGCCAGTCAGTGGCAGCCAGGCGATCAAGCGGGGTTATTCGTTTTTTCGGGTAGTCATCATTGGTTAGTGCCAATGACCTCGGATAAGTCACTATGGTTATCGGGTGTGAGTTTGTTAGCGCCTGATATGCTGCCATTGCAGGGTAGTTTGTTGGTTCCCGCGTTAGCATCACTTGATCAAAATTTGCAGCAACCGACTGCCCTGGCGGTGTTTACTGACGGTGCTGACACGAAAAAAACGGATTTTTCTGATTTTAAATCATCCGCCGAAGTTGGCTTGGTATTAGGTATAGGAACAACTTCTGGTGATTGGGCTTTAGCCGAAACACCTTTGCGTCAGTTGGCTAATCGGATGGGTTGGGATTACCAAACACTGACCAGTGATAACAGTCGTATTTGGTTAGATTGGTTAGCGCAGTGGCGTAGTCAACAGCCTGTGGATGCTCAAGCCGTGCTCTCGGGCGTTGATTTGAGTCCTTGGTTAATTGGGTTGGCATTATTGCTCTGGTTGAGTTTTGCGCGCTGGCTGCTTGCTCGCGCTTCAACCGCAGCAAGTATGTTACTGATTGGAGTTGCTGGTATGTTCATCAGTGGCGTGCAAGCGCCTGCATGGGCAGCCGATAAACTGAGTGTGGACAATCCATTGTCACAAGCGCAACAGGCATTAGCAGAAAAACGCTACACTAAGGCGACGGATCAAGCATTACTGGCGTTTAAGCAAGCTTATGCACCCACTGAACAATCGAAAGCCTTGGTGGTATTGGCGGAAGTGATGATTGCACAGCAACACTGGTTCGATGCAGGTCAAACCTTGCGTGGTGCTTTGGCGCATCAGCCTAATCAACCAGAAGTAGAAGCACGATTGGCTTATGTGATTCGTCATTTACCCAAGCCACCTGATCGCAGCCAAACGCCTGATAAGGCAGGCGATCGATTCGAGGGAAGCATTTCGGATTGGGATGAAGCGCAATTGGCTTGGGAAACTAAAGATGTGTTGAAATTGGCCAGCACTCAAGCAACTCAGCCTATGACAGTTAACACTCAGTCCAATAACACGATGACTTCAATGACACCCTTGGTTGCAGCGCAACAAGCTCGACAAGATTGGGTATTAGCGGGTGAAATGCGTCAACTGCAGCAAGAAAAACGCTTATTCTACCAACGCTTATTCAGTTTAGAGTCAGGATTTGCCGTGGTACAAGACAAGCCTCAACCGATTCAGGGAGTCGACCCTTGGTGATGCCCTTTCTGTTGCTAATGCTGGCTGTATTATGGGTGCCATCGACTTGGGCGCAAGTTTCACAAGATCCGCCCTTGGAGCGTGTGTTGTTGGATCAACCCATGCAATTGGCTAAAAAAGACTTTCAAGTTAAAGCATGGATAGAATCTCGGCAGGTATTTCAACAACAAGCCTTGGTGATTCATGTGCAGTTAACCGCTGGTCGGGAAGCTTCTTTACCCAGTTTGGCGGTAGCGAGTCAGGTAGATAATGCATGGTTACAGCCTATTGTTCGTCATCAACCACGGCTAACAGAGCAAGATGGAAAAATAGTGGCTCAATGGCAGGTATTAGTCTTTGCCAAACAGCTTGGGGTGAATGCACTGCCTAACTTGCGCTTGCAATGGGTGGGCGAGTCCATGTCGCGTCAAACACAAACCTTGCCTAGCTGGTCAATTAAAGTTTCGCCTTTACCGGTTTATGTGCCAGAACAGGCCATTGTCGGGGAGTTGGTAACTGTGCAAACAAAGGTAAACATGCCTAGCATCATTTTGGTGGATGAGGTGATTCAACGCCAAGTTCAGTTTAGTTTAGTGAATCATTTGCCGAATAGCTTATGGCTGAATGGCTTGCAAGGACAGGGAGTTGAGCCACTTAGCCCTTGGTTGCAAACAGGAGATTCAGCATGGCAAGCCGAGGGATGGTTAAGCGAATGGACAGTTTGGCAACCTTGGCGCTTAACCCAAGCGGGTTTCTGGCAAGTGGACGCTCAAGATATATGGATATTTAATCCGCGTACTTGGCAGGTGACGCATCTTCAGTTGCCTGCTCATTCGGGCTGGGCGATACCTTTATGGCTGTGGCGCACTGTACAAGTTGTTTTGCTAGTTATATTGCTGTTGGTCAGCACTGTGCTGGTAAGGTGGGTTCGTTGTTGGCTTAAGCGTCGCCACTATCGGCAAGCGATTGAACGCTGTGCCGATTCCGCTCAGCTTCACCACTTAATGATAAAAATGTGGCAGTTAACACCAGGTATTCCTTTAGCGCACCAAGGTTTGCCATTACCGATTTATCAGACCTTGGTTGAATTGGAAAATCAGTTATTTTCAGGTGATCGCCTATACAACAGTCATTTTTTATCATTAAAAGCCTCACTCTTACATCAATATCGATTGTTGCCTTGTTACATGAAGTTGTGAAAACGCTTTAACAACCCGCCCTAAATCTGCTTTTGGATTTCAGTCATCGAAGATTTGTAGAAGATGACACAAGCGATTATGATGTATTCGAAATAGTATGAGTTGGGATAACGAAGATGGGATGGCAATCAGTAGGGCTTTTGCTCGGTGGTTTGGGTTTGTTTCTGTATGGTTTAGAAGTCTTTTCTAAGCGTCTTAAGGCCAATGCCGGCGAGTCATTACGTCGATTGTTGTTACGCATGACAGCGACACGTTGGCACGGGTTGTTTGTCGGAACAATATTCACGGCATTGTTGCAATCATCTACCGTATTAACCGTGCTGACGGTTGGTTTGGTCGAGGCGGGTATGATTAGCTTCGCTCAATCACTGGCAATCGTTATTGGTAGTAACATTGGTTCAACACTCACCTTGCAGTTGATGGCATTCAAAGTGACCGAAGTGGCGGTTTGGTTGATTTTCTTTGGCAGTATTACCTTATTGTTTTGGCGTTGGCAGAACCGCTATGTCGCTGAATTGGTGCTTGCTTTAGGGTTGATTTTTCTTGGTTTAAACCTGATGTCCGATGCCATGCGCCCGTTACAAGAGACCGATTGGATGCAGGCGATTATTGCTTGGATGGATTCGATTTGGACGGCGGCATTGGTAGGTATTGTGGTCACAGCACTGATTCAATCTTCCGCTGCATTTGGTGGTATTGTGCTTGCCTTGGTCATTGCTGAACAGGTTAATATGACCACTGCGATTGCCATGATGTTAGGGGCCAACATTGGCACCTGTATTACCATTTGGTTGGCTTCCATTGGAAAAGGGCGTGAAAGTATTCGCGTGGCCATTTTTCATACCTTGTTTAATGTCATGGGTGCCACCATTGTGTTGCTATTTTTAGACGGTTTTATGGTGTGGGTTGATTGGGTCAGTAGTGCAGCGGTGCCCAGTATTCTGCTCGCGAATGCACATACCTTGTTTAATGTCGTTGTTGCTGCCGTGTTTATTTTATTAGTGCCTCAATGGGTTGCTGTTATTCGCTGGTTATTACCCGATAGTCCTCATCAACTTGCTTCTCATGATCCACTCAGTGTGACGACGCCGGAATCCGTTAATGAGGGGCTATATCAAGGTAATTTGATTCTTTCAGCCATGGCAGAGGCACTACAGCAGATGGTACGCTCGGCTGCGGATATGCCACGTAGCTTAGTGCAGATGAATGCGATTCAAGGTCTGCAAGATGAACTGAAACAATTAGATCAACGTTTGCTGGTGTTAATGTCCGAAACGGGACGTTTAGCCACAGATGAGTTGAGTGAACGTCAGATATTGCGTCAAATTAAATTATCCAGTCGTTTGCGTACCATGGGTCATTTGCTGGGCAGTAAAATTCCCAGCGTTTATCTGAGCATGCAATCAGAAAAACTAACCATGAGTGATGCAACAGAAGTACTTTATGCCTCATTGCAGCACCGCATTGCCGATCAGTGTCAGCGACTATTGTTGGCGTTAACACAACCAGAAAAAACAGCCAAGGACGACACCAGTATTGTTAAAAAAGAGATGCGTTTAATGCGCGAGCAACTAGAGTTTCATCACAGTAAACGTTTATCGGCGCCTGATGATGATCGTGTTACGCTTTACGTGCATGAATCGATGTTGTTAGATGCTTGGATGCAATTGGCTTACGTTACGCGACATGCTTGGCGTTTACTACCCAATGTGGAGACTGAGGATAAACCCCAATTACCCTTGTTCCCCGTTGTCTGATGCTTAATTACTTATTTAGCCTACAAAAAAGCCCTCGAATTTCGAGGGCTTTTTCTTATCGCTAATGGATGTTAACGATTAGTGTGCGCTAGCACCTTCAGCACCAATACCTGTTTCAGAACGAACATATTGTGCGGTGAAAGCTTCACGCTCAGCTTCAGCTTGTGCGCTCTTATCGGTAATTGAGAAGAACCAAGCTAAGATAAATGCGACTGGCATTGAGAAAATGGCTGGGTCTTTGTAAGCCACAATCGCTTCTTTGAACGAGAAGACATCAACCCAAACGGTTTTCGACAATACTACCAAGGTGACAGCAGTAATCAAACCACCTAATCCACCCATAACCGCACCACGTGTGGTTAAACCGCGCCAGTAGATCGCTAATAACAACACAGGGAAGTTAGCAGAAGCAGCAACGGCGAAAGCCAAACCGACCATGAAGGCAATGTTTTGTTTCTCGAAGGCAATACCTAAGAAAATCGCCACGATACCTAGACCGATAACCGCCATTTTAGAGAAACGCATTTCTGCGGCTTCATCTACTTGACCACGCTTGAATACATTAGCGTAAAGGTCGTGTGATACCGCTGAAGCACCTGCTAAGGTCAAGCCTGATACAACGGCTAGAATGGTTGCGAAAGCCACGGCAGAGATGAAGCCTAGGAACAAGTCACCACCAATGGCATGAGACAAGTGAATGGCAGCCATATTATTACCACCAATCAATTTGCTCGCTGCATCGAGATAAGCTGGGTTAGTCGATACGAGGATAATGGCACCAAAACCGATGATAAAGGTTAGGATGTAGAAGTAGCCGATGAAGCCAGTGGCGTAGAATACCGATTTACGCGCTTCTTTAGCGTCAGTTACGGTGAAGAAACGCATCAGAATGTGCGGTAAACCTGCCACACCAAACATCAAAGCTAGACCTAATGAGATCGCAGAGATAGGATCTTTAATTAAGCTACCTGGTGCCATAATGGCATCATGTTTTGGGCTGATTTCAATCGCTTTGCTGAACATGTCACCAAAACTGAAGTTAAAGCCCCACAATACCGCTAATGCCATGAATGAAGCACCAGAAAGTAACAACACAGCTTTAATGATCTGTACCCAAGTGGTTGCTAACATGCCACCAAAAGTCACATACAGAATCATCAGTACACCAACAATAATGACTGCGCTACTGTAAGACAGACCAAACAGGGTTTCAATCAACTTACCGGCACCGACCATTTGTGCAATCAGGTACATAGCCACAACGACCAACGAAGCAACCGCCGCAACAGCGCGTACTGGCACTTGCGATAAACGGTAAGAAGCTACGTCGGCAAAGGTATATTTACCCAGATTACGTAAACGCTCTGCCATTAAGAACAGCATAATTGGCCAACCGACTAGGAAGCCGATAGAGTAAATTAAGCCATCAAAACCATTGGCGAACACCAAGCCAGCAATACCAAGGAAAGAAGCCGCTGACATATAGTCACCTGCTAACGCCAAGCCGTTTTGCAAGCCTGTAATGCCACCACCGGCGGTATAAAAGTCTTTAGCACTGCGTGTACGCTTAGCTGCCCAGTAAGTAATACCTAATGTCGCTAACACAAACACCACGAACATGCTGATGGCGGGTAGGTTAATCGCTTTTTCCGCCGCATCTGCTGCGAACACAGCATTCGTGGCTAAAGCCGATAACATGAGAGTTGATAAAGAGCGCATCATTTGACCATCTCCTTGATTTCATTATTGAGGGTGTCAAACTCGCTGTTAGCACGGCTAACATAAATTCCCGTCAAGATGAATGAAAAAAGGATGATGACAAAGCCACTTAGGATACCAATTGAGATGACTGAGTCGGATGAGATCTTGCCGCCAAGCGCTGAAGGGTTAAAGGCAATGAATAGAATGAAAGCGAAGTAAACAACCATCATAATGATCGCCATGGTCCAGTTGTAGCTGGAGCGCGTTTTGGTAAGCTTTTGAAAAGCTTCCATTTGTTGTATTTTGTCTACAGTGGATTGATCCATCAGTATCTCCTTATTGTTTTACATCTATCATTAACACAATTTATAACATGAGTTGCTGATATGTTGTTGTCTTAATACATAAAAAGCCAAGCGAAATTGCTTGGCTTCTTACATGCGAGGAAAGTATAACTTATTTTTCTGCTAATTGTTGCAAAATTGTTGCATCTTCAAGCGTAGAGGTATCTTGAGTAATGGTTTCACCTTTGGCTAGGGTGCGCAATAAGCGACGCATGATTTTGCCTGATCGGGTTTTGGGTAGGTTATCGCCAAACCGAATTTCGTCAGGCTTAGCAATTGGACCAATTTGCTCACCGACCCAGGCTTTTAAGTTTTTAATCATGGCTTCACGTGCTTCACCTGTTGGGCGTGCGCCATTGAGTACCACGAAGGCGACAATCGCCTCACCTTTAACATCATGCGGGCGACCGACCACTGCTGCTTCTGCGACTTCAGGGTGAGCCACGAGTGCGGATTCAACTTCCATCGTACCTAAACGGTGTCCCGATACGTTCAGAACATCGTCTACACGACCTAGAATCCAGTAGTAGCCATCATGGTCACGGAAGGCGCTATCACCGACAACGTAGTATTTGTTATGGAATTTTTCGTAGTAGGTTTCGACATAGCGCGCATCATCACCCCAGATGGTACGCAACATCGACGGCCAAGGTTTACTAATTACTAAATAGCCGCCTTGATTGTCCGCGCTAATAACTTGACCTTCTTCGTCAACGATTTCAGCAAAAATACCCGGTAGTGGTTGGGTGCAAGAACCTGGTTTCAAAGCAGTTGCTCCGGCAAAAGGTGCAATCATGTGTGCGCCCGTTTCAGTTTGCCACCAAGTATCCATAATCGGGCAACGTTCTTGACCAATGACGGTGTGATACCACATCCACGCCTCAGGGTTAATTGGTTCGCCTACTGATCCCAATAGTCTTAATTTAGAAAGGTCATATTGTTTTGGAATGTCATCACCAAATTTCATCAGTGCACGAATGGCAGTCGGGGCAGTGTAGAAGACAGTGACGCCGTGATTCTGACAAATTTCCCAGAAACGCCCCGCGTGTGGAATGGTGGGAGCACCTTCAAACATTAAAATGGTGGCACCGTTTGAAAGAGGACCATAAGCGACGTATGAGTGACCCGTAATCCAACCCACATCCGCCGTACACCAGAAGACATCATCGTCTTTCAGGTCAAAAATCCATTCATTGGTCATGTGAGCGCCCAATAAGTAGCCACCTGAAGAATGGACAATACCTTTAGGCTTGCCTGTAGAGCCAGAGGTATAAAGAAGGAATAGTGGATGTTCTGCGTTAACCATTACCGGTTCGCAGTAGTTAGGCATGCCCGCCTCAGCTTCGTGCCACCACAAGTCGCGACCTTCTTTCATGACGATATCTTGCCCAGTGCGTTTACACACTAAAACTTTACGCACCGAATCACAGCCTTTTTCGAGTGCGGTATCAACGGCTTTTTTCAATTCAACCGTGCGACCGCCACGGAAACCACCATCAGCGGTAACAATGACTTTTGCTTTGGCATCTTCGACGCGGTCTTTTAACGCTTCTGCCGAGAAGCCACCGAATACGATGGAGTGAATGGCACCAATACGCGCACAAGCTTGCATAGCGATGACCGCTTCAGGAATCATCGGCATGTAGATAACAACACGATCACCGGTTTGTACGCCTTGAACTTTTAAGGCATTGGCAAATCGACACACAGCACCATGCAGTTCATGGTAGGTGTATTTTTGCACATCGCCTGGTTCGCCTTCAAAAATGATGGCAGT
Source organism: uncultured Francisella sp. (assembly GCA_964519885.1). Lineage (GTDB taxonomy): Bacteria > Pseudomonadota > Gammaproteobacteria > Thiomicrospirales > Thiomicrospiraceae. The sequence continues at coordinate 75,333 of CAZFLX010000005.1, read as the reverse complement.
TTTGTCGCCACGATCATCCAAATGACGGTCAAGACAGTTGACGGACACATTCAGTTCACCATCAGTAAACCAACGATAATGAGGCGCCTTGCTGTCATCTAAGCCGACGGTAAAGGGTTTAGACCACTGTAATTTCTCACGTGCTAAACGTGACCAAAAGGCAACGTGATCTGCATTGGCTTCAGCATGGAGTGCAGCCAACTGCTCTGCAGTCACATTGGCTTCAGCAGCGGCACGAATGGGAGGGGTAAATAAACGATTTTCGTGAAGAACGGATTCAATGTTATTGGTGCTCATTGTGGCGAAATTCCTTTGATTAGAGTATGACGGGCAATTAAACAGCTAGGTTTACGAACATACGTGGCTTTGTCAACGCACTATTTTACTCGGCTGATTGCTGAAAAACCACCAATGCCGAGTTTGTTATTCATTTTCTTCTGCCCAATGCAGTATGCCAGCTTGCCAAAGTCCGTGTAATAAGTCAGCATTTGCCGCATTCGACATCCACCGATTGATGCTCTCATTCGTATGGTCATAAACCGAGCAGAGTTGATCGAGTAGCGCTTGATCGACCGCATCTTCCACACAGGTAGTTTCGCCATTAATATGCAGTAGGCGAGGGGATTGCGTGGTGTCTTGCGCCCATCGGCTCATTAAATCTGCCGATAAGCTTTCACCTTGGTTGATGCGACGCTTGAAGCGGTCTAGCGGTAAGCTACGTTCGGGAGGAAGGCTAAGCAAGCTGCCTTGATGTCCTTGAGGCTCGGTAACAAACTGACCAAACCAGCGATGGAAGGTGGCATCGTCAGCTAACAAGGCTGCCAGCGCTGCACGTGCCTGTTGAGTGGCTTCATGGCTAATATCGGCAGGATGTTGAATATTTTGCCAGCTGGGGTCTTGAAACCATTGTGCGGGAATAGATTCGCGCGCAGCAAAGTCAGCAAAATGTTCAAGCATTTCTCGTGCCGCTAACGAGCGATAACCGACCGACCAGGTCATGCAGTCGTCTGAGCGACTGATGCCCCAGTGACCGACTTTGGCAGGTAAGTAAAGGATATCGCCTGCTTCTAACATATGCGTTTCTTCGACAGGGAATTTATCCATTAAGCGCAGTGGCATATTGGGTAAATAGTTATCTAAAGTGCAGTGCTGAGTGGTTAGTCGCCATTCGCGCTTGCCTTTGCCTTGAACCAAGAAAACGTCGTAATGATCGTAATGAGGACCGACACCACCCTCTTCAGGGGCATAAGAGACCATCACATCATCCAATCGCCAGCGCGGAATGGCATCAAAAGCCGAGAGTAATTCCGCGGCTTCGGGTAGCCAATGGTTCACCCCTTGCACTAACAGCGTCCAGTGAGTGGCTGGGGTACTGGTGAAGTCTTCTTCGCTAAAAGGACCACGTTTCAATTCCCATGGCGTCGCACCATCTTTTTCAATCACGATGCGACTTTCGACATCTTCTTCCATAGCCAAGCCAGCGAGGTCTTCCGGTGTTAAAAATGCCAAGGCATCTGCGGGTAGGGCGTTTTTAATGACTAAGGGTTTCTTTTGCCAAGTGTTGGCAAGGAAATCTTGCCAGTCGATGTTGTATAGTTGCATAAACAAACTCTATATTAAGGTTTTAGCCAAGTGAGTGAAGATTCATTAATGGCGGCCAATTCGTAAGCACTGGCCATGAGTGTGGGTTGAATTGGTGTGGTGATTAAATAGCCTTTGCGATTCAGTGTCGCCGTCAGTGATGGCGTGTTGGGGTTAGCTTGCCAAATGGCCAGTTGTTGTTCGACTTGTGTGTTATTGCGCACACGCCAATTGGCCAAGGCAATTAATTCATCACCGACTTGCCAGCCAGCGAGGTGAGCGGGTGAGTGGAATGTGATTTGTTTAACCATCAGCGCACCTTGTTCTTCGGCAAGTTTCACGCCGAGTGATGGCTGAAGTTTGGCTGTCAGTACCAAGCCCAACTGTGGCAGTTGTAACGCCAGTTGTTCGGCTAATAGTGGGTTAGGCTCTTCCACATATTGTGCTAACCAAAGTGGCCAATTGACATGCGAACACAAGGTTTGCAAATCCTGCATGACTTTAGCAGGTGTTAGGGCTTGGTTAGGTTGTTGTTGCCAGTCGTGCCACCAACGATGTAACAAATCGTCTAAGTGAACACCATGTTGATGTAGTTCGGCCAGTAACAATAATGCGGTTGCCATACCTCGCGTGTAATAACTCACTTGGCTGTTGGCGCTATTCTCATTGGGTTGATAAAATTTAATCCAAGCCTCTCGACTGGCATCAGCAAGTGATTGCTGGCTGGCACCCGTGGTGGTTAGGGTTCGGGTTAGACTATCGCTCCAACGTGCTAACAATTCGACAGTTTTAATGCGTTCACTACGCAGCAACATCCAATCGTCATAAAGGCTGGTAAAGCCTTCAAAAATCCACAGTAGCGGGGTAATTACCGCATCATCGAGTTTTGGTCGAATCAAGCCCTCAGGTTTGATACGCTTGACCAGCCAAACATGGAAATATTCGTGGGCGCACAAGCCTAAAAAGTCTTCATAGGCTTTGCTGGTTTTTTGATGAACACGTGGCAAGCTAGCACGAGAAGTCATTAATGCGGTGCTGTTGGTGTGTTCAAGTCCACCATAGCCATCATGGCTGACCATGACTTGAAATAAATAACCATTGAACGGCAAAGCGTGTTGTTGGTTTTGCCAAAAAATTTGCTCGGTGGTGCAAATAGCCGATAAGTCGTTGATGAGGCGTTGCTTGTCGATGTTTTCTAAGGGAGCTTCATCGACCAACACCATGCGATGCGCAATACCGCAAGCATCAAAGTCAATCACCACCGCATCACCAACTAACAAGGGATGCTCAATTAACTCATCATAGTTTTTGGCGACATAATGACCAAACCCTTGCGTATCAACCAGCCCAACAGGCAGAGTGGTGTGCACTTGCCAATCGGGTTTGTGATTAGGCGCAAGCAATGTAAGCTGGTAGGGATGATCTCGCCAAGCCTCAACAAACAGCGCACAAGCTGTTGGATTAATAAATACGTATGATTCACACACATAATTGGCACGAACCGAGGCATCAAACCCATAGATGCTGTACTGAATGTTCACCTCACCCGCTGGCGCGCGAAGCTGCCAGCGCACTAAATCTAGTCTTTCAAAAGCTAAGTTATTACCCTGATGGTCACGGGCCGATTGAATAGTTAGGTGCTTGGCAAAATCACGCAATAAATAACTACCGGGTATCCAGCGAGGTAGTTGAAGAATGAGGGTTTGGGCATGATCCAGGCTAAGCAGCAATGTTGCTTGAATCTGGTGAGCGTTTAGGTTGGAAAAGCTTAGGCTAAGGTGTTGCATCAGAAGGGTCTTCATCAAAAATTTTTCTTCATTTTACACATTATTGAACAAAACCTGAATCAACTCTCTTGAAAAACAATCTTGCGGATCCCATAACCCTTATGTTTTAGTGATTGCGCTATTTTAGGGAGAATTTATGAGCACGACCAACGAGCAGAACATCAATATCGACGAAACCGATAAGACTGAAGCGATGAATAACGAACAGGCTAACGTTGAGCAAGACGTCCAGGCATTATTGGCGGAAGCCCAAGCTCAAGCGGCTCAACATTTCGACAGTTTGTTGCGTTTGCAAGCTGATATGGAAAATCTGCGTCGTCGTACTGAGCGCGAAGTGGATAATGCGAAAAAATTTGCCTTGGAGCGCTTCGTCAATGATTTAATTCCTGTGCTAGACAGCATGGAAATGGGCTTGCAGGCTTCAACACAAACAGCGAACGATCAAGATACCATACGTCAAGGCTTAGAAATGACCCTTAAAATGTTCCAAGACGTGATGGCTCGTTTTCAAGTAGAGGCACTTGATCCAACAGGCGATAAATTCAATCCACAAGAACATGAAGCCATGACCATGCAGCCAAGCAAAGATCATGAGCCTAATACGGTAATGTTTACCGTGCAAAAAGGGTACAAATTGCATGGTCGTGTCGTGCGTCCAGCACGCGTGGTTGTTTCATCGGCAGCTGCTTAAATAATAAAAAACAAGGTGGTTGAGCTCTTGAAATTGAATAGAGCCATCACCATAAATTTCTCAACGGATAATTGAATTTTCAGGAGACGATATAACATGGCTAAAATTATTGGTATTGACTTAGGTACAACAAATTCATGTGTTGCTGTGATGGACGGTGGCAATGTCAAAGTTATTGAAAACAGTGAAGGTGCGCGCACGACGCCATCAATTGTTGCTTTCACCAACGATGATGAGGTGTTGGTGGGTGAAACAGCCAAACGCCAAGCCATTACCAACCCAAAAAACACCATGCATGCAGTTAAGCGCTTGATTGGTCGTAAGTTTACTGACAAAGAAGTTCAACGCGACATCGAAATGGTACCATACGGCATCGTTAAAGCCGACAACGGTGATGCTTGGGTAGAAGCGCACGGTAAAAAAATGGCGCCGCCAGAAATTTCTGCACGTGTCTTAATGAAAATGAAAAAAACTGCTGAAGATTATTTAGGTGAAACGGTTACTGAAGCGGTGATTACTGTTCCTGCTTACTTCAACGACGCACAACGTCAAGCCACTAAGGATGCCGGTAAAATTGCTGGTTTAGAAGTGAAACGTATTATCAATGAACCTACGGCAGCAGCTTTGGCTTATGGTGTGGACAAAAAGTCAAAAGGCGATAGCAAAATTGTTGTCTACGACTTAGGTGGTGGTACTTTTGACGTTTCAATTATTGAAATCGCCGATTTAGATGGCGATAAGCAAGTTGAAGTATTGGCCACTAACGGCGACACTTTCTTGGGCGGTGAAGACTTCGACCAATTAGTGATTGAACATATCGTTACTGAATTTAAGAAAGAGCAAGGCGTGGATTTGAAAAACGATCCATTGGCATTGCAACGTCTGCGTGAAGCGGCTGAAAAAGCGAAAATCGAATTGTCTTCTCGTGAGCAAACCGATATTAACTTGCCTTACATTACCGCTGATGCTTCAGGTCCAAAACACTTAAACATGCGTATTACCCGCGCCAAATTTGAGTCGTTGATTGAAGACTTGGTAAAAAAATCGATTGAGCCTTGCCGCATTGCCTTGAAAGATGCTGGCTTGACAGCGTCTGAAATTGATGAAGTGATTTTGGTTGGTGGTTCTACGCGTATCCCGATGGTACAAAAAGCGGTTAAAGACTTCTTTGGCAAAGAGCCACGTAAAGACGTTAACCCAGATGAAGCTGTTGCCATTGGTGCAGCCATTCAAGGTGGTGTGTTAGCGGGTTCTGTTAAAGATGTGTTGTTGTTAGACGTTACACCTTTGTCGCTCGGTATCGAGACCATGGGTGGTGTCATGACTAAGTTGATTGAGAAAAACACCACGATTCCGACGCGTAAGTCACAGGTGTTCTCAACTGCCGATGACAACCAGTCTGCGGTGACCATTCACGTGTTGCAAGGTGAGCGTGAAATGGCGAATGGTAATAAATCACTGGGACGTTTTGATTTGTCAGACATTCCACCAGCGCCACGTGGTATGCCCCAAATCGAAGTGACTTTTGACATCGATGCTAACGGCATCTTGAATGTGTCTGCGAAAGATAAAGCAACCAATAAAGAGCAGTCGATTGTCATTAAAGCCAGCTCAGGTTTGTCTGAAGCAGAAATCGAGAAAATGGTTCGTGATGCCGAAGCTCATGCCGAAGAGGACAAAAAACTACGTGAATTGGTGGATGCGCGTAACCAAGCTGACAGCTTAATTCACTCAGTGAACAAGTCGGTGAAAGAGTTGGGTGACGACAAAGTAACGGCAGATGAAAAAGCAGCGGTTGAGTCAGCGGTTAAAGCGCTTGAAGAAGCGATGAAAGGTGATGACAAAGATGCCATTACGGCTAAAACAGAAGAACTGGCGAAAGTAAGCCATGGTATTGCCGAAAAAGCTTATGCGCAAACCAACGCGGGTGCTGCTGGAGCGCAAGCACATGACGCCAATACGACTAAACCGAACAAAGGCGGCGATGATGACATCGTTGACGCTGAGTTTGAAGAAGTTAAGAAGTAAGGTCTTATGGCAAAAAAAGACTATTACGAAGTCTTGGGGCTGTCTCGAACCGCCTCGGAAGACGAAATCAAGCGAGCTTATAAAAAGCTCGCCATGAAGCATCACCCAGACCGTAATCCGGGTGATGCTTCTGCCGAAGAAAAGTTCAAAGAGATCAAAGAAGCTTACGAAATTCTATCTGATGCACAAAAGCGTTCAGCTTATGATCAGTTTGGTCATGCAGGCGTTGATGGTTCAGCGGGTGGCTTTGGTGGCGGACAAGGATTCGGTGGTGGCTTTGGTGGCTTCGGTGACATCTTCTCCGATATTTTTGGCGGTGGTGGTCGTGGATTCAATGGTCCTCGCCCTGGTGATGATCTTGAATATCGTTTGACCCTGACACTGGAGCAAGCGGTAGCTGGCGCGAAAATTGATATTCAAGTACCCCGTCGTGAAGTGTGTGATGCTTGTCATGGATCGGGGGCAGCCGAGGGTTCGAGCGTCGAGACGTGTCCGACTTGTGGCGGTCATGGTAAGGTGCGTGTTCAGCAAGGTTTCTTTGTGGTTGAACGTACTTGTCATACCTGTCATGGTAAAGGCAAAATCATCAAGAAACCCTGTTCGAAATGTCATGGTGAAGGCTTTGTTACCCGTAACAAAACACTTACCGTCAGCATTCCAGCAGGGGTGGATGAGGGTGATCGTATTCGCTTAAGTGGTCAAGGTGAAGCGGGAGATGTGGGAGCGCCGTCAGGTGATCTTTACGTTCGTATCAGCTTACAACCTCATGCCATATTTAAGCGTCAAGGCGATACGCTGTTCTGTGAGATGCCTTTGTCGTTTACCACGGCAGCCTTGGGCGGTGAAATTGAAGTGCCGACGCTAGATGGTCGTGTCAACTTGAAGATTCCAGCAGGTACGCAAACGGGACGTAAGTTCAAAATTGGCGGCAAAGGGGTTAAATCGGTTCGTTCAGGTCGTCAAGGTGATTTGATTTGCCAAGTCCATCTGGAAACACCGGTGAATCTCACCAGCGAACAACAAGAGCTGTTACGCCAGTTTGAAGCCAGCTTGTCGGGTAAAGGGGCAACTCATAATCCGAAATCACACAGTTGGTTAGATTCAGTGAAATCGTTTATCAATGATGCACTGAAATAAGCCTAATAGGTGGTGAAGAAAAAGGAGGGTGATGACCTCCTTTTTTCTTTTAAAGCAAGGTTTGGTCGCGCTTTTTATCGGGATGCTGTATTCCAATAGATTTTAGCGTTAAAATATGCGCATCAATGCATCACACTTCAGGAAAATTTTTATGCGCTTAGGTTACTTGTTTCCCTTGATGGCTACCTTGTTAGCCGCTTGTGTGCCACCGCCAGCAGAAAAAGCGGATGCGCCTAAAGCCCCAGTGGTGGTTCCTAGTGATAAAAAACCATCCACTTCGTCAACCGTGATAAAACCAGAAGTGGTTAAACCCGTGCCATCACAAAGCGTGATTTTACCTTCAGGATGGTCGGTAATGGATCCAAAGGCGATTCTGGAAAAGGTAGAGTACAAGCCAGAACAAGGCGGTGTGTTGTTTACGCTGAAGTCACAGGCCAATTTAGAACTCTTTTCAGCAGAGGATGCTGAAAAACGCTCTTACTATAAAGGCCGATTGAATGGGGCGCATTTGGTGGCTTTGCCACCGCAACAACGTAGCGTATTGATTATTTTCACCAATCGCCAAAATGCCCGTTCGTCGGTATTGTTAAAGTATACGAAATAATCCAGTTGATGGCTAGGTCAGACCGCTTGAATGCAATCAACTATAAAAACAACTGAATCAAGGTATAACAGATGACACAAAAAATTGCCCTAGTGGGTGTGAACGGACGTATGGGTCGCGCTTTGGTACAGGCGGTTCAGGAAGATAAAAACGCTGTGTTATCAGCAGCTTTTGTGCGTCATGGGTCGACGTTAACAGGGATGGATGCGGGTGAAGTTACTGGTTTTGGTCGTTTAGACGTGCCTTTGCTTGATGTGTTTGATGTCACTGCTTTTGATGTGGTGATCGATTTCACTCGACCAGAAGCCACAATGAATTATTTGACTGCTTGTGTCGCAGCGGGTAAGCCGATGGTGATTGGTACAACAGGTTTTTCAGTGGCTGAATTGACTGAAATGAAGGCAGCAGCACAACAAATCCCCATCGTTTTTGCCCCAAATTTTAGTGTCGGGGTGAATTTACTGCTCGGGTTAGTGGCTAAAGCCGCTCAGGTTCTTACAGATTATGATATTGAAGTGATTGAAGCACATCACCGATACAAGGTCGATGCGCCATCTGGTACAGCTTTACGCTTAGGTCAGGCTGCAGCCGATGCTTTGGGATGGGATTTAGATAGCTGCGCGGTTTATGGTCGTGAAGGCATTACGGGTGAACGTCCAGCACAGCAAATTGGTTTCGCTACGGTGCGTGGTGGTGATGTGGTAGGAGATCATACCGTACTTTTTGCAGGGTTGGGTGAACGAGTAGAGTTGACGCATAAAGCTTCTTCGCGCTTAACTTTTGCTCAGGGCGCAGTGCGTGCGGCGCAATGGTTATCTCAACAGCCAGCGGGTTTGTACGATATGCAGGATGTGCTGGGTTTGCGTTAATTCATCTGGACTTAGTAACCCAATTTGCGCTATAATGTTCAAAATTAGCGGAGTACTAAAGACGTGTTGACAACAACGGGTCACATCACAGAATAAGTTAAAAACGGAGTTGGCTCTGCCTTCTCCGTTTTTTTGTATCGCAAATTTGGCATTATTAGGACATTCGGGTTAAAGAGATAGGGAAGTGGGTAGATGAAAGCGTTACTGGCATTGGCAGATGGCAGTTTGTTCTGGGGCGAGTCAATTGGCGCTGCAGGAGAAACCGTAGGTGAGGTGGTATTTAATACCTCAATGACTGGATATCAAGAGATTCTGACGGATCCTTCCTATTTTCGTCAGCTGGTGACGCTGACCTATCCACATATTGGTAACGTTGGCGTTAATGATGAGGATGCCGAAAGCGGTGCTGTCATGGCCAGTGGTCTCATCATTCGCGATTTGCCCTTAATGCACTCCAGTTTTCGCGCGCAACATTCACTTGCTGACTATTTAGTGCAGCAAAATGTGGTGGCTATTGCCGACATTGATACGCGCGAGTTAACCCGGGTGTTACGTGAAAAAGGCGCTCAGAATGGCGTGATCATTGCAGCCGATGAAATTGACGCACAAGCCGCCATTGCCAAAGCGCAAGCCTTTGCGGGGCTAGATGGCATGGATTTGGCCATCGAAGTCACGGCTAAGCAGAGTTATACCTTCCGTGAAGGCGAGTGGCGTTTAGGTGAGGGGTTTGCTGTTAAAAACGATGCAGAATTACCTTACCATGTCGTTGCTTACGATTATGGGGTTAAGACCAACATCCTGCGCATGCTAACCGAGCGTGGTTGTCGTTTAACGGTCGTTCCAGCCAACACGCCTGCCAGCGAAGTGAAGGCACTGAATCCGGATGGGATTTTCTTATCGAATGGTCCCGGTGATCCCGCAGCTTGTGGCTATGCCATTGAGGCGATTGCAGAGTTAATTCAAGGCGACACCCCGATTTATGGCATTTGCCTGGGTCATCAATTATTGGCGTTAGCCTCGGGCGCTAAAACACTAAAAATGAAGTTTGGTCATCATGGTGGTAACCATCCGGTACAAGACATGCGCTCAGGCAAGGTGTTAATCACCGCACAGAATCATGGCTTTGCCGTGGATGAGTCTACGTTACCGGCTGGTGTGCAAGCCACACATCGTTCCCTATTTGACCAGTCAAATCAGGGCATTCGTTTTGCCAATAAACCTTTCTTTAGTTTCCAGGGACACCCTGAAGCCAGTCCAGGCCCGCACGATTTGGCCTACCTGTTTGATGAATTTATTGCCAATATGGCTGCGCGTCGCGCCTAACTCGAGCACTGTAAAGGAATAAGACGATGCCCAAAAGAACAGATATTAAAAGCGTATTAATTATTGGTGCTGGCCCGATTGTTATTGGTCAGGCGTGTGAATTTGACTATTCAGGCGCTCAAGCCTGTAAAGCCTTGCGTGAAGAAGGTTATCGCGTGGTGTTGGTAAACTCTAACCCAGCCACCATTATGACCGACCCTGATATGGCCGATGCGACCTATATCGAAGCCATTACTTGGCAAACGGTTGCCAGCATTATTGAAAAAGAGCGTCCCGATGCTTTGTTGCCAACCATGGGTGGGCAAACCGCATTGAACTGCGCCTTAGATTTATGGCGCAATGGTGTTTTAGACAAGTTCAATGTCGAATTGATTGGTGCCAAACCCGAAGCAATTGATAAGGGTGAAGACCGCGAAAAATTCCGTCAAGCGATGCTTAAAATTGGTATTGATGTGCCTGACTCAGGTGTCGCGCACACACTAGATGAAGCCTGGGCGATTCAACAGCGCGTCGGTTTCCCGACAGTCATTCGTCCTTCGTTCACCTTAGGTGGCACGGGTGGTGGTATTGCTTACAATAAAGATGAATTTGAACAAATTTGTAAGCATGGCTTGTACATGTCGCCAACCAATGAACTGCTCATTGAAGAGTCGATTCTGGGTTGGAAAGAGTACGAGATGGAAGTGGTGCGTGACACCAAAGATAACTGTATTATTGTCTGCTCGATTGAAAACTTTGACCCTATGGGCGTGCATACAGGCGACTCAATTACCGTTGCGCCTGCGCAAACACTGACCGACAAAGAATACCAAATCATGCGTAATGCTTCGATTGCTATTCTGCGTGAAATTGGCGTGGAAACAGGCGGCTCTAACGTCCAGTTTGCTATCAATCCTAAAGATGGTCGCATGATTGTCATCGAGATGAATCCACGCGTATCGCGTTCATCGGCTTTAGCTTCTAAAGCAACGGGTTTCCCGATTGCGAAAGTGGCAGCTAAGTTAGCGATTGGTTACACCTTGGATGAATTAACCAACGACATCACAGGCGGTCTCACACCGGCGTCATTCGAGCCTTCGATTGACTATGTGGTTACCAAAATCCCACGCTTTACCTTTGAGAAGTTCCCACAAGCCGAGCCACGCTTGTCGACACAAATGAAGTCGGTGGGTGAAGTGATGGCGATGGGACGTACCTTCCAAGAGTCATTGCAAAAAGCCATTCGTGGCTTGGAAACGGGTAAAACAGGCCTAGATCCAATGCTCGATTTGAGCAGCATGGACGACAAGTCAGTGCGGGATATTTTGCGTCATGAATTGCGTTCTCCAGGTCCTGATCGGTTATGGTATCTGGCTGATGCTTTCCGTTTTGGCTGGAGTTTGGAAGAAGTCTTTGAGGTTTGCTCGATTGACCCTTGGTTTTTGGCGCAGGTTGAAGATATTGTGCGTGAAGAGCAAAAGGTCGTTTCAGGTGGCTTGGATGCGCTCGATAAAGATCGTATGCTGAAATTGAAGCGTAAAGGCTTTTCGGACATGCGTTTGGCTAAACTATTGAACACCGATAGCGCCTTTTTACGTAAATTCCGTCATACCTTAGGCGTTAAACCCGTTTACAAGCGCGTCGACACCTGTGCTGCTGAGTTTGCTACCAATACCGCTTATTTGTACTCTACTTACGAGCAAGTGTGTGAAGCCGCACCGACTGATAAACGTAAAATCATGATTTTGGGTGGTGGACCTAATCGTATTGGTCAAGGTATTGAGTTTGACTATTGCTGTGTTCATGCCGCTATGGCATTGCGCGAAGATGGGTTTGAAACCATTATGGTCAACTGTAACCCAGAAACGGTTTCAACAGATTATGACACATCCGATCGCTTATATTTTGAGCCTTTAACACTGGAAGATGTACTCGAAATTGTTGCTGTTGAAAAGCCAGAAGGGGTGATCGTTCAGTATGGTGGTCAAACACCACTGAAATTATCGCGCGATTTAGAGGCTGCGGGCGTGCCGATTATTGGTACTTCGCCTGACTCAATCGACTTAGCGGAAGACCGTGAGCGATTCCAAAAATTATTGCAAGAATTGGGGTTGCGTCAGCCTGCTAACCGTACCGCTCGTACACCGGAACAAGCACTCACCTTAGCCGATGAAATTGGCTATCCCTTAGTCGTTCGTCCTTCTTATGTGTTGGGTGGACGTGCCATGGAAATTGTCTATAGTGAGAAAGACTTATCACGTTACATGCGTGAAGCGGTTCAGGTTTCTAATGATTCACCGGTGCTATTAGACCGCTTCTTAGACGATGCTACAGAACTTGATGTTGATGCAATTTGTGACGGTGAGCAAGTCGTCATTGGTGGCTTGATGGAACATATTGAGCAAGCGGGTATCCACTCAGGTGACTCGGCTTGTTCATTGCCGCCTTACACAGTGCCTGCGCATATTCAGGATGAAATTCGTCGTCAAACTGAAGCCATGGCGTTTGCATTAAAAGTACGTGGTTTGATGAACGTACAATTTGCTGTTAAAGGTGAAGATATTTACGTGCTTGAGGTAAATCCACGTGCTTCACGTACTGCGCCTTTTGTGTCTAAAGCCATTGGTGCGCCTTTAGCGAAGGTTGCTGCGCGTGTCATGGCTGGAACCAGTTTGGCGTCACAAAACTTTACCAAAGAAATTTTGCCTGAGCATGTTTCGGTAAAAGAAGTGGTTTTCCCCTTCATTAAGTTTGGTGGCGTGGATCCGATTCTTGGTCCAGAAATGAAGTCAACGGGTGAAGTAATGGGTATTGGTCAGAACTTTGCTCAAGCCTTCGCTAAAGGATTGTTAGCAGCGGGGACGGTATTGCCAACGGGTGGTAAAGCCTTTATCTCGGTACGTCAAGCTGATCGTAACGCTTCCGTGGAAGTTGCAAAAATGCTGATTGCGCGTGGTTTCGAAATTGTTGCTACACGAGGTACTTCTAAAACACTCACTGAAGTGGGGATTGCCCATTCGGTAGTGAATAAAGTGACTGAAGGGCGTCCCAACATCGTTGATATGATCAAGAATGATGAGATTGCCTTAATCGTCAATACTTCAGACGGAGCGATGGGAGTTGCCGATTCTTTCTCGATTCGTCGTGAAGCTCTGATGCATCGTGTCGCCTATACAACAACTGTAGCGGGTGCTGAGGCCATGGCGATGGCGATGGATTATATTAACGATCAGCCGGTATATCGTATCCAAGATTTAATCTAATTACCTTGATTCGTCTAGTGAAAGCCGTGCTTAATTCAATAAGCGCGGCTTATTTTTATCCTAGTACAGACCCCTAAAAGCTAAAGGAGTTTAGTTCATGAGTACACGTCCTCCATTAACGGCTGCCGGTGCAGAGCACTTGCGTCAAGAATTGACCAAGTTGAAAAATGTTGACCGTCCGAGTATTGCTGAAGCAATTGCTGAAGCGCGTGCGCATGGGGATTTGAAAGAAAATGCTGAATACCATGCTGCGCGTGAACAGCAAGGTTTGCTAGAAGCACGTATTCGTCATATTGAGTCTGTGCTTTCTCATGCGCAAATTATTGATATTGCTTTGATTCAGTCGCACGGAAAAATTGTGTTTGGCGCGACTGTCGAGTTATTGAATATTGAAAATGAAGATACGGTGATATACCAAATTGTGGGTGATGAAGAAGCTGACTTGAATCACAATAAAATTTCCGTTAACTCTCCCATTGCGCGTGCGTTAATTGGTAAAGAAGAGGGTGATGAAATTACTGTTAAAGCGCCTAGTGGCGATATCGAGTATGAAATATTAACGGTTAGTTATGTCTGATGCTTTAGCAGCCTTACATAAGGCTTTGCTCGATTGCCGAGGCGACCATTTGGTCGCTTCCTTTTTTTCAGATGCGACACAATCCACTTGGTTTGAGCAACCCTGGTATGCCATTGCTGTAGGTAAGGCGGCGGAATCGATGCTGACGGGGGCATTAAGTCTAGCTGGTCAGCGCTTAGTCGCGGGTTTGATGGTGTGTAAAGCGCCTTGTGCGCCCCTCATTAGCGATTCACGTATTCAATGCTTTGCCGCGGGTCATCCTGTACCCGATGAATCATCACTTAAAGCGGGTCAGGCGCTTGTTGCATTTGTCGAACAACTTCCACAAAATGCCCGTGTGTTGTTTTTACTTTCGGGAGGTGCTTCATCTTTAGTTGAGGTGTTACCTGAATCTTGGGATTTGTCTCGATTACAAAACCAGACTCAAGATTGGTTGGCTTCTGGTTGGGATATTCAACGTATTAATCAGGCTCGTAAAGACCTATCTATGATTAAAGGCGGCAAGTTGTTGACGCATTTCCCAACGTCATCGCAGATACTGCAATTGATGATTGCAGATGTGCCAAATCAAGACTTAGCATCGGTGGGTTCTGGCTTGTTATTCGGTGCTTTGGATGATGATCGGGTAATAACGCATTCTTTGGCGGATAATCAGCGTTTGCGTCAACGTCTTACAATGTATTTACCTGAAGCACAGATCCAGCCTGAATACGTGAAAGTAGCAGTGAATCAGTTGGCAGAGCAGATTGTTGCTCAGGCGCGAGTTGGGACGGTGATGGTGTGGGGTGGTGAGCCTCTGGTTGAGTTGCCAGCCGATCCACCTGCGGGTGGTCGTATGCAACATTTGGCATTATTGGTTGCTTGGAAATTACGTGATGTCGGCTTTGCGTGGCAATTCATTGCCTTGGCCAGTGATGGGGGTGATGGTACGACGGCAGAGGCGGGTGCTTGTGTGAATCAGGAAAGTATTTTAATGGCGCAACAGCAGGGTTGGTGTGTCGAAACAACGCTAGCTCAAGCCAATGCACATGCACTGTTGGCAGATATTGGTGCTTTATTACACATAGGCTATACGGGTACTAATGTGAACGATGTGATGATTTTGTCGTGTGAGGGGTCTGAGTAAATGGATTCTGTCTATCAACGTGCCTATGAGGCACTGATGCATGTGAAAGTTGAACAAAAAGCACAAGCTGTGTTTGCACTGCTCGAAGACTGGCGTGAACAACGATTGAGTCTGGAGCCTACCGAGGTTGTTGCCATTGTACAACCGGGGCGACCCGATCGTCCTGAGTTGGTTTCGCCAAAATTGCTGAAAGCGCGAGGTTTGGGTTCTCATGAAGGTAGAGCGAGTTTACTTCACTCCATCGCGCACATTGAATTTAATGCGGTGAACTTAGCATTAGATGCCGTTTATCGTTTTCAACAAATGTCTGCCGACTTTATCGATGATTGGTTGAAAGTAGCCTCTGAAGAAGCTTATCATTTTCAATTATTGCGTGAGCAGTTAGCCGGCTATGGTTACGATTATGGCGATTTTCCTGCCCACAATGGTTTGTGGGAAACTACCCATGAAACAGCATTTGATGTATTGGCGCGGATGGCACTGGTACCCAGAACCTTAGAGGCAAGAGGCTTAGACGTCACGCCGGACATGATGAAAAAACTGCGTGCAGTGGGCGAAACGAGAGCGGTTGAAATATTGCATATTTTACTACGCGATGAAGTAGGTCATGTCGCGGTCGGCTCAAAGTGGTTCAACTGGTTATGTCAGCAGCGAGGCTTAGATCGATTCGATACCTTTAAAATGCTGATCGATACCCATTTGAAAGGAGGATTAAAACCACCTTTTAACCTAGAGGCTCGACGCCAAGCGGGATTTTCAGAAGTTGAATTGGCTTGGTTGATGAGTTTATCAGCGAATGCATCAAACAAGGCGTTATCCAATTAAGTTGGTATGTCGCAGGTCGTATTACTTTTAATCGTGTGGCTGAGTAAATGTAATAAGATTTCTTCAGCATCCTTAGAGTTATCACTTTCAATAGACTTGATGCGAGAGCAAATTAGATTGATGTGGATACGTCTTAAGCTAGATAAACCATCGTTAAGATGTTCTTCATCAACGCCACAGATGCTAGTGTAAGGAATAATGCTATTTTCGACGCTATCTTTTAGTTCATTATGGATGGCGAGATAGTGAGTCTTGAAGGTAATACTCATAGAACCACCACGGCCACAGATCAGTGAATAGGTCGGAAAACTCATTTTGTACTCCTTAGAGCTGATATATAAAAATAGCCTCATGCAGAGGCTATTTTTAGCATGTTGATATTAGTGTGCTTTCAACTTTTCTTTGTATTTCAGAACTTGACGATCTAATTTATCGGTCATGGCATCAATGGCCAAATACATATCGGCATCTTGAGCTTCTGCATGAAAATCATGTCCCGAAGCATGCAGGTTAGCACTGGCTTTTTGCACTTTATTGTCCACTTCTAGTGTGACATGAATACTGATGGCTTGATCAAAATGACGTTTAATGCGTGCCAATTTTTCATCACAATGGCCGCGTAGCCCCTCGGTGACATCGACATGGTGTCCAGTAATATTTACTTGCATAGTCATTCTCTCCTTATTATTTGTCACTATCTCATCCAAACTATCTAAGCACGTTCAATTGAAGGCTTAAATGGCAAAGGGGTGAAATTTGTTACAGTTTGCATCACTGTCAATTTGATTTAATCACGCTGTGGAGCGTTTGTCTAGTGGCTAAACTTGATTTATTCGTTGATTAACCCAGACCCGTAGTTTTCACCTAAGTAGGCTTCAATCACTTTTGGGTTAGTTAACAACTCGTTAGGTGTTCCTTGGGCTAGGATATGGCCTTGAGATAGAATATACGCTCGATCAACTACTGCTAGGGTTTCACGCACATTATGATCGGTTATGAGAATGCCAATCCCACTTTGCTGAAGCTGGCGAATGATGCTTTGGATATCGGCTACGGCGATGGGATCGACGCCAGCGAAGGGCTCGTCCAGCAATAAGAAGTGCGGATTAATAGCTAAAGCGCGCGCAATTTCAACACGTCTACGTTCCCCGCCGGACAGGGCTTGACCAATACTGTCGCGAATATGGGTTATGGCTAGCGCTTCGAGCAGAGTTTCCAAACGATCTTGACGTTGTGCAGTATCGAGCTCTCTCTGCATTTCTAAAATCGCCATGATATTGTCACTTACTGAAAGTCTTCTGAAAATAGAAGCTTCTTGGGGTAAGTAGCCAATACCCAGTTTGGCGCGCTGATGCATGGGCAGCAAAGTAATATCTTGATCGTCAAGTAAAATTTTGCCCGCGTCACTTTTAATTAATCCGGTCATCATGTAGAAGGTGGTGGTTTTTCCAGCACCATTGGGGCCTAGCAAGCCGATGACTTCACCGCTTTTGACGGAAAAGCTCACATCTTCAACAACACTGCGTTGCTTGTAGCGTTTGGCGAGTTGGTGGGCGCTAAAGGAATGGGTGTTCAGCGAATCCAGCATAGGGTTTTCCTAATTCTCAGGTTGAATGGTCATTTTAACGCGACCGCTTTGTTTGCCACCAAAGGCTTCAAATGTTTCATCTTTATTATAGATAACTATCTTATCTGCATTGATTTTATTGCCATTATCCATCACGATATAGGCGTTTTCAGTAAGGGTAATGGTATCTTTATCTTGTTGAAAGACGATTTGTTTCGCTTCACCATTCACCCATTGTTGTTTTTTGGGTAAGTAGTCTTTGAACTTAGCTGGATTGCCTTTAATGGTTGCCTGTTGCAGTTTGTCTCCTGGATGAATGATTAACAAACTGGCTCCTTGCAGATTGAGTTTGTTTCGATCTAACACCACATTGCCTCGATATTCGCTTTGTCCGCCCTTGGTTTGGCTGATTAGTTGATCGGCACTAATGTGTACAGGATAGCTTTTTGCGTCAGCCGCGTCCGATTGTTTATTGTTAGTTTTATTGCCAGCATTTTTACTGACGGGTGCGGCATCTGGCTTGGTATTAGCTAACAGATGTGGCGTAAAGAACAGGGATGCGATGAGTATCCAAGTTATGTTAGCCAACTTACTGCCACTGTGTTTTAACGTGTTGGGTAAATTCATACCATCCTTCTTCATAATTACCAATAAGGCTATCGGCTTCAATGTGTTGTTTTTCATCGATAACCATTATTTTTTGTGGGCTTTCCAACGCATGGGTTTTCAGGTTGATGTGTAGAAGATCGCTGTGAAATCGACGAGGGGTTGCTTGCTCCGTGCTTTGTTGAAGTAATACCTTGCGATGCAGATCTAATTGTTGTTGGGAGAGTATCGCCATTTCACTGTCACCCTTTAAGGATAGTTGTCCTGTATGACCGGTCATGGAAAAGGGAGAAAAACGCGTTTGATCTACTGCTTCGTCAAAATTTAGCTGCTCACTGATGATTTGAAAACGTTTTTCAGGGTTCTCTCGATTGATAAATCGCGTGACACTCTGTTCCATTTGAATCGAAAGCTGATTTTCTTGCTTAGCAACGTAGCTGGTGCTTTGTCTTAAGGGCAAATAGCTTAATACCAACACCACTAACCCTAACGAGACTAACAAAAACTTAAGCATCTGTTCAGGTTTCCGCTTAGCTTAAATAATGCGCAATGATGTGATCTAATTTTTGTTGCGCCTGAAGAATTAATTCACACACCTCTCTCGCTGCTCCTTCGCCGCCCTTGTGTTGTGTGATGAAGTGAGCATGTTGTTTGATTAATGGCTGGGCGTTGGCAACTGCTATGGATAAACCGCAGCGACGCATCACCGGTAAATCCAAATAATCATCTCCTAAATAGCAAACTTGCTCAGGCTCTAAAGACAGTTTGGTCAATAAACTATCGAAGGCGGCTAATTTATTGCGAGCCCCTTGAAACACCAAATCAATGCCTAAATCTCGCATGCGTTTATTAACCAGTTCAGATTCTCTGGCGGTAATGATGGCTACCGAAACCCCTGCATTTTGTAACATTTTCATGCCATGACCATCATGCACATGAAATGCCTTAAATTCATTGCCATGATTGTCGTAATACAATCGACCATCGGTTAACACGCCATCCACATCGAAAATAACACATCGAATCTGCTGTAATTGTTGCCAAATGTGAGGGTGCTGCGGCGTCATATTAAGCTCTTGCTGGTTTGCTAAACTGATCATGATAGAAGAAAAAGGCGCATTTGAGAACTCATCCGCAAAAGAAAATAGGCGCTTTTGTGCATTATGCCCATGAATCAGCTAAAATTAGCAAATTATGAAATATCAGTTCGGTCATATTTGACAGTTTAAGTCAGCAACAAAGTGAGTGTGTTTTGCAAACCAAGGTCTTAATAAAACAACAAAGGTGGGTGGGAGTGGCCTGTGTGGATTGGGATAATCAACGCCTAATCTCCAGTCAATTTTACCCCCCAGATGTGCCAAGTGAATGGTACTTAACTTACTATGCCAACTTAATCACAGCCAGTGTGCTATCACCCCAAAAATGGCAGATGGCTAACGAACAGCTGATACAACAGTGGCTTACCGACACGCAAGAAAACTTTTGGTTTTATTTGTTGTGCGAGTCTGCTGATGATGTGGTTCAGGCAACACAGAAAATGACTGAATTTAAAACTAAATTTGCAGGTTTAGTTCTGGCAGCATCCGTTGATCTAGACATGAATATCCCTTCAGTCGATATTTTGGTTATGGGGCGTGAAGTTTTTAATTATGATGCGACCTCCTTGAGACAGGCAAAACCTGCGCTGATGCAATGGCTGGCAAGTGAGGCCTGTTCACAACATGCGCTGATATTGGTTTCGGCTGATCAAGCTCACCAAGTACAAGAAGTTCAGACTTTGCTTGAGTTATTGGGGAACTAATGGTGACTGAAACGATGATTGATATTCAGCAGATGAGTTTTGCGCGTGGTTCGCGGATGATTTTTGATCAGCTGACCCTGCAGATTCCTCGAGGTAAGGTTACGGCAATTATGGGACCTTCGGGAACAGGTAAAACGACCCTGCTAAAACTGATTGCTGGTCAGCTTTTACCTACCACAGGCAAGGTGTGGGTGGATGGTCAAGACGTTCACGGTTTATCGCGCGACAATTTGTTTTCGCTACGTAAACGTATGGGTATGCTGTTTCAAAGTGGCGCTTTGTTAACCGATTTATCTGTGTTTGAAAACATTGCTTTACCCTTGCGAGAACATACGCAATTACCCGAAGCAGTCATTCGTTCCCTAGTGCTGATGAAGTTAGAAGCGGTTGGCCTACGTGGGGCCAGTGATTTGATGCCCTCCGAATTGTCAGGGGGCATGAGTCGTCGTGTCGCCCTAGCGCGAGCGATTGCCTTAGATCCGCAGATGATTTTTTATGATGAGCCTTTTGCCGGACAAGATCCGATTGGCATGGGAGTGCTGGTCAGGTTGATTAGAAGTCTTAACGATGCCATGGGCTTAACCAGTGTGGTGGTGACTCACGATGTTGATGAAGTGTTAAGTATTGCTGATCACGCCGTTGTCTTATCAGGTGGGCGTGTTATTTTGTCTGGTAGTGTTGAAACCTTGCGCAGTTCAACAGATCCCTGGGTTCATCAATTCATTCACGGTGAAGCCGATGGTCCGGTTGCTTTTCATTACCCTGCTCAGGATTATAAAACACAACTTTTGGGGAGTATGAAGCGTGGTTAGACAGATTGAAAAACTCGGTAGTCAATTTATGTCTCTCACGACGAGTTTGGCACAGGGTTTCTGGTTTAGCTTGCAATTAATCTGGGCGCTTCCTTCGGCAGTTGTACGCGTCAGTGAATGGGTCAGACAGTTGTATTTTGCTGGCGTGCTATCGTTGCTGATTGTGATGGTGGCTGGTTTCTTTGTTGGTATGGTATTGGCGCTACAAGGTTATAATATTTTGGTGTCGTTTAACGCTACCGAAATTGTGGGTCAAATGGTGGCGTTAAGCTTGCTGCGTGAGTTAGGGCCCGTCGTGGCGGCTTTACTCTTTGCTGGTAGAGCCGGCTCAGCTTTAACCGCAGAACTCGGTTTGATGAAATCGACCGAACAATTATCTGCTTTAGAAATGATGGGCTTAGATCCGATTAAACGGGTTTTTGCGCCCAGATTTATTGCTGTCATTTTGGCTTTGCCGATGTTAGCCATGTTGTTCAGTGTGATGGGGATTTTAGGTGGCTACTTGGTTGCCGTTCCCGGTTTAAGTGTTGACGATGGCGCTTTCTGGGCGCAGATTCAAGCATCAGTCAGCTGGGACAAGGACGTTGTGAATAGTGTGATTAAATCCTTGGTATTTGCGGTAACCATTGCATTGGTTGCCTTGTTCCAAGGTGTGCAAGCCATGCCGACTGCAGAGGGCGTCAGTCGTGCAACAACCAATACTGTGGTGCACAGTTCGTTATTGGTATTGGGTTTGGATTTTGTGTTAACCGCGTTAATGTTCAATTAAGAGATAGGCTTAAACATGCAAGCAAGTAAGAAAATGGAGTTTTGGGTTGGCTTGATGGTGCTGATTACCCTCGTGGCGACGGTATTTATGGCATTAAAAGTGAGCAATTTTGGTCAAATGGCCGGTTTGCAAGATAATGATAGCTATCGGGTGATCGCTCAGTTTAGTGATATTGGTGGTTTAAAACCTCGCGCCAAAGTGTCTATGGGAGGCGTGGTGATTGGTCGTGTAAACCATATCCAGTTAGATCCTAAGAGCTTCAAAGCGGTGGTTCATATCGATATGGACAGCCGGTTTTCACAAATCCCCGCTGATTCTTCTGCCAGTATTCTGACTTCTGGCCTGTTAGGTGATCAGTACATTGGCATTGAGCCGGGTGGAGACGAAGAAAATTTACGTGATGGCAGCGTGATCAGTTTTACGCAGCCAGCGATGGTGTTAGAGAAACTGATTGGTCAGTTTTTAGTGAAGCTATCAGAAAAATAAATCATCAATAAATGAGGTTATGCGATGAAATGGGTTAGTGCCTGTGCGGCGTTGTTGTTTAGTAGTGTTTGGTTATCTGTTTCGGCTGCTAGTATTGTTGAAAAAGATCCGGTACTTCAAACGAAAAAGGTGTCTGAGCAACTCATTAGCCGGATTGATCAGGAACGTAAACAGTTAGAAAATGACAGTGAACGCATCAACCAGTTAGCAAATGAATTGGTGTTTCCTTACGTAGATGTGACGAAAATGGCGCGTTTTGTTATGGGAGCAAGTTGGAGAAGCGCAACACCTGAACAGCAACAAACTTTTGTGGAGCTGTTTAAAAAAATTCTTCTTAATAGCTATGCACGCAGTTTTATTAAGTTTCAAATAGACCGTGTGGATTTTGCTTCAAGTCGTGCTGGTGCCAGTGGAAAAGATGTTGAAATTCCTGCAACCGTGGTTGAAAAATCGGGTAATGCTGTTGCCGTTATTTTTAGGCTCTTTCCAGCCGGAGAGAGTTGGAAAATATATGATGTCGAAATTCAAGGGGTAAGCTTGCTGTTAAACTATCGCAGTGTTTATGCTAATGATATTGATCAGAAGGGATTGCCAGCAGTATTAGAACAAATGAGGACTCAAGCGAATGCGCTCTGAGGCGTCATGGCAAGAACAAGAAACCGGCATCCACTTTGGCGGATGTTGGGATCATCAGAGTGTAGCCAAAGCTTGGGTCAATCTTGCGCCTAAAGAATTTTTGTTAGCTGATGTTGCCGATATTACCCACTTAGACAGTTCATTTGTCGCATTGCTGGCATGTTTGTCTCCTGTTAATCGGCCTTTGAAATTGGTAGGTGTTTCTGCTCAAATGGTTTCTCTGTTAACGCTATACAATCTTCGATCTGTATTTGACTTGGAGCAAGATGCGGTATGAACCAGACACCTGCTGTGGCGATTGAAATTAAGCAGCTAACTAAAACCTATCGTGGGTTGACAGCGCTTAATTCGGTGAACTTATCCATACCACAAGGCAGTTTTTTTGCTTTGTTGGGTCCAAATGGTGCCGGTAAATCAACCTTGATTAGCATTATTGCCGGTTTGGTAAAAGCCGATGCGGGTTCGGTGAGCATTATGGGGCATGATGTGGTGAATGATTTCGCTGATGCTCGCCGAATGCTGGGTTTAGTGCCTCAAGAACTGATTGATGAGCCGTTTTTCTCTATTCAAGATTTGTTACGTATTCAAGCAGGCTATTTTGGTTTTGGCAAAGAGCAATGGCCATGGATTGATGAATTGTTAACGAATTTGGGGTTGTGGGATAAGCGAAAAGAAACCATGCCAAGCTTGTCTGGGGGTATGAAGCGTAGGGTGTTGATTGCTTTGGCGCTGGTTCATAAGCCAAAAGTACTGGTGTTGGATGAGCCAACAGCAGGTGTGGATATTGAGTTGCGTTTGGGATTATGGAATTTTGTGCGCCAGTTGCATGCACAAGGCATGACCATTATTTTGACCACTCACTATTTAGAAGAAGCCGAGCAGCTTTGTGAGCAGATAGCCATTTTACGTGAGGGGCAGTTATTAGCACTTTCTTCAACGCAAGCCTTATTAGATTCTCATCCTTGGGAATATGTTGAGGTGAGTTTGCAGGGCGAGCAAGCGATTCTGCCAGCCAGTTTGCAATCGCGTATTCATCGACAACAGGGCAACAAGTGGGTGTTGCGTTTGCCACGAGGGCAGGTGCGTGCCGATTTAGTGGCTGAGCTTCAGCAGGCGGGTCAAATGCTGAGTGAAATTCGTTCCATAGAAGCCAGTTTAGAAGATGTATTTCGTGCGTTGACGAGCAAGGATTTGGTATGATGAGCAGTTATCGTGGTTTTTTAACGCTCTGTCGAAAAGAGATTCAACGATTTTTAAGCGTTTCTGTGCAAACAGTATTCGCACCCTTGGTTTCTACTTTGTTGTATTTATTGATTTTTGGTCAGGTGATGCCAGAGGGTGCTTCGGGTTTTGATTCGCTATCTTATCATCAGTTTTTGTTGCCTGGATTGATTATGATGGCGATGTTACAAAATGCTTTTTCCAATAGCTCGTCAAGTTTAATTCAGTCAAAAATGTACAGAAACTTAGATTTGCTGTTGTTAAGCCCCTTGTCGCCCTTGGCGATTTTTTCTGCCTTTGTGGTGGGTGCAGTAATGAGAGGCTTAATGGTGGGCATTCCGATTGGCTTAGTAGGTAGTATATGGGTACCTATGTCGGTGGCACATTTTGGTTGGATGTTCGTATTTGCATTGCTTACAACCATGGTTTTGGGAGCGATGGGGTTTTTAGCAGGATTGTGGGCAGATAAGTATGATAAGTTGGCCGCTTTCCAAAACTTTGTGATTTTACCGCTGACTTTTTTAAGCGGTGTATTCTATTCCGTTGCCATTTTGCCTTCGGTTTGGCAATCCGCCACTTGGCTGAATCCCTTTTTCTACATGGTAGATGGGTTTCGTTATGGCGTATTAGGGGTATCGGACGTGTCTCCTTGGCTGAGCTTGGCTGTTACCTTTGGATTTATGTTGGTGCTGTCAATTGTGACAGTCGCCTTGTTAGCGAGAGGCTGGAAAACGCGTCGATAAGTTGGTGTGATTGACACCCCTTACACCGCTGAGTCAGCCTTATTTTAAGAGTGGAAACCTTTATGACCGAAAACGAAGTTGTTGTTAGAATTACCTCGGCCTTACCCGATGCTCATGTAGCTGTATCGGGTGCAGATTGCCACTTAACTCTGACCATCGTTAGCGAAGCTTTTGCCGGTAAAGCTTTATTGGCACGCCATCGTTCTATCCAGGCTTTGTTCAAGGATGAACTGGCTTCAGGTGAGTTGCATGCTTTATCGTTAATCACCAAAACGCCGACAGAGGCATCAAATTAATGGATCAACTACTCATTCAAGGTGGCGTACCACTGGTTGGCGAGCTGGAAATTTCTGGCGCTAAAAATGCGGTATTGCCGATTATTGTTGGTGCTTTATTAGCCGATTCGCCGATAACGCTCACGAATATCCCACATTTACGTGATGTCACGACTTCTATTGAGTTATTAGCGACCATGGGAGCAGAAATTACCATTGATGAGCGATTGGCATTAGAAATCGATCCGCGCAGCATCAATCGTTTTGAAGTGCCTTACGAATTGGTAAAAACCATGCGCGCTTCAATTCTGGTATTGGGACCTTTACTCAGCAAATATGGTGAGGCGAGAGTGTCCTTACCAGGTGGGTGTGCAATTGGTTCTCGTCCGGTCAATATCCATTTAGATGGATTGAGAGCGATGGGTGCGGATATTCGTGTTGAAAAAGGCTTTATTGTTGCCCGAGCTGATCGCTTACAGGGTGCCCACATTTTCATGGATGTGGTTACGGTAACTGGCACAGAAAATTTAATGATGGCCGCTGTTTTGGCTAAGGGTGTAACGGTTCTGGAAAATGCAGCCCGTGAACCTGAAGTGAATGATTTGGCCAACTTCTTAAATGCCATGGGCGCACAGATTGAAGGCATTGGCAGTTCCACCTTACGCATTACAGGCGTTGAAAGACTTCACGGTGTCAATTATCGAGTGATTCCTGACCGCATCGAAGCAGGGACTTACCTAGCAGCAGCGGTGGTGACTCAGGGTGATGTCACCATTCGTCGTGTTGACCCAACGCATTTAGAGTCGGTGCTGATTAAATTTGAAGAAAGTGGCGCCATGTTGGATGTCGGTGATGATTGGATTCGGTGTGATATGCGCGGACGAACGATTAAACCTGTGAATATTGTTACCATGCCTTATCCTGCTTTTCCAACCGATATGCAGGCACAGTTCTTGGTCATGAATACCCTCGCGAAGGGTGTGGCTCATGTAAAAGAAACCATTTTTGAGAATCGTTTTATGCATGTTCCCGAACTGATTCGCATGGGTGCTAACATTAGCATCGATGGTAATGTGGCGATTACGCAAGGTGTAGAAAGCTTGGTGGGTGCGCAGGTGATGGCAACGGATCTACGGGCATCTGCTTCACTAATTTTGGCTGGGTTGGCTGCCGAGGGTGAAACCATCATTAACCGTGTGTATCATATTGACCGTGGTTATGAACGCATTGAAGAAAAATTAAGTCGCGTTGGTGCTAATATTCAACGCTTGGCGAGTTAAAAGGAAACTAACTGAATGATTACGCTTGCTTTATCAAAAGGCCGAATTTTAAAAGATACTTTGCCCTTGTTGGCTAAGCTGGGCATTGTGCCGACGGAAGATTTAGACAAAACACGTAAATTAATTATCCCAACCACGCGTGATGATGTGCAATTGTTAGTGGTACGTGCAACCGATGTGCCGGTATACGTTGCCCATGGTGGTGCTGATATGGGCGTTGTGGGCAAAGATGTGCTCATGGAACAGGGTGGCGATAACCAATTTGAATTATTAGATTTGAATATTGCGCGTTGTAAACTCATGGTAGCCGCACCGGTGAATCACCAGCGCCAATCTCATCGTCTGCGCGTTGCGACCAAATACGTCAATGTGGCGCAAGATTATTTTGCCAGCAAAGGCGAGCAGGTTGATTTAATTAAACTCTATGGTTCAATGGAATTGGCGCCTTTAGTGGGTATGGCAGATTGTATTGTTGATTTGGTCGATACAGGTAACACCCTTAAAGCAAACGAACTTGAACCGACTGAGCATATTGTCGATATCAGTTCGCGCTTGGTGGTGAACAGTATGGCTTATAAGCGTCAATATAACGAAATTCAATCAATGGTTGATGCCTTGGCAAAAACGGTTGCCGAAATGAATAAGGAGTAAGCATGAAACATTTATCTTCTACATCATCCGAGTTCTGGAATGAATTGAGCGATTTGTTAGCCTGGGAATCCAGTTCAGAAGAACGTATTGAGCAAACGGTTAAGCAAATTATTGCCGATATTCGTCTGCGAGGAGATTCTGCGCTGATTGATTTCACCAATAAGTTTGACCGACGCTCAGTGAGCAACGCGATGGAGTTGGAAATTCCGCATCACCGTTTGAAACAAGCCTTTGATGAATTGCCCGAAGCCGGGCAAAAGTCCTTAGCGACAGCGGCAGCCCGCATTCGTAGCTATCATGAGCGTCAAACACAAAGCTCGTGGCATTATGTGGAAGCTGATGGCACACTGCTAGGTCAGCAAGTGACGCCTTTAGACAGTGTCGGTTTGTATGTTCCGGGTGGTAAGGCCGCTTATCCTTCGTCGGTATTGATGAATGCTGTGCCGGCCAAAGTGGCGGGTGTAGGGCAATTAATTATGGTCGTGCCCACCCCAGATGAAGTAGTGAATGAATGGGTTTTAGCTGCCGCTTACATTGGTGGTGTTGACCGTGTCTTCACCGTTGGTGGTGCACAAGCCGTGGCTGCTTTGGCTTATGGCACAGAAACCATTCCAGCAGTGGATAAAATCGTTGGTCCAGGTAACATTTACGTGGCTACCGCTAAACGAGTCGTATTTGGTACCGTTGGTATTGATATGATTGCGGGGCCGTCAGAAA
Organism: uncultured Francisella sp.; assembly: GCA_964519885.1. Taxonomy (GTDB): domain Bacteria; phylum Pseudomonadota; class Gammaproteobacteria; order Thiomicrospirales; family Thiomicrospiraceae. The sequence goes on along the minus strand of CAZFLX010000005.1, from coordinate 47,979 downwards.
TTTTGGTGGTTTCGGATGGCTTAACTGAACCAGATTGGATTGCGATGGACTTGTTCTCGCAAGCAGAGCACGATGAAGATGCTCAGTCTATCTTGGTGACTTGGGATGCGGAACATGCTTTGGCGGTTCAAGCGTCGATTGAAAAGCTGTTACCTCAACAACCGCGCCAAGATATTATTCGCGCTGCACTCACCAATCGTGGTGGTATTATTGTTGTGAAGGATGAACAGGAAGCGGCTAAAGTGGTGAATTATGTCTCGCCAGAACACCTTGAGCTTTCGGTAGAAGACCCCCAAGCATGGCTGCCGAAAATTCGTCATGCTGGTGCTATCTTCATGGGTCGATACACCGCAGAGGCCATCGGCGATTACTGTGCTGGTCCTAACCATGTGTTGCCAACGGCACGCACAGCGCGCTTCTCATCACCACTGGGCGTTTATGATTTCCAAAAACGCTCAAGCTTGATTTTCTGTTCACCCGAAGGCGCTTCAACCTTAGGGGAAATCGCAGGTACGCTAGCGGATGCAGAAGGCTTACATGCCCATGCGGCATCAGCACGTTATCGCGTGATGGGACGCTAAGTTATGAGCCGCTTTTGGAGTAAGGTGGTTCAGGGCTTAACGCCCTACACCCCAGGTGAACAGCCTAAGGTTGATAACTTAGTTAAATTGAACACCAATGAAAACCCTTATCCACCATCACCTAAAGTGATTGAAGCGATCCAATCTGCTGTGGGCGATGGCTTGCGCTTGTATCCCGATCCGAACGCCCAAGTGCTGAAAGACACCCTAGCGCGCTATCATCATGTGCAATCAAATCAAGTATTTGTCGGCAATAGTTCAGACGAAGTCTTAGCCCATGTGTTTCATGCACTGTTAAAGCAAGACAAGCCCTTGCTCTTTCCGGATATTACTTACAGTTTTTACCCAGTTTACTGCGGTTTGTATGAAATTGATTATCGTACGATTCCGTTGCGTGAAGATTTTTCGATTGCCATTGAAGATTATGATCAGCCACACAGTGCAATGATTTTCCCTAATCCGAATGCACCAACAGGGAGATTATTGGCGTTAGAGCAGGTTGAACAACTCCTCAAGCGACATCCAGATGCGTTATTAGTGGTCGATGAAGCTTATGTTGACTTTGGTGGACAATCGGCGATTCGCTTAGTCAATCAATACGATAATTTGTTAGTGGTGCAAACCCTTTCTAAATCTCGTTCTCTGGCAGGATTGCGTGTTGGATTTGCCATCGGTCACGCCAGTTTGATTGAGGCGTTAGAGCGGGTTAAGAACAGTTTTAACTCCTATCCTCTCGATCGCTTAGCGATTGCCGGTGCGGTAGCTGCTTATGAAGATGAAGCCTATTTTGTGCAAACACGAGATTGGGTGATTGCAGAACGTATTAAATTAACCAGTGCCTTTGAGGCTATGGGGTTCAGCGTCATTCCTTCTGCAGCCAACTTTATTTTTACCACTCATGCTGATTATGATGCCGCAGATATGGCCGCGCGCTTGCGTGCTCATAAGGTGATTGTGCGTCACTTTAAGCTACCGCGTATTGATCAATATCTGCGCATTAGCGTTGGTGATGAAGCGCAAAACTTGGCTTTACTGTCTGCTATGCGAGACATCTTAGCAGAATTGGCTTTGAGGTAATGAAATGATATTACGTGATGAACTGTCCAAAGTCTGTGCGCAATGGATGTCAGTCGATCAAATTCAAGATTATTGCCCAAATGGTTTACAAGTCGAAGGTAAGTCTGAAATTCACAAGTTGGCTACTTCGGTAACAGCTTCAGTCGCTGCGATTGAAGCGGCAATTGAATGGGGTGCTGATGCCTTGTTGGTACATCATGGTTATTTTTGGCGTAATGAAACTGCCTCAATTGTCGGTGCTAAGGCTGAGCGTATTCGACGATTGATGCAGGCTGATATGAATTTGTTTGCCTATCATTTGCCCTTAGATATGCACGCTGAGTTTGGTAATAATGCTGAATTGGCTAAATTATGGAATCTGGTTGATGACGGCAGCGATGCCAAACGTGTTTGGCGCACGGGAGCACTCGATTTTGCCTTACCGATTGATGGTTTTGTGGAACGTATTCGTCGTACCTTACGTCGCGAACCTTTAGTGATTGCGGCGGGTCCTAAACAGGTTAGTCGAGTTGCTTGGTGTTCGGGTGGTGCGCAGGGTTATTTTGCTCAAGCAATTGAGCAGGGCATTGATGTCTTTATTACCGGTGAAGTTTCTGAGCAATGTTACCATCAGGCTATGGAAGCAGGCGTGCATTTTATTGCCGCAGGACATCATGCTACCGAGCGTTACGGGGTGCAGGCATTGGGCAATCAACTGGCACAAGAGTTTGAATTAGAGCATCGTTATATAGAATTAGCTAATCCGGTGTGATAAGTAGTTTTTATTGCGTGATAAAAATTTGTAATCGCGCAAAAGTGGGTTTCGAGGCATAATAGCGCCTCATTACTGTCTTTGTCAGAATTTTTTAGTTACGGAGCAACGTTATGGCAGAACCAGTCAATCAAAAGCGTCGCAATTTCTTGGTTGCGGCTACCGGTGTTGTCGGTGCTGTTGGCGCAACTTTTGTTGCGGTTCCTTTTGTTTCATCTTGGAAACCCAGTGAGAAAGCTCAGGCTGCCGGTGCTCCAGTTGATGTCGATGTATCTGCCTTGGCAGAAGGTCAAATGCTGACTGTGGAGTGGCGCGGCAAACCTGTTTGGGTTGTTCGACGTCCACAAGCTTCAGTCGATAGCTTGCCCGGGGTTCGTGATAACCTGCGTGATCCCGATTCAGCAGAATCTTTACAACCAGATTTTGCTAAAAATGAATACCGTTCACTGAAGCCAGAATACTTGGTGATGGTAGGTGTTTGTACGCACTTAGGTTGCGCGCCGCTCTATAAGCCAAATGCGGGTGCGATTAGTGCAGATTGGCTGGGTGGTTTCTTTTGCCCGTGTCATGGTTCGCGTTTTGATATGGCGGGACGTGTGTATAAATCTGTGCCTGCGCCGACGAATTTAGAGGTACCACCTTACCGATTCCTGTCCGATACCTTAGTTCGTATTGGTGAAAATGAGCAAGGAGTGGCTTAATGTCTGAACAAAAACCCGTTGATAATGCGTCTAATGGGCGCTTATTGGCTTGGATTGACGAGCGTTTTCCATTAACGCAAGTGTGGAATGAGCATGTTGCTCAGTACTATGCGCCGAAAAATTTTAACTTCTTTTATTTTTTTGGTGCTTTAGCGCTATTGGTGCTGGTTAACCAGTTGGTGACCGGGATTTGGTTGACCATGAGTTATAAACCCGATGCGCAAGAAGCCTTTAACTCGGTGGAATACATCATGCGTGATGTGGACTGGGGTTGGTTAATTCGTTATATGCATTCAACGGGTGCGTCGGCATTTTTTGTGGTGATTTACTTCCACATGTTCCGTGGCATCATGTATGGTTCATATCAGAAACCGCGCGAATTGGTATGGCTAATTGGTATGCTCATTTTCTTAGTGCTGATGGCCGAGGCTTTCATGGGCTATTTGTTGCCTTGGGGACAGATGTCTTACTGGGGTGCGCAGGTCATCATTTCCTTGTTTGGTGCCATTCCATTCATTGGCGAAGCCATGGCTACTTGGATTCGTGGTGATTTTGTGATTTCCGATGTTACCTTGAATCGTTTCTTTGCTTTGCATGTCATTGCCTTGCCTTTAGTGTTGGTGGTGTTGGTTTATTTGCACATTGTGGCGCTTCATAAAGTGGGTTCAAACAATCCTGATGGCATTGATATCAAGAAAAATAAGAATGAACAAGGCTTACCAAAAGATGGTATTCCTTTCCATCCTTACTATTCGGTCAAAGATATGTTAGGTGCTTCGGTATTCATGTTTTTATTTGCCGCGGTTATTTTCTTCTGGCCAGAAGGTGGTGGTTTCTTCTTAGAGGCTCCAAATTTCGAACCAGCCGACCCAATGAAAACACCAGAACACATTGCTCCAGTTTGGTATTTCACGCCTTTCTATGCTATTTTGCGTGCAGTTCCTGATAAGCTGTTAGGCGTCATTGCAATGGGTATGGCGATCATGTTCTTGTTCGTATTGCCTTGGTTAGATCGTTGTAAAGTGCGTTCAATTCGTTACCGTGGCTGGCAGTTCAAAGCGAACTTGTCATTATTTGTGGTGAGTTTCTTTGTATTAGGTTACTTGGGTACGCAAGCGCCTACGCCATTTTTAACCTTGTTGTCGCAAATTTTCACCTTTACTTACTTTGCTTTCTTTGTCATCTTATGGCTTACCTCGCCGATGGAAAAGACGAAGCCATTGCCAGAGAGGGTTACAGGATGAAAGCGATGTTAAAAGTCTTTTTAGCCAGTGCGATGCTATTAACCGTTTCAGCAGTTCAAGCGGGTGGGGGTAGTTATCCTATTCCGCTAGACAAGGCGAAGATTAGTGTGCTTGATCAAGCATCATTACAACGTGGTGCCGATCTTTACGCACAATATTGTATGGGTTGTCACTCGATGAAGTATTTGCGCGTTAATCGTGCTGCGCGGGATTTGGGTTGGACACCTGAAGAGGGCGTGGCGCATTTTCAACATATTCGTAACGGTCAAGGTAAGCCGACAGATATGATTGAAACTACGCTAAATCCTGCAACCGCCAAGCTTGCTTTTGGTAATGTTCCACCGGACTTATCTCTCGAAGCTAGATTGCGTGGCACTGACTGGATTTATACTTTCTTAAGAAGTTACGAGCGTGCCGAAGATGGTAGCGTCAACAACAAGCTATTTCCGGGTGTGGCAATGCCGCATATTTTAGAAGGACTGCAAAATAGTTTGCCGCCAGCTGAATTTGATGCGGCGGTTGGAGACTTGGTCAATTTTATGGACTATGCAGCCGAACCTGCTAAACCTCAACGATTGATGATGGGTTGGTGGGTGTTGGGTTTCTTGGCTCTGTTGATCGTCTTAACTTATTTGTTGAAAAAAGAGTTCTGGCGAGACGTCAAATAAAGTCTTTTGCTGCTATTAGCTAGAACAATCTTTTTAATGTTTGTCAAGGGGTGATATCATCACCCCTGTTTCTTTTTTATTTGGGAGTAGCTTAGTATGATGACCCTTTTTTCCGATCCGTCAGATTTTAATTCTCACCGTGTACGCGTGGTGGTCAAAGAAAAAGACATTATGATGGATATTAAAGAGGTTGACCCTCAAGCGATGCCCGAAGATGTGCTCTTGGCTAGTCCTTATGGCACCTTGCCAGCATTAGTTGAACGTGATTTGAAGCTCTATGATCCCTTAGTGATGATTGAGTTTTTGGATGAGCGTTATCCTTTCCCACCGATGATGCCGGTTGATCCTCAAATTCGTGCCACGGCTCGTCAAACTTTAAATTACATTCGTCGTGAATGGGAACCCAGCATTCATATTATTACTGCAGGTGAAGATAAAAAAGCGATTGAAAAAGCCCGCAAACTGTTAAAAGAAGAATTTATTAAATTAACGCCCGCCTTCCAACACAAGCCTTATTTCATGAGCGATGAATATACGGTGGTTGATGTGACTTTATCGGTCATCTTCTGGCGTTTAAATGCTTTGGGTATCGACATTCCTAAAACACACAAAACCTTCCATGAGTATGCTAAACGCATGTTCATGCGCGATGCCTTCCGCGACAGTTTAACTGACTTAGAGTTGGAAATGGGAGACATCTGACATGATGCGTGATCAGAAGCCTTACTTGGTTAGGGCTTTTTATGATTGGATTGTCGATAGTGGTTGTACGCCTTATTTACAAATTCAAATCAATTATCCAGGGGTGGTAGCGCCCGAAGGTTTTGATGATGAAGGCGTGTTGGTGTTGAATGTTTCTGGTCAAGCAACGAATCGTTTGCAGTTGGGTGATCAGAGTATCGATTTTGAAGCGCGTTTTCGCGGTAAGGCGATGCTGGTTCATGTGCCTATGCCTGCGGTCTTGGCTATTTTTGCCAAAGAGAATGCTCAGGGTATGGGCTTCCCTCCATCTGATTTAGAGCAGGCATTGCAAGAAGCGAGTGATGCCCAAATGCAACCTAAAGTGTCTGCCAATACAACAGAAAAGCCTAAACGTGATCGTAGCCACCTGAAAGTGGTTAAATAAGCTAGTTTAATGGCAAAAAAGTCCGATAAAGCCACTTTTTATTGTACCGAATGCGGAACAGAGCATAGCCGTTGGGCTGGGCAATGTTCTGCTTGTGGTACATGGAACAGTATCAAAGAGTGGACTGCGCCTAAGTTAACGTCGGCAACTCATGCCACAGCTAAGGGTGTTGCGGGTTATGCTGGAGCGCGCTCTTCGGTTATAAAATTATCCGAAGTTTCCTTGGCTGAAGCGCCACGTTGGCACACAGGTTTGCATGAGTTTGATCGTGTCTTGGGTGGCGGTTTAGTGCCGGGTTCTGTGGTGTTGATTGGTGGTGATCCAGGTATTGGCAAGTCATCTATCTTATTGCAAGTGCAAACTTTTTTAGCCCAGCAGCAACTTTCAACGCTCTATGTGTCGGGTGAAGAATCCTTACAACAAATCGCCTTGCGTGCGCATCGTATGCAGTTACCAGCGGATAATTTGTCTTTGTTGGCAGAAACTGACATGGACAGTATTTTAGCGGTGGCGACGCAAACTCAACCGCAAGTGATGGTGATTGATTCCATTCAAACCATGCAAATGGACAGTATCAGTTCAGCAGCTGGCAGTGTGGTACAAGTGCGTGAAACCGCTGCAGTACTAACGCGTTATGCCAAACAAACGGGTACGGCCGTTTTTCTTGTCGGTCATGTCACGAAAAGTGGTGAGGTAGCGGGGCCTCGCGTGCTGGAGCATATTGTTGATGCAGTTATTTTCATTGAAGGACAAGATAGCCGTTTTCGGCTGATGCGTGCGCTCAAAAATCGTTTTGGCGCAGTGAATGAAATTGGTTTCTTTGCCATGACCGATAAGGGCATGAAAGAGGTGAAAAATCCGTCAGCCATTTTCTTAAATCGAGATAAACAGGGCGCCACCCCAGGTGCTGTGGTGTTGGGCTTATGGGAAGGAACTCGCCCTTTATTGGTTGAGTTACAGGCATTGGTCGATCACAACGCCTTTGGTGCGCCTCGTAGGGTCGCTGTGGGGCTAGATGGCAATCGGTTGACCTTGTTGCTGGCAGTGCTGAATCGCCACGGTGGTGTGCAAGCGGGCGATCAAGATGTCTATGTTAATGTCGTTGGCGGTGTTAAAGTCAGTGAAACCAGTGCCGATTTGCCCCTGCTGTTAGCCATTGTATCGAGTTTGCGTAACAAAGCGGTTTCACCCGACTTGTTAGCTTTTGGTGAAGTGGGGCTGTCGGGTGAAATTCGCCCCGTGCAAAATGGTCAAGAGCGGCTACAAGAAGCAGTCAAGCACGGTTTTACCAAAGCGATTGTGCCGCAAGGTAATGTGCCTAAAACACCCATTGCTGGTTTAGAAGTCGAGGGTGTTGCCAGTGTTGAAGCGGCTTTGAGTGCTTTGCTAGCCATGTCTTAATGCTAACTTAATGATGTTAAGTCACTATCTCTGGTAAAATAAGCCAAAATTTTAAAGGATTGAAACAGATGATGCCTGCAGAACGCGGTGTTTTTATTAAAACCTACGGTTGTCAGATGAATGAGTATGATTCTGACAAAATGCTGAAACTGCTTGAAAAAACGCATAATTACAAGCTAGTCGAAGACCCAGATCAGGCCGATTTGGTTATTCTAAATACCTGTTCGGTGCGTGAAAAAGCGCAAGAAAAAGTATTCGATGCCTTGGGTGTTTGGCGTGGTTGGAAAGCACGTAAACCAGGGCGTGTGATTGGTGTCGGTGGTTGCGTGGCTTCGCAAGAAGGTGAGGCGATTCGTGCCCGTGCACCTTATGTCGATATGATTTTTGGTCCGCAAACCTTGCACCGCTTACCGGCGATGCTCGATGAAGCGATGCAACTTTCAGGTGAAGGTAAAAAGCCTACTGTCATTGACATCAGTTTTCCTGAAATCGAGAAGTTTGATAACTTGCCAACCCCCGAAGCCAATGGCGTGAGTGCCTTTGTGTCGGTGATGGAAGGTTGCTCAAAATACTGTACCTTCTGTGTTGTGCCTTACACACGCGGTGAAGAATTCAGTCGTCCATTTGATGATGTGATGGCTGAAGTGACGCGTTTGGCGGAGCAGGGCGTGCGTGAAATTAACCTATTAGGTCAGAATGTCAACGCTTATCGCGGTGAAATGGCCGATGGCAGTACTGCTGACCTAGCCTTATTGCTTCATGCGATTTCACGCATCGAAGGCATTGGACGTTTAAGATACACCACTTCGCATCCAATGGAGATGACTCAATCGCTAATTGATGCTTACGCACAAATTCCGCAATTGGTCAGTCATTTACATTTACCCATTCAATCAGGATCAGATCGTATTTTGGCGCTGATGAAACGGGGTCACATGGCGATTGAGTACAAATCGATTATTCGTAAAGTCCGCGCGATTCGTCCTGATTTGTCTTTGTCGGGTGACTTTATTGTCGGTTTTCCTGGTGAGACAGACAAGGATTTTGAAGATACCATGAACTTGATTGCTGACCTGACTTATGATCGTTCATTCAGCTTTATTTACAGTCCACGCCCTGGTACGCCCGCGGCTTTCTTGCCCGATGATGTGCCGATGGATACGAAAAAAGCGCGTCTGCAACGCTTGCAAGATCGATTAAATCGCTTAACCATGGATGTATCAGAGTCGATGTTGGGCACGGTACAGCGCGTGTTGATTGAGCGTCCCGCCCGCAAGAATCCGAAAGATATGGCGGGTCGTACCGAGAATAATCGTGTGGTTAATTTTGAGGCCAGCTCGGATTTGTTGGGTCAGTTTGTCGATGTGCGCATTACCGAAGCCTTGCCTAATTCTTTGCGTGGCGAATTGGTCGCGACGCCAGAAGCTGATCTTTATGCCGGTCGTCCACGTCAAAAATTCTTTCAAATTTACGCATTATGAGTGAATCATCCACCATCCGCTTTAGCTTGCATCCGCAAGATAATGAAGCTTTGCAAAATTTATGTGGCTGGCATGAAGAGCATTTAGCGCAAATTGAAACCCGCTTAGGGGTGGCAATTAATCACTTAGGTTTCGACTTTCAAGTGAGTGGCGAGGCGAGCTTATTAGTACCCACTCAACAGTTACTCATTAATCTGTATCAGCAATCTTTTAAGGGACTAATGAATACGGAACATGTGCATTTGCAACTGACCGCTATGGCGAGTTTACCGCCTTTACCCACCATCGAAACGCTGAGTGAGACTGCTCCCCAAGCCGTCTCAGAAAGCGGTTATGCGGTGTTACGTCCTCACCGTAAATTGGTCAGAGCTAGAACAGCGAATCAACATACTTATATCCGTAATATGCATCAATTTGATGTCAATTTTGGTATTGGTCCTGCGGGTACTGGCAAAACCTACATGGCGGTGGCACGCGCAGTGGAATTACTGGAAAATGAACAAGTGCGTCGTTTGATTCTGACGCGTCCAGCGGTGGAAGCGGGTGAAAAGCTGGGCTTCTTACCAGGTGATTTAGCGCAAAAAGTGGATCCTTATTTACGCCCTTTGTACGATGCACTCTATGAGTTATTAGGCTTTGAAAAAGTCGAGCGCTTAATGGAACGTCATGTCATTGAAGTAGCACCCTTGGCCTTTATGCGCGGTCGAACACTCAATGAAAGTTGCATCATTCTCGATGAAGCACAAAATACCACTAGCGAACAAATGAAGATGTTTTTAACTCGTGTGGGTTTTGGTTCTAAAGTAATTGTCACGGGCGATATGACGCAAATTGATTTACCTAATAAAGTCGGGTCGGGTTTGAGACAAGCTAGCGAAATTTTGCAAGGAGTGGAAGGTATTGGTTTTACTTTCTTTACTTCTAAGGACGTGGTTCGTCATCCATTAGTACAAAGGGTTATTGAAGCTTATGAGCGCTTTGAAACAACAACAAGCACAACGCCTTAAGCAACGTCGCCTGAGGCAAGCACAGCGCTTGTCAGTTCAAATAGATTGGCAAACGGCACCAGTCAAAAGTTTGCTGACGCCTTTAGTGCATAAAGCGATTCGTTTGGCTTGGTTAGGTGAAGGAAAAGCTTCGGTCAATGTATCTTTGGTTGATAGCGAAACCAGCCAGTCTTTGAATCATGAGTGGCGTGGCAAAGATAAGCCCACCAACATTTTATCTTTCCCGTTTGAATTGCCTGACGGCTGGGAAGATGCGCAACAGTTACTCGGTGATTTGGTGGTGTGTGTCCCTGTGGTTTTGCAAGAAGCGCAGCAACAGGGTAAAGTCTTGGCGGAACACATGGCTCATCTGTTGGTGCATGGATTATTGCATTTACAAGGCTACGATCATGAAGATGAACATGAAGCCGAGCAAATGGAAGCCTTAGAAACGGCGTTATTAGCGCAGTTGGGTATTCACGATCCTTACACGATTACGGAATAGGAAAGCAAAAATATGAGCGGTGATGGCACTCGAAAGGGTTCTTGGTTAGACAGTTTGAAACACTGGTTTGATCAAGAACCCAAAGATCGCGACGATTTATTAGATGAGATTAAAGACGCCTTTAATCGGCAAATTATCGATGTCGATGCGTGGCGCATGTTACAAGGTGTCTTGTCTTTATCGGCAATGCGGGTACGTGATGTGATGGTGCCACGTGCGCAAATGGTGATGCTCAGTGCTGGAGATTCCATTGCAGACACTTTAAAAGTGATTCTTGAAACTCAGCATTCGCGCTATCCCGTAACGGGTGATGATAAGGAGTCGCTCGTTGGCCTACTAATGACTAAAGACCTACTTATTGCCTATATGCGCGACCAAGTATGTAAGTTAGAAAACCTTTCTTTATTATACCGACCTGTTTTTTATGTGCCCGAAGGTAAACGCGCCACAGAATTGTTGCGCGAGTTTCAAAGTCGTCGCTTACACATGGCATTGGTGGTGGATGAGTATGGCAGCATCACGGGATTAGTTACCATCGAAGATATTATTGAAGCTATTGTCGGTGAAATTGATGATGAGTATGATGAGGCCGATGTCCATATTCTACAAATGAATGCCAATACTTTTACCGTGAAAGCGGTGTCCAGCGTCGAAGAAGTGAATCGATTCTTTGAGGTTGAGCTGGATACCGAAGTGGCGGATACCATTGGTGGCTTATTAGTTTCGCGCTTTGGTCGTGTACCACAAACGGGCGAGAGTATGGCTTTAGGTGGATTGCTGTTTAAAGTGATTCGCGCTGACCGTCGTCGCGTTCACCTGTTCAAGGTCAGTCCTCTGGATGAAGAAACCCTTGGTCATGGAGAATAAGCTGATTGCCCAATGGGCTGAGAAACTAGGCTGTTCTCAGCTTTGGTTGAGACGTTTGTTTGCCTTGATACTAGGCTCGGTGGCTATTTTAGGGTTTTCACCTTATGACTTTCCCTTAGCCACTTTGCTGGCTATGGTCGCACTTTGGTCACTCTGGTCAACGGCAAGTAATTGGCGTCAAGGAGCATGGGAGGGTCTGGCTTTTGGCTTGGGCTTTTTCGGTTATGGTGTCAGTTGGCTGGGTATTAGTCTCGCCATTTATGGGGGTGTTCCCTTTGGCGCGACTTGGTTGGTGGTGCTGTTTTTTGTCTTCTTACTGGCGTCCTTTGTGGCACTGGTTGGGGGATTGGCGGTTTGGTCTTATCGTGCTTTCCCTAAAGCCTTATGGGCTTTGTTGTTACTGCCCAGTTTTTGGGTCGGCGCTGAATGGCTCAGGGTCATGACTTGGGATGGTTTTCCTTGGTTATTGCTTGGTTATTCGCATACCGATACTTGGCTGGCTGGGTGGGCGCCTTTGGGTGGCACGCTGGCGGTAAGTTTTGCAGTCAGTTTGTCAGCAGGTTTGTTGTGGCTGTTGTTACGTTCGGTTAATTGGTTTCCGGTCGCCTTGGCTTTTGGATTGTTTTGGAGTTTTTCGGGCTATTTATCGGGCATAACTTGGGTTGAAACCAAGGGAGAAGCGACGCCGATTGGCTTGGTGCATGGTCAGGTTTCAGAAACCATCAAATGGAATCCTGATGCGCTCATGCCGATTTTGCGTGCTTACGAAAAGGCCAGTGAGCCATTATTAGCTTCTGCGAAGGTAGTTGTTTGGCCAGAAACGTCGATTCCGACCTTTTTAGACAGCGTCATGCCAGCATTAGAATCCTTTAATCAGGCGGCTATGCAAGCCAATACGCAAATAGTGACAGGGGTTGCGCTGCGTGAAGACACTATTGCAGGACGTCAGTACTTTAATAGTATTGCGGCATTGGACGGTAGTTTACGTTATGACAAGCAACACCTAGTGCCTTTTAGTGAATACTATCCTGGATTTGCGGTGTTATCCGCGCTCGCAAAACTGATTAATATGCCGATGTCGCAGTTTTCAGCAGGTGAGTTGCCCAAGGTTCAGCCATTAGTTGAACATCAGGTTGGCCTTGCTGTATGCTATGAAGCGGATTTTGGACTGGAGATGGCTGTGGTGACGCCAAGCACCGATTGGTGGTTGGTGGTGAGTGATGATGGTTGGTTTCATCCCAGTGCCATGGCCGGTCAGCATTGGCAAATGACCCGTTTGCGTGCGAGAGAATTAGGACGCGAGATTGTACGTGTCACCAATCAGGGATATTCGGGTATTGCTCGTGTGAGTGGTGAAGGGGATGTGGTTGCCACACCCAAAGATGCTTTAGCAGGCCATTTAATGCGCGTGCAGGCTTATGCGGGTGAGACACCCTATGTGCGTTACCGTGATATGCCGCTGCTGATGTTGTTATCTTTCAGTATTGCCTTGGTGTTTATGCGTTGGAAGCGCCTTAGAAGCTGAAGAACCTGTATCTTTTAACAGCTTTTTAGCGCTTGCCGCCACCGCCTGCTTTGCGTAAGCTGGCATCTAACCAACGGGTGGGCAAAATGCGTTTCAGCCACCAAAAAAGCTGAGTGGGGAAAGTGACACGGTAACGTGTTTTGGGTTTGCGAGCGGTAAAGGCTTGTTCCACGACTTGTGCGACTGCGTCGGCGGGCAGGGTAAAGGGAGCAGCGGCACCTTCTTTTTGCAAACGCGTAATCATGCCTTCATACTGTTTGCGGTGATAGCTGTGTGAGGCATCGACCCAGCGTTGAAACGCCGCATAAGCATTGGCTCTGAATCGGCTTTCAATTGGTCCAGGTTCAACAAGTATCACATCGATATTGCTATCATGTAATTCAATTCTAAGCGTGTCAGCCATGCCTTCAATGGCATACTTACTCATGTTGTAAGCACCTCGATAAGCCATGGCGGCAAAACCTAGTACCGAGCTATTGAACACCATGCGCCCATAGCCTTGTTGGCGGAAATGCGCCATGAGTAAACGATTTAACTCATGAGTGCCAAACACATTGGTTTCGAATTGATAGCGCAAGGCGTCACGACTAATGTCCTCCAAAGCACCGGGTAAACCAAAAGCGGCATTATGAAATACACCTGCCAATCGGTTGTTGGTTAAGCACAAGGTTTCAGTCACAGCATTGGCAATACTGGCGGAATCGGTTAAATCACACAAGACGACATTAAACTCGCCCGCTAATCTTTCTAGATCTTCAGGACGTCTTACTGTAGCGATAACGTGAAAGCCCAGTGTTTGCAAATGCAAAGCGGTGCGATAACCGATGCCACTAGAGCAACCGGTGACCAAAATACTATCGGGCGGTGATAAGGGTTTCACTTTGTTACCTAATTGATTTCATGACACATTGCTTTGACTAACTCAACGCGGCTTCAACGGTTGGTGAGACGCTGGCACAGTCAGTTGAGCTCTCGATGTTTAGATGCTGTTCATCCTGAGAAACACTCACGGTTAGACAGGCTCCTTTGACCAAGTCGCCAAATAAAATGGCGTCAGCAAGCGGACGTTTGACCTCGGTTTCAATAACGCGATCGAGCGGGCGAGCACCCATTTTGGCATCGTAGCCCTTAACAGCTAACCAATTTCTGGCTTCTGGGGTGAGCTGCAGTTGATAGCCTTTTGCTGAAACCAGTGCTTCTAGGGCAAAAATAGCCTTATCGACCACTTTTGGCATCACTTCTGCCGACAAGGACGAGAAGGGAATAATGGCGTCCAGTCGATTACGGAACTCAGGTTTGAAGGTGTTATCAAGCGCTTTTTGCGACTGATGGGATAAAATATCGCCATCGACAAAGCCTAGCGTGTTTCGTTGTAACTGCTCAGCACCAACATTTGATGTCATAATTAGAATCAGGTTGCGGCAGTCGGCAGTTCGTCCGTTATTGTCGGTTAAGCGACCATCATCCATCACTTGCAGTAACAGGTTAAAAATATCAGGATGGGCTTTTTCAATTTCATCCAGCAGTAGTACTGAATGAGATTGTTTCAGAATCGCTTCGGTCAGCAAACCACCTTTCTCGTAACCGACATAGCCAGGCGGAGCACCAATTAAACGTGCAACACTGTGGCTTTCCATGTATTCCGACATATCAAAACGATGAAGGGGAATACCAAGGTGTTTCGCTAATTGTTTTGCCAGCTCGGTTTTGCCCACGCCTGTCGGTCCTGTGAATAAGAAACTTCCCCAAGGTTTATTGGGCGCTCTCAGACCAGCACGAGCCAGTTTAATGGCATCCACCACACGATGAATGGCGCTGTCTTGTCCAAACACCACATGCTGTAAACTGCTGTTTAGGGCACGCAACTGCTCTCGATCATCGGTAGTCGAATCAGTTAAGGGAATGTGCGTTTGTTTACTCAACAGTTGACGAATATCGCTAGCGGTAATGCGAGATTTACGCTTATTGGCGGGTTTAGCACGTTCTTGTGCCCCGACTTCATCCACTAAGTCAATTGCCTTATCGGGTAAATGACGGTCAGTTAAGTAGCGTGCAGATAATTCTGCCGCTGCGGTTAAGGCACTGTTGGTGTAATGCACTTGATGATGTTGTTCAAATTGCGTTTTAAGGCCCTTCAAAATACTCACCGTATCCTGTACGCTGGGCTCGAGGACATCGATTTTTTGAAAACGACGATTGAGCGCTTTATCTTTAGAAAAACTCTGACGATATTCTTCAAAAGTGGTGGCACCGACACATTTAATGGTACCGCGAGCCAGTGCGGGTTTTAACAAGTTCGCTGCATCCATGGCACTGCCTTGAACGCTGCCAGCACCGACAATGGTGTGAATTTCATCAATAAAAATAACTGCGTTGGGGATGCGTTCTAATTGCGATAAGATGGTTTTAAAGCGTTTTTCAAAATCCCCCCGATAGCGTGTTCCTGCTAACAATGCACCAAGATCGATACTGTAAATTTGGGCATTGGCTAAGCCTTCGGGTAGCGTGTTTTGTTCGGCCGCCAAGGCTAAGGCTTCAGCAATGGCGGTTTTTCCCACACCAGGTTCGCCGACCAATAAGGGGTTGTTTTTGCGCCGACGCAGTAGAATTTCGCTCACACGCAAGAGTTCATTGTCGCGACCAATCACAGGATCAATCTTTCCTGCTTTCACTAAACTATTGAGATGAATGGCGTAGAGAGACAAAGCATCTTCATTGTCTTCTTTCTCGCCTTTGTGTGCGTGTGGCTTGGATTGAGGGTTAGGTTCGTCCTTACGCAATCCATGCGCAATGTAGCTCAGCATACTGGCTTTGTCGGCACCTAAGGTTTCTAACAGCGCAACCGCTTGACTGTCTCTTTCTCCATACAGGGCGGCTAAAATGCCTAAGCTGGTGACTTTTTGTGCGGGTTGTTGCTGTTGGCTGTTAAAAATGGCACGCTCAATTACCCGTTGTAAGGCAATGGTCGGAATGGGTTCTTCTTCACCATCAATCAATTCTTGGTGATCAATCAAATCATCAAGCTGGTCATTCAGTTTTTGCACATCGACCAAACAGGCTGCTAGCGCTTGCTGCACATTTTTGTGTTGCGTTAATAAGCGCAATAAATGTTCTAGGGTGACATAAGCGTGTTGTTGAGATTGCGCAAAACCAAAGGTATTGGAAAGTAGGGTTTGAACATCTTTATCTAGCATAGACATAATCGACTCGCTTTGTCATTACTGACGCTCTGGTTGAAGGGTGGCTAATAAGGGATAACCTTCAGCACGCGCGCGCTGTTGTACTTGACTGACTTTTGTTTCAGCAATTTCTTTGTAGTAGGTGCCACACACCGCACTACCGTCATGATGAATTTTTAACATAATTTCGGTGGCTTGTTCAACCGGGTGACGAAAATAGCGCATTAATAAATCAATGACAAAATCCATCGGTGTAAAATCGTCATTATGCAAAATGACGTCGTAACGACGGGGTGGTTGATAGTGTATCTGTTCGAGTAGCTCTGGGGCTAAATCGGATAATGACATAAGGCGTGAGCTCGTAAAAAAATCGTTATTCTAGGGTAACTTTGGCATACAAATGACCACCTGGTTGGTGACGGTCGGCAGGTAATCCTTTGTTTTTGAAACGAATATAGCTACCTTCTTTAACTTCTTTGACAATGTTAACTTTGAATAGACCAGAAGGTGTATCGTAATACATCACTCCGCCACTAAGCCATAGCTGACGGGGTACTTTAATGAGCATATACAAATCACCGCCACGAATTTTGAAAGGGGCATGGTGGGTAAGTTTGAATGAAACAATATAGTCTCCTGCAGGACCACCAAATAATCCCGGAAAGCCTTTGCCCGGAAATCGGAATTCCTTATTACTCAGCGCACTGCTGTCAAAAGGCAGACGCGTATTCAGGCTAGGCACTAAAAATGACCCTTCACGCAGTAATCGGAAGGCATATTTGAGTGTCAGGGGATAAACCATATTGCGATCACGACCACGACCGGCTTGTGGCGTCCAATGGTCGAATTGGGCTGAACGCTGGGGACGTGGCGATTGGTAACTCGATGCACGATGACCTTGCTGGCGCTGTTGTTGCGCACGCTGAGCCGCTTGAGCTAAGGACTGAACGGCAGAGTCATAAGCCTGCCGATGACGACTTAACACTTCGTAGGCTTCAGAAACTTCTTGAAAACGACTGGTTGCCAACGGATGATCGCTCACGTCGGGATGGTATTGTTTGGCTAGCTTACGAAAGGCGGCTTTAATGACCGACAATTCACAGGCTTGTGCCACGCCCAGTACCGAATAGTAGTCTTTTTCTGCGTCAAATAAGTTCATCATGATCGGGTTCTGATACTCAAAGTTAAACTTGAAACATCTGGCAAGGCTTGATGTTTAGATCAAAGCCAAGCCTGTTTTCCCTTGCTATGCAATGCTCATGCCAACTGCGCTAAAATACGATTAAAGGTATCACTCGGACGCATGGCTTGACTCAAACGCGCAGAATCAGCGTGATAATAGCCACCTAAGTCTTGAGGTTTTCCTTGTGCGGCTGCCAACTCTGCCACAATCACCGCTTCTTCTGCCGCTAAGGACTGCGCGATGGGCGCAAACACCTGTGCAAGTGCTGCATCTTGGGTTTGTTGCGTTAACGCCTGGCACCAATAAAGTGCCAAATAAAAGTGACTACCACGGTTGTCTAATTGTCCCAGTTTACGACCCGGTGATTTGTCTTCATCTAAGAAGCGACCATTAGCTTGGTTTAAGCATTCTGCCATTACGGCAATGCGGGCATTGTTCGACTTATGTGCTAAATCTTCTAAAGAAACGGCAAGAGCTAAAAACTCACCCAACGAATCCCAGCGCAGGAAGCCTTCTTCAGCAAACTGTTGAACGTGTTTGGGGGCGGAACCACCAGCGCCTGTTTCAAATAGACCGCCACCCGCCAATAAGGGCACGATAGAAAGCATTTTAGCACTGGTGCCTAATTCCAAAATCGGGAAAAGGTCGGTTAAGTAATCACGTAATACGTTGCCAGTTACCGAAATGGTGTCCAAACCCGCTTTGGCACGTTCCAGGCTAAGGCGTACGGCTGCTTTCGGATCAAGAATTTGAATATTCAGACCATGAGTGTCGTGTTGTGTCAAATACTGGCGCACTAAGCTGATGAGGTTGGCGTCGTGAGAGCGTTGTGGGTCTAACCAAAAAATGGCAGGGGTTTGTGTTAAACGTGCGCGGGTAACGGCCAGTTTGACCCAATCTTGTACCGCTATGTCTTTAGTTTGACACATGCGCCAAATATCCCCAGCTTCAACACGGTGTTGCATTAAGATACTTTGGCTGTTGATGTCGATCACACGAACCGTACCTGCGGCGGTCATCTCGAAAGTTTTGTTATGCGAGCCATATTCTTCAGCGGCTTGTGCCATCAAACCGACGTTAGGAACGGTTCCCATGGTGGCAGGGTCGAAAGCACCATGAGTTTTGCAAAACTCGATGGTTTCGTCGTAAATACCCGCGTAGCAGCGGTCAGGAATCATGAACAGTGTATCTTGTTGTTGACCTTGTGCATTCCACATTTGACCTGAGCTGCGAATGGCGGCGGGCATAGAAGCATCGACGATAACATTGCTGGGCACGTGAAAGTTGGTAATGCCTTTGTCCGAATCGACCATTGCAACGGCTGCTTGTGTTTGGTAACAAGCAGCTAAATCAGCCTCGATTTGCTTGCGCTCTGTTTCAGCTAGGCTGGTGATTTTGGCATAGACATCACCAATACCATTGTTTAGGTTCACGCCTAGGCTTTTCAGCGTTGCCTGATGTTTTTCTAAAGCGGGTGCGTAGAAAACAGCCACAGCATGACCGAACATGATGGGGTCAGAAACTTTCATCATGGTGGCTTTTAAGTGCAAAGACAATAATAGGTTTTTGTCTTTTGCGGTTTGTGTTTGGCTTTGATAAAAATCCCGTAACGCCGATACCGACATAACTGATGCATCGATGATTTCTTTTGCTTGTAAAGCCAGTTTATCTTTCAAAACGCTGATCTGACCGTCATGGCTGATATGTTCAATGCGAACTTGCGTGGCAGTTGCCATGACGCGTGATTGTTCACTACCATAAAAGTCACCAGACGTCATGTGTGCCACATGCGACTGTGAATCTTTTGACCAAGCGCCCATGCTGTGCGGATGTTTTTTGGCGTAAGCTTTTACTGGTCCTGCGACACGACGATCAGAATTGCCTTCACGCAATACGGGATTGACGGCACTGCCTAAAATCTTGGCATAACGATCTTTGATGGCTTGTTCTTGCTCGTTGCTGGGTTGGGCGGGATAGTCGGGTAGGGCATAACCCTGAGATTGTAATTCTTTAATTGCCGCAACCAATTGAGGAACCGAAGCACTAATATTGGGTAGCTTAATGATATTAGCTTCAGGACGAGTACATAAAGTACCGAGTTCTTGTAAATCATCAGCTTGACGTTGTTCCGCGCTGAGATAGTCCGGAAAATTCGCTAAAATACGACCTGCCAAAGAAATGTCTTTAGTTTGAATGCGAATTCCTGCTTGACTGGTAATGGCTTGCACAATGGGTAACAAAGAGTGGGTAGCGAGTGCAGGCGCTTCATCGGTGTAAGTATAAATAATTTCAGGGCTGGAAGTTGTCATGTTCAAATACCTAATAAAAAGCGCGTTAAAACGACGGTGATAAATCTTGAGTAAGTGTGTGTAAACAATTCAAATAAGCCACTTCATCGGGCATGGCGTTGTTACGTTGAGCTTGCCAGAGCGCCTGACCTAAGCATTCCATCATTTGATGTTCGGCTTCCAAAGTAGCTTGGGTCGATTGACAGAGTAAATGGTAGCAGCGCGCAATACCTGCGGGACGGTCGGTAGCGATTTGTTCGCGTAGGGCGAGGTGCATTCCCATGTGTAAAAAGGGGTTGGTATCGCCCGATTCTACTGCCCAGTCGCGATAAGAGGCATTATCTGCTAAGACTTGCGTGTGATATTCTGGATGTTCGGCAATCACTTGAACCACTTGTTTTTCCAGCGTGCTGAGCGCTTGTCCTTGTTGATGCTTTTGCCAACTGGTTTTATAGAATTCACGCAGGCTGTTTCTGTCCGAACCAAACATGCTCAGAGTCCACCCATACTGGTATTCCAAAAGCTACCAAACATGAGTCCAAAAAAGAGGCTGACAATAAATAAACCGTACCACTGTTTTTTCTGCTCGGGGCTAAGGCGGATGAGCCAATGGGCAAGACGTCCTTCTTGCTGATCGGAATGATGAAAAAACATTACCAAAAGTCCAGTAATGCCAGATAAGGCAACCATATTTGCCAGCACATTGGTACCTGCCCAAATGCCCAGACCAATGGTAATGAGCATACCAATAAAAATGCCGAAAACCAGCATGTGGATAACTCCGTTTTTATTCAGCAACAAATGTCTATTGTAACCGCTTTTTACGATTAAGGTGTATGCCCAGAAGGGTTGCTGGGGAGGGTATTTTGCAATTCGGCAATATTTAACCAGGACTCTAGCCAATATTGTTGAAAAAATCGGGCTGTGTTTTCTGCCGCTTCCCGAGTGGCAATGGGTACTTTTTGCTCAACTAAATCGTGATGATAGCTTTCCCAAGCTTCTTTCCATGCTTGGGTAATTTGGTCGATGGCTGAAATCGGGTCTTGTTTGAATTTGTGAATCAAACAGCCGCTGTAAGCCAATGATAAGGTATTGATAAGTCTGGCGGTATTATCAGGATTCCAGTGTTCTGGTTCGATGGGGTTTTGCTGGATGGGAAAGGGTGCAAAAGTGCGTGTTAATTGCTGTTGCCATTGGCGATACAAGTGTTTTAACCAAGGTTGGTAGTTGGTTAGGGTGTGTAGTTCGACCTTTTCTGATGACTTTTCATGATCTAAGGGTTGTTCTTCGGTAGGGCGTGCAGCACTGGCAGGATCCAATTCAAACACAGGCACTAGCAAGGTGGGCAACTGCTGTTGAATGTGTTGCGCCAAATTTTGATAGTGAACCGTTGGATTGAGGGCGATTTGATTCAGAATCATGACTCACCTCCATGTAGACAGTTGGTTTTTGCCAACTGTCGTTTTGTTGCAGAACTCAGCTTACATCACTTGTTGGGCAAAATCCGCTAAACGTGAACGCTCGCCACGTTGTAAGGTAATGTGGGCATTGTGTTGCCATCCCTTAAAGTGATCGACCACATAGGTTAAACCTGAAGTGGTTTCTGTTAAATAAGGCGAATCAATTTGGGCAATATTACCAATACACACCATTTTGGTGCCAGGACCTGAGCGGGTAATGAGGGTTTTCATTTGTTTGGGCGTTAGGTTTTGTGCTTCATCAATAATAATAAATTTATTTAAGAAAGTACGCCCACGCATGAAGTTCATCGACTTGATTTTGATGCGCTGTTTAATGATTTCTTGAGTGGTGTTGGTTTGCCACTTAGCCGCGCCTTCTTCAGGTTGCGTCAACACTTCGAGATTGTCCATCAGTGCGCCCATCCAAGGTGCCATTTTTTCTTCCTCGGTGCCGGGGAGGAATCCAATGTCTTCAGAAATGGGAATGGTAGCACGGGTCATGATAATTTCATTGTAGCGTTTGTCATCAATGGTTTGCGCTAAGCCTGCGGCTAAAGCCAGTAAGGTTTTACCGGTACCTGCAGGGCCGAGCAGGGTGACGATATCAATTTCAGGATCCATTAAAAAGTTTAACGCGAAATTTTGTTCGCGGTTGCGCGCATGAATTCCCCATACACCCTGATGATTGGTGCGATAGTCGCGTGGATAGCGCAATATGCTGCTGTTGCCGTCAAGTCGATCCACGATGGCAGAGAAGCCATGTTCGTCGGCAGTGTGTAAGCATTCATTGGGCACCCAGGGGTTATCTGTTGGTGTTTCGATGCGATAGAAGGTATGACTACCTTCTTGCCATGAGGTCAAGGCTTCACCATTGTTTTCAAAGTAATCATTAGGCAGTTCGCGCATGCCCGTGTAGAGCAAATCGCTGTCTTCAATCACGCTGTCATTAAAGTAGTCTTCTGCGTGCAAGCCAACGGCCGAGGCTTTAATACGCATGTTGATGTCTTTGGTCACCAGCGTGACATGTGTTTTCGGATCGAGTCGCTGCAGTGCTAAGCCACATTTCAGAATGGTGTTATCGGCTTTATGTGTCGGGAAGATTTGATTTAAGTCGAAATCGAGTGGACGCGTTTCAAAAAACAATTTTCCAGGGCTACCCTTTCGTCCTTTGCCGACAGGCTTGTTTTTGCCCACACCCATGTTGGCGATGTTGGCCAGCGGAAGCCCTTTTTCAATTTCTGCTGCACTGGCACTGCCAATCAGTTGATCCAGTAAACGATTGGTTTCGCGCACATTGCGAGCGATTTCAGAAATCCCTTTTTTATTGGCATCTAACTCTTCGAGTACCACCATGGGGATGAACAAATCATGTTCGTCGAAGGCAAATAATGCCATCGGGTCATGCATTAGTACATTGGTGTCGATAACAAACAAACGTTTTCCAGAAATATGGCTTCGGTTAGCAAGCATTAGGTCGCTCCTCGTAAATCATCACTCGAATTGTAAAAAGTTATGCCATCAGTTGTTTCAGTTGTGCCAGCACAGCTTGAACGTGTTCAGGAACACTAACCTTACGCCATTCGTGGCGTACAACACCCTCTGGATCAATTAAGAAGGTGCTGCGTTCGATACCCATGTATTTTTTACCGTAGTTGGTTTTTTCTTTTAGTACAGCAAACAAGTTACATAGCAGCTCATCAGTATCACATATTAATGGAAAGGTTAGGTTAAATTTATGTGCAAACTTCTCGTGTGATTTCATGTCATCACGAGACACACCAATAACTTGTGTGTTTAAGGCTTGAAAGTCGCTCAGGCTTTCTTGAAAAGCCAAGCTTTCTTGGGTACAACCTGGCGTATCGTCACGCGGATAAAAATAAAGTACTGACCAGTGACCCTTAAAGTTGTCCTGTGTGAGAGTTTGTTCTGGGTAAGCAGAAACGGAAAAGGCGGGAAGTGCTTGATTTAATGCAATACTCATAACAATTGACTCCATAAAAGTGACAAACCATAAAAGTGGTTTAATTGACCAACAGCGCTAAGCGTTTAGGCTAGCTTCAAGCTATAATACACAGCATAAGAAATTATTGATATAGAGAGTGAGTCGTCTGTTATGCCCCAACGTTGGCAAGTTCATCCAGACAATCCGCAACAACGCTTGTTGTTGCAAGCCACCCAGTGTTTGCAAAAAGGTGGCGTGGTGGCTTATCCCACCGATTCCGGTTATGCCCTTGGTTGCTGTTTAGACAGTAAGGAAGCGGTCGAACGTATCCGTCGTATTCGAGAGTTACCCGAAACCCATCATTTCACTTTGGTGTGTAAAGATTTATCACATTTAAGCCAGTATGCTCAGGTGGATAATCGGGTTTTTCGCATATTAAAAAGCATGACTCCGGGCGCCTTCACCATTATTTTGCCGGCCACAAAAGATGTGCCGAAACGATTGTGGCATCCCAAGCGCAGTACCATTGGGCTTCGCGTGCCTGACTATAAAGTGGTGCAAGCCTTATTGGCAGAATTAGCAGGGCCTTTGCTCAGCGTGAGTTTAATTATGCCTGGTGAAGATTGGCCTTTAGTTGACGCCGACAGCATTGAAGAGCGTATTGGTGGATTAATTGATGGAATTATTGACTCTGGTTGGGTAGGGCATGAACCAACCACCGTGGTCGATTTAACCAGTGGCGAATTGGAAATCATTCGTCAGGGTGCTGGAAAATTATAAGGAAAAAAGCACATGGATGAAAAATTACAAAAAGTATTAGCACGTGCTGGCTTGGGCTCGCGTCGTGAAATCGAAGCTTGGATTAGTGCCGGTTTCGTTAAAGTGAATGGTCAGGTTGCTAAGTTGGGTGATCGTGTTAGCGATAAGGATCAGCTGCAAGTGCGCGGTCGTCGTTTGTCGCCACAAGAACTCGCCACACCCGTGACCGAAGTGATTTTGTACAACAAGCCTGAAAATGAATTGGTGACACGTTCGGATGAAATGGGGCGCGATACGATTTTCGCACGGCTACCCAAACCCAAGTCGGGACGTTGGATTGCGGTGGGGCGCTTAGACGTGAATACCACGGGCTTATTACTACTCACCAATAATGGTGAGTTAGCGAATCGGTTAATGCATCCGTCGCAAGCGATTGAACGGGCTTATTTAGTCCGTGTGTTTGGTGAAGTGTCGAAAGATATTTTAGACAAGCTGGTTAAAGGTGTGCCCTTAGAAGATGGTATGGCGAATTTCGATAAGCTAGAGCCGTTAAAGTCGTTTGAACCCACCGACAGTATTAACCGTTGGTATAAAGTGACCTTGTTAGAGGGTCGTAACCGCGAAGTGCGACGATTGTGGGAAAGCCAAGGTGTTCAAGTGAGTCGTTTGAAGCGTATTGCGTTTGGCAATATCAACTTACCGAAAACCTTACGCCAAGGCAAAACCATGCCAGCGAGTTTAGAACAAATTAATAGTCTGTTAAGCATGGTCGATTTGCCTAAAATGGAAGCACCAGAACCACGCAAAGCAGCACGTCCATTTAATCGCGATGGCACACGTATGTCGTTTTCGCCTTACAGCAAGCGTGATGATCGGGATGATGCTTCACCCGATGGATCGCGTGGAACGAACGAGCGTCGTCCGTCGCGAACGAGTCCTTCGGAAACACGCCAACGCGGTAGCTTGCCGACACCAAGAAAAGTGATGTCGGTTGATCGTGGACAGGCGCAAACCAGAACAACACTCAGTCGTAAACCCACACCGCGCAAAACTTGGCGCGATAACGATGATGATTATATTGATTGATGGGTTAAGGCAAAGTTTCAGTTATTCGAAATTTTTGGATAACTGACCCATGATGGTTAAAGTCACAATAGCAAATATTACAACATATTTTTCGATTTGTTGTTACATATGTATCAGTTCTCTAATGGTTTAGAACAGTATTGAGCCGATTTTACGATTCTATTTGCCCAATATGGGAAAAGGTCCAGAAAGAAGTTAGTGACATAAAATGACCTATCACCCACCCTTTACGCTCACCAATCGTATGATCCGCTTAGTTTCTGAAATTTCGGAGTTAATTGGTGTATGGAAAGCCGTAAATAAGAATACGCTCGTACCAGCCTTGCGTCGTGGTAATCGGATTAAGACGATTCAATCCTCCTTAGCTGTTGAGCAAAATACCCTCAGTATCGAACAAGTAACGGCAGTATTGGATGGTAAGTCTGTGTTAGGAACACCCAAAGAAATTCAAGAAGTGCATAATGCCTTTGCCGCCTATGAAGCGATGGAACAACTCAACCCTTACGAGCTTGATGACTTGCTCAAAGCTCACGGCATACTCATGCGCGGATTGATTGAAAATGCGGGTCATTGGCGCACAGGTGGTGCAGGTATTTATCAAGAAGATAAAGTGATTCACGTCGCACCGCCTGCCAGTCAGTTACCACGTCTGATGAGTGATTTATTCGATTGGTTAAAAGATACTGATGCCCATCCGCTGATTGCCTCGGCCGCTTTTCATTACGAGTTTGAGTTTATCCATCCTTTCAGCGATGGTAATGGACGAATGGGGCGATTATGGCAAACGCTTATTCTCAGTCAATGGCAACCTTTATTGGCGTATTTGCCTGTTGAAACAGTAATTAAACACCGACAAGCCGACTATTACCTAAGGCTCGGTGAAGCCGATGCCAGGTGTAATTGTTCAACCTTTATCGAATTTCTTCTCGAAGCGATACAACAAAGTCTTCAAGAGGCGATTGACAACCAACCCGTCACAAACGAAAAAACGCGGGTAGAAATGCAGGTAAAAACGCGGGTAAAAACACCCGAAGCGATTTTGAACCTACTGGAAGACAATCCCAGCTTCTCCTTAGCCGAAGTCGCCACACAGTTAGGTAAAGCCACATCCACTATAGAGCGTGCGGTTACTAAACTTCAACAAGAAGGCTTGTTAGTGCATGAAGGAGCCAAGAAAGGTGGCGTGTGGAAGGTAATTTCAACAACAGCCAATTGTTAAATCAGTGCCTAGTGTTTAATGTTATTTGATTGCCAAGAACTCCTCTCCCTAAGTAAGGGAGAGGTTAAATGAGCGACTTGGATAATTCACTTAAACTTATAATAGTTCGCGTTTAAGTATTTCACCACCGCATCCACATCTTCTGGAAACCAACCAGCGGCAGTTTGCGTATTACAGTTTTCAACAAAAGTTGCCAAGCTTGCCAGGTTTTTCACCTTGCGATTATCGCGTTTGTAAATGTCTGCTTGGTGACAGCTGACACAGTTGGCTTGTATTAACTTTTTGGCGTGGTCGTCACTCGCAAAGCTGGGCGCACTGATACCCAGACCGACAGCAACAATTAGTAGTGATTTCATCATGATATTAGCCCTCTAATTAGAGTGTTTTTAATAGTGATACACTTCTATCATAGCTGTTTTTTCATCAATTAGAAAGAGACTGAGTGACGATAAATGGTTCAATTAGCGAATTGTTGAACTCAAAAGTCAGCTTCATTCTGAAAGCGCATCGGCTCACCCTTGTGGGGATGACTAAAGGCAAGCATTTCGGCATGTAAACACATACGATGATATTCTTCGTGGCGTGGGTGATAAAGCATGTCACCAACCATCGGACATCCCATGCTCAGCATGTGTACCCGTAATTGGTGCGACCTTCCTGTGTGCGGAAACAAGCGCACTAAGGTAGTAGTTTCCGTTTCAGACAGTACCTGCCAGCCCGTTTCGGCATGTTTACCATAAATGAAATCGACTTTGTGCATCGGACGATTGTGCCAATCCAGCGCCAGCGGTAAGTCGATGCCCCCTTGAGCTGTCGGCAGATGACCTTCCACTCGCGCGAGGTAGGTTTTATCCACTTGGCGCAGTTCAAATTGTTTGGACAGACGTCGATGTGATTCTGCGTGCATCGCTAACACCATAATGCCAGAAGTGTCGCAATCCAGTCGATGGACAATACGCACACCAGCAAAATCCGCTTGTAAACGATTCACCAGACAGTCTTGTTTGTGTTCACCGCGCCCTGGCACACTCAGTAATTGCGGTGGTTTATTGACCACAATCAGGTCATCATCCGCATATAAAATATCAATTTGTTTGTTCATGTGCGAAAGTATACATTTTTTTAGCTTCTATCTGCGATTGAAGCGGTTAAAATAGCGACATGAATAAAGAAATAGAACGCACTTTCGCAGCCGATGGATTACTTGCCCAGTATTTCAGTAAGTTTCAACCCCGTTCGGGTCAAGTTGCAATGGCGGATGCTTGTTTTCGTCATTTAAGGCAGGGTGGCACGCTGATTGCCGAAGCGGGTACAGGTATTGGTAAAACCTTTGCCTATGGTGTGGCTGCTCTGCTCTCTGGGCGAAAAATCATCATCACCACGGCGACCAAAAGTTTGCAGGATCAATTATCCAAGCGTGACTTACCGGCATTATGCCATGCCTTGTCCATTCCTGCCCGTATTGCGGTGCTGAAGGGACGTGAAAATTACGTTTGTAATCAGCGTCTGAATCAAGCTGCGCAACAAGCGGTTATTTCGCATCAAAAAGGCTTGCAAGTTGCCATTCAAGAGGTAAAGCAGTGGGCGGGGCGCAGCAACACAGGTGAGTTGGCAGAGGTGTTGGGCAGTCGCGCTAATCCTGCTTGGGATAAGGTTTGTGCACGCAGTGAATTTTGTGCCTTGGTCACTTGCGATGCCGACCATTGCGCCTATCCTGCACTGCGTAAAGACGCTGAAGATGCCGATATTATTGTCATCAATCATCATTTACTAGGCGCAGATTTAGCCTTGCGTGCGGCGGGATTAAGTCCCATTTTGCCCGATCGAGATGGTTTGATTATTGATGAGGCACATCAGCTCGCTCCCGTGTTAGTGCAAGCCTTGGGTCAAAGTGCCAGTACCTTGTCTTGGGGGCATGGTTTGCGTGAAATTACGCAACTGATGAACACTGAAATTCGTGACATGCCTGCGTGTGATAAAGCCTTGCAAGATACGCTCGTCGCTTTAGCCGCTTGGCAACAAACCGCAGAAGGGGTTAAGGGTAAGTTCAAAGCCGAAGATTGGCTGGCGCAAGAAAATCAACAAACAGCTTTGGTCAATTTTATTGAGCAATGGCGTCAATTACTTCCGCAACTGGCCTTAGCCGCCGATCGTAGTCCGACTATTAAAGCTCAAGCTGCTTTGCTAGGACGTTTGGCGGAAGCGACACTGAATTGGGGAGTCAATAACGCCCAAAACGTGCCTTGGGCGGAAGCGCAAAACAACCATTGGTTTCTTTATGCCACGCCTTTATCCATTGCCGATGATTTTGCTAGCGCGATGAAGAAAAGTTATGCCAGTGTGATTTTAACCTCCGCTACCTTGGCGGTTGGTGAGTCATTTGATTATGTTCAGCGACAGCTTGGCTTGTGGAATGCTGAATGTCACCGTTGGCAAAGTCCTTATCAGTACGCCGAACAAGCGATGCTTTATTTACCATCGCAATTGCCTGAACCCAATCACACCGAATATACCCTCGCGTTAATGCGTCGTGTTTGGCCATTAATTATTGCCAATGGTGGGCGGGCATTTTTACTTTTTACCAGTTACAAAGCCATGCAACTCGCTGCGGATACCTTGCGTCCGCATTTGCCTTTTCCGCTATTGGTGCAAGGGGAACAAGATGCCCATCAACTCATTGCCAGTTTTCGCAGTAAAGGCAATGCCGTACTTTTAGCCACCGCCAGTTTTTGGGAAGGGGTGGATGTCTCGGGTTCGGCTTTGTCGTTAGTGGTGATCGATAAGATTCCCTTTTCGCCGCCCGATGATCCTGTTGCGCAAGCACGTGAAGCTTTGTTGGTAGAAAAGGGCTTGTCGGCTTTTGTTTGCGAGCAATTGCCCGACGCCACTATGGCGTTGATTCAAGGCGCTGGACGATTAATTCGCAGCGAAACTGACACAGGCGTATTGGTGATTGGTGATCCACGCATCACGCAAAAGCATTATGGTAAGCAAATTTTAGCCGCTTTGCCGCCAATGAAACAAACCAGAAGCAATGCCGAAGCGGTGGCATTTATTCAATCGATAGGGGCGCATGCAGTATGACTTCATCTTTTTCAGCGTCAGCGACTTGGTTGCTGATCGATACCACGGGACAAGGCTGTCATATTGGGTTAAGTCATCAAGGTCAGTGTTGGACGGAGAGCGATATGCAACCGCAATCGCACACCAAACGTATTTTGCCGATGATTGAGTCTTTACTCGTTCAAGCTAACTTAAGCATGCAGCATGTGCAGGGCATAATATACACCAAAGGTCCTGGTTCATTTACCGGGGTTAGGGTGGGCGTTTCGGTGGTTCAGGGTTTGGCTTTTGCTGGATCAATTCCGACGCTAGGTGTTTCTACGTTGATGGCTTTGGCTTGGCAAGGCAAATTGCAGACGCAAGTCAACCAAATTGGCGCAATCATCGATGCGCGTATGAACCAAATCTATTGGGCGGTTTACGATTTTAGTCAGACAGGCGAAACACTCATGCCAGATTGCATCAGTTCTATCGCTCAAGTTGCCACACAACCGCTGCCCCCAGTCGTTGCGGGTGATGTGCATTTATTTGAAAATGCTGCTGTCAAGATGGAAAAAAGGCTTTTTTCTGCTCAGCCGACAGTGGATATTAAGTCACTGTTAAGTCTAGTAGAAACAGGATTAAGCCAAGGCTTTTTAAGCTGGGATACGCAAATGGCATTACCGACTTATTTGCGCAATGACGTTGCTCACTTGCCTAAAAAGTAAGCAGTGCAATGACCGATTTCGCCTTTTAACGAGATTTCAGCGACTTGCCGACTTGTTCCCTTGATGGTACACAAAGTTATCCACAGAAACTGTGCACAAGCACGAAAAAAGTTTAAAAAACCCTGATTCTTGCTTGTAGGCACGGCTGTGAATTGAGTATGATGATCTGCTAAGAAATTTGCTTTAACCAAGGAAGTCGATAGACCTCATGTCTGACGCGTTAGAATTTAAATCCTCACAGTTGTCACTCACGCTGGTTAGAATCCATGCCAGTGATATGACGGCTATTGGTGAGTTGTTGACGACTAAATTAGCCAAAGCGGGTAAGTTTTTGCGTGGCGCTCCCGTTGTCGTTGATCCTCTGTGCGGTTTGAGCAGTGTTCAATTGGCACAACTGCTCGAATTATTACGCCAGCATCAGTTAACACCGGTGGGTGTACGCACTAAAGACGCTCATTTAGTTGATTATGCCGAAATGTGTGGTTTGGCGGTGTTCAAACCCAGTGCATCAACGGATAAACCAGCAGAAACTGCTTCCACTCAAGCATCTACTTCTGCCTCAACAACGCCAGTTGTCGCTGAACCGGTAACCGAAAAACCGGCCGCTGTAACAGCCGAAAGCGGCACTCTAACCGATAAGAACACGGTTAGCCTGCAAAAGGCTTTGCGTATTCCCAGTCTACGCTCAGGACAATTTGAAAAGCATTTAATGAATGATGTAATTGTCGAAGGCGGCATCAATTCGGGAGCAGAGGTATTTGTTGGTGGTAATATAACGGTACTGGGCTCAGTCAGAGGACGTATCCACGCTGGCGCAGCAGGTGACCGAGAGGCGCGTATTATTGCTAAAAACTTCAATCCAGAATTAGTGAGTATTGCCGGTGTGTTTTTATTAGCCGATGATATTCCACAGTTGGTGAAACAGGGATGGGTTGAAGTCTATTTAGATCAAAATAGCTTAAAATTCAGAACATTAGATTAATAATTTTATAATTTTTATAAAAAGGATGCTCAGGTGTCAAGAGTAATTGTGGTAACCTCAGGTAAGGGCGGTGTGGGTAAAACCACCACTTCAGCAAACATTTCAACCGCTTTAGCATTGCGCGGTTACAAAGTTGCGGTGATTGATTTCGACGTAGGTTTGCGTAATCTAGACCTTATTATGGGGGTTGAGCGCCGCGTCGTGTATGACTTTGTGCACGTTATTCATGGTGAAGCAACACTCAAACAAGCGCTGATTCGCGATAAGCGGGTGGAAAATTTATATATTCTGCCAGCCTCGCAAACACGTGACAAAGATGCCTTGCATGAAGCGGGTGTGGAAAAGGTCATTGAAGAATTAAAAGCGGACGGTTTTGATTACATTATTTGTGATTCGCCAGCGGGTATCGAAACGGGTGCGCTAATGGCATTACGCTTTGCCGATGATGCTTTTGTCGTTACCAATCCTGAAGTTTCTTCTGTACGTGACTCTGACCGCATTTTAGGTATTCTGCAAGCCAAATCGAAGAAAGGCGAGACAGGTCAACGTATTAACGAGTACCTAGTGGTAACACGTTATAATCCGAATCGTGTTGATGCGGGTGAAATGCTTAGCTATCAAGACATTATCGAACTCTTAGCGGTTAAGTTTTTGGGTGCTGTACCCGAAGGTCAAGAGGTGTTGTCATCATCCAACGCAGGTATGCCAGTGGTGCTGAATGCGCCAGAATCAAATGCTTCTTTGGCTTATGGAGATATCGTGGCACGTTATTTAGGTGAAGATGTGCCGCAGCGTTTCTTAACAGCCGAGAAAAAAGGCCTGTTTGCTCGTCTCTTTTCTTAATTAAGGTGTCTCAGTATGAGTTTATTTGACCTTTTCAAGAAAAAGACCAATAGCGCAGCTTTGGCTAAAGATCGTTTAGGGGTGATGATTGCCGCTGGTCGTAGTGAATCGCGTTCAGCCAGTTATTTGCCACAAATGCGTGAAGAAATTATTGCCGTTATCGCCAAATATGTTCCGGTTGATAGAGATGCTGTGCGTGTGTTGATGGAAACACAAAATGGCATTGATATGCTGGAAATTGATATTCCATTACGATGATTGTTGTTGACTTATCAACATCATGAATTAAAGCTGGGTCATTGCCCAGCTTTTTTGTTTTATAGGGACAAATAATGAACAAAGCAGATTCAATTGCGTTGATGTGGTTTCGTCGAGATTTGCGTCTTACCGATAATGCAACCCTTTACCAAGCACTAAGCCAACACTCAGCGGTGATTCCGCTATTCATTTTTGATAACCAGATTCTTTCAAACCTGCCAAAAAATGATCGGCGGTTAACGTTTATCGACGAGTCATTAACCGAATTGGCAGAGCAGATTGAGTCACAGGGTGGACGCTTGCAGGTTTATGCTGGTAATCCGATTGAATTGATTCCTCAGTTGGCTAAACAATTCAATGCCGATGCGGTTTATGCGGGGGAGGATTATGAACCCTATGCCAGAGCGCGCGATGCTCAAGTAGAAGCCTCGCTCAAATCAGACAATAGAAGCTTGCACCTTATTAAAGATCAAGTCGTATTTGCTAAGGATGAAGTGCTTTCGCAAAAAGGCACACCACTGACGGTATTCACGCCTTATAAAAATGCTTGGCTAAAACGGCTGAGCATCGATGATCTGAGGAGTTTTGATACGTCAAGTTTTAGTAAGCATTTGTATGCTGCCGATCAGCTGCCGGTTCAACGCGTTACGCTTGAATCACTGGGCTTTGAACGTCAAGCTTTGCGGGTTAAAGCGGGTGAGTCGGGAGCAAGCTTGGCGTGGCAAGACTTTCAACAACGCATGAGTTTTTACAAAGATAAACGCGATTTTCCGGGTATAAAAGGGGTTTCGTATTTGTCGGTACATTTGCGTTTTGGCACCATCTCGGTAAGACAGCTCGCTTTAGCCGCCTGGATGCAGGGTGGAGAGGGTGCTGCTACCTGGTTATCGGAATTGATTTGGCGTGAGTTTTACATGCAATTTTTGTATCACCACCCCAATGCGGCGCATCAAGCTTACAAAGCGGAATGGCGTAATCAGCCGTGGGGTAATCGTCAGGATTGGTTCGATGCTTGGTGTGAAGGGCGCACCGGTTATCCGATTGTCGATGCCGCCATGCGACAGCTGAATCAAACAGGATTTATGCATAACCGATTGCGCATGATTGTTGCCGCCTTTTTAATCAAAGACTTGGATATTAACTGGCAATGGGGCGAAGCTTACTTTGCTCAACAACTCCTTGATTTTGACCTGTCTGCCAACAATGGCGGCTGGCAATGGGCGTCATCAACCGGTTGTGATGCGGCACAGCCGTTTCGCATTTTTAACCCTGTGTTACAATCCGAAAAGTTTGATGCCGAAGGTAAGTTCATTAAAAAATACGTGCCTGAACTAAGTAAACTTGATGCAAAAGCCGTACATGCCCCTTGGCAAATGTCGGCACTTGAGCGTCAACTAGCAGGGTTGGTGTTAGGTAAAGATTATCCTTTTCCTATTGTAGATCATGATGTTGCACGAAAAAAAGCACTCGATAAATATGCAAAAATCAAAAAAATGAATGAGATTGATTCCAATTAAACCATAAAGGGTGCATAATAGGTTATAAATTTTAATTATGGCGGATAAGCGAATGAAGCTAATGTTACCTCTAGTCATCAGTGCTACACTCATGACAACTTCAGTTCAAGCGAATTCTCTAACCTTATCCCAAGCAATGGCATTGCTTAAAGAGCACCCTCAATGGCAAGCCGCGCAAGCCTTTATTGAGCAATCACAAGCCGACCGCGTGACTGCGGGGCAGTATCTCAATCCTAGCTTAGATGTGGTGACTGAAACCAAAGATCGTCAGTCGCTGGCGATGGCATTTCCGGTTGAAACGCCTAGCGTACGTGAATTTCGTCAGTTAGGGGCGGACCAAGGCATTGAAATCGCCACACAACAAGCCTTGTTGGTGCAACGACAATTAAAAACCCAAATTCAACGCGCTTATTATCAGGTTGCTCAGCGCAAACAAGAAATGCAACTGGCTAAAGATGAATTACAGTTATTAGAAAAACTCAGAGATGCGGTTCAACTTAAGGTAAAAGTCGGTGAGTCGGCGCGTTATGAAGGCGTGAAAGCGGAAGCTGAATGGTTAACCAGTCAAACCCGCTTTAACGCTGCTGAACAACAATATTTGCTGGCACGTCAGCAGTTGGGTGAGTTACTGGGTTTAGCGACAGTGCCTGAAATCGTCGATCAGCTTCCTGCCGATAATCAATTATGCCGACTTCCTCAACAACCATTCGATGATTTGGTGAGTCAATACCCACTTTATCAAGCTGCTAAAGCCAACTTAGCTAAAGACCAAGCCAGTACGCGCTTCGAACAAGCCTTGGTTACTCCGCAGCCAACTTTTACCTTGGGTGGTGAGCAAGAGCAGGGAATAGATCGCTACAAGTTAGGCATTAATTTGCCATTACCCTTATTTAACCAACGTGATGGTCAAATTGCCTCAGCAAGAGCGAAACAGAAACAATCAGAAGCCACTGTGATGGCGGTAGAGCGTCAACTCAAGCAGGATTGGTCACAAGCCTTTATTCGTTATCAAAATGCCAATGCTCAGCTCGTCAGTTACGAATCAGGGTTGTTGAAAGAAGCCGAGTCAGCCTTTCAGGTAGCGCAAGCTGCTTACAAATATGGTGAACGCGGTATTTTAGATTTTATTGATGCCCAGCGCACTTTAGCCTCGGTTAAACGTGGCTACTTAACCAATCAATTTGAACGTCGCTACGCCTGTATGGACATTCAACAACTGACTCAAGCGGTAGGAGAATAATCCGATGAAAAAAATCTTAACAACCATGACCCTATCGAGCATTTTGTTGTTAGCCGCCTGTGATCAAAGCGATAAAGCTGTCGATACCGCTAAAGCACCACAAGATCAAACCAGTCAAAATCAAGCATTGGTCAAACCCAGTGCAGAATTATTAGCCAGATTAAGTTTTACTAAGGTTGAAGAAGTGGATTGGCGCACTCAACTTAAAGTGTCTGGCAGTATTGAACTTGATGAAAAGCGGGTGGCTCGTGTGGGTACCACGGTTTCCGGTCGCGTAACTGAAATTAAAGTATTACGTGGTGACCAGGTTAAGAAAGGCGATGTGTTGGCGATGGTGCATTCTCCCGCATTAGCTGAAGCTCAGTTGACATACTTGCAAGCGCAATCTCAATACGATTTAGCGCGTA
The DNA here is from genome assembly GCA_964519885.1 of uncultured Francisella sp. Lineage (GTDB taxonomy): Bacteria > Pseudomonadota > Gammaproteobacteria > Thiomicrospirales > Thiomicrospiraceae. The sequence continues at coordinate 12,933 of CAZFLX010000005.1, read as the reverse complement.
AAGCAGCGGCCCGTGCCCAATTGTTATTTAAAGAAGGCGTGATTGCTGCTGCCGAACAACAACGCCGTGAGAGCGAGTTGGTGTCGAATGAAGCGGAATGGCAAGCAGCGCGTGATCGCATGCATATTTTGGGTATGACCGACGCTGACATTAAACAATTGGAACGGTCACGTAAAATTCAGTCGGTCACTTCATTAAGAGCCCCGATTGATGGCGTAGTGATAGACCGTAAAGTATCACAAGGCCAAGTGTTAGAGCCAGCTGATTTAGCCTATACCATTGCCGATTTAGCGCAAATTTGGGTGGTGGGTGAAGTGCCAGAGCGTTACAGTGCCGATATGTACCGTGAAAAAGCGGTGACAGTAACCATCCCTGCGTTAGCGAGTGAAGAGCGCAAAACTCAGCTTAGTTATGTTGCTGATACTGTGACGCCGCAAACCCGTACACTTAGGGTGCGTGCAGTTTTAGATAATCAAGATGGTCGCCTTAAACCCGATATGTTAGCTACGCTGATTATTGAAGGAAAAGCGAAAAAGCGTTTGGCGATTCCCGAAACAGCCATTGTGCGCGAAGAAAATGTCGATAAAGTTTTTATTAAGGTTTCTGCAGAACAATTCGAACTGATCACTGTTAAATTAGGTGAAGAAGAAAACGGTAAGCGTCCGGTTGAATCAGGGTTAAAAGCAGGTCAGGAAATTGTGTCGGATGGGGTGTTTTACTTAAACGCTGATCGTCTGCTTAAGTTAAACGGGGAGTAAACCAATGATTCCAAGTTTAATTCGTGCTTCCTTACGCCAACGCCTAATCGTGTTGGCATTTGCTGTCATTGGGTTGATGTTTGGGCTTCGTGGTGTTCAAAATCTTTCCGTTGATGCTTTTCCTGATGTCACCAATATTCAAGTTCAAGTTGCTACCGATGCTGCCGGTAAATCACCCGATGAAGTGGAGCGTTTAATTACCGTTCCCCTAGAAATTGCCATGACGGGTTTGCCAGGCTTGGAAGAGTTGCGCTCGTTGAACAAAAATGGTCTTTCCTTAATCACCCTAGTCTTTAATGATGATACTGACGTCTATTTTGCGCGCCAATTAGTGATGGAACGCATGATGGAGGTGAAGGATAAACTACCTGCTGGGGTTACCCCCGTATTGGGACCAGTATCGACTGGTCTGGGTGAGGTTTATCAATATACCCTAAATGCCGAAGGGGATGATAAAGCGGGTGAGTTGTCACAAGAAGTATTAATGGCACGTCGCACGGTGCAAGATTGGGTGGTGCGCCCCTTATTACGTGGTATTCCAGGTGTCGCTGAAATTAACTCCCAAGGGGGGTATCAACGCGAATATCATGTTTTGGCCGATCCAACGCGTTTAATGCATTATCAAATTAGCCTAACAGACGTGTTGGAAGCACTCGAAAAGAATAATGCTAATGCCGGTGGTGGTATTTTACAGCAACATGCTGAACAGTATCTGGTTCGTGGGTTAGGGTTGATTGAAGACCTAGACGACGTTGGCAATATTGTCTTGAAAGAAGTGGATGGTATCCCGGTTTACATTAAAGACGTAGCAAAGGTTGAAATTGGTCATGCCGTACGAGTGGGTGCGGTGATTCAAAACGGCACCACCGAAGCGGTTGGTGGTATTGTTATGATGTTGCGCGGCGGTAACGCTAAGGAAGTGGTTAGTCGCATTCAAGATCGCGTGAAGGAAATTAACGATTCGGGTATGTTGCCCGATGGGCTAAAAATTGTGCCCTATTACGACCGCAGTGAATTGGTCGATGCCGCCTTATTTACCGTGGTTAAGGTGCTATTAGAAGCCATCGTCTTCGTGATTATTATTGTGGTGCTTTTCTTGGGCGATCTGCGTTCTTCATTGATTGTGGTCGGAACCTTATTGCTCACGCCCTTAATTACCTTCTTTATTATGAATGAAGTGGACTTATCCGCTAACCTCATGTCACTGGGAGGGTTGGCGATTGCCATTGGTTTAATGGTGGATGGCTCAGTGGTGGTGGTTGAAAATGCCTACGCCCGCTTGGGTGATCCCGCTAATAAGCACGAAAGTCGCATCCGCGTCATTTTTAATGCTGCCAGTGAAGTAGCGACACCTGTGGTATTTGGTGTGGGTATCATTATTTTGGTGTTCTTACCACTAATGACACTGGAAGGCATGGAAGGCAAAATGTTTGCGCCTTTAGCCTATACCATTGCCATTGCTTTAACGGTATCTTTGGTGTTGTCATTAACACTAACACCTGTGTTAGCTTCTTATATGCTAAAAGGTGGTGCCGAGCATGATACCCGTTTGGTGGCTTTCTTAAAGAAACCCTATACCAAGCTACTTAATTGGGCTTTGAGTAATGAGAAAAAAGTCATTGGTGCTGCCGTGGCACTATTGGTCGCTACATTCAGTTTATTTGGCTCATTGGGTACGGCTTTTATTCCCGAAATGAAAGAGGGATCGATAGTGCCGAATGTGTTCCGACTACCCAATATTAGTTTGGAAGAGTCGATTGAAATCGAAAAAGAAGCCATGCGCCTAGTCATGGAAGTGCCGGGTGTTAAGTCGGCGATTTCAGGTTTGGGTCGTGGTGAAAGTCCTGCCGATCCTCAAGCGCAAAATGAATCGACACCGATTGTGTCTTTATTGCCACGTGATCAATGGCCTGAAGGTTGGAATCAAGACACCATTACTGAAGCCATGCGTCAAAAACTCAGTAATTTACACGGTTCACAAATTGTTATGGCGCAGCCCATTTCAGACCGTGTTGATGAAATGGTAACAGGGGTAAAAGCCGATGTGGCGGTGAAAATCTTCGGTGATGATTTGATGCTGCTGAAGAAGAAAGCCGATGAAATTGCTAAGGTAGCCTCAGCTATTCAAGGCTCGCAAGACATTCGTGTGGAGCGTGTAACCGGTCAGCAGTATTTAGATGTGGACATTCATCGCAAAATCATTGCGCGTCATGGTCTCAACGTCGCAGATGTTCAGGCAATTATTGAAACAGCCATTGGTGGTAAGGTGGCGACGCAAATTTACGAAGGTGAGCGTCGTTTTAACATGGTGTTGCGTTTCCCTGTCGAGTATCGTAACGATGTCGAAGCCATCCGTGATATTCAGCTGATTTCACCCAATGGCGCTAAAGTGCCTTTGCGCGAGTTGGCGGATGTTGAGGTGAAAGATGGCCCAGCGCAGGTTAGTCGTGAAAATGCTAAGCGCCGTATTGTTATTGGTATTAACGTTGCCGATCGAGATTTGGGTGGTTTTGTGGCTGAACTTCAGCAAAAAGTGAACGCTCAAGTTAAATTACCCGAAGGTTACTACTATGAATGGGGTGGTCAATTCCAGAACATGTCTCGTGCAATGAACCATTTGATGATCATTATCCCGATTACCGTCGCGGCTATTTTCTTCTTATTGTTCTTGTTATTTAGTTCAATTCGTATGGCTGGTCTGATTATGCTGGTATTACCCTTTGCTTCGGTGGGCGGTATCATTGCACTATGGATTACGGGTGAATACTTGTCAGTTCCTGCATCGGTGGGCTTTATTGCCTTGTGGGGTATTGCGGTACTGAATGGGGTGGTATTAGTTTCTTACATTCGAAGTTTGATTGAAGAAGGCAAAGAGCGCGTTGAGGCGCTTAAAGAAGCTTGCCAGCAACGTTTCCGTCCCGTTATGATGACGGCTACGGTCGCCATGCTGGGTTTGATTCCTTTCTTGTTTGCCACAGGACCCGGCTCGGAAGTACAGAAACCCTTGGCGATTGTGGTGATTGGGGGCTTAATTACCTCAACGCTACTGACCTTGGTGGTGTTACCGACCTTGTATCGTTATTTTGAAGAACCGCGCCACGAAGCCTAAGCCGAGGAGTGATTGATGAAAGAGATTAAAGCCGTTGTTCAGCCGACGCGTATTGAAAAAATGCGGAGCGCCTTTCGTAACTTGAAGCAGTTTCCCGGTATGACGGTGATGAAGGTTCAAGGGTGTACGGGTAATGAAAAATATCGTCCGCAAAAGAAAGAAGACCCGTTTGATGAATTAAATGATTACAGCAATAAAATGATGGTCATTATTTTATCGCCCGATCATTTGGTGGAAGGTATCTTGCAGATTATTGCTGAATGTGCCAGTACCGGACAGAAAGGCGATGGGGTGGTTTGGGTAACAGACATTGGTCGGGTCATTCGATTAGACGAAAAAATTGATGTGGTGGATGAACCTCCCATGTTCCATGCAAGCTAAATAATCAATGCCCTTTAATCCCTCTCAGTAGAGGGATTAATTTTTTCTAAAGACCAATTTTCTATTGCCCACTGCCAAACCTCATGCAAAGTCGCTGTTTGGAGGTCACTAGGGGGGTGTTGATTGAGAAAGCTCAGTACTTGCCATAAATTTTTCACCGCATCGAATGCGGTAATGGCCGGTGCATGAGTCGCTTTAGACAGTTTAACCTGTGATTGTGCATCGCGCATTAGTGGGTGATGGGAATAGATGGGTATTGGTCGCTTTAAACACTGTTGCAGGTATTGTTGTGGCGCAGTAGCACTGAGTAAGTCAGCTCCGCGTATCACTTCGGTGATGCTTTCATCACTATCGTCCACAGCAGCAACCAGATGATAGGCCCAAATGCCGTCGGCGCGCTTAACGATGAAGTCACCACTTTGGCTCTGCCAATCAAACGACTGTGTGCCTTGAATGGTGTCATGCCACCTCCAAGGTGTTTCGGGAGTTACAACACGCACACTCTGGTTGGCTTGACTTACCAACTGACGATGACGGCAAAAGTTATCGTAGAGGCCACTTTGGTGAAGTCGTTGTTGAATTTGTTTGCGCGTGCAATCGCATCGATACACTAACCCTAGCTGGGTTAAATCACTCAAGGCGTCTTGATAATAGGATAAGCGTTGTGACTGGTTAATCAGTTTATCCCACTCAAAACCATAGCTTTCAAGCTGACGACAAATAGTTTCTTGGCTACCTGGAACCACACGTGGGGTGTCTATGTCGTCAATGCGAACCAGCCAGTTACCCTGTCGTTGTTTAACATTCAGATAACTGGCTGTAGCGGCAACCAGTGAACCCAGGTGGAGATCACCGGTCGGAGAGGGGGCAAAACGCCCCGTAGGAGGTTTTGAAAAAGTCGAATATGACAAGTCTGTTATGCAACACCTTGTTTTTCACGCAGCTCTTGCATGGCTTTTGCTTCAACCGTCATGGTAGCGGTTGGGCGTGCCTCTAGGCGTTCCAAGCCAATTTCTTCTCCGGTGATTTCACAGTAACCAAAATCGCCTTCGTCAATGCGTTTAATGGTTGCTTCAACCTTAGCAATCAACTTACGCTCACGATCACGGGTACGCAGCTCAAGGCTAAATTCTTCTTCTTGGCTAGCACGGTCATTGGGATCGGCAGGCATAGCCGAGTCTTCTTTTAAGTGATGAATGGTGGCATTCATTTCTTCTAGTAGTTGAGACTTCCACCAGAGTAGCTTGTTACGGAAATGTTCCAGCATTTCTGGACTCATATATTCCTCACCTGGCTTGGGTTGGTAAGCTGGGTAGTCTTCAAGAAATTTTGGTTGAGTCGATGACATGTGTTCAATCCCCTTTAGTGGGCAAGCAAATAGGGGCGATTTATACCAGTTTTGGCTGCTGAAGACAAGGCTTGAATGTAAAATGAGTCGTTTTCATGCTAAAATTTCACCATTAAATGACCTAGATTAAGGAAAACCTTGTGTTACAAGCATTAATTTTTGACGTGGATGGTACGCTGGCGGATACAGAAAGAGACGGACATCGTATTGCTTTTAATATGGCTTTTGCCGATGCCGGATTAGATTGGCACTGGGACGAGTCGTTGTATGGTGAGTTACTAGCGGTAACCGGCGGCAAGGAGCGTATGACGCACTTTATTAAAACCCATCGACCCAATGAATGGCATGAGGCCATGCCTGCACGCATTGTTGAATTACAAGCCAAAAAAACGGATATTTACACGCAACTCTTGTCCGAGGGTAAAATTCCATTGCGCTCTGGTGTCGAGCGACTCATTAACGAAGCCAGATCAGCCGGTATTCGATTAGCCATTGCTACCACCACCACTCCGGCTAACGTGACGGCTTTATTAACGCACACCTTGGGCGCAGAGAGTTTGAATTGGTTTGAGGTGATTGCAGCGGGCGATATTGTGCCGGCTAAGAAACCCGCACCAGATATTTATGATTATGCTTTAGCTGAGATGCGTTTGCGTGCGTCAGACTGTTTAGCTTTTGAAGATTCTTACAATGGTATTCGTTCAGCACGAGGAGCGGGTATTAAAACAGTGATTACGGTGAATGGCTACACGCAGCACGATGATTTTACGGGCGCTGCACTAGTCCTATCTGACATGGGTGAACCTGATGCACCCGCAGGCATCTTAGCAGGCGATATGAGCAGTGATTATCTCAATCTTGCTGAGTTACGTCGTTTGCACGCTCGCCATTTGCGCTAGTCCTTTCTTTGCTAAGCTGGCCGCTCCCCAAGCGGCCAATTCAGATTTGGGTTGATGGTGTTGATAAGGTAATTGCGTTTCTCTTAATAACGCCCAAGCTGAATTTTTCATTCCACCGCCGGTGGCATACAAACGAAGAATGGGCTGTTGGCAACGATCACTCAGTCGTTGCCAGCCCAAGGCTTCTATCTTAACCAAACCACTCACCACACAGGCAAATCGTTGAGATTCGCTTAGATCATCACCCAGGATTAGCTGGTTTTGTCTTAGGTTGATGTGAGGAAATCGCTCACCCGAGCAGTGCTGAGGCAGTGGGTAGTAGTCGCTCATTGGACAATCTGCTAAGGGAGTTTGATTAGCGAGTTGTTTGAGCCTTGTGAGCGAAAATTTTTCTAATAAACTCGCTCCGCCAGCATTCGAAGCACCTCCCACCAACCATTGATTCCCCAATCGGTGACTATAAATACCTTGACTCGCATCAAAATAGTGGTGCTTGCTAAGTATTTTAAAAGCCAATGTGCTACCTAAAGCAATACTGGCATCGCCAATACGATTCGCTCCGGTTGCTAAGAAGGCAGCGATACTATCAGTTGTACCCGCACAAACGACGACGGGTTGGCTGAGTTTCCAACGCTGACGGAGCGTGCTTTTCAATTCTGTAATGATATTGCCGGGTTCAACCACTTGGGGTAGGTGAGCATTGCCAATGAAATTGAGCGCAGCGGCTTCCCATTCGCGCTTGACGGGATCATAACCCAATTTTAAGCAGTTATTTTCATCACTGATACCCAGTTGACCTGTGAGTTGAAGCATTAACCAGTCAGCTTGATGACACACCATCCAGTTTGTATCTTGTTTAATCCAGAGCTGACTTAATGCGAATGCTTTCGCTAGACTACTTTGTGCGCCTTGAGCCCCTGAGTTGGCAGATAAATGCGGCTTGATATGTTGAGCACTTTCAGCACGAGCGTCATAGTACATGAGCACATCGCTAATGGGTTCACCTTGGTTATTGATTAGTAACAGGCTAGATGAAGTCGCATCTAGGCTGAAAGCGATGGGGTATCGACTTAAGTCGAGACTTGAATTGAGCTGATCAAATAGTTCATCCAACACTGCAAGGGTGGTTTGCCACCAGGCTTGTGGCGTTTGTTGCGTTAAGGGCTGGCTGGCTTGTGCAACACAGCTTTCCTCAGCATTGAGGGCAACAACGCGAATACCAGAAGTACCGCAATCAATGCCTATCGCCAGTCCGGGTTGGTAATTCATGCTCATTATCCTTTAATTATCTCCAACAAAGCGCAACGCCCCATCTGTTAAAGGGTAAAGCGGCGGTTAAAAAGTCTTCTAATCATGGTTTTTAACCTAGTGCTATTGTAGAATAGGGTTATTCTATAATCAAAATTATGACTAACTCATGTTCACTTGGTGAAAAAGCTGAGTTAATGGGTTTGGAGAGATGCATGACCGAGTTACAAATTATTTTAATTGTCTGCGCAGTGGTCTTCGTCGGAAGCTTGTATTGGTGGGGTAAAAAGAGCAAAAATGAACCCATTCAACGTGCCTTTCGTGCTGAACCCTTGCCTGCTGAAACCCCTGCTGATGAAGGGTTTGAAGTCACGCCAATAAAGCGAGAAATTGCCGACAAAACAGCCAACGCCAGTCATTTAGTACAAACGGCTCGTCAAGGTATGTCTCCTAGAGACAGGCAGTTAAACGAAACAACTCCCACTGTTGCGCCACAGACTCAAACGCCATTGTTTACTGAAAGTCCGGCTGCGGATTTAGTTATGATGCCAGCGGTTGAGGAAAGTACTTATGTGCAAGCTGAAGAAGTAGCCTTGTCGTCGCGTATGAATGATGTAGGTGTTACGGAGAAAGCGAGCTTACAACCTGCGTTAACGTCCAGTCAGCCCAGTGAATCGTCAGAAACAACACAAAATCAGTTATTTGCGTTATTGGTCTTATCTGCTGCAGCGAAATTTACACGTATGCAATTGCACCTTGCTATGGAAGCGTCACGCCTGAGCTTGCATCATGATGGCACATACGTTAAACAAGATACTAATGGCAATATTATTTTCCGTATCGCCAACGTGGTCGAGCCAGGTTATTTCCCTGCTGTGGATGATCAAGATTTTGAATCCCCCGGTGTTGCTTTGGTATTAGAGTTGCCTAACGCCATTACGCCTTATCGCGCTATGGATGAATTTATCACCGTAGCACGCAAAGTATCACAAAACTTAGGTGCTAAACTCTACGACTCGCACCGTCATTTGATTAAAGAATCAGACTTAAAAGCCATGCGTGAGTATGCACAAAGTCTGACTTTCTAAATTGTTGTGCGATAGTTGATGCGAGACATAACTCCTGAAGTGCTAGAAAATTGGCAGCGCCTGGTTCGGCAAATTTCTGATTATGACCACGCTTATTATGTCTTAGATGCACCACTGGTTGCTGATGCTGAATACGATCGGCTGATGCAACAGCTCAAACAGTTGGAATCGGATTTTCCACAACTCATTTCAGCCAATTCACCCACCCAACGTGTTGCCGGTGGTATTCAAGCTAAGTTCGAATCTCGCGCTCATTTGCAAGGCATGTATTCGCTCGACAATGCTTTTAGTCTTGAAGATGTGCAGGCTTTTTGGCAACGGATACTGTCACTAGCGCCTAATGCCAGCCCGTGTTTTTGCGTCGAACCTAAATTGGATGGCTTGGCAATTAATCTGACCTATCAGCAAGGTGTTTTGCAGCATGCCACCACACGAGGAGATGGTGTGGTGGGTGAGTTGGTCACAGCTAATGTACGAACTTTACGCAATATTCCTTTACAGCTTCGGGGAGATTCATTGCCAGAATTGTTAGAAGTGCGTGGTGAAGTGGTGATGTCTAAGCGTGCATTTGAGGCATTAAATGCGCGTCAAATTGCCCAGGGGCTAAAATCATTTGCCAACCCGCGTAATGCAGCAGCAGGTAGTTTAAGACAACTGGATGCGCGCATTACCGCCGAAAGACACTTGCAGTTCTTCGCTTATGCGGTGGGTTATGTTGATGATCCAACCCTTTTGCCGAATTCACATACGGCTTTATTGCAACAATTGGGTGATTGGGGCTTTCAGCTTGCCAAAGAAATAGCTCAGGTGGATAGTCTTGATGGCCTGATGTCCTATTATGAACAGATGGCGCTTCAGCGTGATCAGCTAGATTATGACATTGATGGTGTTGTTTACAAGCTCGATGACCGCATCCTGCAACAACAGTTGGGTATGACGGCTAAGTTTCCTCGTTGGGCGATTGCGCACAAGTTTCCTGCCCAAGAGGTGTGGACTCAGTTGGAGGCTATCGATATTCAAGTTGGGCGTACCGGCGCATTAACGCCTGTTGCTCGTTTAACGCCTGTCGCGGTGGGTGGCGTGATGGTTAGTAATGCTACCTTGCACAATGCCGACGAGATTGCCCGCAAGGATGTTCGTGTCGGCGATACTGTCGTGGTACGCCGGGCGGGTGATGTGATTCCTGAAGTGGTTGCCGTTGTGGCTCAGCTTAGACGCGAAGATTCCCAGCCTTTTAGCATGCCGACGGCTTGTCCTGTTTGTGGTTCTGCTGTGGTACAAGAAGAAGATAAGTCGGTTCATCGATGTAGTGGTGGGCTATATTGCCCAGCGCAAAAGCAACGCGCTTTAGAACATTTTGTGTCACGCAAAGCCATGGACATTCAGGGGTTGGGTGGTAAGGTTATTGAACAATTGTTGGCGAGTGGATTAGTAGCTCATGCCGATGATTTGTATCGCTTAACATTGATGCAATTACTCAGTCTGGATCGCATGGGTGAAAAGTCGGCCACCAACTTATTGGATGCGATTGAAGTCAGTAAAGAGACCAGTCTACCGCGATTTATTTATGCCTTAGGTATACCCGAAGTTGGCGAAGTCACCGCCAAGTCTTTGGCTAAACATTTCGGTAATTTAGACGAACTGATGAAAGCTGATGAAGCCAGTTTGATGCAAGTTCGGGATGTTGGTGCCATCGTTGCCAAAGAGATTGTGCAGTTTTTTGCCCAACCACATAATTGCGAGGTTATTGAGCAACTGCGTTGGTTAGGGGTTCATTGGTCGCCCGTGGAAACAATTCCTGCGGTTATGGATTCGCCGTTACTGAATAAGGTGGTTGTGCTGACGGGAACGCTCCAGCAAATGAGTCGGGATGAAGCGAAGGTTATTTTAGAATCGCTCGGTGCTAAAGTTACTGGCAGTGTTTCAGCTAAGACCGATTTACTGATTGCCGGAGAAGCGGCTGGCAGTAAATTGACGAAAGCCGAACAGTTGGGTGTGCTGGTTTGGGATGAAGCCACTTTTTTAGCACACTGTGTTAGCCAACAAGGAAATGCAAGATGACGGATTATTTGGTGATAGGTGCAGGACTTTCTGGTTTAAGCACCGCCTATTACTTGCAACAGGCTGGTTTTAGTGTCACGGTGCTAGAAGCCAATGAAACTGTGGGTGGGCGCATTCAAACCCAAGTTCATGATGGTTGGCAAGTCGATGTCGGTGCTAACTCTGGTCTGTTGTCTTCTCAGCACTTAGATGCATTAATAGATCAACTGAATTTGCGTGATCAAGTGGTGGTGGCTAATGATCAATCGAAAAATCGTTTTGTTGTGCGCGGTAATCAACTTTGGGCGCTGCCATTATCTATTGGTGCCTTGATTAAAACGCCTTTAGTCAGTCCTTTATCTAAGCTGAGTTTACTGTGGGAGCCTTTTCGCGGTCGTGGCATGGGTGAAGAGTCGATTGCGGATTTTGTTACCCGTCGATTGGGTAAAGAATGGAAAGATTGGGTGTTAGACCCTTTTGTTTCGGGAATTTTTGCGGGTAATCCAGACAAAATTTCAGTGCAAGCTGCTTTTCATAAACTTTGGTTAATGGAAAAAGATCAGGGTTCTATTTTTAAAGGCATGATCGGGCGCATGAAGCAACGTAAAAAAGATCGTGCCGAAGGCAAGTTCGTGCCATCAAACCACATGATTAGTTTTCGTCAGGGTATGCAGACTTTGCCCTTAGCCTTGGCGAAGCATTTGGGTGATCAGGTTCGTACCTCATCGCCAGTGGCTCGATTAGAAAAATCTGATGCGGGTTGGCGGGTAATCACTGTGTCTGGTGAGGCTTACGAAACGCGTAAAGTCATTGTGACACTTGATGCACCGGATGCGGCTAAATTATTCGCCCCCTTGTCGCCTAAAGCAGCGCAGTTATTGGCATCTATTGAATCACCGCCTTTAGCGGTGGTGGCATTGGGGTTCGATCGTCAACAAATTGAGCATGAGCTAAATGGTTTTGGTGTCTTGATTCCACGTAGCTTGGGTATTCAAACTTTAGGGGCGATTTTTTCCACCAGTATTTTTCCGCAGCGTGCCCCAGAGGGTAAGGTATTGTTAAGTTGTTTTATTGGTGGGAGCCGTAATCCGCTGGTGGCGACACGAGATGAAGCCACCTTGATTCAACAGGTTGTGCGGGATTTAACGCCTTTGTTAGGGATTAAAGGGCAACCGGAGTTTAGCCAAGTTAAACTTTGGCCTCATGCTATTGCCCAGTACCATTTAGGTCACTTAGAGAAAGTGGCCCAGATTCGACAAATTTTGTCGGAAGAATGTCCGAATATGGTTACCCGTGCCAATTGGCATGAAGGTATTTCGATTCCTGATGTGGTTGCCAATGCCGAGCGTTTTGCGCGTCAGGAACATATATTATCTAATGTGGTTAGTTCATGAAAAAAAATGCGATGAATGATACGTCACTTTCAGATGACGAATTTTATAATTATGATGGTCCCAGTCGATCGGCACAGAAGCGTGATGCGAAAGCACAAACTGACTTGGTTCCTGAACTGCTTGAGTTGAGTAAAGAGCAACTTAAAAAGTTTACCTTTTTTGACGAGGATTTTTTAGCTGGATTAGCCATGATGAAAAAAATGAGCTACGGTCCGGCCTATCGTCGTCAGCGCAATTATTTGGGTAAATGTATTCGCCAAGCAGATTGGGCAGAGCAAATTCAAACCACACTGGGTTTAGTTCATGGCGACTCTAAGCAAGCCATTGCCATGCACCATCGTTGTGAACACTGGCGAGATCGTTTAATCGCTGAGGGTGACAGTGTATTGGGAGATTTGCTTGAGGTTTTTCCTCATGCAGATCGCCATGAATTTCGGCAAACCATTCGTTTAGCGAGACAAGAAAAGGAACAAGCGAAAGCGCCTAAACATGCCCGAATCTTATTCAAGATGCTTAAAGCCTTGCATGATCCTACTCAATCATCTACAGCGAATGATGAAGCTGATTATGAAGAAAATAGCGATGAAAGCCTTGACTAAAGGTGCTTCATCCGTCATAATAGAGACTTCATTTTGATGCGGGATTAGCTCAGTTGGTAGAGCATAACC